>CANRWO010000024.1 GCA_947643615.1 uncultured Lachnospiraceae bacterium
CTGGCATAGACAGATTCGTTGCCCTCCCAGAAACCACAGAGGGTAAAGGTGGAGGTGGTCACCTCATCCTTTGCAAGATCCTTGCGCCATTCCAGCGTTACAGTCTCCCCCAGCTGATGGGGAATACCCAAACGATCGAGGATCAGTGTGTCCAGAGCAATCTCATCTGCTGCCGTTGGCATTGTCCCGGTAGTAGGCATAGCAAAGGAATGCCTGGCATTGATGTCGCTGCTCCAACGGATCTCAACCTGTCTGCCGCCCAGCTTTTTGTTTTGTGCAAGACCAAGAACAAGGCTTTCTCCGGCTTCTGCAACATCGGGGTGATTCGCGATCAACGAAAACTGCTCTGCGGTGATGGTCTTAAAGGATGCCTGACCATCATAACCAGTTTGCCGGAACGTCATTTCCACCATGTTTTTGCTCATACTCTGTGCCAGGGTAAAGAGGGTGGTGAACATGATCGTAGTCATTAAGATGGCCATGACCGCCACCAGGTTCCGGCCTTTATTTTTCTTAAAAGTACGCTGATTCAGCGTTTGAATTGGTTTGAATACTGTATTCATCATGGATCCCTCCCTTATTGAGACACGATGCGGCCGTCCTCAATTCGGACAATACGATCCGCCATCTGTGCAATTTCCGGGTTATGGGTAATCATCACGATTGTCTGGTTAAATTCTTTGCTGGTCATTTTCAGCAAACCAATCACATCGTCACTGGTTTTGGAATCCAGATTACCGGTCGGTTCGTCCGCCAGGATAATAGCAGGCTTAGAGGCCAGCGCACGGGCAATCGCCACTCTCTGCTGCTGCCCACCGGAAAGATTGTTAGGCAGACTATCCAGCTTCTTTTCCAATCCAAGCAGACGAACAACCTCCATAATAAACTTTTCATCAGGCCTGCGGCCATCCAGAGAGATGGGGAAAACAATATTTTCCCAGACACTGAGTACCGGCACCAGATTGTAATTCTGAAAAATGAAGCCGATATGATTGCGCCGGAAAATGGTAGCCTGTTCGCTGTTCAGCTTTGCCAGTTCAGTATTTCCGATTTGAATACTGCCCTCGCTGGGGGTATCCAGTCCGCCCAGCATATTCAGCAGCGTAGATTTTCCGGACCCGGAAGTGCCAATGATTGCAGTAAACTTACCACGCTCAATCTCCAGATCTATGCCATCCAATGCCTTAACCAAAGCTTCACCCTTACCGTAATATTTTTTAAGGCCGGCAGCCTTCAGAATTGCTTCCATAAATATTTCCTCCTTGTAACCGGGAATCCGTTTTCCCTTTTCTGACTATATTTTACCAGTTCAATGTTACAGGGAAGGTACAACAAAGGTACAGTTTTGTACCTTTTAAATTTCCTTACGCGCCCCTGTGCCAAAAAAGGCAGCTCCGCTTTTGCAAGCGAAGCCGCCAACTCCCGCCCGCTTCAGCGGGCATACTCATCAGGATCGGGAAATTTTTAAGTTCACGATATGATCCGCAAACGTTCCGTAATGCTTCCTTTCTCAATAAACCGGCAGCACATCAGGGGTACTGCCACTGCCAGGAACAACAGGAAAGGCAAGGCTACCCACAGGGGCGCCAGCGTATAATGATAGGTTATACACCAAGTGTTAAGCCGTGCAAAAACTGTTGGCATCCCAAACCAGGTCACAAGGAAGGTCACTGGCAGCAAAATCATTGCCAAAAGAGCCCCATGGAGCAAGCCCTCTGTGAGCAAAAGCCATTGCAGCTGTCTGCCTGTCATACCAAGGCTCTGATAGACCGCAAATTCTTTTTTTCGGACCATCGTCTTTGTGACCAACATATTGGCAAAGTTCAGCAGACCAATGATCATCAACACAATCCCGACGATCAGCTTCGGCAGGCATTCATTCAACCTGGCGTTTTGGAAAGCTTCCTGATAATCGCTGCGCATCCAAACACCGATCCCGCGATTCAAGCCCTGCTTGTACGAGCTGAGATAGTGTTCAAATTCTTCCTGCCCACCATGGTCAATGTTGACTGCCAGCTGACGGATACCCTCATCAGGGAACAGCCGATCAAATAAGGACAGTGGTACAAAATAAGTTAGATGAAAGCTGGACTCCGGACTGTTGCTTCCGCTTAAAAATGAGGTATCCCCCATAACGGAAGCCAGCACAGCAAGCTGCTCTCCCCCCAGCTCCACAGTTTCTCCGGCGGCAGGCGAGGACACGCCCTCCACATAAGCGCCTGCGGCCACAACATACCGTCCATCAGCAAACTGTTCTGCATCAAAATCACCGCTGGTAACCGGACAGTTATCCAGTACATGCCGTAGGTAAGCGTCCTCCAACGCAATCACTATGCCGTAATAGCTGCCCGTCTGTTCCAGGCAGTCCAAACCGGCACACCAATCGGGATAGGCAGCCTGACTTTCTCTGCGGGTCATGGTTTCATCATAAGGTTCATTGTAAAAATCCACGATTCGCTGGCGCAGCTCGTCAGAAGCCATCAGCTTCACTTCCTTAGATTTCAGGACGCTTACTTCCAAAACTTCACTGCGTCCACGCAGATCGCTGACGATCTGTTGTGTGATAGCCCGGTTATTGGGGTTATACCGCTGTACGGTGGAAGCCGCAGAGCCATCCTCGATGGTGTAGTCCCACGGAGACATCCCGTTTAAGTACAGTCCTTCGTCGTAGCTGGTGTAACGAATCCAGGTAGAGCAGAGCAACAGAAGGGAGAGCAGTAAAGACAGCAATGAAAGAAGTGTACGCCCTTTATTTCTCCACAGGGAGCCAAGGGCCAGACGAAGAATACTGACTTTCCCTGTGCTGCTGCGTCCCCGCCCTTTCGGCGCCCTTTCATCCAAATTCCGCAACATTCGTGTTGGCATCATTCCGCCTGTCCGGGCAGCAGGCAGAAAATACGCCAGTAAAACTGTTCCAAAGGCACTGAGTGCTGCCAGAGCGAACGACTCCCAGGACAGGAAATAGATTGCCGGGTTTTGCTCCATGCCGGTCACGATCCGCGGTGTAACCAAATAGTGGATACCAAATCCTGTCAGCCAGCCGGGGAGCAGACCAAAAAGAGAAAGCAGCGCGGCCTTCTCCAACAGGACCCATCGGATCTGCCGCGGTGTCATGCCCAAAGTTTTCAGACCCGCAAAAAAGCGGGTATCCTGATCCATGGCCACATGAATGATACTGTAAATCATCAAAAAACCGCACAAAAGCACAACCAATGCAGGAATGTAGAACGGTGTTGCCCGCTTACCTGCCATTTCCATCCTGGCATCGTTATAGGCCAAATTGGTAGTGTAAGTAACCTGATTTACACCCTGATCTGTCATGATCTGCTGCGCCTGCTGCTCCAATTCCCTGGGTTGATAGAGATCGACCCCCATGGTGACAGATGCCGTATCCGGATATCCGGGCAGAAGTCCGGCAGCACAGTCCGCTGTCACCCAGGCACAGGCTTCTGTGAAGTTTGTGGGACTTGCCCACCATCCGCAGAGCGTAAAATCAGTATTGTGCTGCCCTCCCTTGCTGTCTGTCCACTGAATAGACACCGGGGCACCCAGTTCATGAAGAACCCCCAGAGAGTCCATGGTAAATTCATCCAGAGCAATTTCTCCCGATTTCTCCGGCAAACGCCCCGTTGTAGGAACAGAGAGGATGCTCTCTGCATAGTCCTGGTCGGTTACCGCCAGCTTAACGCTGCGAACACCCATCATCTCATCAGAGAGCTGACCCAAAGCGCTGATCTGAACCGTGCTTTTTACATTGGGATGCTGCGCTAATTTATCTGCCTGATGTGCGGTCAATCCATGGTAGAGGATGTGACTGGTGGAGCCATATCGGTACTCATAATTAAGCAGAAACGCATTTTCTACTGAGCTGCCCAGAAGAAAAGTGAAGGCATACAGTCCTGTAATCAAAACCACCGCAAAAGTCAGCAGCGTATTTTTTGCTTTGTGAAATTTGAAATCTCGCCACGCAAGTGTGTGACATATTTTTAGATTGTTATTTGCAAGCATGGCAAACTCCTTACGCCTTCAGGCGGCCGTCTTCCATGCGAAGCACACGGTCAGCCATCTGTGAGATCTCGAGGTTGTGGGTGATCATAATGAGTGTCTGGTGATAGCTCTCTACGGACATTTTCAAAAGTCCCAACACATTTTGTCCACTTTTTACATCCAGGTTTCCGGTAGGTTCATCGGCAAGAATAATGGCTGGCTTAGCCATTAGTGCCCTGGCGATAGCTACCCGCTGCTGCCCGCCGCCGGAAAGCTCGTGGGGATAGGCATTCAGCCGGTCCTCCAGCCGAAGCTGCTGCATGACATCCGCATAGAAACGCTGATCCGGCGTACTGCCGGCCAGACTTAGGGGGAACAGAATGTTTTCTTTCACGGTCAGTGTTGGTACCAGATTAAAATTCTGATACACAAAGCCTACTTTGCTGCGGCGAAACACAGCCAGCTCTTTTTCCTTCAAACCGGACAGATTTACACCATCTACGATTACTTCCCCCTCATCAGGGGTATCCAGCCCACCGATCATGTTCAGCAGAGTGGTCTTGCCGGAGCCGGATGCACCGATGATGGCGGTAAACCTGCCTTTCTCGATAGAAAGGTCGATACCGTCCAAGGCTTTGACTTGTGCCTCTCCCTTTCCAAAGTATTTCTTTAATTTATGTACCGTTACGATTTCCATAGTTTCATACTTCCTCTCTCCCTTTTTCACTACGCTATCTGCTCAGCTCAGCAAATAGACAGAGAAGGTTGTGCCTTCTCCGTAATTTGATTTTACGCTGATATAACCTTTCTGCCGCGTAACGATCCCGTTGGCAAGATACAGGCCCAGACCAACGCCTTCTTCGGCAGCTGTTTCCTGCGCCCGATAAAAACGCTGAAAAACATCGTGATAATGCTCCTCATGGATGCCAATACCGGTATCGGAAATATCAATTCGCGTATAGAATTGCCACGGGCGAACAGACACAGAAATGCTGCCGCCTTCCGGGGTGTATTTTACCCCGTTGTCCAGGATATTGCCCAGGGCCTCCGCTGTCCACTTAGGGTCATGCTGCACAGTAACCGATGGCGCGCAGTCCGCCGACAACTGGATATTTTTTTTGTCCGCTTTCGCCCATACGGTACTGATCGCCTGAGCAATGGTCTTATCCAGAGGTGCTTCTTCTATGTGCAGAACAAAGGTTCCTGTTTCCAGCCGGGACATTTTGATCAAAGACTGCATTAAAAAATCCAATTTATTGATTTGTGAGGCCATGGTTTCCAGAAACTCCGCCCGCTTTTCCTCAGTCAGCCGATGCTGCTGAAGGATGCCGGTAAACATCTGGATATTGGCAATCGGGGTTTTCACCTGATGGGAAATATCGCTGACCAGCTCCTGAATGGTCTGCTTATCCCGCTGGCTCTGCACTTTGCCCTCGTTCATGATGTCATAGTATTGCAGGAGTTTTCCCTGTACCTTGGCTGTTACGCTATCCTCATAAGGCCGCTCCACCTCCGGCTGCCTCCCGGAAATCAAGGCATCCAGCGTATCACATATTTCGTCTGCAAAGTGAAAAATCTGTGTCTGCTGAAACCATATCCACAGACCGGCTAATACAAAAATACCACCTGCCACAGCCAACAGGCTGTAACGAACACTGGAACGGGGAACAAATTCCCGCAATAACCAGCACAGAAAAGAAAAAAGCAACGCAGCTGCCAAAACCATCAAAATTTTCAATGTTTTTGCGTGCTTCTTCATTGTTTGCCTCCTGTCCAGATATACCCCATACCCCGGATGGTCTTGATATAAGTATGGTTGTCATTCTCAATCTTCGCCCGAAGCCGGTTCATCGTCACAGTAAGTGTATGGTCATCAATGAAATTCCCGTCACAATCCCACAGCCGTTCCAGCAAAAGCTGCCTGGTAATGATGTTACCGGCATTCTCTGTCAGTGCTTTCAGCAGCTTATATTCGTTGGGCGTGATGGACAGCTTTTCGCCGCCCCGTACGGCAGTCAGCGCGCCAAAATCAAGCAGAAGAAATCCGTCAGTCCAGCCGTCCGCAGGGGCCGCAGTAACTTTACTTCCTCTCCGGATGGCGACCTCTACCCGCCGCAAAAAAATCTGCATATTAAAAGGCTTTGTAATATAATCCTCTGCACCCAGATCGAATCCGTTCAGCACATCCTGCTCTAAATCGTTTGCTGTCAAAAAAATCACGGGGAGTTCCGGTTTGATTGCTTTCACTTCCCGACAAAGCTCAAAACCGTTGCCATCCGGCAGATTCACATCCATGATTGCAAGGTCAAATGGATCCTCCTGCAAAAGCTGTCTGGCTTTCCGGCAGTTATATGCTGCCACCGTCAGATAGCCGTTACTGTCCAATTCAAAACACAGTCCTGCACTTAAGGCCAGGTCATCTTCTATCACTAAAATTCTCATTTCTTATTACCTTCTTGCTTATTACCTTCTCGCTTCTTATATCTTCTGTCTTATGGCTTAACCGCTGTCTTAGGTAACAGCCAGACACCGACCATCTTTACAGCACCGGGAATACGATTCTCCGTACAATAATAGTTTATCTGACGAGTGGAAATACCCCTTTTCGCTTGCCTCTCTGAGCGTCATATCATTTATATTCATACCTCAGACAATCCACTCTATTATATTTCATTTACTCGAAGAATACAAGTATGTAGACAGGGCGCAAGGCCCTATGCTGAAATCACTTTGAGACCTTGCGCCCTGTAATCCTGGATAATCAACCGAAAATGGGTTGGCACGCCATACCCAATGGCTATCCCTGTTTGATATTGGGTGATTTTACGGTTTCCGATTTTATGATCCGTATCATCTTATCGCGTAGCCGTTCAAAGCCGCCGCAGGAGGTAGACCAAAATGATAAAATTTCCGATACAGATAGGAATTGACAAGAGGAAATACTATCTATATAATTAAACTAAGAGTTTAATTATTGCAAGGAGGAAATACATGGGACGAAGAAAGAAAGAGCCTAGAAGTGTACACCGGGAAAACATAGTGTCTGCGGCATCTGCTTTATTTATGGAAAGGGGAATTGCCGCGACTTCTATGGACGATATAGCGAAAGCCGCCGGATACAGCAAGGCAACATTATATGTATATTTTGAAAATAAAGAGGAGATAGTCGGCATTTTGGCATTGAACAGTATGAAAAAACTTTATGACTATATATCTTCTGCTCTGATACAGCATGAAACCACAAAAGCAAGATATGACTTTATCTGCCGCGGGCTGGTACAGTATCAAGAGGAATTTCCTTTTTATTTCAAAATGGTATTGGATAAAATCAACATTGATTTTGAGAGCGGGGACTATCTGCCGGAAGAAAAGGAAACTTATCAAATTGGGGAAGAAATAAATGAAAAGATAAAAAACTTTTTGTTATCCGGCATGGAAAAGGGAGATTTACGAGGTGATTTGGACATTATGCCTGCCATATTTAATTTTTGGGGTATGCTTTCCGGAATCATTCAGCTTGCCGCTAACAAAGAAGAATATATTAAAAAGTCCATGGGTTTATCAAAAGAAAAGTTTTTGGAATATGGCTTTTCCCTTGTTTATCATTCGATTGCCATTAAGGAGTGATGATTATGAGTGAAAAAAATGTGCTTGCCATTTTAGGCAGTCCCCATACAAATGGAACGACAGCCGCCATGTTGAATTTGGCAGTTCATAAAGCTGAACAGGCGGGGTATGCTGTAGCGAAAATCAATCTGTATGAAAAGGAACTTTCTTTCTGCACAGGTTGCCGGATTTGCATGGATACGTATATTTGCGTCCAGAAAGATGATATACAGGAAATTGCCCTGTTATTACATAAGAGTCAGCTTGTTATCCTTGCCGCCCCTGTCTATTGGGCGAATGTTCCGGCTCCTGTCAAAAACTTATTTGACCGATTGTTGGGAACGGCTATGGAAGAAACAAATACTTTTCCAAAACCACGCTTACGGGGGAAGCAATATATGATTTTGACTTCCTGCAATACTCCCGCGCCTTTTTCGTGGATATTCGGACAGAGCAGAGGGGCGATCCGCAGTATGGACGAATTTTTCAAGATCGCAGGCATGAAACCGGCGGGAAAAGTGGTGTGTGCAAATGCAAAAAATAAGAAAGAATTGCCTAAGCGGATAACAAAAAAGATTGAGAGGTGTCTGAAATGAAATTATCCCGAAAAAGAATCCTATCACTTACAGCCATTCTCCTTTTCCTTATTGTTTTGATTTTTACGGCGGTTTATCTGAAAAGCGTGGCAGATTATAAAAGGTCAGTAAAAGAAACAACGTTCAGTAATTTAGATATTTCCAATGTTCCCGATGGAGTTTATGTCGGAGAATATGACGTGGATTTTGTTTATGCCAAAGTGGAAGTAACGGTTCAAAACGGAGTGATTACAAACATTGATATTCTGGAGCATAAAAACGGGCGTGGAAGCCGCGCAGAAGTTGTTGTTGACAGAATCATTGAAGAACAGAAAATAGATGTTGACGCAGTATCGGGGGCAACAAATTCAAGCACCGTCATAAAGAAAGCTGTTGAAAAGGCCTTAACAGGAGAAAAATAGAAAATGAGCGGGAAAACAGAGTGGATTTATTGTCCTTTCTGCGGTAATAAAACAAGGTTATGTTCAAGGAAGCATTTTTTAAAAAGCCAGCTTATTGTGTATTGCGGCCTGACGGGGCAGGCCGCGAGGAAGGAGGACGGATGGACCACCGCAAACTGACCGTTGAAATTAGGTTTATCACAGAAAAACAAATTTTTTGCAAAAATTATTTCCTCTGGAAAGTGATTGCGGTATAATGGAGCCAGCGAAAAATCGGGATTTACATTACAGAGGTATATGGATGGAAAACAATATTTTTGAACAGATTATGGAAATATGTTCCGAGAAAAAGGTCGTAAGTCGTTGCAAAAAGTTATCTAAAAAATCAAAACTAACAAGTGGAGCGGTTGCCGGTACTTTAACAGAATTGGGTTATTGGCTTTATGTTTATGGGCATATTGCCGAAGCTATCAAAGTATGCGAGTTTTCACATATAGAAGAGCCTAAGCCGGGCAAAGTGAATTACAATATTTGGGATTTTGTTTTGTGGCTTTGGGGATTGGAAGCATACATATACCACAAACAAAATGCTGAAGAAAGATGCAACGAGATAATTGTAGCAATGGAACGAGTGTGGTCTATTCCAAGCGGCATATTTGATACAACAGAAAAAATATCGGCCCACAATAGGAGCATACGTAACAGCCTCACTTATGAAGATGCAATAAACAAGAATAAAATTGAGGAACAGCTTGAATCAAACAGCAAATTAGGAGCAGCCGAATATCGCTTTACTGCGTTATTTCATATGATTGGATATGGAGTTACAGGTTTGTATCCTCATCTCGAGGAACATAAAGCAGAGTTAGAGGAATTGATTGAGCAGTATATACAATTTTTGAAGTAATTCCACATTTCATACCCAAATGAAATATAGTTTATTTTAAATGGGGTCCGGCTACCCAGCCAGACCCTAACGACAATCCCCCGAAAAATAAATCGTCAGGGGTTTCATGATGCATATAAACAATTTCCTATCTCTTGGATAGTTTCAAACCCTTATTTTCCGGCATTTTCAAGGCATTTGTTTATTACCTGTTTATTACCGGAAAAGTCTCATATGCTCCGCTATTGTTTTATTATACATCAGAATCATGATTTTTGTAATACTTTTTCCGGATTTTACAACTGTTCAAACTGAACGTGTTCAGACAGTCCGGAGAGATAGAGGTCGTCAATCGTCCTCACCATCTTCATTGTCAGTCAAGCCACCGACGACCACTCCGTTTTCATCCCGTACGGTGAGAACCTCGTCTTTCGCTGCTGCCAGTACATTTTTTAATGTCTTGTATTCTTTGCACTCCTCTTTCTTGAACTCCGTTCCCTTGCCTAAATAGTATAACATGATTTCGTCCTCCTTACTTTTTCAGATATTTACATCCTCATGTTGATATATTCCGGATGCCGTATCTCGGAACTGCTCGACCTAAAGAAAGAACATGTCAACCTTGAGGAACGCTATTTCAATATCGTCTAGGCGAAAACCGCAGCCGGAATCCGTGTTGTTCCGATTGCTGACAAGGTTCTCCTATTTTTTGAATACTGATATGAACATAGCAAATGTGAATATCTCCTCCGCACCCCGGACGGCGGACATTTCATATACCGTAATTATTATGATTCGTACTGGTCTTCTTTGGTTGAGGTTCTAAACATCGACCACACGCCACACCTGCATTTCAATGCTGACCGTCGCAGGTGTCGATGATAAGGCCATCAAAAAAATTGTCGGTCATAAAGGGCAGAGTGCGACGGAGGTTGTATATACCCACTTTGAAATTGAGGAACTAATCGACGCAATCAACAAGATATGACAACAGGCAGGTTCAAGCCTGCCTGTTGTATGTTCTCACATTATCTCATATCGCCTCACACTATCCCACAAACGATTTTACCCTTGAACTCTCTGCCCTCTTATGGTATATTATAGATACAAAAAGACAACCGCCCACAAGGTGGGTTGACCAAATTGATAAGTAGAAAAATCCACCCTTGCACTCGGTCAAAGTTTTGGGGTGGTTTTTCTATGTAGACCTACTTACAAAACGTAAAAACGAATGTAAGCAACGCCAAAAGGAACAGACCAAAGGTCATAATGTCCTTAAAATCAAAATGATTTTTCATAGGCATCACCCCCATTCTATAAAAATGAGAGGTCAGCCCACCCTGCAACACGGTTGTCATGTCGTATTTTATCATATTTTCTTATGTTCTACAATCTTTTATTTTTTATGTGTCTTTCCAATTACCCGCCGAACCTCGGAAGTCTTTTCACAATGGATGCTCCTGCTGCCAGTCACATCATTTATGAATCCATCCTTGAGATACATCCCGATTGAGGATGCTGCTGCCCGTATTCTTTCTTTTTCCCCTATTGGTATTTTGAAATTTATCCGGTCGTAATGCTCTTTTGCGTGTTGTTTTTTATACTCCGTCCGGTTCACTGATACCACCTCTTTTCCTGTTTTTTGCATCATAACTTTGTCGTGCGCACGACACAAGGAAAAGATTTTCTTATTTGTCAGTTACGTGTTAGTTACCGTAAAAATTCTGTGTGATTTTGTACTGTCTCACAGGAAATTCAGAATATAAGAAAACCCCGGAAACACGCTGTTTCCGGGGAATGTCTCTCTTTTGCAATATTCGCTTGAATTATCGCTTGCTGAACTGAGGAGCGCGACGAGCCGCCTTGAGGCCGTATTTCTTTCTCTCCTTCATACGAGGGTCTCTTGTGAGGAAACCGGCTTTCTTCAGAACGGGTCTGTAATCTGCATCCGCCTGAAGCAGTGCTCTTGCAATGCCATGCCTGATAGCGCCTGCCTGGCCGGTATATCCGCCGCCATGTACATTGACGATCACGTCAAACTTCTCCGTATTATCAGTAGCTGCCAGGGGCTGGCGTACGATAACTTTAAGGGTCTCCAACCCGAAATAGTCGTCCATGCTTCTCTTATTAATAGTAACATCGCCTTTTCCGGGAACCAAATATACTCTCGCGATGGATTTCTTTCTTCTACCTGTACCGTAGTATCTTTCCGTCTTAGCCATGATTTATTTTCTCCTCCTATCCCTTAGAATGTCAGTACTTCAGGCTTCTGAGCCGCATGAGGATGCTCAGCTCCCGTATAAACATGAAGCTTGGTGTACATCTGTCTTCCTAAAGGTCCCTTGGGAAGCATGCCCTTAACAGCCATCTCAACCACTTCCCCAGGCTTCTTAGCCATCTTCTCACGCAGGGTAGTTTCCTTCATTCCGCCTACGTAGTCAGAGTGATGATAGTAAATCTTCTGATCCATTTTCTTACCGGTAACTTTGATCTTCTCCGCATTGATTATGATCACATAATCACCGCAGTCCATGTGAGGGGTAAAGATAGGCTTATTCTTTCCTCTCAAAACCTTGGCAACCTCAGAAGCAAGGCGTCCAAGAGTCATATCTGTAGCATCTACTACATACCATTTTCTGTTGATTGTAGCAGGACTTGCCATAAAAGTTTTCATGATATTTCCTCCGTATTACTGTTTTCATCGGACCAGTTTCAGCAGATCCATAGTTGTCCGGCTTCTTCCAGCTCCGCAGATGTCCGGCTGCATTACAGGCTCCCACAGGACTCGTTTTCTATCATTTCAAATGCTTTGCCGGGGCTTTTGGCTAGGCGTATAGAAACACTGTCACACAGTTTTATATTATATGACATGTTCCTTTTTCTGTCAACTTCTTTTACAAAAAATGTGCCGAAATCCGCAGACCAGCCTGCCAAGCTCAAATTCCGGGTACTGAAGGGGATTTGGGCCGACAGGCTGACAAACATTTCTATAATTATTTTTCTATCAATACATTTCTCTTAAAAACTACTCTTTGCCTTGCTTCTTAACGTATGCAAAGTATAATGCCGCTCCTATCCCTGTTACCGCCAAAAGGCCTGCAATCAGTACAAAAACCCAAACCGGCACAGCGGAACTGCCTGTCTCGGTATCCGTCAGCCAAGCGCCCCCGCCCAGGGAAGTATCAGTGCCAAGATCGTTCTTATTCCAGGCTAACTGCCCGTTGTATTCCGTCGTCTCCACACTTTCCGTCCCCGGTGCTGTTCCCGGTACAAATGCATTTCCTGCAAAAGCGCCTTTGGAATCATCGCCTGTCTTAGGGGATTTCGATTTGCCCTGGGAAGCAGAGGAACCGCTGCCCGGTGTTTCGTCTGCATCGCTGTCGTCGTCAGTATTATCCCCGCCCTGCCCGTTATTCACCTCGTCGTCGGGAACCGGTGTGGGTTCCGGTGTAGGAACCGGTGTGGGCTCCGGTGTAGGAGTAGGGGTGGGTACAGGATCCGGTGTAGGTGTGGGTGTGGGTGTAGGGGACGGAGTCGGTTCCTCATCCACAGGCTTTAATACAGGCATGGTAGACGTTGCCTGATCGCCGCTTGTCACCAATCTTGCCCCACTGTCTGCCGGCGCCGTATCATTCAGAACAAGAAGGCCGTGCATATTAATGGAACCGTCAGGATTTCTGGTAGGAATAATACTCATGTCCACACTCTCAAACCAAGAGTCAAGCACTTCCGCACCGGATTTATTGTAGGATTTCTCTCCGTTGTAAACGTAATTATTATCACTCTGCAGCGCCCATGGGATAGAGTCCGCAACTTTGGTCTTCTCTTTCACAGACACAGAGATCAGGCCTTCCACCACCCATTTCTTTGCCGCTGATTCCTTGGCATTCAGGCCCACGCTGGGAGCATCCCCTCCTTGAGCCGAGTTCCCATAGGAAATACAATTGTAAATCTCGCAGTCGGGACAGCTGTTGCTGGTGATTCCCTTTGCATGATTGTTAAATGCAATAGAATTTATCAGCACATGCCCGCCTTCCAGATAGCCGCCTCCCAGCTTAAATCCGTTTCCTTCTCCAAAATTATAGGAAGGATCGGTAATATTGTCCGTGGTCAGCCAGCCGTTGCTGTAAGCTACACAGTTTTCGATGGTAACGGCGCCGATCATACCGGAGGTAGACTTAGCGTAAAGATCCCAGCCGTCATCAATATTATGATGGGAAATACAGCCGTAGAACTTATTTCCCTCGCCGCAAGTCAATTTTGCCGCAAATCCGTCCGCATCGTTGCGCCCCGCATCACAGTTGTTAAAGGACTCGCAGTTCTTGATCAGATTATCGGAAGGCCACAGCCTGTCCTCTACACCCTGGCTGTTGGTAGCGCCGCCGCTTCTGGAGATCTGGACACCGGAGCTGGAAGAACCCTCCACGGTACACATCTCAATAATATTATTGTTGCCCGAAATCTGGATGCCCACGCCTGCCGCATTCTTCACATACATTCCGTAAATATGCCAATAGCTTCCTATCAGGTTAATTCCGCTGCCTTCGAACAATACGCCTCCTGCATTTTCAGGGCGCATGGTGATATATTTATCTGCTGTACCGGAGACGCTTCTCTCAATGGTAGCGCCTTTGTAAGTACCGTCTAACAGAAGCAGAATCTGTCCGGGCTGGGCATATTTTACCGCTGTGGCCAGATCAAGGGGATTCTCTCTGGTTCCGTCCCCGTCTGCCGAGCCGTCCGATGCCACGTACAAATAATCCTTCAGGCTTCCATACTGTTTGCAGACTACTACCGTCTCCTTTACGATAGGATCATAAGAGGTCAGAGTTTCACTGTCGGAAGGAATAAAGGTGGACGTAATGGTATTGCTTCCCTCATTCACGGGAACATCCACTCTGGCCACGGAATCCGCTTCCATCTCAACAGTCTGGGCCGCTGCACGTGCGGCAGTGTCAGGCCCTGTCACATGCAAAGTACCTGCCACATTAGTTGCATAGATATACTCATAAGTTTTGCCGCCGGTAGTTCCTGTAGAATACACTCTTGTGGAAGGAGCCACCTTGTCATCCTTTATTGCACCGGATACACCGTTGCTGGGTGAAGTCTCGAATTGGATATCCGAGATTTCCATCCCTACCTTTCTGGCCGTCATAATGCCGACGCAAATGCTTCCGTCCTCCTGCACAGACAGAATCGACGTATCCTCCAAAGTAATGGTCTCTCCGTCCATAGTTGCGATAAACGAATCGTCCGTCTTCTCCAAAGTAAAGGTATAGGAATTGCCTACGGCAAAAGATGCCGTCCCCGCAAACTTCTTAAAGGTATTGACCCTCTCCGCCGACTCATTGTTGGAAGCATCCGAAGAACTGTATCCCGTAACATAACGCATACCGGGATTTTTGTTCTTGTTGCTGTAGAACATCACGGACATACTGTTAATATATTTATGTACGATGGTTGCTTCCCCCAGCATATTGGTGGGCAGAATGTCCGTGGCGATGATGCCGAATCCTGTCTGGTTGTCCGGCGTCTGGCTGATATCCGTCACCGTAAAGGTAGCCGTCATCTTAAAATTCTCTGTATTGGGATCCAAAACAGTGTAATAATAACGGAAGCCGTCCTCATCGTCAGATATCTTACCGGAGGAGTCTGCCGGAACGGAAACCGTCCCCGCCGTATTGGTAACATCCACTGTCTCGTCCATGGTATACTTGGGAAGGGTCCTTGTGGTAAAGCTGTAAGGATGTTCTGTGCCGTCAGCCTCCGTTACCTTCATTTCTCCCGTAATAGAAGAACCCACAATACTCGCATACCACTGATGTTCCATCTGGCCCGCAACGGTGATTGTCTCCGAGTACTCACTGCTGAACTTCTGGCCTGTGCCGGGATTAACCTCATCACAGTTCACCACCACTTTGACCTCATATTCGTCGCCTACCGTCAAGCCGTTTATCCGGTAATATCCCTGCGTCAACCCTTCCGCCGCCGTTATGTAATCGGCGTCGCCGGTCTTTTTATAGAGAACCGTGTAGTCCCGGGCACGGGGATTATCCACCCAGTCTACATACACCACGCCGTTTCCTTCACTGCGCAGTACGCGAAATACAGGTTTGTCCAATTTCAGGGCATAATTTGCATATACATAAGGTTCGCTGTCCTTCTGCTGCTCTCCCGTTCTGACAACAGTGACAACAAAGGTATAGTCCCCGCTCCAATAAGGGATCATCTCTACCTCGTTCTCTTTTCCCGTGACTTTCGTATTGGCAATTTCAAAGCCGTCGCTGCGCATGGAAACCATGGCGTATTCCGCACCGGCATATTTATCAATATTGGCGGTGAAATTCACCACAAAGTTACCGTTTTCATTTACCGTAACGGAATTGATTACAGGAGCTTCCACTTCCTCCCAGGAGGACACCTCCTGCCTGTCCGGAGTCCGGCGGATATCATATACATTAATGCCGCTGGATTTCGAATACAGATAATAAGTGCCTGCCGGCAAAACCACCGTCTGGGCCGGCAGACTGGCAGCTTTTGCAATGGCGGGAAGGGTGGTTACCTCCTGGCCGCTGTCGTCTTTCACTACCAGCGTCCGCTCATCTGCCCCGCCGCTCATGGCATAGATGTCCAGGCTGGTGGCGTAGTCCAGTGTGAAAGTAATATACCTCTTACTGGCACTTCCGCTTCCTCCCAAACCCAGCACACGGGGAAATACTTCTCCTGCATCATCCTTTACTTCCGCATTTTCTCCCAGTGTCATCTTACTGCCGCCGGGATAGAATGCAAAATCTCCGATGGTGTAGGATGCTGCGTCAGTGTATTCTCCCAATGCCTGCTCGTTTAAGTCAAAGTTCACCTCTCTCCGGCAGTCGATCCGGTATACATTGATTCCGCTGGATCTGGAGTACATGTAGTAAGTTCCGGCGGGCAAGGTTACGCTCTGGGCCGGCAAAGTAGTGGTTTTGGCAATGGCCGGAAGTGTCACCTCCTGACCGCTGTCGTCTTTAATCACCAGCGTCCTCTCGTCCGCTCCGCCGCTCATGGCATAGATATCCAAAGCCGCCGCATAATCTAATTGAAATGTGATATACCTCTTTGCCGTGCTTCCGCTTCCTCCCAGACCAAGCACTCTGGGAAATGCGTTGCCGTTTTCGTCCTTTACGTCGGTGTTCTCTCCCAGTGTCATCTTATTATTGCCGGGGCAGAAGGAGAAATCTCCGATCGTATATGTGCCGCCGTCGGCATACTCGCCGGGAGCCTGCTCATCCAGGTCCCAATTCATGGCCCATTCCACGGAGATTCCGTAGATATCGATTCCCGAACCGCCGGAATACAAATAATATGTACCGGGCGCCACTGTCAACGTTTGTGCCGCAATGGTCGATGATTTCGCCGGGGCAGTAATAGACACAATGTCGGCAGCATCCAACGAATTGACCAGTTTTAAAGTTCTTTCCGCAGTTTCGGAACCGCTGGCTGCCAACAGAGTAAACTCCACCGTGTGGTCAAATATAAGCTCCACGCAGCGGGCCGATGCGCTTCCTGTGCCGCCAAGAGCCAGCTTCTTAGTCAGCGCGTTGCCGTTTTCATCGGCAATGCCTTCCACTTCTTCCACCTTAACCGTCTTGCTGGAAGTCGCCTTCACCGTCATATCACCGATCTGGAAGTCGGCGCTGTATGTACCGGGAACAGCCGACCCCAGGTCAAAATTGACTGTTCTTACCACCGCCCTCAAACCAGGCATATTCCCTGAAACCGTTAAACCGTCTCCGGCAGATACCGTCATGGCGTTCCCCTGGGATACCGTCTGTTCCTCTCCCGAACCGCCATCAATATCAGCAGCGAGAGCCGTATCCTGCGATATTCCTTCTGATGCGACAACCCCCCCCAAATCGTTTTGGGCGGCCTGCAGGCCCATGGTATCCGTAAACAACAGGCCTGCCGTGAGCACACAGGACATCCCCAATGCAAATATCCTTTTCCTCATAAATCCTTTCACCAATAAACCCTCCTACACATTTAAGCATTATCTACTTAGCTTTTATCCTGTTTTCATTTTCGCTGCTATACCCACCTCCTGCTTTTTATTCTCTATGTGATCCTTTTCCAACTCCCTTTCCGGAAAGGCCTTCCCGATAAGACGTCAGCTGAAAAGGCTGCACAGCCTCACAGGCGCAGCATCTCCGAATATGCCATGATGAACGGGCCGCTTCCCTTCCCCTCATCGGTCAGATAGAATTCGGGATCCTGATAATTATCCGTATTGTCGGCGGTTGCCTTGAAATAAATGTCATGGAGGCCCTCCTCATCCAGCTTCAGCTCCGCCATAGCGACGAATGCCTTAACCGCTGCCTCCCGGTAGGACTCGTCCAGCCAGCCGTTGCGGACGCCTTTCAAAATGGTATAGACCATCATGGAAGTCCCGCTTACCTCCAGGCGGTTTGTCTCGGTGACCTCCCAATCCGCCACATTCGCCCACAGTCCGCTCTCATCCTGGTATTTTAACATTCCGTCCACGAAAATTTTCAAGGCTTCCTTACGCTCTTCCATATATTCCTCAGGCAGCACCTCCATCACATCCACCATAGCCATGCCGTACCACCCCATTGCCCGGGTCCAGTGGTATTTGCAGAGGTCGTCCGCACTGTTGGCGGCATGCCAGTACATACCGTCGGGAGCGATCAATGTCTCCTTCACCCAGTCCAGCCTCTCCTGTACAAGTCCAAGCTGGGCCTCGTCCCCTGTCTCGGCCGCATAACGGGAGATAAAAGGCTGAAGCATGTAGATGCCGTCCAGCCACACCTTATATTTAGGCGCCTTATCCTCCGCCCAGCCATGCCAGTAATTGTGACCCAGGCTCTCCTCGGTATATTCCGTGGGGACATTATGGCCGCTGGTGTTAATGTATGAAGTATCCGTCAGGTCACGGTACAGATCGGCACAGATCTGAAGATAGTCCTCATCCCCCTGGGATATGCCCACACGGGCCATCAGGGCCGCCGTCTTATAACAGTCCGCACCATGCAGATCCACATACCCGGCCAAATTGGGGGAAAGGGACTTATGCCCGTCCTCGTCGGTGATGATCATGGCGTCCAGATATTCCTTTACATATGCAAGATAGCCGGAATTAGCTTCCGGGTCGGTCTCATAAATATCATACAGGCCTTCCATCACCACTCCGTTATAGTAACTCCAATCATACAGATAGGGTTTATCACCGGGAGTACGCTTCTCATTATCCCATGAAAAAAACTTCTTTTCATCTGCTACGATTTCCGCAGGTACATTGACGGCGGATTCAATCGTAAGTGACCTTATGTAAGCCTCCGCCTTCTGTATTGCCCCATCAATTCTTTCCTGTGTCATACTTTCTTCCTCGCTTTCCTGTGACGATATATTTTCTGCCTGCAGCTCATTTTCTGCGCCAACCCCCGATTGCGACGGAGCCGGCGTTTCCTGCCCCACCTGCGGGGAAGGATCCGTACCCTGATTATCTCCAATGCCGCAGCCGGTGAGCAGGATTGCCCCCGCAAGCAAAATGATCCGCATATTCCCTTTTTTGCAACTGTACCTCATATTTAAAATGCCTTTCCGTAACCATTAATAAGCCTGGGCAGGCCCGTGGCATTGGCTTTGGCAGAAATACCAAAACCGGCAAGCCTGCTCATGAAAAGAATTCATACTTCACCAGCATCAGGCCCTTTGCCGGTGCTGTAGGGCCCGCTGCACTGCGGTCCCTGGCCTCCAGGACATCTGTCATGCTTTCCGGCAGCCGCCTGCCCTGGCCGGCTTCCATTAATGTCCCCACAATGATCCTTACCATATTATAGAGAAAACCGTCCCCGCACACTCTTACCACCAGATCCGCCCCCTGCTCTTCCACCTGGACGGAATGAATCGTCCTGACCGTGCTTTCCACCTGCGCCCCCGTCTGGCAGAAACTCCGGAAATCATGCTCCCCTTCCAGATATGCGGCAGCCTCCTGCATCTTTCCCACGTCCAAATCCGCATAGGTGAAGTGGGTATAGAAACGTTTTAACGGCATGGGAAACTCCCCCCGGTAAATCCGATACTCATAAGTCTTGCGGCTTTTCACATGCCTGGGATGCCAGTCCGGGGGAACCTCCTCTGACTTCTGGATCCGGATGTCCTCGGGCAGGCGCTGGTTCAAAGCATAAGAAATCTTCTTTCCCGGCATCTGATGGCTGGTGTCAAATACCGCCACATTTCCCATGGCATGGACGCCCGCATCGGTCCTGCTGGCCCCAATCACCTGGATAGGCTCTCCCAACAGCTCCGTCAGGCATCTGTTCAATTCCGATTCTATTGTAATACCGTTATTTTGCAGCTGCCACCCATGATAGTTGGTTCCGTCATAGGCCACCACCAGTCTCACTCTCTTCACACTGTCTCCCATTTATACTTTCTCTTTTTTACAATAACAGCCGCCCCACGCAAATGCTCCCCACCAGGTAGAACAGAATACAGAGGTACGCGACCCTGTCCCGTTTCTGATAGATCAGGGGTTTCATTTTGGTCCTTCCCTCCCCCCCGCGGTAACATCTGGCCTCCATGGCCATGGCAAGGTCATTGGCACGGCGGAACGCGGAAATAAACAAGGGCACCAATAAAGGGACCAGGGCCTTTGCCCGCCTGATCAGGTTACCGCTCTCGAAGTCCGCCCCCCTGGCAATCTGCGCTTTCATGATCTTATCCGTTTCTTCCAGCAAAATAGGAATAAAACGAAGTGCAATGGACATCATCATGGCCACCTCATGCACCGGCACTTTAAAAACCTTTAAAGGGCGCATTCCCTTTTCCATGCCGTCCGTCAGGTTGTTGGGCGTGGTGGTCAACGTCATAACAGAAGACCCAATCACCAGCATCACAAGGCGAACCGCCATGGTAACCGCCGTCCCCAGGCCCTCCTTGGTGACCGTCAGCTTCCACACAGACAAAAGTGGTTCCCCCGGCGTCAGAAATAAATTAAACACTACCGTTATAAGCAGCAGGAATAAGATCGCCTTCATGCCCTTTACCATAAATTTAAAAGGCACACGCGAAAGCTTGATCACAACGGCAAGAAAGGCTGCTGCTATGAGATAACCTATAAAGTTGCGAAAAAAGAACAAAGAAATAATATATAACAGCGTCCCGGCTAGCTTTACCCTGGGATCCAGCCTGTGCAGCACCGAGTCCGTCTGATAATATTGGCCTAATGTAATGTCTCTGAGCATCTTATCTTCCTACAAAAATATTTTTATCCTGTGGCGGGAAACCGCTTTTCAGCAGGAAACCTTCAAAGCTTTTTCCACCGTGTCTGCAGCTTCCTCAATGGTAGTGGCATTGATATCCACATCAAGGCCCCTTTTCTTAAGCTCATGCAGAATATAAGTCACCTGTGGCGCAGCAAGCCCCACTTCCTCCAATTCTTTGTAATGGCTGAAGACCTGCTTGGGAATGTCGTCATACATAACGCTTCCCTTGTTCATCACTATGATGCGCTCCACATATTCCGCCACATCCTCCATACTGTGGGACACCAGTAAGATTGTCATCCCCGTCTCTGCCTGGAGGTTCTTGATCTGGTGCAGGATTTCGTCCCTGCCCTTAGGGTCCAGTCCTGCCGTGGGTTCATCCAGGATCAGCACATCCGGTTTCATGGCAAGCACGCCCGCAATGGCTACCCTCCTCTTCTGCCCGCCTGACAGCTCAAAGGGGGACTGGTAAAACAGTTCATCCGGAAGCCCGACTTTCCGGAGGGCATCATAGGCGCGGAGCTCAGCTTCCCTTTTGCTCAGTCCCAGGTTTTTAGGGCCAAAGCACACATCGGAAAACACATCGATCTCAAACAGCTGATGTTCCGGGTACTGAAATACCAGTCCCACCCGGCTCCTCAGCTTTTTCATATCAAAGTCCCTGTCATAGATATCCTCTCCGTTGAAATATATATGCCCGGAACTGGCTTTCACCAGTCCGTTCAAATGCTGCATCAACGTGGATTTTCCCGATCCCGTATGCCCGATAACCCCCACAAACTGGCCGTCCGGTATGGTCAGGCAGATATCGTCCAGCGCCTTGACGGCAAGTGGAGTGTCCTCGCCGTATATATAATTGACATGATCCAAAATAAGCGACATTGCTTTAATTTCCTCTTTTCCCCAGGGGCACCAGCTGATCCGCGAGTTCCTGGGTGGTCAAAATCCCGTTGGGCAGGGCAATCCCCCTCTTTTGCAGTTCGTGGGCGAGCAGCGTCACCTGGGGCACATCCAGCCGCAGCTCCTGCAGCTTCTCCACCTGGGAGAAAATTTCCCTGGGCGTTCCCTCCATGGCGATCCTGCCCTTGTCCATGACAAAAGCTCTGTCCGCATGGATGATCTCTTCCATATAGTGAGTGATCAGGATGACCGTAACACCCTCCACCTGGTTCAATCCCCTCACAGCACGGATGACTTCCCTGCGGCCGTTAGGATCCAGCATGGCAGTAGGCTCATCCAGCACAATACATTTGGGATGCATGGCAAACACCCCGGCAATGGATACCCTTTGCTTCTGCCCGCCGGAGAGCTTATTGGGGGAATACTTGCGAAAAGCATACATCCCCACTGCTTTCAGGCTCTCCTCCACCCGCTCCCATATCTCTTTGGTGGGAATCCCGATGTTTTCAGGGCCAAACCCTACATCCTCCTCCACCACCTGCCCAATGATCTGGTTATCTGGGTTCTGGAATACCATGCCTGCCGTCTGGCGGATATCCCATACTTTTTCTTCCTTGGAAGTATCCATGCCCCCTACCCAGACCGTTCCTTCCGTGGGAGTCAGGATGGCATTGATGTGCTTGGCCAAAGTAGATTTCCCTGAGCCGTTATGGCCCAGGATCGCAATAAACTGCCCCTGCTTAATGTCCAGGTTAACATGGTCCACCGCAGTGGTGATCCCTTCCACGTTACCCTCCTCGTCACGGCGGATATATTCAAATACAACTTCCTGTGTCTTAATGATCCCCATATATACCATTTCCTTTTAAACTCTGTTCCTATTATATTAAATGTGAAATGGAATTACAAGTAAAAATGGGGTGGGACGGTTCCATTTACAAAATCCTCTCCCCATGTTAAACTTATTTTATTCATAATTCATAAGGTCTTCTTAACGGCAGAAAGGACAAATATTTATGGACAGATCTAAGTTGATTACACTATTGGTCACGCTGAGCATGATCGTTGTCATAGCATGGGGCCTGAACCGCCTCATTCGCGGCCATTCCATGAGCCTGGCGGAATATGAGCGGCTGAATGCCCCTTCAGGGACTGCCTCCTCGGAAATCGCTTCGTCAGATACCGCCCCATCCGGGAACCCCGAAGACAGCCGGGAGGTTCCCACTGACAGCAACCCTTCCGGCAGCCAGAATTCTTCTGCGGCATCCGGCCCAAATGGCAGCCAGGATCCTTCCGGGGCATCCGGCCCAAATGGCAGCCGGGATCCTTCGGCGGCATCCGGCCCAAATGGCAGCCAAGATCCTTCGGCGGCATCCGGCCCAAATGAAGGGCAGGGCGGGACTTCACAGCTCACAGGCGCCGCATTAAACGGAACTTCCCAATTGGAACAGCGGATTTCCCTGACAGATGATTTTTATTACGAACCCCTTTCCGACCACCTCCGCCGTTACATTACGGGCGTTTCCTATCCTGCTGTAGATACGGAAGAGGAAGCCGCTGCCTTGGCCGTTGGATATGACGACCTGCGCTATGTCCATGTCCTGCATTACGATTTTGACGGGAACAGCACAGAAGGGGAACTGATCTGCAACGAGTACATTGCCCAGGACCTGGTGGAAATATTCTATGAGCTTTACTACAGCGAATATCAGATAGAGCGGATAACGCTTATTGACGAGTATGAAGGGGATGACACTGCTTCCATGGAAGACAACAACACCTCCTGCTTTAACTACCGGGTGGTGGAAGGAAGCGACAGCCTTTCCAAACATGCCTACGGTTTAGCCATTGACATCAACCCGTTCTACAATCCCTATGTCACTTACGAGAAAGACGGCACCGAGAAAGTTTCTCCTGTAGCTGCCCTGGGTTACGCTGACCGCTCCCTCAGCTTCCCTTATAAAATTGATGAAGAAGACCTCTGCTGCCGCCTGTTTAAAGAACACGGTTTCATATGG
This sequence comes from uncultured Lachnospiraceae bacterium, assembly GCA_947643615.1. Lineage (GTDB taxonomy): Bacteria > Bacillota > Clostridia > Lachnospirales > Lachnospiraceae > Acetatifactor. The sequence continues at coordinate 23,638 of CANRWO010000024.1, forward strand.
GGAGGCAATTGGAACAGCCTGAAAGACTACCAGCATTTCCAAAAGACCCCAAAGTAAAGGGGGCCGGTTTATATCTTGATATCTGTCCATTTTCCCCGGCGGAATCGGATGCTCCCGAAGAGGAATCTGGACAGCTGGTCTGCCAGTACCCCAAACCATATGCCTGTAATGCCCATATGCAGCACATATCCGAAGAAAAAGGATCCCGCCGTCCGCACCAGGGTGACGCTGACAGTGGAGGCAATGGCCGTGTAAAGCGTATCTCCTGCCCCCCGCAGGCAACCCATGTAGATAACCTGCGCAATCTGCAGCATGACCACAAATATGATCACATGCATGATGCTGACGCCGATGGACACAATTTCTTCCTCCTCAAAGAACAGGCGCATAAGGAACCGCGCCCCGCAGAAATACAGAACTGCCAATAATACCGCGATCACCCCGCCTATCATGCGGCAGGTCCTGCCGTATTCTTTCGCCTTGTCGGGTTGCTTTGCCCCCAGGCTGTACCCGATCAATGCCACTGCCGTAGCCTGCAGCCCATCCCCGAAAGAGAACGACAATCCCATAATATTCATGCCAACCTGGTGGGCCGCCATTGCATTGGTTCCCTGCTTTGCCGCCATGATAGCGGTAAGCATAAATCCGATACGCATCAGCACCTGCTCGGCAAACACACTGTAACCCACTTTAATAATATTCAGGAAAGCCTGGCCGGAAGGCATTATCCTCTCGGAAATGATCATCGGGATGCTGACGAAATTATCTTTTTTCCATACGGAGAGGACACTCATAACACTGGCAATCACTGTCCCCAGGACCGTAGCAAGGGCTGCTCCCCTGATACCCAGCGCCGGAAAGCCGAAATGCCCCTGTATCAATAGATAATTAAATAGAATATTCACCGTGTTGGACACTAAATTGGTGCGCATGGTGATCCGGGTATTTCCCGCCCCTCTTTGAGCCGAATTGATTCCCATCTGGACCACATTGAATATCATGCCGCCCATAATGATCCTGAAATAAGTGACTGCACTGCCATGGGTCAGGTCCTCCGACCCGCACATACGGATAATGGGATCGGCAAATATCACCAGCAAAATACTGAATGCCGTTGCCGCCAGTACAATAAACAGCAGGAACGTGGCAAATATCTTATTCGCCTCCTCCCGCTTCCCCTCCCCCTTCCGCCTTGCCACAAGCGCGGAAATAGAAACGTTAGCTGCAATAAACAATGCCAACCCCAAAAACTTAGGCTGTGTGGTCAGGCCCACTGCCGCCACAGCATGGGAACCCATGGAACTCACCATGAGGGAATCAACAAGTCCTGCAAAAGCGCCAAAAAACGATTCCAGCATAGCGGGCCAGGCCATATCCAGGGTCTTTTTGATATCTTCTTTCTCGTATCCGCGAAACATCTCTCTTCACTTCCATCCGTATTTTCATCTGTTCCCATTATAGAACACCGACAGGAAAAAACAAGTAAAGAAACTGTCCTATTTTCTCTAAAGCACCGTTATTTTAAGGGGATCTTTCCGGCCCCCCACTGCTTATGGCAAGCAAAAGGCATTAAAAAAGAAGCCTTACAGGGAATCGATAAAACCGGTCATATATCGATTTCTGTAAGGCTTCCTATCATTTCAGGTCAAAAATCCGTCACAAACCACTTCGCATTCTGTAGTGGCTCTTTTATTGACTTTTACTCTGCTTCGTCCTTTTTCCGGCGGAAAAATAACACACCGGAAGCGATCAACGCCGCCGCAATCACAGCGATGGCAATTCCCACTACAGGTACTCTGCCCTGCAGGGCAGTGGCAGCTGCTGCCGCAGTTGTCTGTGTCCCCTGCCTCAGTCCGTTGGCGCCGCCTGCAATGCTGTTTTCACCGGCATTGCCAGAATTGCTTTCGCTGCCGTTTACATGCAATTGCGATTGCCACATGGATGTAAATGAACCGTCGTCGTAAGTCTTGGGACTGGTGCCCGGCCTCTTAGGCAGTGTCTGGGAGGAGTCGTCATCGTCATCCTTCACATTATTGTCTCCACTGCCGGGTTCTTCGTCAGGTTTTTCATCAGGATCTTCGCCGGGTTCGTTGCTATCCGGCTTACGCTCCCATCTGACAGCAAAAGGAGATGCGCCGTTTACATGAACCACCAGTCCTTCCTCAGTCAAGGTAGGCGCCAAATATTCTATCTCGCCCTTTTTGTCTCCGGAAAGCATCAGGTGTGCTACAACAAAGTCGTACTGAGTCATGTTTGTCCCCTGGGGATAATCCAGCAGTACATCCACACCTTCTTCAGGGAAACTGTCATTCTCTACAGGCTTCCAGATTTCCACTCCATCCTCGACTACCCTGATCTTGATTGTAACGTCGCCAACCAGGATATTACCCATTGTTATATTAGGAAGGATCTTCTGTGCTTCGCTGTTCACGATAGCTTCCGTCATGTACTCCACTATCTTTTCCTTGCTGGTCAATTGAGGAAGTAATGCTTCAACCTCCTGTAACACCTTCTCAGGGAACTCCTGGCTAAACTCTCCCTTAAATACCGGCTCAGGATCTACGGGGCCTGGCTCAGGATCCGTTACTTCAGGCGCCTGATACTCCGCATTGTAGGAAGTTTTCTCCCACTGGAGCACAGTCAGCGTGATTTTGCCTGCTCCTGCACGGGGGATTACCACCTGGTCCAGGGTTTCGGCATCATAGAGATAATAACCGCTGTAAGGAAGACTGCCGATAAATGCATCCGGGTCTGTCACAAGCACCCTCGTATCTCCGGTAGTGTTGCATTTGGGTTCCAGCACCGTCTTTATGCCGTTCATATAGTACACACTGTTAATGGCATTAATATATCCCGAAGGGCTGGCTCCGTTTCCGGAATTCAGAGCATTCATAATGCCGCTGATATAGCAGTTCTCTAAAAGTACATGCCCTCCGCATGTGGACGCTGCTCCGTTGCTGACAATTTTCTTGGCAATATCTTCATTTGCGATTCCATTTTTTGCATCCAGCAAATCCTGCGCATCCATGATACAGTTGTATACATGGCTGTCGCCATAACGGAGCCTGGGCATCCTGTCCATGGAATCCTTGTAATAATTGTTTGCAAGTGTCACCTGAATGCCCACCGCATTGACAGCGTCATCACTCTGTCCCAGCAGATGTGTCTTCTTCTGCCCATATGCATACATATACACCTGCTCGTCTGACATTCCCTCTTCCTTCATATGCTGATAGGTACTGGGGAATTCTTCGGGATGGGCATAAACATAATCCATCATTTCCTTGAAGAATACATCACCTTCACTGCCGGGAAGGAACTCACACCAGGAAATCGTCACCCTCTCCAAAGGATTCGGATTCTTCACATCAATGACTCCGTCATATGCCTTGTAGAAGGTACAGTGGTCGATCCAGATACCGTCACACCCCGAATCAATGGTCATATAGTCCCAGTCATTTCTGTCATAATCTCCTGCAGTAGCTTCATCCCACTCCCAGAGTTCGTCAAATTTAATGTTCCTGATCACAATATTGCTTGAATTCTTCATGGTTATATTCGCATGGAGAATAGAAGAACCGTTTTGGGAGAAAATGGTAAGGTTATGCAAATTATCAAACCTTAATATGGATACTCCCGTCTCCTTCAGCCTGGGGTGTGTCAACGCCTGGGCGCTGTACGCGCTTATGGTCCCTGCGTACGAATCAAAATTCTCCACCTCATAGCATCCCAAACTGATATCATTTGTCAATTCAATTACAGAATTCTTCCCGGAAGACTTGACTGCAACCAACGCATCCAGGAATTCCGCTGCCGTACCTACAGTGTAATAATTGTCATTGGTTTCCAGCAGCAGGCCGCCTCCGCTTACGCCATAACCTTCGGCATAGCCTTCCATATCGTAAAGCTTCAGTCCGGTATCATCACCGTCCGTCCAGGCATAGGTCCCTGCCTGATAATCTTTATCCACAAAACCGGGTTCCCGATCTGTTGTAACACTGCCGACATAGCTCTCACCGACTGCGCCGCTGACTGCAGCAGGACTCCAGCCCAGGTAGGAATCACTGATCATGTTTGCGGCAGCAGAAGGTGAAATCTGCCTTCTGTCAGGATTGATGGCAAAACCGGGGCCATAGGTGCCAAACTCAAAGAATCTTGCATCCTCATGGGCATTCCCGCTCATGGCGCCATAGGGAGCCCTTGCATTTACTGACTGCCCCATATAACAGTTGATCCATGTGATGTATGCATCCGGTCCCCAGGGCCTTGCCAGAAGATATCCTGTTCCGTTACAGCCTTCCTCCCCAAAGATCACACAATCATTGAAAGTCAATCCGTAATCGGCATCCGCCGCCGTCCTCGGAGCGGATACATATCCGGAAGTCTTGGTGCTCTCGTATACAAATACGATCTCACAGTCATTAAAGAATGCCCTTGCGTTGTTGCCGGAATAAATAAAGTCAACCAGGCCCTCAATGCGGCACTTGTTATAGTACTGCTTCCCGGCATCGATATACAAGGTGTCCTGTACTCCCGAGAACTTTACATTTACGAAGCTTACGCCGTCCGCGTCGCATCGGAATGCATCTGCGGATTTATTGGACTTTCCGTCAGGCGTCCCATATACATAGTCATTGGCAAAAGTAATGTTCTCTGCACTGAATCCTGCGGCGCCTGACTGAATATAGGTTGCGCAGCGCTTATCCATGTCGCCGCCCGCCTCATACGCGCTTCCCAATGTACCGGGGTAGCAATGTATGGAGGTGGACTCCCTGTCCTCACCTATAATGGAAATGTCAGCCTTGCTCACCACAAGCCTTTCCTCGTAGCTGCCTGCTTTCACAAAGATGATATCCCCGGCGGATGCGGCATCTACGGCAGCGCCCACCGTTTTGTATACAGGGAGCTCATTGCCGTTGGCACTGTCTGCCTGCCCGTCCACGCCGGTGTAGTCTGCATCTACTATAATATCATAATTGGTCAGATAGACAAAATTGTATGCCTTTCTTGTCTTTGCCCCGCCGGCATCCGTGAAGATGAGTTCCACGTTATTACGTCCCTCTTCTACGGTCAAGGTGAAGCTGAAAGAATCCCTGGCTGTCTGAATCTCTTTGGCGGCAGCAGGAACGGCCGTCCCGTTCACATACGCCTGAAGCGTACCTACGCCATCCACAATACCTTCCAAAACCACGTTGCCGTCAAACACAGTATCGTAGGACTTCCTGGTCAGTATGATTTCCGTAGCTTCCCTTTCGTACACATAAGCGCCGGAATGCCCCGGGGTGGCTACCTGCCACACCGTATCGGAAAGGGGACTTTCGTTATCGGCCGTCTCGCTGACGGCTTTTACATTGTAATAATAAGGCATCTCTGCCGACACATCCGTATCCGCATATTCCGAATCCGTTACCTTTGCCACCTGCGCGGAGGCTGCTTCCGTCTCGTCGAAGGAATAGCGGTAAACCAGATAATATTCGGCTCCCGCAACATCCTGCCAGTCAAGGGAAATCTGGGATGCAGCTGCAGTGATTGATACTACAGGCTTCTCCAGCGCACCAACCACGGATACAGGCGTGTCCATGGTTACATAGCTGTTCCTTGTACCTCCCAGGGTCTCCCTTCCCAGCTGTCCGCACACTCTGAAAAGGTAGCTTCCGCCGTCTCCTGCCGGCAAGTTATAGCGGTAGGTGAAATCCGTCACATCATCCGCCAATTCTACCCATTCACCGCCGTCCTTCTGCATTTCAACCACATAAGTGCCGTCATCCTCAGGAAGCGTGCCCTCCCAGGTAATGTCAATATACTCCCTGCTGTCCGCTGCCAAGGCTGCCACACTGCCGCTTGCAGCAACAGGCGTGCTGCCCATGGGATAATAACAGCTGTTCTGGTCATAGAGGACCGTCCCGTCCTCTGCGGTATACTTCATGTTGGTAACCGTAGCGCTTACCGCGGATAAAGCAAATCCGAAGTAAACCCTGGTCTCACTCTCACTCAGCTTGCCCTGGGTGAAGTTTCTGGTCTGTACCCCCTCGGCATTGGTAAAAGTGATGGTTACATTGGCTTTCGTCCCATCATACTCTATGACATAATGAATAGGCACATTTAACCCGCCAACGGATTCTTCAGCAGGACTTCCCGCACCTGCAAAGGAACCGTCTCCGCTCAAAGTGGTGTTCTTGGTATAAACCCCTCTCAGCTTGATTCCCCCGCCTCTGAGTCCCAAGGTGTATATATAGTTATTAGTGAACAATCCGCCGAAAAATCCATGCTGGTTGCTGGTACCGGTATTGCCGGTGATCACAACGTCAAATTCCAGCCTGTTATGGTCTTCCGTCATGGGGAATAGATAATATCCCACATTGCTTGTATTTTCAGCTAAGTTATTAAAGTTGCCCCCCGTCTGGACAAAGTTAAGCTTCTGGCCCACAGGCTGCACGGTAAGGCTGCTCTTTTTACTTGCCCTGGGAATATTGTCGGTATCCAATGCCGTATTAGCATCCGTGTCATCCTCCGGCACGAAAGGCATTACGGTCTGTTCCACAAGCGGTACATCCACTGCCGCATATACTACCGAAATACCCGTTATATATGCGTTTCCTGTGGAAACAATATCCACGGTACCCTGGCCGGTGCCCGTATATTCATAAGACGAGGTATCCTCGGTCGTGCTGGCAGGCGTCCCTCCGATGGTATAAAGGGCATACTGCGGCTGGTACGCTGTCACGCTGACCGTACAGGGACCTGTCACCGGGACACTGATCTTGGTATATTCGTTAAACTGGGCGCTGTTCACCGACGCACCGGAACCGTTGGGCGCCAGCTTGCCGCCGTTGGTCGTATCAATGTATAATCCCTGGTAATAACCTGTTTCCTTGCCGGAACCTTTTTGTATGGAATCGCTGTAACCTGTTGCCCCCGTAAAGGACCATGTGGTAGCAGGTTTAAAAGTTATATTGAGGCTCGCTTCCCTGTCGCTGACAGTGAGGGACGTGCCTGTCGCCATGGTGTAAGGCAATTGTTCAAAATCACCCCCAAGGGAAACTTCGTAAGTGCCGCTCCTCAAGCTTACAGCCGTTCTGTCTGTAAAGGAGTATACATCCCCCTCCGAGTGTTTAAAGATAAATACCACATTCTTTGAAGAAAGATCCGGGGTGGAACCCAGGGCAATCTTCACTCCATAGGTGGGTTTCTTGCTAAACACAAGATTCAGCGTGGTGTCCTCGCTGTAGGTAAAAGCTTCCGCCGGGTCCGTGATGGCATAGTCATTTACGCCTTCCGCCGACACCTTATAGGTCGTCCCCTTTTCCAGCTCAATTGAGTAACTCCCGTTATTCAAAGTGGCATCAGGAATCACATAGGTGCTGTCCGTAGTGGGTTCAAATACAAGCGCCGAAAGCTTGTCCGCGTCGCCGTCCAGGCCCGTGTATGTACCGCTGAGGACATAAGTATTGGCAATATAGTCAATGGTGTCGCCTGCTGTCACGGAATTGGCGCCTGTCACACGGAACTGCCAGGAACCATATCCCAGGTTTTCCTGGTTTAAGTTGACAGTCACATTGCCGGACGTGGCCGTACCGTCATAGGTATCCACCTTCACCCAGTTTGCCCCGCCGTCCTTGCTCGCCTCGATCACATACCGGGAATTGGCCTCTCCCGCGGTTCCGGTAAAGGCTACCGTCACGGTAGCGCCGGTGGCATCCGAGGGATCCTGTGCGGCCGTTACAGTGTCTACCGTAGGCGGAGTCACTGCATTTTCTTCCACCACTTTTATATAGTAATAATTCACGGCCCCGGTAATGTCAGTGCCTTTCGTACTGGCCAGGTAATACTCTCCGGCAGGGAGATCCGTAAATTCACCCACCGTGGTTACTCCCCTCTGCACAAACACAGCATCCGTTCCCGGCACCTGCTGCTTGTCAGATACACCGTACAGGATCAGCTGCGCGTCTGCCGAACTGGAAGAGCTTGCCATGCACACTGCAACCCTGGCTGTCTTTCCGGCGCTGACGGTAAACCGAATGCTCCTTGCGGTATCGCTTCCGTCTCCGCCGCTCTTGATTCTGTTATTGATGGTTATCGACTGGCCGTCCACCGTAAAGGTTTTCTTGTTGGCGTCTATGACTAATGTTGAGGTAAGGGTAAAATAATTCCCCGTCCCCGCAGGGGTGTCCCCGGATGTTGAGCTGATACCTGCAGCCATCACGTCATCCGCATTCAGCTCATAGACATCGCCGCCGGACTCCCCCGCCCGTATGTCATATGGATCAGCTGCCATTGCATCCGTAGTAGTCTGTGTCCTGCCAGGCTGAACGTCTCCTGAATTTCCGGCTCCGTCCGGCTGCACTTCTCCGTCTGTTCCTGTTCCGCCAGGCTGGATCGCTTCCGCTCCGCCGGACTGAGAACCTCCGTCTGCCTCCGTTCCGTTGGGCAGAATTGGCTCTGACGGATCCGTCCCCTCAAGCTGGGCCCCCTCCGCCGCCCCGGCTGCGCCGGGTAAAGAGCCTGCCGGATTCTCACTGCCACCGGCCAAAGTTCCCGCCGGTACGGTGGCATCCCCGGCAATGACCGGAGATTCCTCTGCCTGAACCCTAAATACCCCCCCCCATTTCCGTGGGAAGCAGGCCCGTGATCATGAGTAACGCCAAAAACCATGCCATTACTCGCCGCCTTGTTTTGGTTTTCATTCCATATCCTCCTTGCAATAAATGCATAGTCATGTTGCCACTATATTTAAGGCAACACTATGATTTATTTTAGCATTTTTCCATGGACATTTCAATTTAATTGATCTCTCTTTATATGATTTGTAGGTATTTAATAAATGCACTGTTTTATTTTTGGCTATTATTTATAATGGCATTGTTATCGGCTACAGCCTCTCCTCTTCCGCCTCTTCCATGCAGCGGCTGCCAGTCCTGCGGCTGTGGCCAGGGACAGGGCGTCCCCCGCCTTGAATATCCACAATCCCTCATAGGCAACGGTAACATGGGCCGTCTGTTTCGGAAGGTCACAGGCAACCATCAGGATCGGCTCATAATATATTTTCGTCTCCACAGGCTCCCCGTCCACCCTGACCACATAGCCTGGATAGTAGCACAACGGGAAAACCAACATATCCTCCTCATTCCCGGGATTATGTGTTGTCACACTTATTTGCGTACCCTTCCTGCTGTAATCGGAGTAAGTGACCTGCTTCGAATCCAGGCAGGCGATGGCGGCATCCTCCCAGGAAAGTTCCAGATGCCATGCCTCATACTGATCGGATATATAATACATGTACATACTGTCAGAATGGTCTACTCCCTCAAGCTCCATCTTGTCATTCAGGGCATGCCGACTCTGGCAGATGGAATCAAAACAATATACGGTGCTGCAGATTGCCAGTCCGGCAATCAATATTTTCACATAATCCCTCCCCTTCTCCCGGAAGGTCTCTACAGCAATGGCAGTGACCACACACAGGCACACACTGGCAATCCCCAGGAACCTCCAGGGAAACTGCAGCGGGGCAGAAAGAGCTTCAAACCACTCCAGCTCCAAAAGTTTTTCCCAGGGAAACAGCCAGGAAGACATGACCAGGCATATCACACCATACCCAAGGCAGCGCCGTCCCAGCTTTCCCCGTATATCATCCGTCCCACGGTTCCGTACCTGGTTCGCGCAGAACAGCACAGCTCCCGCCAGCAATACAAATCCCACCGATATGGCCATCTCATGCCGGGTCCCCCCTGGAGGATCGCTCACCGCACCGCCCTCAGCAGACATAAACAAGGAAAACATCTGCGTAAAATAAGCCGTAAATTGAGCCAATTCATTTTCTATGTGAAAGCCTTGCAAATCCTGCATGCTGAAGCAGGCAAACGGAATCAGAAAACCGGCATTCAAAAGGACGGTAAGAGCCAACGCCTTCATCCCGCTGAAGATACGGTTCCGGAATCCGGACTTAGAACCGAAGGCCAACCATAAAAGCAATTCCACCGTCATAAAAATCCCGCAGATTTCCGTGGAAAGAACATGGGATTGCAGCACGCCTGTCATGCCCAGCAATAATACCGGCCACTTTTTCTCATCCCCCCACAGCACTTCATAGGTTCCCCAGAGCAGAAGCGGAAAAAAAACCAGCGCCAAAGTTTCGCCGATGGCGCATCTCAAATAGAGATCGTTCAGGCGGTATGCGGAAAATGTATAGAGGAAGCTCGCCCACATTCCGATTTTGTGGGAATTGCAAAGCCTGCGCACAGAATAATAGGATACCAATGCCGTGGCAATGTTTATGGCCATGACCATAATCTTAAAGCAAAGCATCAGTGACACTTTCAGGAATCTCAGCATGGCAAAGGGCATCAAAAACAGGGAGGGATACATGGATGCCGACAGATTGCCATATCCACGGTTCTGTATTGTGTTCACCCTCACCGGGAATTCCCCCGCCCGCAAAGTCTGGAATATCCCTTCCAGCCGCGCCAGATGGAAGCTGATATCATCTCCCACATACAGGAAATCCGAGAACAGAGGAATACTGGCCAACACTCCCATCCCTACCAGCATGCAGAAAACCGGACGCTTTTCAAAGAACTTCCCGTATCCCCCAATAAGCACAACAGCAGCCATAAAGAAAAAGCACAGCATTAGAAAATAGCTGTCCCTGTTCTGCAGGCTCACGCTCTGCACCTTCCCCTCGGCAAAATGGCCGACTTTTGAGTCATTTGTCACACATATATTCCGTGTCCCGTCCTCCAGGGCGATAGACAGGGACACAATCCCCGCATATTCCGGCACCGTCGCCTCAGCCAGGGTCACCCCGGCCTGATTCCGGTCGTCCATCATGGCATTGCTGTAAATCCATATATGATCCCCCGGCTGGAACCCCACATAAGTGATCTCAAATTCATACCGGCCTTCCTGCAGGAAAGGCATATTGTATTCTGCCTGATTTTCCTCAAATATTTTTACATAAGGCCCTCTTTTATAAAAGGCAAGTATACCCAAAAAGATTAAAAACATCGCTATCAACTTATACATAGGCGGTATTTTCCGAATCTCTTTTATTATCTGCATATAATGTCTCTCCCGTATACTTACATTGACTGCCCATTGCCCGCCCCGGCGCGCACATGGATCAAACTCTTGAAATAATCTCTTTGCCGGCGCAGAACAGATGCCGGAAATATAACCCATGGAACTAAAAAACTGGACTGAGTCCGGCATATTATCCGAATCCAGTCCAGAACCCTGTTAAAAATATTATACTAATTCGAGAACCACTTCCAGAGCGCCGTCACCCTTACGCTGCCCAATCTTAATGATTCTGGTATAGCCGCCCTTACGGTTTGCGTATTTCGGGCCATACTCATCAAACAGCTTTGCTGCAAGGTCAACTTTCTTCGTATTCCTCTTTCTCCCGGCTGCCTCTGTGGGAACAGAAACAACGGGGTAGAGTACTCTCAGTATCTGACGCCTTGCATGCAGCCTGGAGGGCAGATCTTTTTTAATCTCCTTCTCCACGGTCTCATACTTGGTAACCCTCTTGCCGTCTACTACCTCTTTGACGCGCTTACCGTCCTTGTCCTTTACAGGAACCTTTGCGGTAACCTTCACCATCTCGAAGTTATCCTTCTCTTTGGCAGCCATAGCGATCAGGCCGTCAGCAATTTTTCTTACCTCTTTCGCCTTAGCCTCAGTCGTGATGATCCTGCCGTGATAGATCAGTGCCGTCACCTGGTTTCTAAGCAGAGCTTTCCTTTGAGAAGAGGTTCTGCCAAGCTTTCTATACTTTCCCATGATTGTTTTCCTTTCTCCTGCTATGGTATATTCGGCCACGCCTTTTGGACTTACTTACCGAATATATGTTACATTTCCATTTAGAGATGAACCACAGCCGCGCCCTTTGGTCTTACCGCCTGTGTATGCCATCTATGAGAAACGCCGTATCTGCGTTCTTCTCACACTGACTTCCATCTGCCCGCACTGGTTTAGGATCTATTCCTCACTGGGATTCAGCTGAAGTCCCAACTCCTTTAACTTTGCCAGTACTTCTTCCAGGGACTTGCGTCCAAGGTTACGGACTTTCATCATGTCTTCGGAAGTCTTATTGCACAGTTCTTCAACCGTGTTGATCCCGGCTCTCTTCAGGCAATTATAAGAACGGACGGAAAGCTCCAGTTCGTCAATGCTCATCTCGAGAACCTTCTCCTTCTCATCATCTTCCTTTTCCACCATGACTTCTGCATTCTTTGCATTTTCGGACAGGTCGATGAAAAGACTTAAATGTTCACTCAAAACCTTTGCTGCAAGACTCACAGCCTCATCGGGAACCAGTGTTCCATTAGTGAATACATCAAGAGTCAGCTTATCATAATCGGTAATCTGACCTACACGGGTATTATTAACAGTAACGTTAACCCTCTCAACCGGTGTGTAAATGGAATCCACCACAATCACACCGATTGGCAAGTCTTCGTGTTTGTTCTTATCAGCGCTTACATAGCCTCGGCCTTTGGTGATGGTCAATTCCATGTAAAGCTTGGTGTCCTTGCCACTCAAAGTAGCAATGACCAGATCGGGGTTCAGAATCTCAATATCCTGATCTGCCTGAATATCGGAAGCATGAACAATGCCTTCGCCCTGAAACTCAATGTAAGCCGTCTTAGCTTCATTTGTCTCGCTGTTATTCCTGATAGCAAGGCTCTTGATGTTCATTACGATCTCAGTCACATCCTCTTTCACACCGGGGATGGAACTGAACTCATGAAGAACACCTTCAATCTTAATCTGGCTTACCGCCGCTCCGGGCAGGGATGAGAGCATGATTCTTCTCAAAGAGTTTCCGAGAGTGATGCCATAGCCTCTCTCCAAAGGCTCTACGACAAATCTGCCGTATTTTTTGTCTTCTGAAATCTCAGCGACCTCAATATTTGGTCTCTCAAAATCAAACACTGCAATACCCTCCTTTTTTGGGGCTTACTTGGAGTACAACTCGACAATAAGCATCTCATTTACAGGAACATCGATCATCTCCCTGGTAGGAAGGTTCTTGATTGTTCCCTTGAAGTTCTCAATGTCAACGTCCATCCATTCGGGTACCAGTCTGCCACCGGTCACTTCGATGATATCCTTATACCGCTGCATGGACTTAGCGCTCTCCTTGATTTCGATTACGTCGCCTGCCTTGATCAGGTAAGAAGGGATGCTTACTACCTTACCATTTACAAGCACATGCTTATGTCCAACGATCTGTCTTGCCTCTCTCCTGGTCCTGGCAAAATTCATTCTGAAAATTACGCTGTCCAGCCTTCTCTCCAGCAGAACCATCAGGTTCTCACCGGTCATCCCCCTCATCCTGTCGGCCTTCTCATAATAATTTCTGAAAGGCTTCTCCAGGACACCGTAGATGAACTTAGCTTTCTGCTTCTCACGAAGCTGCATGCCATATTCGCTTACTTTCTTGCCGGCCCTTGTATTCTGCCTGTTAGACTTCTTGTCATATCCCAAATAGGAAGGCTCTAAGCCAAGTGCCCTACATCTCTTTAACACGGGTGTGCGATTTACTGCCATTTTTATTTTCTCCTTTAATCAGATGTTTACAATACCCTTCCGGATACCTTCTTCCAACATACTATAGAACCATTGAACCACTTTTAAATCAAGCCGTTTTAGACTCTTCTCCTCTTAGGAGGGCGGCATCCGTTATGGGGAACGGGTGTCACGTCACGGATACTTACCACTTCAAGCCCACATGCGGAGAGCGCTCTGATAGCGGCCTCACGTCCTGAACCGGGGCCCTTTACAAATACGTCTACGGATTTCAGTCCATGTATCAAAGCTGCTTTCGTAGCTGTCTCTGCAGCCATCTGTGCAGCATATGGAGTAGATTTCCTTGAACCTCTAAATCCCAGACCACCGGCGCTTGCCCAGCTCAGAGCATTACCATCGTTATCGGTCAGCGTAACGATTGTATTGTTAAAAGAAGACTGGATATGTGCCTGTCCGCGTTCAACGTTTTTCTTAACGCGCTTCTTTGTTACTTTTTTTGCAACCTGTTTAGCCATTTTTAAACTAACCTACTTTCTTGTTCATTTTACAGTTACATGGAACCTTTTAAAAATTATTTCTTCTTGTTCGCAACAGTACGCTTAGGTCCCTTGCGTGTCCTGGCGTTGTTCTTGGTATTCTGTCCACGGACGGGCAGGCCTTTACGATGACGGATTCCACGGTAGCAGCCAATCTCCTGAAGCCTCTTGATATTCAGGGCAACTTCACGTCTCAGATCACCTTCCACCATTACATTCAGCTTCTCAAGAGCCTCTGTAATCTTCTTTACTTCCTCATCGGTAACGTCCCTGACTCTGGTATCGGGATTTACGCCAGCTTCCTTCAGGATCTTGTTAGAAGTAGCTCTGCCGATTCCATAGACATAAGTCAAACCGATCTCAATTCGTTTCTCTCTAGGTAAGTCAACACCTGCGATACGAGCCATTTACATTTCCTCCATTTCTTTGCATCTGTCTTATTTTGATGCATTTGCACCTGTCGCCTGATGCAATTTGCGTACATATTGGTCTGTTAATTGTACGCTTTTTGTTACTAATTGACTGGGGTTTTCACCCAACCGGATCTGCATCCAATCTGTCTGTTCCGAAAAGAAACAGTGCCAAGAAGTAATCACTTGTAAGCCCTATCCCAGTTCTATGATAATCGGTGAAACGGACAACGCCGTATACACCGGTTCAGCCGCACATAAAAACCGGACAAGAACTCACTTAACCTGCATTGTAAACCTGGTAGCCAGGCCATATGCAAGCGGTGATTATCCCTGTCTCTGCTTATGCTTCGGATTCTCGCAGATTACTCTGATGCGTCCTTTTCTCTTGATGATTTTGCACTTTTCGCAAATTGGTTTTACTGATGATCTAACCTTCACGTTAAACCCTCCTTTCAAAAAAGACCGTTTTACATTATAACATAAGGGTTGCCGCTTGACAACCCCTTTACTTCAATATTTTCCAGAATATTTACCAAAATAAAACCGTTCAGGCATTGTGCTAAACGGTATTATCCTTTTTCATGTCCTTCCATGCCTTTAACCCCATACAACCCACAGCCATAACCGCCACTGCTAAAATCCGGAAGGTAAATCTTGCATGGAGTGCGGAATGATGCTGCACCGCAATGATCCAAACAAAAGGGATACAAAAAGCAATCATATACGGGACCATCCCGGGCAATACCACGCTTATGCCTTTCCTCCTGCATGCCACTATCACCAGCGCCAAGGAAACCAGCGCTATGGCCGCCGCCATCACAGGATATATCACATGGCCATACTCCTGCAGGTTCAGGCCAATCACGTAAACCCCCCCATTAAAACGGGGTCTGCCGCCGATTGCCTCCGTCCTCCCGATGATGGACCATACGGCATCCTTGATGGTTCCCGTATGCAGCGTCAGATCCGCAATGATCCATTTCATGGCCCACATGCCCCCATAGCCGATCCCCCAGCACATACTGTATCCGGCCATTTTCCCCACTGTCTCTTTCAGAAAGGGCCACCATTCTCTTCCCAGGGACATACCAACCCTGTCAGTCCGCCTGCTTTTGCCGGCAAAACCGTTTTTGCCAAAGCTCCTGTCCCCGTTAAGCAGGAAATACACGCAGAGCGGGAACCCCAGCGTCACCACAGGATAAGTGAGAAAATCAAAATAAGAAGTAAAAATGCCCACAGCCAAAAAGAACTCGGGATACCATTTTTTCTCCTGCAGCCAATCATTTCTGAGAAGCATAACGAGCAGCGCCGCCAGCGTTATGACCCAGCAAACCGTCATGGTCAGCGACACCAGCACCAGAAAGGGTTTCATAAACAGGAAGCCGGCCAACATTGCCACCGCCACACAGATTTGCTTCCTTTTCACGGACAAAGCCGCCACAGCCGCCATCATCAATATCTGTAGCGCTACGCCCATTATGGATATCTGCTTCCAGCTGAACAGCAAAAGCAGCGGCTTCAGATACACCAGGTAGCCATGCCAGTACCTGGAGTATTCGTGAAGGTACATGCTGTGGGTATCCTGCCCGGCGCAATAGGCTTTCAGGGAATCCTCCGGTGTCCAGAAGTCTTCCTCCAGATCGTTGTGATACATCCACATGGCATGTTCATAGACATTCTTTCCAGGGATCCTCTCAATGGCGTTCTGTACCATGATGGCATCCGTATAAGATTCCCGCTCAGACTGTATATAAGCAGAAAGGCTCCCTCCCGGGACCTGGTCAACGCTTTTCAGCATATAATCCATGCTGGACGCTACATGCTGCTTCATCTTTGCCGTAGGCAGGCAAAAGACAAGCACCAGCAGCACCGTTCCCAGAAACGCGCTTCCCAGAAGCATCAGTGCCATATTTCTCAATAGCTTGCCAAACCGAATTTTCACTTACTTATCTCTCCAAATAATACGTCCCTTACTCAGGTCATAGGGAGACAGCTCCAAGGTCACTTTGTCCCCGGGAAGGATACGGATAAAGTTCTGGCGCAGTTTTCCGCTGATATGCGCCAGCACACGGTGCCCGTTCTCCAATTCCACCTGAAACATAGTATTCGGAAGCTTTTCCACTACGGTTCCTTCGATTTCAATCACATCACTCTTAGACATACATTTCCTCCAAAACTTTTTACTTTCATTCCTTATTGCTGCTATTATCCAATTCATACTGCCGGATCGCATACCGGATCTCTTCCGGGTAGATCTTCTCACACGCTTGAAGCTTCCGGAGCAACCCTTCCTCTACATCCCTGTTGATGGGTTGGATGTGTTTCCGCCTTTTCTTTTTAGGCTTTTCCTGCGTTTTGGCCTTCCCGTCGCAGAGATAAACAAACTCGCCCTCTTCGGCCATCACTACATACAAATTCCCTTTATCATGTCCCGCTTTGGAAACCGCAAACTGTCCTATCATTTTCTATCTATTCTCCATACATACAGGCAGACACACAAAAGGAACCTATCTGAGGCCGGTCACCGATATTCTCAGACAAAAATCCAATTTGCCATCTCCCGCCCAACATTACAGAAATATAGTGCACTAATACAAAGTAAGAATCTCCGGTTCCCCTTCGGTGATCAATATCGTGTTTTCGTAATGGGCCGATACGGATCCGTCCTCGGTGACGACTGTCCAATCGTCGTCAAGCCATTCCACGTCCGCCCTGCCCATGTTTATCATGGGTTCGATGGCAAGGGTCATACCGGGGCGGAGCTTGGGCCCTCTGCGCAGCTGCGCGAAATTTGGTACCTGGGGGTCTTCATGCAGCTTCGTTCCCACACCATGCCCTACCAAATCCCTCACGATCCCGTATCCATACGGTTTTATATAAGAAGCAATGGCATTGGAAATATCAAATAAATGATTTCCGGCCACTGCCATTTTTATACCCGCGAAAAAGCTCTCTCTGGTGGCATCGATCAGCTGCCTTGCTTCCTTGCTGATCTGGCCTACGGCATGGGTACGCGCCGCATCGGAATGATATCCCTTATAGATCATCCCGGCATCCAGGCTGACAATATCGCCCTCCTGCAGGATGCGGTGCTTATTAGGTATCCCGTGGACCACCTCGTCGTTTACGGACACACAGATACTTGCAGGATAGCCGTTATAATGCAGGAAATTAGGAATGCCATCCAGCTGTCGGATCAGTTTATCTCCTTTGATGTCAATCTCTTTCGTAGAAATACCGGGTTTTATAAATTCCTCCAGCTCCTTATGTACAATTGCCAGCCGCCTGCAGGATTCCCGTATCAAATCAATCTGTTCTTCGGTCTTGATTATGATTCCCATGGCACACTACCCTAAAATTGCAGTGATCGCCGCAAATACATCCTGCATATCCACAGTGCCGTCTACTGTCTTTAAAATCCCTTTGCCGGTATAGAACTCAATCAATGGCTGGGTCTGCTCATGGTACACCCTGAGACGGTTCTGGACTGTTTCGGCTTTGTCGTCGTCCCGAAGCACCAGCTCGCTGCCACAGCTGTCGCAGATTCCCTCTGCTTTCGGCGGAACATGCTCCAGATGGAACGTAGCGCCGCATTTCAGGCAGGCGCGTCTTCCGGACATCCTCTTCACAATGTTTTCATCCGGCACATCCACATTAATGGCATAATCTATCTGCTCACCCAGTTTGTTTAAAGCCTCATCCAACACCTCTGCCTGGGGGATGGTACGGGGAAAGCCGTCCAATACATAACCCTGCCCGCAATCTGCCTGAGCCACCCTGTCGAGAAGGATCTTTACGGTCAGCTCATCGGGAACCAGAAGCCCCTGATCCATATATTTCTTCGCTTCCATGCCCAGTTCCGTTCCGTTCTTGATATTGGCACGGAAAATGTCCCCTGTGGACACATGGGGAATCTGATATTTCTCCGCGATCATTTTCGCCTGGGTGCCCTTGCCGGCGCCGGGCGCACCTAACATAATAATTTTCATTCTCTGCCTCTCAATCTGCCAGCGCATGGCCTTCCCGCATACCCTGACACAGTATCCTTGTTAAAATAACAGTTCTATTGTACCTATTTTATTGAGAATTTTCAATATGTATCTCTAAAATGTTTCTTCGCCGCGCGGATTTATCTGCAAAACCCCCGGTCCGCTGTTTTACGACAGCTTCCCGAGGGTTACCGTTTTTTATTGCTTAAGTCTTCCTGCTTCAGGTCTCCAGAAATCCTTTATAATTACGCACCAACATCTGGGACTCAATTTGCTTCATTGTCTCCAGCACCACGCTGACAATAATGATAAGGCTGGTACCGCCAAAAGATACTGAGGCTTTGAACACGCCGCTGAAAATATAAGGCAGAACCGCAACAATTGTCAAGCCGATTGCTCCGATAAATACAATATAGTTGAGTACCTTGTTCAGATAATCGCTGGTTGGCTTGCCGGGCCTGATACCCGGGATAAAACCACCCTGCTTCTTCATGTTATCGGCGATCATCAGCGGATTAAAGGTAATGGAGGTATAGAAATACGCAAAGCATACAATCAATGCGATATATACCAGCAATCCCACAGAATACTGCAGCTGGCTGGGATTGCACCAATAACCGGAATTCAGATACTTCAATATCTCGCTCCAAATGCCTGTCCCCTTATAACCTGCAAAAGAGGATATGATAATGGGCAGCTGGAGTAAAGATTGTGCGAAGATCACAGGAATCACTCCAGAAGTGTTTACTTTCACTGGAATACTGGAAGTATTGCCGCCGACCATTTTCCTGCCCTGCACCTTATTGGCATACTGCACCGGAATTTTACGGACACCATCATTCAGGATGATTACCAGCACTACCATAGCTACAATGACCGCAAAAATTATCACCGCCGCAAGAATGGCAGTTGCAGGGGCTTTCCCGAATACAAACTGCTCAAACAGGTTGTTCAGGTCCTCAGGGAGCCGGGAAATAATATTGATTACCAACACGATAGAAATACCGTTTCCGATACCCTTCTCCGTGATCCTCTCTCCCACCCACATCAGGAACGCACTGCCTGCGGTAAGCGTAACGATGGATGTAATCACATTCAAGGCTGTAAACTCTGTCAGATAACCCTGCCTGCCAAAGCTGATAGACATTGCCGTAGACTGGATCACAGCCAATGCGATCGTCACATACCTTGTGATCGCTACAATCTTTTTCCTTCCATCCTCTCCGTCGCGCTGCATTTCCTCAAGCTTGGGGATTGCAATCGTGAGCAGCTGTATAATGATGGAGGAAGTGATATAGGGACTGATATTCAATGCCAAAATGGACATGTTCAAAAACGAACCGCCCGTGATTGCATCAAAGAAGCTGAACGCACCATCAGACTGAGCAGCAAACCAATTTTTGAAATATTCGCCGTTTACCCCCGGCACTGGCAGTTGTGATCCGATTCGGATCACAACCAGCATAGCGAAGGTAAAAAAGATCTTGTCTCTGAGCTCTTTAATTTTGAATGCGTTTTTCAGTGTTGTGAGCATTACATCACCTCTGCAGTTCCACCAAGCGCCTCAATCTTTTCTTTTGCAGATGCACTGAATGCATTTGCCTTGACGTTGAGCTTTTTGGTAAATTCACCGTTTCCGAGTATCTTTACACCATCTTTGGGATTCCTGACGATACCGGCCTCAATCAATGCATCAACATCTACAGTTGCGCCGTCCTCAAAACGCTCCAACGCGCTTACATTGACAGCAACGATTTCCTTTGTATTTCTGTTAGTAAAGCCTCTCTTCGGGATACGTCTGTATAAAGGCATCTGTCCGCCTTCAAAACCGATCCTGGGTGCCCCGGAACGGGCTTTCTGGCCCTTGTGGCCCTTACCTGCAGTCTTGCCGTTTCCTGAACCATGTCCACGGCCTCTTCTGAATTTATCACCATGCTTAGAACCTTCTGCGGGTCTTAAATTGGATAATTCCATTTCTACCACCTCCTTATCTCTTTATACTTCTTCAACCTTTAACAAATGACCGACCTGACGGATCTGCCCTCTCGTCGCTTCGTTGTCAGGAAGTATTATGGACTTACCGATCTTGCGAAGTCCCATAGATTCAACAGTTGCCCTATTCTTCGGCACCGCCCCGATTGTGGACCTTACCAAAGTGATCTTTAACTTCTTATCTGCCATTGCTGTTCTCCTTTCTAAGCCATAACTTCTTCAACGGACTTGCCGCGGCTCTTAGCCACTTCTTCAGGAGACTTCAGCTGGCTTAAACCGGTAATTGTTGCAAGAACAACATTCTGCTTGTTATTAGAGCCAAGGGACTTGGTACGGATATTCTTGATCCCTGCAAGCTCACATACCACACGGGCAGGGCCGCCTGCGATGATACCGGTACCTTCGGGAGCCTTCTTCAACAGCACGTTTGAAGAACCGTACTTGCCGATGAAATCATGGGAAATAGACTTGTTGTCATCCAACGCAACCTCAACAAGGTGCTTCATCGCATCTTCCTTGCCCTTGCGGATTGCCTCAGGGATTTCTACAGCCTTTCCGAGGCCAGCGCCAACATGGCCGTTGCCGTCACCAACAACTACCAGTGCGGTAAAGCGCATATTACGGCCGCCCTTGACGGTCTTGGTTACACGCTTGATGGTAACAACTTTGTCGGTCAATTCAAACTGGCTTGCATCTATGATTGTGTGTTTCATGGTGTATTCCTCTTCCTTTCCTAGAATTC
>CANRWO010000025.1 GCA_947643615.1 uncultured Lachnospiraceae bacterium
ACGCAAATTTGATATTTGCGTCGCCCTGTCGCGTAAACGCTCCGGAATGGAGATTAATATGGAGAAGCTGGAGAAGATCACATTCAATCCGCAAGGCCAGGATCCGGTTGAATTTTATGTGTTGGAGCAGACCAGGATTAACGGGACGGATTATATATTGGTGACGGATTTCGAGGAGGGCGACGGAGAGGCCCTGATCTTAAAGGATACTTCCGGGGATGGCGAGGAGGAAGGCATTTTTACCATTGTTTCCGACGACGACGAACTTGCCGCCATAGCCGGAGTGTTTGAAAATATGCTGGAAGACGTGGAGTTTGTTCGGGATTGACCGGAGTATGTATATGGCAGTTGACAGGGAAGCATTTATAAGATTATTAAAAGACAGGGGACTGAAAGTAACCAGGCAGAGGCTTATGGTACTGGAGGCAATCGCATCATGCCCTGAAGAACATTTGACTGCCGAGGAAATATTTGAGCTTGTAAAAGTAGACTGCCCTGATATCGGGTTGGCTACTGTTTATAGAACGATACAGCTGCTGAGTGAGTTACATCTGATTGACCGGATCAATTTTGATGACGGTTTTGTGCGCTATGAGATGGGGACGGTTTCCGAGCGAGGGCAAAAGCACCGCCATCATCATCTGATCTGTTTGAAATGCGGTAAAGTGGTCTCTTTCCGGGGCGATCTGCTGGAGGAACTGGAAAATAAGATCACTGCCACCACCGGATTTTCCATTGTAAATCATGAAGTAAAACTCTACGGCTTCTGTAAAGAATGTGGAGGTAATTTAATTGAAGAAAAAAGAGAATAACAGCGGCTCCAAGCTAAAAGTGATACCTTTGGGAGGCCTGGAGCAAATTGGAATGAACATTACTGCCTTTGAGTATGAGGACAGTATTGTTGTGGTAGATTGTGGTCTTTCTTTCCCGGCGGACGATATGCTGGGAATTGACCTTGTTATCCCCGATGTGACATATTTAAAGGATCATTTTGATAAGGTAAAGGGTTTTGTGATTACCCACGGCCATGAGGACCATATTGGTGCACTGCCGTATGTGCTCCGGGAGATCAATGTGCCTATTTATGCTACCCGCTTAACTATGGGGATTATTGAAAACAAATTAAAAGAGCATAATCTGATGAAAGGCACAAAGCGCAAGGTGGTAAAATTCGGGCAGTCTATCAATCTGGGACAGTTCCGTATTGAATTTATCAAGACAAACCACAGCATTGTGGATGCGGCGGCGCTGGCCATTTATTCGCCGGCAGGCGTAGTGGTGCACACAGGCGACTTTAAGGTGGATTACACGCCTGTTTTCGGCGATGCCATCGACCTGCAGCGTTTTGCGGAGTTGGGAAAGAAAGGCGTACTGGCTCTGATGTGCGATTCCACCAACGCAGAACGTCCCGGCTTCACGCCCTCGGAGAGGACCGTGGGCAAGACCTTTGACACTTTATTTGAGGAACATAAGAATACAAGGATATTTGTGGCTACTTTTGCTTCCAATGTGGACCGTGTACAGCAGATCATAGACACGGCGTATAAGTTTGGCAGGAAGGTCTCCGTGGAAGGCAGGAGTATGGTCAATATCATAGACACGGCGAGGAACCTGGACTGTATCAGTATTCCTGACAATACACTGGTGGAAATCGAGCAGATGAAGAACTATCCTGATGAGAAGCAGGTCATCATTACCACCGGAAGCCAGGGGGAAAGCATGGCGGCGTTGAGCCGTATGGCCAACGGAATGCACCGCAGGATAACGGTAGGTGCGGGCGATACGGTGATTTTTTCCTCCAACCCCATCCCCGGAAATGAGAAATCAGTCACTAAGGTGATTAACGAATTGCTGCGCAAGGGTGCGGATGTGGTATTCCAGGATGCCCATGTGTCGGGACATGCCTGCCAGGAGGAGATCAAGCTTCTCTATACGCTGATTCGTCCCAAGTATGCCATTCCCGTCCACGGTGAGTATAAGCATTTGAAGGCACAGGCCAAGATTGCCCAGAGCCTTGGCATGGATAAGGAAAATATATTCATCCTGTCCTCCGGTGACGTGCTGGAACTGGACAACAACGGCGCGGAAGTGACAGGGAAAGTTCCCGTAGGGGCAATCCTTGTGGACGGCCTGGGCGTGGGAGACGTGGGAAATGTAGTACTGCGTGACCGCCAGCATTTGGCGGAGGACGGCATTATGATAGTGGTCATGAGCCTGGACCGGGCAAGCGGACAGCTGGTGGCAGGGCCGGATATTGTTTCCAGAGGGTTTGTTTATGTAAAGGAATCGGACGAGCTGATCGAGGAAGCCAGGCAGACCGTGGACGAGGCGCTGCAGAAGTGCCTGGACCGGGGTATCAGCGACTGGGGGAAGCTGAAGAGCACTACCAAAGATTCGCTCAGTGATTACGTATGGAAGAAGACAAAGAGGCGTCCCATGATATTACCGATCATCATGGAAGTGTAAGTGGGATTGTGTGGGCCTGCCCACAGGGGAGAGGCTTATGCGGGAAAGGCATGGGGATCATTATGAATGAGCTTGATCAGGCCGTGAGCGATTATATCACGGCTATCAAAAATACGGATACTTATCGGAATTATGTGAGAGAAAGGGATAAGGTCAAGCAATATCCTGAATTAAAGGCGCAGATCGACGATTTCCGGAAACGGAATTATGAGCTGCAGTCCAGTGCGGACACCGATTTTCACAAGATAGACCGGTTTGAAAGAGATTATGAAGATTTTCGGGAAAACCCCCTTGTGGACGACTTTCTTGCGGCCGAACTGGCCTTTTGCAGGATGATGCAGAAAGCCAATATGCAGGTTACGGCGGCCATTGAATTTGAATGACAGCTTGCGGGGTTCAATCGGTTAGTCTGTGGGCGCCTGCGCGTTGCTTGCCACAAAGCCGCTTATGCGCAATAACAGCCCAGGAATGAGGTTATTATGAAAACAAGTACTTTGAGTATAATAGGAGCAGTATTTGGCGCAATATTCAGGGTTGGCGTAGTGATATTTGCAATCTATGCCATATACAACGGCGCAACAATGGCCTATGATTACGGATACCGGATTTTCACGGAACCTGCGGTCTCCGCAGGGGAGGGCAGGAAGGTCACCGTATCCATTACCAAAGATATGTCTCCCATTGACATTGGGGAGCTGTTCGAGACCAAAGGACTGGTAAGGGACGGCAGGCTTTTCACCCTGCAGTATTATCTGTCGGAATTTGTGAAGGATGTAGGCCCCGGAACCTTCGAACTGAGTACGTCCATGACTGCGGAAGAGATGATGGAGGCCATGGCGGATGCAACCGAGAAACCGGAGGAGGAAGAAGGAAAGGAATAGGCACCGGGGAGTCACGGCGCTTAGGCTTGGGGAATCCGTATGATAATTGACGAGAGAATGTCTGTCTTTATTGATTCGCTTGATAAAGGCAATGCTCCTTTTTTAGATGAAGTGGAAAAATGCGCAAAAGAAATGCAGGTTCCCGTAATTCGCAAATCGATGCAGAGCCTGCTGAAATTTCTTTTGGAGCTTACAAAGCCGAAAAGCATTCTGGAGGTGGGGACTGCTGTCGGCTTTTCTGCGTTGCTGATGAGTGAATATGCGCCTGCGGACTGCCGCATTACTACCATTGAAAAATATGAAAAGCGCATCCCCATCGCAAAAGAAAATTTCAGCCGTTGGGGAAGGGAGGGCCGGATCAGCCTTTTGGAGGGCGATGCCGTGGAAATACTGAAGGCATTGGAAGGATCGTTTGATTTGGTCTTTATGGATGCGGCCAAGGGACAGTACATCCACTTTCTGCCGGATGTCCTGCGGCTGCTGGCTCCCGGCGGCTTGCTGGTGTCGGACAATGTGCTTCAGGAGGGGGATATCATAGAATCCCGGTTTGCCGTTACAAGGAGGAACCGAACCATACATGCCCGTATGCGGGATTACCTGTTTGAGCTAAAGCATCACTCGGAACTGGAGACAGTGATCCTGCCGGTAGGGGACGGAGTGACCCTGAGCGTGAAATCCGGCTGATTTTTTATGTGCCCGCGGAGAACAAAGGGCATCCCGGGCCTTTGCCGTGGAAGTCTGTGGAGAGAGAAGTATGAGTGAAGAAATTAAGAAAAAGCCTGAGCTTTTAATACCTGCAAGCAGCCTGGAAGTGCTTAAAACCGCCGTGGTATACGGTGCAGACGCGGTCTATATCGGCGGGGAAGCTTTTGGGCTGCGGGCCAAAGCAAAAAATTTCTCCCCGGAGGAGATGGCGGAGGGGATTGCCTTTGCCCATGCCCAGGGGGTCAAGGTGTATGTGACAGCCAATATTCTGGCCCATAATAACGACCTGGCGGGGGCAAGGGAATATTTTGCGGAGCTGCGCGACATGAGGCCTGAGTGTTGTGATGCGCTGATCATTTCTGATCCCGGAATGTTTACCGTGGCGAAGGAAGTGTGGCCCCAGGCGGAGATCCATATATCAACCCAAGCCAACAATACCAATTACGAGACTTATCTGTTTTGGTGGAGGCTCGGGGCAAAACGAGTGGTCTCAGCCAGAGAGCTTTCCCTGGAGGAGATCCGTGTGATCAGGGGCCACATTCCCGAGGACCTGGAGATAGAAAGCTTCGTCCATGGGGCCATGTGCATATCTTATTCAGGGAGATGCCTTCTGAGCAATTATTTTACAGGGAGGGATGCCAACCGGGGCGCCTGTACCCATCCCTGCCGCTGGAAGTATGCGGTGGTGGAGGAGACCCGGCCGGGGGAGTACCTGCCGGTGTATGAGAATGAGAGGGGGACATTCCTTTTCAACTCCAAGGATCTCTGTATGGTGGAATATCTCCCGGAACTGATAGGTGCGGGGATTGACAGCTTAAAGATTGAAGGGAGGATGAAAACCGCCCTGTATGTTGCCACAGTGGCAAGGACTTACCGCAAAGCCATCGACGACTGTATGGAGTCGGTGGAAACCTACCGCAGCAACATGGCTTGGTATAGGGAGGAGATATCCAAATGCACCCACAGGAATTACTGTACCGGCTTTTACTTTGGGAAACCGGACGAGAATACTCAAATATACGACAGCAGTACTTATGTAAACGAGTATAAGTATTTGGGGATGGTGGAATTAAAAAGAGACGGCCTGGCAGGAATCGAACAGAAAAATAAATTTTCCGTGGGCGACCGTATTGAGATTATGAAGCCGGGCGGGGAGAATGTGCCGGTGACTGTGGAGGCAATGTATGACGGAGAGGGGAATGAAGTAGAAAGCTGCCCTCACTCCAGGCAGAATATTTGGCTGAAGCTGTCGGAGGAGGCGGAAGTTTACGACCTGCTGCGTGTGGCTGTGGAAAGCTGTCCGTAAAAAGATAAATTCAGGTATTGCATTTTCATGAAAAGTAGGTTATCGATACCTGGCCGGTGTGTTACAAAACAAATCGAGAAAGGGAGAATAAAGATGAGTCAGGCACTGAATGTGGAAGAGATTTTTGCCAGTAAAGTATTTACCCTCGGGAAGATGAAGGAGAGGCTGCCCAGAAGCGTATACAAAGAGGTTAAAAAGATTATGGAACAGGGCGGCGAACTGTCCCCTTCCGCCGCGGATGTGGTTGCCAAGGCAATGAAAGACTGGGCGGTGGAAAACGGCGCTACCCACTATACTCATTGGTTTCAGCCGCTTACCGGGATTACCGCGGAGAAACATGACGCTTTTGTTACCCATCCCGACGAAGAGGGGAAAATGCTTATGGAGTTTTCCGGCAAGGAGCTGATCAAGGGTGAACCGGACGCATCCTCATTCCCCTCCGGCGGCTTGAGGGCTACTTTTGAGGCGAGAGGCTATACCGTATGGGATATCACATCCCCCGCCTTTTTGAAGGAGGATGCTGTGGGAGTGATTCTTTGTATCCCTACCGCATTCTGCTCTTACACAGGGGAGGCCCTGGACAAGAAGACGCCGCTTTTGCGTTCCATGGAGGCAATCAGCCAGCAGGCCCTCCGTATTGTGAGGCTGTTTGGGAATACCGAGGCCACTAAGGTGGTTGCCAGCGTGGGGCCCGAACAGGAGTATTTCCTGGTGGACAGGGCGAAATACTTGCAGCGTGAAGACTTGATCTTTACCGGACGGACGCTGTTCGGCGCGCCTGCTCCCAAGGGACAGGAGCTGGAGGACCATTACTTCGGTACGATCCGTGAGAGGATCGGTTCCTATATGAAGGATTTAAACATTGAGCTGTGGAAGCTGGGCGTGACAGCCAAAACCCAGCACAATGAGGTGGCGCCGGCGCAGCATGAGCTGGCCCCCATCTATGAGACAGCCAATATTGCGGTGGACCATAACCAGCTGATCATGGAGACCATGAAGAAGGTGGCGGGACGCCATGGGTTGACCTGTCTGCTCCATGAAAAGCCTTTTGCGGGAGTAAACGGTTCCGGAAAGCATGACAACTGGTCCTTGGGTACCGACAATGGTGTGAATATGCTGGATCCCGGTGATACGCCAAATGAAAATATACAGTTTCTTCTGGTGCTGGCATGTATTATGAAGGCTGTGGACACCCATGCAGACCTTCTGCGCCAGAGCGCTGCGGACGTGGGGAATGACCACAGGCTGGGTGCAAACGAGGCGCCCCCTGCCATTATTTCCATATTCCTTGGGGAGCAGTTGGAGGATGTGGTAAAGCAGCTGGTGGAAACCGGTGAGGCGGCCCATCTGCTGGAAGGGGGCAAGCTGGAGACGGGTGTCTCCACATTGACTGACCTGGAGAAGGATGCCACGGACAGAAACAGGACTTCACCCTTTGCTTTCACCGGAAATAAATTTGAGTTCCGAATGGTGGGCAGCGCAGACTCCATCGGAAGCCCCAATACCACGTTGAATGCCATTGTGGCGGAGGCTTTCTGTGAGGCGGCGGATATCCTGGAGCAAGCGGAGGATTTTGAGCTGGCCGTTCATGACCTGATCAAGGAATATATGACCAAATATCAGAGGATTGTCTTTAACGGTGACGGCTATTCCGACGAATGGGTGGCGGAAGCGGCCAGGCGCGGCCTGCCCAACATCAAGTCCATGGTGGAGGCGGCAGCGACGCTGACTACCGAAAAGGCCGTAAAACTGTTTGAAAAGTTTGGCATTTTTACGAAAGTGGAGCTGGAGTCCCGGGAGGAAGTTACCTATGAGACTTATTCCAAGTCCATTAACATTGAGGCGTTGACCATGATCGATATGGCGAAGAAGCAGATCCTTCCCGCGGTGATCAAATACACGAAGTCCCTGGCGGATACCGTGATCGCGGTGAAAGAGGCCGGTGCGGACGCGAGTGTACAGACAGAGCTGTTGAACGAAATTTCCGCAAAACTGGCGGAGGCAAAGTCGGCGCTGGTGAAGCTGGAGAAAGCGGGTAAGGAAGCGGCGGATATCAGTGATATTAAGAAACAGGCGTTCTTTTATAAGGATGTTGTCTTCGCCGCCATGGAGGAACTGAGGACCCCTGTGGACCAGCTGGAAATGCTGGTAGATAAGGAGGTATGGCCAGTTCCCACATACGGCGACTTGATCTTTGAAGTATAGTACATTGAATAATTAATTTCTATATATTACACAGGATGATTGCTTCATCTGCAAGGCGGAGGGGGAGGCAGCATTTTTGTGGCGCGGGTCACATATAGTTGATTTGTAAAACTGGATTCGCTGCCCGGGAATCTTATTGGTTACAGGTTCGCAATTTCTTTGAGGTCAAAATGGCAGGCATTCATTTCCAGGCCCTTAGAGGCAAATTGTTTAGCCAGTTCGGTTTCGCCTCTTCCCAGATGGCCCAAAGCCGCCATAAGGCAACAGTGCACCCGATTGTTCCTGTTCAGGTCACCCTCAAAGATCAAAAAGTCAGGCAGGGAGACGGCAAAGTATTCAATCTTGATATTGTCGTTTCTGTGTTCATCCGCATATTTAATAAATGCGCCAAAACGGCGTTGGGCCTCTGTGTCCTCGCCCAATGCCTTGAGAGCCAACGCGGCATAGTACATCATCTGAGGGGGTTGGTCGTTGTAGTACATGGCGGAGGATAAATTGAATTCCCCTCTGGCAGCCAGCCTGTAGGCTTCCCGTGAACGCTCCGGATCATCATACAGGGTGCCCAGCAGGTAGTAAATGTCATTGTCCAGATTCCCGATCAGCTTGCCTTCGCCCAGATTATGGGGGTACACGAGGGCCTGCTGCAGGAGGGAAATGGCTTTTTTCCTGTGAAATTCTTCATTTTCCGAGGCCATTCCTGCCCCAAAACCTGCTTTAGAGATCTCCGCCTTTGCCAACTGGATCAGTGCAATGCGGTACTGGGCAGGAATTTTGCCTTCTCCGCCTTCCCAGGGATGAAAATTGTGGCTCATGATTTTCTCATAGCTTTCTTCGCAGCGGCCGCTAAAGTTGAGCAAAGTGATATATTCCGTGTAGAGATCATCCCGCTTTTCCAGAAGCTCCGGATAAGATTCCATATGGGCGAGGCGGTCTCCGGCGGAGAAGTTCATTGCTTTGTACAGCTGGTCAAGCTCAAAGAAGATTCTGGCATCCTTCGGATCCAGGGAAAAGGCTTTTTCCAGTGCGGCCTTTGCCCTGTGGGCATCATGAAGCTTGTTGTAGTATACAAGGGACAGGTTACGGTACACAGTGGGGAGAATGATCTGTACCGATGCCTGTTCCCAGAGGCGCTGCGCTTCCTCCCAACGGCCCCTGTCATAACAGAGGTTGCCAAGGTAGTAGGCGGCATGGGCGCCCCGGGCGTTTACCGCCTTCCGCAGCACGGGGATATCCTCCAGGCGGTTGGGGAAACAGTAAAGGCTGTTTGCAGTCTCTGCCTTCTGCAGTTCCATGCTGTCGTCTGTGAGGAAGTACAGGTAATAGTGCATCATGGGTTCATCCGTATTTGGCGCAAGCCGCAGGATATTTGCAGCTTCTCCATACAGTCCGGCGCTGCTGTAGCAAAGAGACAACTCGATATAGTTGTGGTTGTCCCCCCGGAGCAGCGCCCGGAACTTCTGGCCCATGGGACTGGCTTGCAGGGAGGAAGCGGAGAATCGGTCTTTTCTGTCCGTGGAGCCGTCTGTTTTGTCTGTGGGAGAATCTTGCGGGGCACCCTCCAAAAGAAGCAGCTCGTAGCAGGCGCCATGATCCAGGGGATCCATGGCAGCAGTCTCCCGGGCAAAGGCGATTGCCTGGCCTGCCTGCCCGGTGAGGCGTAGCAGGGCGGTCTTCAGGGTTCTGGCTTTCAGGTTATGGGAACCCTTTGCAAGGGACTTCTCCAGGTAATCCAATGCTTCATGATAGCTGCCTTTTCCCGCGGCAATGCAAGCTAACTGATAAAATCCTTTATCTTGCATATTACCGTCCCAGACGGATTTGTAAAAAGCGTCGAAGGCTTCTTCCGTTTTTCCCTGGGATTTCAGTGCCAACCCAAGGTTAAAATAGGGTTCGCAGTCATAGGGGTTGGGGTTTTTCCAGGTGGAGGAGCGTAGGGCCTGGCGGAAATATGCTTCGCTTTCGGTGAAACATCCTTTATTATATAAATATTTTCCGTAACCGTTGTTCAGGCGGATATCGCTCTGGTCGCGCCTTAACCCTTCCAGGTAATAATCCTCCGGGGAGCAGGTGGCATGCCGATACTGCTCCAGGTGGGTGGCAGCCAGAAACAGCTTTTCCGTGGTTTCCAGGGCACACGGTTCCGGGAGCGCTTCCGCGGGAGCCGGGATGGGGGCGTCATAATCGGCGGGAGTGTAACAGAGAATCTCCCTGCCTGCTTTGCGCACGATAACGGACAGATCCCGGAGGGACTGCTTCCCTGGCCGTAAATCCCTGCCTTGGTCCCTGCCGGCGGAGGATGCGCCGGCTGCATTGCATTTGAACCCATCCTGGGTGATGCCTGATCCGTCCATATGGCCTTGGGCCTTTGGGATCATTTGCCCCGGTATGGGAACGGCATCCCGGAAGGCCGCCCGGGGGGTAAGCTCTAACCGGCGTGAATATATCACATTCCCGTGAGAGAGGAGTTCAATGGAAATATCCCCGGACTCCACAGGGGAATAGAGGGTAAGCACTGCCTTCTCTTCCTCGAATTCCAGATTGAGTACGGCTTCCGTGGAGGCATTCTTTACCGCGCCTGCCTCTTTGTAGGGCATAAAATACTGTACAAAGCTTTTCTCCTCATAAGGTTTCAGGTAGGTGAAATCAGGCTGGTTGTCTGTGAACATGCCTGTCATCAGCTCAATGTAAGGACCGTTTTCGTCGGTGAGATTGCGGTCCCAGGCCCTTCCAAAATCTCCGTTTCCCCAGGTCCACTGCTTTTTGCCGGGGGACACATGATGGTCGGCAATGTGCAGCAGTCCGGCTTTTTTGGAGTAATCGTAATTCCCTATAAAATCAAAGTCGGAATGGTATGCCATATAGGAGGTGGGCACGGGTATGTTTTTATAGCGCGAAATGTCCGTACCGGGGGCGTAGTTTACTTTATAATAAATACCCTCCGCAATTGGGAATTTGGAAACGTCCCGTTTGCCGTGATCCATGACGGCGGTCACGTCGGGAGGGAAGACGGACTGGGTATGGTCATTGACGGCTACCGCAGGATTGGCCCACCATAAAAAGGTCTGGGGTCTGTCGGTGGGGTTATAGACCTGGCCCTTTATCTCCAGATAGGCTCTGTGGGGATATAGGGTAAAACCCGCCATGCCTTTGGTATGGAACATCTTTTCGATTTCCCCTGTCCAGACGGTGACGGATCCGTCCCCATGCTCTTCTATGGTCCAGTCCACCGGATCGAAGGTGGAAGGCCTGTGGTGCTGGGGCCAGTTAAATTCAATGCCGCCGCTGATCCATGGCCCCGCCAGGCCTACAAGGGCCGGTTTGACCACTTCGTTGTAATATACGGCGTCATATCCGTTGGTCTTGTCGTAAAGCCTCTGGATGCGGCCGCCCAGTTCCGGGAGGATCATGACCAGGAGATAATCATTTTCCAGGAAAATTGCGTTGTATTCATGGTCGGTTTTCACATCCGCTACGCCTTCGCATACGGGGTGGGGATATACCCGGCCGCTGGAACCCTGATAGACACGCTTTTCCAGGAACATGGGGTTCTTGTCGTATTCTGCGATCTCGTAGGTGGGAATGGTTACTTTTTGCTGCCGGACGGTTACTTTGTTTGGTTTGTTCATCTGGTATCCTGACCTTTCTGTGTGGTTTCCTTTAAGGGCGTCTCGTGCATCAACTAAACTTCCAAAGATTTGGTCATGGTGGTGCAGCAGGCTGCTTGGCAGTTAAGCCAGGTTCCGGCTGCCTGTCGTTGTCTACGTTTGCGGAGGATGACTGAGTTGACTATGGATATTATATCTCGTTTGCATGGAAAGGGGAGTAAGGAATATTGCTGGAAAATAGGAAATAATTGCTGGAACTGTGTTTTCTGCTCCGATTTGTGCTATACTGTTTTAAAAGGGGACAATTTATGGAATGGAGGAAGCATATGGAAAAGCTGATGGAAGCATATCATAAAAAACTGGATAACTATTATGATCCGGACGGAAGGTTAACACAGTATCCGTCTAAAAAGCCCATGCGCATCATTGCTCTTATTAAAATTGCGGAGCAAATAGAGATTGGCAGAAAGTATACGGAAAAAGAGATCAATGAGATCATTCGGCAGCAGATCGCGTTTGGCGATGTGGAATTGGTTCGAAGGGAGATGTACCAGTATAAATTCCTTGGAAGGCTACGGGACGGTTCGGAGTATTGGGCGGAAAATGATTGGAGGAATGCGTACAGGGAGTACACAGAGGAGGAACAGTCTTGAACCCTGCCTGTGCGTATGGTAAAATTTAATACGGAAGTGTTTGCGCGGCGTAGACGCGGCACAGGAAATGTTCCAGAGAGGAGATATGCGGTTATGTTTGGCTTGTTTGGAAAGGGAAAGAATCCGGAGGAGCTGCTGGAGGTATGCCTGAAGAAAAAGGATTGGGATGGCCTTGCCAGGGTATATTATGACCTTGGGGTTGACGCCATGGAGCAGGGTGACCTGAATAAGGCTGTTTTGTGGCTGCACAGGGCAGATACGGTTTACAGCGCCAGTGATGAGGTCTACGAACATGTAAGCAAAAAGCGGCTTTTCCATGAGGACATTGTGGATGACTGTTCCGACCGTATCGGGACGCTGGAAGAGGCTTCTTTAATTTACAATGACATTCTTGCCGAGGCAGAGGAGAAGGCGGAGGAATTGAGTGATATGCAGGTCAGAGTGTGGGGACTGCTGTCCGTTGCCCGTCTGGTCCGCCTGGGAGAACGCCTGGCCGGGATTCCCGGCTGTGAGGTACTGGGGGAACTGGAATGGGTTGTGGATACCATGCTGAAATCCTTTCAGGTGGCAATTTCCCAGGAAGAATATAACCAATTGATGGAGATATGCAATGCCCTGTACGAGCTGGGTGACTCGGAGGCTTTCTATGCGGACAATCAGATTGATGTCCCCGGCAGTGCGCCTTTTCAGGCCTTTGACTTAAACGGGATGTTGGTGCTACTGGAGCTGAACGGCTTTCTGGATGGGCACCTGCGTCTGTTGGGTGCATTGAGCCAGGGCATGGAGCCGCCCTCTGCGGAAAGCAGTATTGTAAGCTGCGCTTTGCTTCCTGACTATTATGTCCGCACCGGTGCGGGAAAACCGGAAGATGTGCCTCAGATAAAAGCGGAACTGGGCCGTATAGCAGATGACTATGAATTTATCCGTTCCGGTATCACCTGGGAGCAGGTAGCTCAGAGGATGGATGAGTATAAGGCGTTGGATATATTGCTGTGATTGTGAACGGCAAGTGCCGGAGTGTGGCGGATTTTCTGAAGCCATGCCCCGGCATTTGTCGGCTCCGTCTGGTCATCTCTTCCGGTGGAGCGCGGATTTTTCGTGGGCAGACAATGAAGTCAGGAAGGGAGAAGAACAGCATGGGAAAATACGATGAAAAGATAGCGGATGCTTCGCTTTGGATCACAGCCACGCCCTCCCCGGTGGCACAGACGCTCCCTTTTTATGCCGTGGAGGCGGGGCATTTTTACGGCCAAAGGGGGTATCTGGTGGAACGGCAGTGCCACAACAGCTATCTGCTGCTTTTTACACTGACAGGACAGGGAAGGGTGAATGCGGGGAATGCGGAGCTGCTGCTGGAGGAAGGGCAGGCAGTGGTGCTGGACTGCCGGCGGTATCACAGATATGCTGCGGAGGGGGACAACTGGGAGTTTGTGTGGATTCATTTCAGGGGGAGCGGGGCGGAGGCTTTCCGGCAGCTCCTCTATCCCGGGGAGATCGCGGGCATCCTGGTATATGACAGGCCAGCCTTTCGGGAAAGGCTGGAGACCATTCTGGCACTGGCAGCCAGAAACGATACCAGAGGCGTCGCCGAACTGTCCCTGAAAATGCATGGCTTGTACCATATGCTGCTTCTGTCAGTCCTGGAAAGCGAACAGGGGGGGCAGAGGGAAGAACACAATGCATATATTTCACAGGCAGTTGCATTTATAGAAGGACATTATGGAGAGAATATTACGGTGGAAGATATCCTGCAGGGTATTCCGGTCTCGAAATATCATTTTATCCGTATGTTTGGCCGGGCCATGGGCATTACGCCTTACAGTTACCTCACTGCCTACCGCATCAGCCGGTCCAAAGAGCTTCTCCGGACTACGGATCTGGCCGTGGCCGAAATCGCTGCCTTATGCGGTTTCCAGGATACCAGCAACTTTATCGCCCAGTTCAGGAAACGGACGGGGCAGAAGCCGCTGCAGTACAGGAGAGATTTTTCGGCGGCACAGCGGCAGATGGGGAAAAAGAGATGAAACCCTGTGGGGGCACAACAAATAAGAGCCACGCTATATTGAAAAACAGATAATTTTATGATATTATTTTAACAACTTACATATAGCAATGTCATGGACGGATAGGGCGGACAAAGGAGGCATAGAATGAGTGAGATGATGGAGTTCTCCCACAGGGAAGAATTCAGGAAATGGCTTGAGGTACATTGCCAGTCAAATGACGGTATCTGGCTTTTATTTGGCAAAGCCGGCGGGCCGAAAACAATAAAAGCGGGGGAAGCGCTGGAAGAAGCGCTCTGCTTTGGCTGGATTGACGGACAGATGCAAAGCATTGACGATAAAACATACAAGAAATACTTTTCCATGCGCAGGGAGAAGAGCAAGTGGTCGGAGAAAAATAAGGCTTTGGCCCAAAGCCTTGAAGAACGGGGACTTATGACTGATTTTGGAAGAAGGAAAATAGAAGAAGCCCAAAAAAACGGTCAGTGGTACGCCCCAAACCCCATGGCGGTAACAGAGGAGCAGATTGTACAGGTATCCGCATTGTTGGATGGATATGAACCTGCCTGCACCAATTTTCTGGCCATGCCTTTATCGGTAAAAAAGACTTATACGCGGGCGTATTTTGACGCAAAAACAGATACCGGAAGGGAGAAACGTATCGCCTGGATGGTGGATAGGCTCAACAAAAATTTAAGACCCATGTAATGGACTTATAAGTTTGAAAATCCCGAAATATAAGGTATTGCAGCCAGTAAAAATGAAATAGCATTTAAGACCGCTAAACCGGAGGATGAGTAATGGAGCAGATTTATATCACTAAATTATCAATTCAAAAGGTCAGACATTTAAAAAATATTACAATCCCTTTGTCAGAAGGCCATATTAAACATTTGATACTGACCGGAAAAAACGGCAGCGGGAAGACAAGCGTGGTGGAAGCGCTTGCGGAGTATTTGAAGCAAGCAGTTACAAATGTTTTTTTTGACGACATGGAAGCATGGTTGTCCGAGGCTCAAATGAGCAGGGATAAAGCGCTTCAAAATGGAGCGGAAGAATCGGAAATCATAAGGCTGGAAAAAGATGTTTCTGACAGAGAAGCCAATCTGGCCCGAACCAGAAGAGGCCTGAGCGTACAGTTTAATCAAAGCACGAAAAGCCTTTTGGCATTAAAAGAAAAGTACCATTATGTTCTGGCCTGTTACAGAGCTGACAGGATATTTGAGGCGACCCAACCCAGGCATGTAGAAAAGGTGGAGTTAAAAGATGATTATTTGCTGTCAGATTTTCCACGGACTGATTTTATAAAATATCTGCTGGACTTGAAAATGACAGAGGCTCTGGCCAGAAACAATCAGAAAATAAAAAAGGCGGATGAAATACAAGGCTGGTTCAAAAAGCTTGAAGATCTCTTAAAAAAAGTGTTTGATGATGAGACGGTAGCGCTGATATTTGATGAGGATACGTTCCAATTCCACATTTCACAGCAGGGAAAGGAACTGTTTGACTTTAATACATTGTCCAGCGGCTATCAGGCAGTACTGGATATCATACTGGATATCATGATGCGGATGGAAAAACAGACACAGCGTACCTTTGACTTTAAGCTGCCGGGGATTGTGCTGATTGATGAGATTGAGACACATCTTCACCTGGAACTGCAGAAAAATATCATGCCGCTACTGACCGGCCTGTTTCCCAACATTCAATTTATTGTGACTTCCCATTCGCCCTTCATATTGAACAGTCTGGAAAATGCGGTCATCTATGACCTGGAGAATAATGTTCTGGTGGAAAACGGATTAGGCAATGTGCCCTATGACGGCATTGTGGAAGGGTATTTCAGGACGGATAAGCTTTCAGGCATTTTAAAAGAAAAGTTTATGCAATATAAAAATCTTGTGGGAAAAGACAACATTTCAGATGATGAGCTGAGTGAGATTGCGGAGTTGGAACTGTATCTGGATGAAATCCCGGATTACCTTGCGCTGGGAATTTCGACGGAATATCAGAGGCTGAAGCTGGAATTTATGAATCGGGAGGATATCGATGGTTAAAGTAGAACGTTCTTTTCCGGCTCCCGCATCGCTTGCTGAAGAAGCAAAAAAGGTGAATGGAAAGTATGACAGGCAGGATGTAATAGAACGGTTGAGACAGGACTTTCATAATAAATGTTATATCTGTGAAATGAAAGGATTGCAGGATCCTAACGTGGAACATTTGCTTCCACATAAATCCGGAAAATATCAGGATAGAAAATATGACTGGGAAAATCTCTTCTGGTCATGCGGCCACTGTAACGGAATAAAAAACAGCAGCAAATATGATGAAGGGATAATAGACTGTTGTAATACAGATCCGGAGAGGTATCTGCATTTTCGGATGGAGGGCAGTAATGTGGCAATATCTGTGTCCGATCCGAAGGATGAGATACTGAAACGGACAGCACAGCTGGTCGTGGAGACTTTTTCCATGAAAAATACAGGTATGAGGACATATACCAGTGACATAAGATGGAAGCTGCTTCAAAAGGAGATGAATCTATTGTACAGACAGCTGGAAAGAGTACATAATGGTTCCGGATCAAAGACAGCGGTCAGGACGCTGCGCAGCCTGCTGAGACGGGAATCCGCTTTTGCTGCATTTAAAAGGAGCTATGTAAGGGATCACGCTGCAGAATATCCGGAATTACAGCAGTATGTAGCTTTAGAGGATCAGTAACAGGCTGGAAAACAAGACATTTAAAAAGGGGACTGCATGTTAATAAAGATGGTGCAGTGTTGCTGGATTCCGGCATAAGCCAGAGTTTATGATCATGAAACTACAGCGAGGATGAGCCACATGAGATGGGACTATCTATTTGACAAACAAATATTGGAACAGGGCAGGGAATATTTTCAGAATGGCTGTGTAAGGGGGCTTATGCATAGAGGGTCTACCTACCAGGCCAAGGTAACAGGCTCCAGGAAGCATGATGTGGAGGTATATCTGACAGACAGGGTTCACCCCCGACTTTACTGCGATTGCAAAGAGGCTTCCTATAACGGCTGCTGCAGGCACACGGCGGCGGTGCTGTATGCCATAGCGGAGGAAGAGGAGAGGGGAACGGCATCTGCTGCGGAAAGCAGGCGTAAGAAGGAAGACAACGCGCCCAGAAGGATATACCCCTTTTCCCACAGATGGACAATCTGGGACGGGGATGAAGCGGCAACGGAGGCAAAGGGAAGGGATTCGGAAGAATATGAATATTTTGACCTGCGGGAAATGACAAATAATTTAATCTTTTATGAAGATTCCTGCCAGGCTGCCAGGGAAATGACAGAGAAAGGTGAGATCACCCTTGAGAGCCTGCGGATCGGCTACCCCAACAAGCTGGGGGCCAATGAGATGATGGGGATTGCCGAAGGGGCCATCCGCCCGGGAAAAGATAAGGAAGCAACGGGATGGGCCAGGGTCTGCTTTGACAAAAACACCATTCACTATGCGGAGTGTGGGGTAAAGAAGTGTTATTACAGTTACCATAGTGCCCAGAGCCAGTATAGTTACATCCGTCCTCCCCGAAGGGAGGAATCCCGGCCCTGCGTCCACATTATCGGAGTGCTGCTTCTGCTGCAGAAGAGGCTGCGGGAGGAGGCTCTGGGGGATGCAACGGACAGTTATGCCCAGAGAATGCTTTTAGATTTTCGCAATCTGAGGGCCTGGAGCAGTGCGGAGGATGAGCCGGATAAGGTTTCCCGCATTATGCTGGAACCTTTGCTGGAATTGGACTATGACGGGTTAAAGCTGGGCGTAAGAATCGGAAAGGACAGGCTGTATCAGGTAAAAAGCCTGCCCTCGCTTGTGGCCGGGGTGGAAGCGAAGGAGCCGATGAAATTCGGGACAAAAGCAGAGATCGATTTTTCCACCGCGCGCTTTGACGGGCATTCGGAAAAGTACTATCACTATTTGCGGCAGGTTATCACGGAAGAATGCAGAAGGGGGAAGTATTTCGAACAGGGTTTCCGTTATAACGGAGGCACTGCGGAAACGATTAAGGCAAGGATTTCCCTTTACGGGCGGCGTCTGGATGATTTTTTTGATTTGGCCAGTGGGGAGAAGCTTAATTTCACAGACAAGAGAGAGGGAAGACCGCAGAAGGCCATGCTGCAGTTTCGGGAAGCGGATCCCAATATTGAGTTTGCCATAACCAAGGAAACGGATGAAAAAGGCATTTTCCAGGGAGTCCGCATAAAGGGAAGCATCCCGAAGCTGTTGGAGGGACTGCGCTATCAGTACTATTTTTCGGAGGACTGCCTGAATCGGATCAATCCGGAAAAAATGAAAAATCTGCAGCCTCTTCTGGATATGGCGGAAAACGGGAAGATATCCATGCAGATTGGCCGCAGATACCTGTCGGAATTTTATTACCGTGTCCTTCCGATGTTAAAGGAATACGCTTCCGTCACGGAGCAGGACACGGAGGCGGTGCAGAAGTATCTTCCGCCGGAAGTGGAATTTATTTTCTACCTGGATGCGGAGCAGAAGAATGTCATCTGCCGGGCAGGGGCCGAATACGGAGATGTGGAATGCGATGTCATGGACTGGCTTGACAGTGGGGCGAAAAAGGAGCGTTTCCGTGACATGGAGAGGGAGCTTGAGACGCTGGATTGTTTGCGGCAGATGTTCCCGGAAATGGATATGGAGAAGAGGTTTTTCCATTGTGGCGGAGATGTTGACTGCATATATTCCATTCTGGAAAGCGGCATCGGGGAACTGATGCGGCACGGGGAGGTGCGGACCACGGATAGCTTCCGGCGTCTGCGCATCCGCAAGGCAGTGCCAGTGACGGTAGGCGTTTCCGTGGGGAGCAGCATTATGGACCTGGAGATACATTCGGATGAGCTGAGCCAGGAGGAACTGCTGGAAATCCTGCAGAATTACCGCAGGAAGAAAAAGTATTACCGCCTCCAAAACGGCGATTTCCTGAACCTGGAAGAGCAGAGCCTGGAGGAGCTTGCCTCCATGCTGGATGCCATGCACATCTCCCCGAAGGAATTTGTAAAAGGAAAAATGAAGCTGCCCCTATACCGGGCGCTTTATCTGGATAAAATGCTGGAACAGTGTGACAGCATATATGCCAACCGGGATACGCATTTTAAGAAGCTTGTGAAAAATTTCAAGACCATAGAGGATTCCGATTATGAACTTCCCCGGACTCTGAAGCCTGTCATGCGCAAGTATCAGAAGCATGGCTACCGTTGGCTGCGCACGCTGGAGAGCAGCGGTTTCGGCGGCATCCTGGCGGATGATATGGGACTGGGGAAAACCCTGCAGGTGATAGCGGTGCTTTTGGCGGCAAAAAATGAGGGCAGGCTGGACTGCTCTGATGCGGGAGGGCAAAAGCAGCCTGCGCTGATCGTTACGCCAGCCTCATTGGTTTACAACTGGCAGGAAGAGTTTACGCGGTTTGCACCGGAGATCTCCGTGGGTATGGTTGTGGGGAATCAGATACAGCGGCGTGAGATCCTGGACAGATATCAGGCCTGGGATGTGCTGCTGACTTCTTACGATTTGCTGAAAAGGGACATTGCCGATTATGAGGGCAAACAGTTTTCCTATCAGGTGATTGACGAGGCCCAGTACATTAAGAACCATTCTACGGCCGCGGCGAAGTCCGTGAAGCTGATTCAAAGCAGAGTGCGGTATGCGCTTACGGGGACACCCATCGAAAACCGTCTGAGCGAGCTGTGGAGCATCTTCGATTATCTCATGGCAGGCTTCCTTTACGGGTATGAAACCTTTAAAAAGGAGCTGGAGACGCCTGTGGTAAAAAATCAGGATGAGGATGCCTCGAAACGCCTGAAAAGAATGGTTTCCCCTTTTATCCTGCGCAGGTTAAAAGGGGATGTGCTGAAAGACCTCCCCGAGAAGATGGAAGAAACTTACTATGCGAAAATGACCGAGAAACAGCAGAGGCTGTATGACGGGCAGGTCGTCCATATGCGGGAGATGTTGGCAAAACAGACAGAAGAAAATTATAAGAAAAACAAAATCCAGGTGCTTGCAGAGCTTACGAAGCTGCGCCAGATCTGCTGTGACCCGTCGCTGCTTTACGAAGACTTTGACGGGGAGTCGGCAAAGAGGGCTGCCTGTATTGACTTGATCCGGAGCGCCATAGAGGGCGAGCACAAGATCCTGTTATTTTCACAGTTCGTCTCCATGCTGGAGCTTTTGGAGAAGGAGCTTATAGAGAACCGGATCCCTTACTATAAGATTACCGGCGAGACGGAGAAGGCAAAACGGGTGGAATTAGTGCGGGATTTTAATGGGGATGACACTCCGTTGTTCCTGATCTCCCTGAAGGCAGGGGGAACCGGCCTGAATCTCACCGGAGCGGATATTGTGATCCATTACGATCCATGGTGGAACCTGGCGGTACAAAATCAGGCTACGGACAGGGCGCACCGTATCGGACAGACGAAGGTGGTCTCCGTCTATAAGCTGATTGTCAAGGACTCCATAGAAGAAAAGATCCTCCGCCTGCAGGAGGAGAAGAAGAACCTGGCGGAGGAGATACTAAGCGGGGAGAATGGTGGCATTATCAATATGAGCCGGGAGGATCTGCTGGAACTTTTAGGGTAAAAAGATAAAAAGCCGTCACACTATTTGGCACATGCCCGGAAGGTGTGCTGTCTTTTAGGAAGCATGGCGGCGCTTGTCAATGGCTATAATAAAAAAGGCAGGAAAAATGTATGAAAGTGAGCTGACGCAGGTGGGCTCACTTTTTTTAGATATTTTTGATTCTCTTAAGCCATGGAGATAAAATACCTAATTCTCTTAAGTTTTATTTAAAATTTATGAAGAATAATAAATATTTATTGAAAATCAATAAATATATTGACATTCACAATTAATGCTGATATATTTGCTCTACTGGGAAATAATAGAAAATAACGCTCCCAATCAGGGCATGTAAAGCTTAATCCCAAACTGTATGAAAGTGAGGCAGATATGACAGGGAAAAGTAAAGAGCAGGCAGCAGGATTAGAGAAAAGGCAGCGTCTCACTGTCTGGACGAAATACTTTTTAGATTTTATGTTTTATGCAGGGATTCTAGTGACAATATCTCTGCCTCTCAGCATCCATTGGATCGGCAGCTATCTTCCCCAATTTGAGCAGCATTACGGAATCCTACTGGTGATCTACTTTATTCTTGGGGTCTCCGCTGTTCTTTTGATCCATGAGCTGCGGCGGATATTTTGCACGGTGCTGGCCAGGGACTGTTTTGTGCAGGAAAATGTAGGGAGCCTGCGCCGGATGGGGACGATCAGTTTCTTTATCGTAGTTATGGGTATGGTCCGCTGCGCCGTCTGCTTTACGATTGCCATGGCGGTAGTGATTTTTGTATTTGTTATTGCCGGGTTATTCAGTAAAGTGCTTGCCTGTGTCTTTGAGGAAGCCGTGCGGTACAAGGAAGAAAATGATATGACGATATAAGCAGCCGGCAACAACACCGCAAATGAACGCGGAGACGAGGAGAGAACGAAATGTCAATCATTGTAAATCTGGATGTGATGATGGCGAAGCGTAAAAAGGGTCTGACTGAGCTTGCCAACGAGGTGGATATTACCTTGGCAAACCTTTCCATACTGAAAAACAATAAGGCAAAGGCAGTCCGTTTTACTACCCTGGAGGCTGTCTGTAAAGCACTGTCATGTCAGCCGGGTGACATTCTGGAGTATGTGGAAGACACCGGGCCATCAGACAAAGGGGATACGGACGGAGATTGTGGATAATCTGCCGGATGTAAGTTGCGGCAGTAGCAAAGCAAGAAAAGGAGAACAGATATGAGTGACAGGAATCAGGATCAGGAAGTATGGGCAGAACCGTGTCAGAGTCAGCCATCGGATGCGGCCAACGCCAACTTGAAGCAGCCGGAAACAAGCATAGATGCAGGCCCACAGCCGTCCGGGTCAGGCGCATATGCAGGCCCACAATCGCCTGGGTCAGGTCTGCAGCCGTCCGGAGCGGGCGCACACACAGGTACGCAATCGCCCGGAACAGGTTCGCAGCCGTCCTGGGCAGGCGCGTACACGGGCGTGCAGCAACCCGGAAGCGCAGCATATTACACGGCAGGTACATCTCCGTCCATACAGCAGCCGGGGCAGTTCGTCCCTTATCCCGTGGTACAGAACATGGCAAAACGCAGGGAGACGGAAGAAACCGTTAAGTTAAAGGAAAACTACCATTTTTTTGGCCCTGCATCTTTCTGCTATGCAGTGTTTTACACCTTTTGCATGTTCCGGAACGGATCGGGGGTGACCTACCCTTTTTTCGTCGCAGGCAGTCTCTTGCTTTTGTGCTTATCTTTATCAAAGTTGGGGACTACCTTAAAAAAAGGGAGCGGCTTTTATATGGTGGGCATGATGCTTCTTGGCATCTCGACCTTCCTCACCGATGACTACCGGATTATCATTTTCAATAAACTGGGAGTCTTCCTTCTGCTGATGAGCCTACTGCTAAAGCAGTTTTTTGACACCTCCGGGTGGAATCTTGGAAAATATCTGGGAAGCATTATTCAGGCTGTCTTTATGAGCATTGGGGAA
Source organism: uncultured Lachnospiraceae bacterium (assembly GCA_947643615.1). GTDB lineage: Bacteria > Bacillota > Clostridia > Lachnospirales > Lachnospiraceae > Acetatifactor. Next base: position 22,410 of record CANRWO010000025.1, read on the forward strand.
TTACCCCGTCCGATACAGGACGGAGCCGCATACCAGAAGAGCAGACAGGAGAGGAAAAGCAAGACGGTAGGATATGTACTGATAGGCCTTGCTATCTCTGTGCCGTTGCTTTTGTTGGTTCTGGCATTGCTGGCCAGTGCCGATGTGGTCTTTCTGGAGATGACCGTGAAGATATTCGGGAGCATTAACCTGCCTAACATCACGAACATTATATTCCGCATCGGGTTTATGTTCTTCTTCTCGTATATGCTGACGGCTTATCTGTGCAAAAAGCAAATAAAAGAAGCGGTAAAGGATCACCGTACCGGAGAGCCGGTTATTGCTATTACTGTGACAGCCATGCTGACCTTCGTATATCTGGTTTTCTCCGTAGTCCAGGTGGCGGGGTTATTCTTAGGACAGCTGGAACTGCCGTACGGATACACATATGCCGGATATGCGAGACAGGGTTTCTTCCAGCTTCTGGCAGTGAGTATCCTGAATCTGATTATTGTGTTGGTGTGTATGGGGTTCTTCCGCTCCAGCAAAGCATTAAAAGCAGTTCTGACAGTTATGTCACTTTGTACGTTTGTTATGATTGCGTCCAGTGCCATGAGAATGGCCATTTATATCCGTTTTTACTACCTGACCTTTTTAAGAATTCTGGTGCTTTGGTCCCTGGCGTTGCTGGCAGTATTGTTTTTGGGGATCCTGATCAATATTTATGCGGAAAAGTTTCCGCTGTTCCGCTATAGTATGGCGGTGGTGACGGTGTTTTACCTTGCATTGTCCTTTGCCCATCCGGACTATATTATTGCCAGGGTAAACGTGGCAAATGCACAGGAGGAGACAATGCAGTGGTGGGTGGACGAGAGTGTGGAGCCTTATCATGATTTTGCTTATTTAAGCAGGCTAAGCGGGGATGCCGCGCCGGTGCTGGTGCCGTATATGGAAAGCCTGGGTTATGACTTTGCGGCGTTTCGGAGTGAGAGCGCCCTGGCATATGCCAAGGCGCAGTGCAGCAACAGTGAAGCGAGTTACCTGCGCAGGCATGATATAAATGACTTCGGCTATTGGTGGATGGAGGGTTTGCAGAACCGTACGGAGAATTTCGGGATACGTACCTTTAACCTGTCCCGTTACCATGCCATGCAGCTCCTGCAGTCAGGTACGGGTTTTGGGCAGTAAACAATTCTGGGCAGTATACAAGAAAGAAGCCAGGCACGACAGACGGTGCCTGGCTTTTCCGGTTGTGCTTTCCTGACAGTTTTATGGCAGCTATCTGCGGCACAGGACGCATTGCGGCGGATAAAGGGTGTTGGGAATTCCTGAAAATGGGTCATTTAAGCTTTCCGGATACAGCCAACCAGCTGATCACCAACACAACGTCAGCGCCCAGCCATGCGGCAACCTCCGCGAAGAAAATGCCTGTTTCCCCCATGGCCAGAGGCAGCAGCAACGCGGCGCCTGTTCGCATAATAAATTCCACAATGCCGGATACCATGGGCAGTACGGTATTGCCCAGGCCCTGGATGCAGGAACGGACCACGTACAGGATATACAGGACGGGCAGGCATACGCTCATGACGGCCAGATAGAAATAGGCGATTTCCAGGGTACGGGCGGCTTCCTCCGGTGTGCCGGAGATGAACCAGCTTAGAATCACCCTGCCGAACAGCAGCATGACAGCGGCAATCACAAGGGAAGTGGCAACGGCGATACCCAGGGCGGAACGCATTCCCTGCCGTATGCGCTTGATCTGCCCGGCGCCCAGGTTCTGGCCTACATAAGTGATCATGGCGTAACCGTAAGAGGTGGCGGCAATTTCCAAAACACCATAGAGTTTGTTGCTGGCCGTGAAACCTGCAATGAAAAGCACGCCGAAACCGTTCACGACAAACTGTACGATCATGCCGCCTACAGCGATAATGCAGTTCTGGAATGCCATGGGAAAACCTAATGCCATGAGCCTTCCGCCGAGAACCGCCTCCATCCGGAAATCGGCGGCTGACATCTGCAATATCTCCAGCCTGCGGATGTGGTAGAGACAGAACAGGCCCGAAACGAGCTGGGCGATCAGCGTTGCTGCCGCCGCACCTGCAATGCCCCAGTGGAAAACCATTACAAACAACAGGTCCAGGACAATATTTGTGACGGAAGCTACTACCATGGCCCGCAGAGGAGTCTGGCCGTCCCCCAAAGAGCGCAATATGCAGGCAAAAAAGTTATACGCCATGACAACAGGCAAACCCAGGAACATGATCCGGAGATACAGCAGTGCATTCCCCATGATATTGTCGGGAGTCTGAAGCAGCGTCAACACAGGGCGCGCTGTCAGCTGCCCTGCGAGAACCAGGAGGAGGGAGGATGCCAGAGCCAGAATACCGGAATTGCCGATGACTTTCCGCAGGCTGTCATACTTTTCGGCGCCGAATTCCTGGGCCATCCGAATGGCAAACCCCTGGGCAAATCCCTGCACAATGCCCAACATCATCCAGTTCATCCAGTCGGATGCGCCCAGTGCAGCCAGGGCGCCCACCCCCAGATATTTTCCTACTACCATGGTATCTACTACGGTATATAATTGTTGAAAGACATTGCCTGCCATGAGAGGCAGCGCAAAGGCCAGGATCAATTTTCCGGGAGTTCCCTGTGTCATGGTTTTAATGCGATTGCTCATATGTATACCTCCTGCCCGCTCGAAAAAGGTGTGTAAACTCCATTCTACCATAAGAGCCTGTATAATGCATCACAAGAGTTTTCTCATAAATGTAAACAACGGCGTTGGTTTTGCAAAAAGCTGTCCCATCCGGAAGAATGCCCATCCTGCTGTGGCAATGTAGCGCCGACGAGTTTCCGGCAAACATAGGTTACACGGATGGGAATTACCAGGAAAACTTTTCCCACCCCCTTGACACCCCTCAAAATGAAGGTACAATAAAATAAGCAGAGAGAAATTTTAAGAGGGAAATCAGTCATTTCGGAATGGAGGGTCTGATTGCAGAGCCGGATTTGGTATTCGGTTTGTCTGTGTGCGCAAAAATATAGGGTGTGTATGGAAGGCAGGGGTAAAGAGATGGAGTATGAAGATTTACAAAAAAGTGCGGGCGTCAGATATCATGACATAACATATGGTATGGAAGCGCCTGGCTGGGTGGATGGCGTCTATCATCCCAGGAAAGCGATGGTGAAGCCGGGAAGGAGTTTTTTGGAGGAAGAAAACGGCCTTCTGAAGATACACAGCCGGGTGTGGCAGGAGATTGAGGAGACAGGGTTCGGAATCTATTATTACGAAGAAACGACACAAATGTCAGGAAAGCTTTCAGGCAGTAACTACCTGATCAAAGCGGTTCTGGTAAATCCCGGGGAGGAATCTTATGCCTGCCATGTCCGGGTAAACGGGATCGTCAAGGAGGAAGCCGTTACGGTAGGGCCTGGTGAGGAAAAGGAGATAAATGCCACACTCTGCCTTACCGACGGCAATTTTACCCTGACTTTTGCCGTGGGGGCATTGCCGGAGATCCATGGGCAGGCAGTGGAGGGGGATGTCTATATCCGTTCCCTTGAGATGGCGGAGATGCCGTCCCTGCAGAAACGGCAGGTACCCAGGATTTTCCTGGTGTCCGATTCCACAGTACAAAGTTATGAAAAACGTTTTTACCCTCAGACAGGCTGGGGGCAGATGTTGCGTCAGTTTTTCCGGGGAAGTGAGGAATACAGGGAATATCCTGCTGAGCATAGTACCTATTCTCTGGCAAGGGTTTATGAACTTCCAGGGATCGTAATTGAAAACCGTTCCATCGGCGGAAGAAGCGCAAAGTCATTTTATGACGAAGGGAAGCTGGATCAGGTTTTGGAGATTTTGTGCCCCGGCGATTATATGTTTGTGCAGTTCGCACACAATGATGCCACAGCCATCCGGCCCAACCGGTATATTCCCGCAGAGGAGTTCCCGTTTTACATACAGCGTTATATCGATGCCTGCAGGCGCCGGGGAGCGCAGATTGTCCTCGTGACGCCGGTGACCATGCGTGTGCCGGAGGAGGACGGCAGCAATAGGCTGTGCTTTGCGGAGTATCGGGAGCAGTTATTGAAGATGGGGGAGGAACAGGGCATCCCTGTGCTGGATCTCGGGAAAAGGAGCAACGATTATGTGAACCAAATTGGCCCGGAGGAGAGCAAGCGTCTTTATATGTGGCTGGAGGAGGGGGAGTATCCCGAGGGAGCTTACGCCGCCGGAGTCTCTGACAAGGCCCACCTTCAGGAATACGGCGCCAGGGTTTATGCGGATATGGTGGCGCAGATGATAGCGGAGTATGGCAGGGACGGCCGGCTGGATGAGCTGAAAAAGCTGGTTTGCCCGATCCCCATAGAAGAGATCGAAAAGCCGGAAAAGCGGATTGACGGTACCGGCAGGGCAAGGGTGTGTGAGGAGGATGCGGTGACCGGCTTTGTGGTGCAGGAGATTTCCGTAGACAGCGGCAGGGGAAGCTTCCTGCTCAACTGGAATCCGGTGGAGAAGGCTGTTTCTTACCATGTATATGCCAAGCGGCAAGAGGATTTGACCTTCGAGGCGGTGCGGACGGTGACGAAGGAGCAGAAGGAATCCCTGGCGGTGCTGCCCTTTAACGCGGAGGCAGGTATCCTGTGGCAGTATTATGTGACCGCCGTGTTTGCCAACGGCAGCGAAGGCCATGCAAGTATGCTGGCCGAGGTAGATTTGAGAATGAAGGAATAATGGTAACGGTTCAGCCATTGGGCGCAAAGCACAATGGCTGTACATGAAAATTTACGGGTTATGGAAAGGCATGATGATTCATATGAAAAGGTTTTCACTGTTTCCTTATTTATGGAAGTATAAATGGAATTATATTGTAGGTATCATTATCCTGCTTCTGGTTGACCTGGCCAGCCTTTATATCCCCCAATACACCGGGGAGATCGTAGACGGCCTTACTGCAGGAGCCTTCGGGATGCGGGGAGTGGCCCCCATATTGGTAAGGATCTTAGGGGCGGGGATTATCATGATGCTCGGACGTTTCGGATGGAGGTATTTCCTCCAGGGGGCTGCAAGGGGAATCGAGTACCATCTCCGCAACGATATGTTTCGGCATCTGGAAACCCTGTCCGCCAGATATTTTAACAGCCATAAAACTGGCGACCTGATGGCGCATTTTACAAACGACCTTCAGGCCATACGGCAGGCGGTGGGCATGGCGGTTGTAACTACCTTTGACGCAGTGGTCATGACGATCATGGTTCTGGTAAAAATGGTGGTATATGTGGATTTCAGATTGACGCTGCTGGCATTTGTGCCCCTGGTTCTGGTGGCAATAGGATGCTATTTTTACGGGATTGAGATCAAAAAGCGGCAGCTGAGACGGCAGGACGCATTTTCCGAACTGTCGGATAAGGTGCAGGAAAGCCTGGCGGGAGTCCGGGTTTTGAAAGCTTTTGTGCAGGAAGAGGCTGATTTTAAAGCATTTGAGGAAGCCAGCGCCAATAATATGGAGAAAAATCTGGCAGTGGTGAAGCTGAGGACGATCTTTGGGCCGATGCTGGATGGGATTACCGGTATCAGCCTGCTGTTGACTCTCATATTCGGGGGCAAAATGGTTTTGGGCGGCCAGGTTTCCATTGGCCAGTTTGTGGCCTTTAACACTTATATCGGTATGCTGGTGTGGCCCATGATTGCCTGTGGCGACTGCATCAATGCTTTTACCCAGGCGGCGGCTGCGTTTAAACGGATCTCCCTTATTTTTGCGGAGAAGCCGGATATTGTGGACAAATATCCCGAGTGGACGGAGGCGGACCACATCAAAGGGGATATACAGTTGAACAACCTGACATTTACATATCCTGATGGGGAATACCCGGTGCTGAAAAATATCACTCTGCATGTGGAAGCGGGAGAGATGCTGGCAATCCTGGGCAGGACCGGCAGCGGTAAATCATCCCTGGCAGATTTGCTCATGCGGGTTTATGACTGCGGGGAGGGGATGCTTTTGATCGACGGAAAGCCTATTGATGAGCTTCCCCTGGCGGTGCTGCACCGGGACGTGGCTTATGTCCCTCAGGACAATTTTCTGTTCTCCGACACGCTGGAAGAAAATATTGCCTTTGGGTTGGAGGAGAGGATCGGTGATCATCCGGAATTGCGCAGGAAGATCCACCAGGCGGCAAGGCATGCATGTATCCATGACAATATTATGGAATTCCCGGAAAACTACGGCACTTTGGTGGGAGAGAGGGGCGTGACACTGTCCGGAGGCCAGAAGCAGCGCAGCTCCATCGCAAGAGCCTTGTTAATGAATGCACCCATCCTGATTTTGGATGACTCCCTCTCGGCGGTGGATACGGATACGGAGGAGCAGATCCTGGAAAACCTGGTTCAGCTCAGGCGAGGAATGACCACAATTCTCATTGCCCACCGTGTTTCCACTTTGCAGAAGGCAGACCACATTGCCGTCCTGACAGAGGGCGAGATGACAGAGTATGGTACTCATGAAGAATTGCTTGAGCTGGGTGGGTTTTACGCCCATATTTATGAAAAACAGCAATTGGAGCAGGAACTGAAGGAATTGTAACAGATTTTTTTAGTGATTGGGAAAGGAGAACATTTTGTAGATGAGTACTTTGACAGAAGACAATTTGGAATCAAATTATAAAGGTAACGCCCTGCTCCATCTGCTATCATATATGAAGCCTTATGCAGGGTGGATGCTTTTGAGCCTGGTGCTGGTCCTGGCCCTTACCGGCTTTGACCTGTACCGGCCTACGCTGATCGGTAACGCCGTGGATACCTTTGAGGCCGAGGGAGACTATGGGGTTATTATGGATACGGCAGTAAAATATGGGATCGTCCTAGCCTTAAGCTTTCTGTTTAATATCTCCCAGACCTGGATATTGCAGAAAACCGGGCAGAGAATCATCCACACCGTGCGCAGGGAACTGTACGCCCATATCCAGAGCCTGAGCAGCCGGTATTTTGACCTGACCCCCGTAGGGAAGCTGGTGACCAGGGTAACCAACGATGTGGAGGCTTTGAACGAGATGTACTCCGGTATATTGGTCAGGCTGTTCCGCAACATTGTAAAGATTATTGGCCTTGCGGCGGTGATGCTGGCCATGGATTGGCGTCTGGCGCTGGTTTCATTCGTACTGCTTCCGTTTGTGGCGGTGCTCACGGTGGTATTCAGAAAGATTGCAAGAGAAACATACCGTCTGTCCCGGACCAGGCTGACGGACATCAATACCTTTCTGTCGGAGAATATTTCAGGTATGCGCATTATTCAGATTTTCGGCAGGGAACAGCGTAAGTTTGAGGAATTTGACGACAAAAACAAAAAGCTTTTTAAAGCGTATTACCGGGAAATGATGGTGTTTGCCATCTTCCGCCCGCTGATCTACATATTGAGCGTTATCTCTCTGATGATCGTGCTGGGCGTGGGAAGCAGGGATTTTTTGAATGAAGTGATCTCCATCGGTACCCTTTATATTTTTTCCCAGTACATCCAGTCCTTTTTTGAGCCGATCCAGGAGTTGGCAGAACAGTTTTCCACACTGCAGTCCTGCATCGCATCTGCGGAAAAGATATTTACCATAATGAGTGAAGAGCCTTCCGTAAAGGAAGATGACAATCCTGTCATATTGCCGGAGATCAAGGGTAAAATAGAATTTTCTCATGTGTGGTTTGCTTATGACAATGAAAACTATGTTCTGAGGGATGTGTCCTTTGTCATTGAGCCGGGGCAGAGCGTAGCCTTTGTGGGCGCTACAGGGGCAGGGAAATCCTCCATCTTGAACCTGATCGGCAGATATTATGACATCCAGAAGGGGAACATTTACATTGACGGCGTAGACATCCGGAGGCTGAGCAAGAAACAATTGCGCGGGGCTATCGGGCAGATGCAGCAGGATGTGTTTATCTTTGAGGGAAATATTGAGAGCAATATCCGTCTTTATAATGAGGATATTACCTCCGAGCAGATAAAAGAGGCTGCGGAATACGTCAATGCCTCCCATTTTATCGGGAGGCTGCCGAAAGGATACCGTGAGGCGGTCTCGGAGAGGGGGTCTACTTTCTCCGCAGGGGAGAGGCAGCTTCTTTCCTTTGCCAGAACATTGGCCCATAAGCCGCAGATTCTGGTAATGGATGAGGCAACTGCCAATATCGATACGGAGACAGAGCTTTTGATCCAGGAAGCGCTTCAGAAACTGATGAAGGGCAGGACCACCATTATGGTGGCGCACCGCCTCTCCACCATCCAGCATGCCGACTGTATTATGGTAATGCACAAAGGCAAGATCAGGGAACAGGGAACCCATCAGGAGTTGCTGGGGCAGGACGGCATCTACAAAAAACTGTATGAGCTTCAGATCCACCATGAGGTTTCCGGCCACTGATGTGTAAAGATGCACATAGAACCCTTATCAAAAGATGCGGGTGGTCCATTTTGTGCAGTCCCAGACATCGGTGGCAAGGCCTTGGTAGAATTCCGGCTCATGGCACACCATCAGGAAACTGCCCTTGTACTCCTTAAGGGCCCTCTGAAGTTCTTCCTTCGCGTCCACATCCAGGTGGTTGGTGGGTTCGTCCAGCAAAAGCAGGTTGGTGCTCCGGTTTATAAGCTTGCACAGCCTGACTTTTGCCTGCTCGCCGCCGCTTAGCACTTTTACACGGCTTTCGATATGTTTGGTGGTAAGGCCGCATTTTGCAAGGGCAGACCGGACCTCATACTGTGTAAAGCCGGGAAACTCCTGCCAGATCTCTTCGATACAGCTGTTATCCTTTTCCCCTGTCATCTCCTGCTCAAAATAACCCGTTTCCAGATAGTCTCCCTGGGTTACAGAGCCTGACAGGGGTGGGATCAACCCGAGGATGCTTTTTAAAAGTGTGGTCTTGCCGATGCCGTTAGCGCCGGTAAGTACAATTTTTTGCCCCCGTTCCATGGAAAGGTCCAGCGCTGTAGAAAGAGGTTCGTCGTATCCGATCACTAAATTTTTTGTTTCAAAAAGGATTCGGCCGGGTGTTCTGGCTTCTTTGAACCGAAATTCCGGCTTGGGTTTTTCAGCGGCCAGTTCGATCACATTCATCTTGTCCAGCTTTTTCTGCCTGGACATAGCCATGTTCCTGGTGGCTACGCGGGCCTTGTTCCTGGCTACGAAATCCTTCAGGTCTGCGATTTCCTTCTGCTGCTTGTTGTAGGCGGCCTCCAGCTGAGACTTTTTCATCTCATAGACTTCCAGGAACTTGTCATAATCCCCCACATAGCGGGTCAGGGACTGGCGGTCCATGTGATAGATCAGGTTGATCACACTGTTTAAGAAGGGGATGTCGTGGCTGATCAGGATAAATGCATTTTCGTATTCGGACAGGTATCGTTTTAGCCATGTGATGTGCTCTGCGTCCAGATAGTTGGTGGGTTCGTCCAGCAGCAGGATGTCCGGTTTCTCTAACAATAGCTTACCCAGCAGGACTTTGGTCCGCTGGCCGCCTGACAATTCTGTCACATCCCTGTCAAGGCCAATGTCCGTCAGGCCAAGCGCCCGCGCCACTTCTTCTACTTTGGAATCAATCCGGTAGAAATCGTGTGAATCCAGGAGATCCTGGATGGTTCCAAGCTCCTCCATATAGGATTCCAGTTCTTCGGGAGAAGCTTCCCCCATTTTATCACATATTTCATTCATTTGTGCCTCCAGGCCGAACAGGAAATCAAAAGCAGAAGCCATCACCTGGCGAATCGTCATTCCGTTAGCCAGCGCGGTGTGCTGGTCCAGGTATCCTACACGGACATTCCGGGCCCATTCCACCTTTCCCTCGTCAGGCTGCAGCTTGCCGGTAATAATATTCATAAAGGTTGACTTGCCTTCTCCGTTGGCCCCCACCAACCCAATATGCTCGCCTTTCAGCAGACGGAATGAAACATCATTAAAAATTGCCCGGTCGCCGAAACCATGGGTCAAGTGCTCCACATTTAAAATACTCATATACAGGTACCATTCCTTTCACCAGAATTCCGTCATTGTAAAAGCGGTACTAACTATAACACAGTTTTAAAAATTAAGAAAGAGTTTATGGCTTTTTTTTCCGTCTATGGTATGATAAACTGGACATAATAATAAGCGATGATTTATCGGCGGGTTGGGTTTGTCCTTCCGCAGATGATGAAAAGCTTTGTATTAAGCCGATTCTGCACCAATTATAACCATTGCCCCGGAATATTTTGCCGGGTGTGGCGGAGTCTATTTGGGGAAATCGGCAGGTATAGGAAAGGAATGGAGATTATGATGAAAAAGTTTATTGCGTACGTGTGTGCAGGAGCCATGGCGGTGAGCCTGGCAGCCTGCGGAAATACAGGGGACGGGCAGAGCAGTGTGGCAGGGAGCCAGACGGAGAGCAGTTCCGTGCCGGCAGATCAGACGGGAAGCGATTCTGCATCGGGAAGCCAGACGGAGAGCAGTTCCCAAGGTTCGGAGCCGGGAAGCGCAGTGGGAAGCGGTGGCCATAATTATGAAGAAGGCTGGACCGAGGAGATGGAAGGGTTAAAAGCTGCCATCCTGGAGGTTGCAGGAGACAATTATTTCCCGGACATGGCCCTTTTGCCCGATATGCTTGAGGTGCAGTTTGGGATCACTGCGGATATGTATGAAGATTATTTTGCGGAGATGCCTATGATCAGTGCAAATGTAGATACTTTGGTGATTATTAAGGCAACAGAGGACAAGGTGGAGGAAGTGGAGAGCGCGTTGGAAGCCTACCGCGATGTTCAGATCAATAATGCCATGCAATATCCGAAGAATATTGGCATCGTACAGGGATCCCGTATCCAGCGGATCGGAAACTATGTCTGCTTCTCCCAGCTGGGAGGCGACGTTATGGATATCATGGAGGACGGTGACGATGCGGTGATCCTTCACTGCCAGGAATTAAATGACCTTGTGATAGACACTGTCAGGCAGAATGTAGAGAATTAATACAGGGTCCCCAACGGGCGAAATGCCGTCAGCGCGGCGGAATGAGAGGGAAAATGGTTTTTAGCAGCGTTCTGTTTTTGTTTCGGTTTTTACCCTTTTTCTTTATATTGTATTTTCTGGTTCCCGGGAGAGGAAAGAATGTCGTCCTCTTCCTTGGGAGTCTGTTTTTTTATGCATGGGGAGAGCCGGTTTATGTGTTGCTGATGCTGTTTTCCACAGTGGTGGATTATGTGAACGGAAGGCTGATCTGGAGGTACAGGGGCAGGAAGCAGGCAAAGGCTTTTCTGGTCAGTTCCGTCATGATCAACCTGTTTATCCTCTGCTTTTTTAAGTATGCGGATTTCCTGATCCAGTCGGTAAACGGCCTTACCGGCGCAAGGCTGCCGCTTTTGCACCTTCCGCTTCCCATCGGTATTTCATTTTATACGTTCCAGACCATGTCCTATACGATTGACGTTTACCGTGGGAAAGCCAAAGTGCAAAACAGCATACTGGATTTCGGCGTTTATGTGACCATGTTCCCTCAGCTGATTGCAGGGCCTATTGTAAAATACAGTGCGGTTGAGGATGCGCTGCACAACAGGAAGGTAGATATTATCGGGATCAGCCATGGGGCGAAGCGTTTTGCCGCCGGCCTGGCGAAAAAGGCTTTGCTGGCCAATACCATCGGTGAGCTTTGGGCAGAGATTTCCGCTATGGAGATCGGCGGCATAAGCGTTCTTACCGCATGGATGGGAGTGTTTGCTTTTGCTTTTCAGATATATTTTGATTTTTCGGGATATTCGGATATGGCCATTGGTTTGGGAGAGATTATGGGTTTCCGTTTTCCGGAAAATTTCCGTTATCCCTATGTGGCGTCTTCCGTAACGGATTTTTGGCGCAGATGGCATATTTCACTGGGGAGCTGGTTCAGGGAGTATGTATATATCCCCCTGGGGGGGAACCGCAGGGGAGTGCCCCGTCAGCTCATGAATATACTGATCGTATGGACGCTGACGGGTATCTGGCATGGTGCGGGTTGGAATTTCCTCTTATGGGGACTTTGGTTTGCCCTTTTGCTGATGATGGAAAAGCTGTTCTTGGGAAAGATATTGGCACAGCTGCCGAAGGGGATCGGGATCCTCTACAACAGCCTGGCAGTATTGCTTGGCTGGGTCTTATTCTCGCTGGGGTCGCTGGGGGAAATAGGCGGTTATCTGGCGGCAATGTTCGGTTTCGGAGGGAAGCTTGGGGACAGCCAGGGGTGGTATTTGCTGGGGGAATACTTTATTCTGTTTGGGATTGCCGCCATTGCGTCCACGCCTCTGCCGAACCTTGTCATGGGCAGACTGGAAAAATCGGAGACGGGATGGGGCATTGCGTTATACCGTTTGGGTGAAAAGGTGGTTCCGGCGTTGTTGCTGCTGTTGTCTGTTGCAGTTATCGTTGACGGCACATTTAACCCCTTTCTGTATTTCAGGTTCTAAAGAACCGTTAAAAACATGCTCTAAGGTGGGAGTGACGCTATGGAAGAAAAGAAAAATGCTTTTTTTACAACTGCAGTGATTGCCGGGATCCTATTGATCTTTACCGTGGCGGATTTCTGCCGCGGCGACAGGCTCTATTCGGAAACGGAAAACAGAGTGCTTGCAGCCAGGCCTTCCCTATCCAGAGAAAGTGTCTTTTCGGGAAAGTATGCGGAAGATTATGAGGCTTATGTGACGGATCAGTTTGTCAGCAGGGACAAATGGATCGGGATCAAGACGCGGATGGATATTTTGCTGCAGAAAAAGGAGATCAACGGGGTCTATCTGGGAGATGACGGTTATCTGATCGAACAGCATCTGCCGGAGGAATATTCCGAGCTCCTTGTGGCAAAGAGGGCGGCGCTGCTCCAGAAGCTGGTAGGTGAGTGGGACGCCACTGTCATGCTGGTTCCCACTGCGGATAATATTCTCACGGATAAGATGCCCGCAAACGCGCCGTATTACAATCAGGCAGTACTGCTGGAAAGGATAGCGGCGCAGGTAGGGGAAAACCATTATGTAGATGTCTATGGCAGTTTAAAGGCCCATATGGACGAATATATTTACTACCGAAACGACCATCACTGGACCAGCCTGGGGGCTTATTACGGGTATCTGGCCTGGGCGGAGAGCAGGGGGGAGGAGCCTTATGCTTACCGTACCGACGCTATGACGGTGGTCTCGGAGGATTTTCTGGGAACCCTGCATTCCAAGACTAACCTGGACCGAAAAGGTGACACGATACAATATTTTGAGGGGACAGAAAAACGTCCTGTGACAGTTACCTATGATTTTAATGAGGTAACGGATACTTTTTACGAAACGTCTTACCTGGATACGAAGAACCAGTACGGGTTCTTTTTGGATGACAATCATGCGATAGTGCAGATCGACACCAGCTATCGGAACGGGAAGACGCTGTTTGTCATAAAGGATTCTTATGCAAACAGCATGATTCCGCTGCTGACACCCCACTATCAAAGGATATATGTGGTGGATCTGAGATATTACAATGGAAGGCTGTCTACTTTAATGAAGCAGATGGAACCTGAGGAGGGCATGGATGTGCTGGTGCTTTACAACTGCATCCATTTTCTGGAGGAGTTCAGCTATTCCGAGTAGGGCAGGCGATTTGGGCCGGAGCCTCAAATGTACTTTAGGATTCGGATATGAGCGCCGCCTTTTTTTACATGGCGCTTTGTGCCTTCGCGCTGTTTGCCACAGGGCAGCTTATGCGCTGAGGGCAGAAGAAATGAGGATTGATATGAAAGCAGTAGTTTTTGACATGGACGGGGTACTTTTTGATACGGAGCGGGTGTGCATGGAAAGCTGGCTGGCCGTTGCGGCACAGGACGGATTGCCGGATATGGACAAAATTTTCCCCAGGTGCATCGGAGGGAATGCCAATGACAGCAGGAAGATCGTGCTGGAGGCTTACGGGCAGGATTTTGACTATGATACCTTTCGGGAGAAGGCATCCGTTCGGTTCTGGGAAGAGATTGAGGAAAAAGGCCTGCCTATGATGGCAGGTGTTAGAGAGATTTTAGAGTGGCTGAAGGAAGAGGAATGGATCGTGGGACTTGCATCCTCCACCAAGCGCTCTTCTGTTTTGGATCATTTGGGGCGCGCAGGGATCCGGGATTATTTCCAGGCTATCGTAACAGGAGATATGGTGGCGCACTCCAAGCCTTTGCCGGATATATATCTGATCGCCTGCCGGCATTTGGGCATAGAACCCTGTGAGGCATATGCCATAGAAGACTCGCCTAACGGAATACGGTCCGCATACGCGGCAGGGATGTGCCCGCTCATGGTGCCGGACATGCTGCAGCCGGACCAGGAGATAAGGCATATGAGTTACCGGATTTTCAAGGATCTGACGGAAGTGTTGGGATTTATGAAATGTAATGCAGGCCTTGGTTGGCGATGACCCCGCAAGGGAGCAAAATGCAGGCGGCGAATTCAGCGTTAATTGTGCTCCGGCGGCGGAGGGAGCATGCCTGAGCCGGATAGAAGCCGGGCAGGGACAGAAAGGAATGCCGGAATGGCAAATTTAGGGATACCTCGAAATACCATAGAAATATTACAGAAATACAATTTTAATTTTCAAAAGAAATACGGGCAGAATTTCCTGATAGACACCAAAGTATTGGACAGGATCGTTGCCGCTGCGGATATTACAGGAGAGGACTGTGTCCTTGAGATTGGGCCGGGCATCGGCACTATGACGCAATACCTGGCCGAGAATGCAAGGGAAGTGATTGCGGTAGAGATTGATAAGAACCTTATCCCTATTCTGGAAGATACGCTGTGCGGTTATGACAATGTAACCGTTATCAATGAAGACGTCCTGAAGCTGGATATCCGGGGACTTGCGGAAGAGAGAAACGGAGGGAATCCGATCAAAGTAGTGGCAAATCTTCCCTATTACATAACTACCCCTATTATTATGGGCCTGTTTGAAAGCCACGTGCCCTTGAAGAGTATTACCGTGATGGTCCAGAAGGAAGTGGCGGACCGGATGCAGGTGGGGCCGGGCACCAAGGATTACGGCGCGTTGTCTTTAGCGGTCCAATATTACGCAAAGCCGGAGGTCGTGGCAAATGTGCCGCCAAACTGTTTCATTCCTAGGCCTAACGTGGGCAGCGCAGTGATACGCCTCACAAGATATGAGGTACCGCCGGTATCGGTGGAGGATGAAACGAAATTGTTTTCCCTGATCCGCGCTTCTTTTAACCAGAGAAGAAAGACGCTGGCAAACGGGTTGTGCAATGCGCCGGATTTAGGTTTATCCAGGGAACAGGTGGCAGGGGCGCTGGAGAAGATGGGACTTCCGCCTGCCATTCGAGGCGAGGCCCTGACACTGGGGCAGTTTGCGGAGTTAAGTAATTTATTATATTAATGATTGGAGAATGCCGGTGGTGACGGCAAAGAAATTGGAAAATAAGAAGTGGAGGCGGCAGTACATAAAAATGATTGTACAGATACTGGATAAAGATGAAAAATGTACAATTTCACGCAATATCCTGGAATCTCTTATTGAGTGGTTTGAAATCGAAGAAGGTCGTGAAAATTACATTGCAGAAAGCGTTGGCCAAATTTTCATAGCAGCAAAAGAAGATGGAATGAATGTGGGTTTTCTTTGCCTGAAAGAAACAGGCAAAGATACAGTGGAACTCGCCGTTATGGGAGTATTGAAAAAATATCAGCGCAATGGTATAGGCCGTCAACTTCTTGAAACAGCAAAAGATATTGCATTTACTAAAGGATATTCTTTTTTACAAGTAAAAACCGTAGAAATGGGAAAATACGATGTCTATGATAAAACAAATTTATTTTATCTGAGTTGTGGATTCAGAGAGTTTGAAGTATTCCCGACATTGTGGGACGTAGAAAATCCCTGCCAGGTGTATGTTATGTCATTGCGGTGAATTCCGGTTTGCATAACGGGTTTGCCGTCATTTATTTAATTCCTTTTAGGCGGGGACTTATCCATAAGAGCGAGGGAAAAGGGTATAATACAAGGGAAAACATAAGGGTAAACTCACTATACAAGGTATAGCTACTATATCTTGTATTTTTTATTAAAAAAACTTTATTTTTTGACATATGCACATAGACTATGGTAAACTATATAGAATCGAAATAGTGGGATATTATTGCCTTACAGAGGAAAACGGCTCTGGTGCCATGGCGGAAGGTGTGGTATGAGAGCAATATCAACAGATTCAGAATAGGGAGCGAAGTACCTTGGATAAGTATGAATATAAAGTAAGAGCAGATGAAATAAAGGATCTGATTGCTCAGGGAGAATATGTACAGGCAGTGGAAATTGCAGATACCATTGACTGGCGCAGGGTGAAAAGCGTGATGATGCTCTGTACCATAAGCGATTTGTATAAGATCAACAGACGTTATGAGGATGCCAGGAATATGCTGCTTTTAGCATATGAGAGAAGGCCCGGCGGCAGGACGATCTGTTATTCGCTCTGCGAGCTTTCCATCAAAATGGAAGACTTTGTACCGGCTGTCAACTATTATAAAGAGTTTGTCCAGGTTGCCCCCAAGGATCCGGGGCGCTATATCCTGCAATATAAACTATATGAGGCCCAGGACGTCAGCCTGGAAGAACGCATCGGAGTTTTGGAAGAACTGAAAAAAAGGGATTACAGGGAGAAATGGGCGTACGAACTGGCGTATCTCTATCACAGGGTGGGCCTTGCCACGCGCTGCGTGGAGGAGTGTGACGAGCTTATTCTTTGGTTTGGTGAAGGGAAGTATGTCATTAAAGCGATGGAACTGAAAATGCTGCATCAGCCTTTATCCCCCTCCCAACAGGAAAAGTACGACCACCGTTTTGAAGAACCTGCCCCCTCTTATTATGAACCGCAGCAGGAGGCAGATGCTCAGAAGCAGGCTCAATACGAACCGCAGCAGGCAGTATCCTTGCAGGGACAGCCTTTTTATGCTGCGCAGCAGGGTGAAATCTCCCAGGAGGCGCTTTATTATGAAGCATCTCAGGGAACGGCGCCCCAGGAGGCGGTTTATTACGAAACACCCCAGGGAGCGCAGACCCAAGAGGGACTTTATTACGAAACACCCCAGGGAGCGCAGACCCAAGAGGCGGTTTATTACGAAACACCCCAGGGAGCGCAGACCCAAGAGGGGATTTATTACGAAACACCCCAGGGAGTGCAGCCTCAAGAGGGACTTTACTACGAAGCTGCCCAGGGGGTACAGTCCCAGGAGGCGCTTTATTATGGGACTGCCCAGGGAACGGTGCCCCAGGAACAGTCCTATGGCGATGTGGCTCAGGGGACGGCTCCTGACGGGGGGATATATTATGAATCCCGGCAGGGGGCAGCACAGGAAGAATCGTTTTACTATGAAACTGCCCAGGGAGAGCCGTCCCAGGAGCAGGCTTACTATGTAGGGCAACAGGGAATGGCAGTCCAGGAGCCGCCATATTATGTACAGTCACAAGGGACTTCCCAAGGATACGAAGTGGGTGGGAAAACCAAAATTTATGAATCGGTATCCCAGGACCAGTTTTCGGGGCAGGGGATTCCCGCCGGCCAGGGATATCACGCTGATTTTTCGGAGAGCCATGTGGCAGAGCCGCCTGAGGAGCTGGATATTCAGGTGAAACCGGTAGACTTGGGCCAGTATAATACCATCAATCTGCAGGCAGAGATCGCTGCCGGCTTAAAAGAAGTACTGGAGGATGACCGGAAGGCTGCCATGGAAGACGAGATAACGCGTACCATTGTGGCGCCTATGATAGAGTCCGAGACGGAGTCTTTGGATTTGCCTGAAATAGATGAAGTGGATGAGAATGACCTTGAGCCGGAAGCGGAAGTGATGGAAGATTCGGAAGTCTTTTTCGGTGAGACGGGCGAGATTGGTGATTTACAACAGCTTCAGGGCAGGCTGGATGCCGGAAGGCCAGTCCCCAAGGAGATTGTGCCTGAAATCGGCTCCGAAAGGAAAGCGGGCCGGGCGGACGGTTTGGTGCACCATGCGGTGAAAGAGGCAGACTTAAACAAGGAGACGGTAGACGTTGCTGTTTATACTCAGGATGAGGATAATCTGCCTGCATCCGATATTACCGGGGCAGGCAGATCCGGGCAATTATCCGGGCCGGCTCCCACTGCCGAACAGAATAAGCAGGGAGCAGCGGCAGAATTATCCGGGCAGGACTCAGCAGAGGCTGTTACGGGGCAGCCGAGCCGTGAATCCAGGGAGGAGCAGGTTCTGACCGCACAACCTCCCAAGGAGATGGCCAGTGTACTTTCACAGGAATCCGACGGACAGATCAGCATGGTGGTGCCGGAGAATGAGCTGATTGAGAAGCAGATCACAGGACAGATGAACCTTGAAGATATTCTGGTGGAATGGGAGCGCATGAAGCAGGAGAATGCGGAGAAGCGGAAAGAAGAAGTGCGTCAGCATGTGCTTCAGCATACCGGTGAAATGTTCACCGCATTCGAAGCGTCTGTCAGAGACGGCCTGCTGGAGCAGCTGGAAGGGAATCAAGCACCCAACTCCGGGGCAGATTTTGGGGAAGAGGAAAGCGTTGCTGTCGGTGAACCTACGGAAAAGGATGTTCACCAGGATATCCGGGAGGAGATTCCCCCAGAGGGACCGGAAGAAGAGTACTTGGAGGAGAATGAGGATTGGGACAGCGTGCCCCAGGGTACCCCTCAAGAGCTGGATGCAATTTTAAAAGAAGCGGAACGGGAGGTTACTTCCGGGGAAGCGGAAGAACCGGAGGGTGAGCAGGAGCCTGAAGGGGCTGGTGAATACGAGGAGCTTGCGGAGGAGCCTGAAGCGGAGTTTGATGAGCCTGAAGAGGGCGGTGAATACGAAGAGCTTGTGAAGGAACCTGAAGCGGAGTTTGAGGAGCCTGAAGAGGGTGGTGAATACGAGGAGCTCGGGGAGGAGCCTGAAGCGGAGCCTGAGGAGTTTGAAGAGGGCGGTGAATACGAAGAGCTCGGGGAGGAGCCTGAAGCGGAGCCTGAGGAGCTTGAAGAGGGCGGTGGATACGAAGCGCTGGAGGACAGGCGGGAAACGGGCGAACCTGCGGCCCAGAAACCCCAGTCAAACAAAGCGGGCAAATCCGAAAAGAAGAAACCGGAAGTAAAGAAACCGGAAGCAAAGAAACCTGCGGCAGTAAAGCAGGAGAATCCTGCAGGAGAAATGCCTGCCGTAGAGCGCGAGAAAGGGAAGGTGCGCAGCCTTACTAAGGAGGAGAAGGAACTCTACGGCCCCTACATCCAGAGCCGGGCCTCAAGGGAGCAACTGGTTCAGGCTATCGACAATATCAGTATGGCGGCTTATACCGGAAACATCATTATTACCGGTGAGGAGGGTATGGATACGGTGTCCCTTGCCAAGAACATGATCCGTGAGGTACAAATGACGGACAGCAATTTTGCGGGCAAGGTGGCAAAGATTTCCGGCCAGGCATTGAACAAGAAGGATGTGGAAACTACCATAAACCAGCTGGCAAGCGGTGCGCTGATCATCCAGAAGGCGTCCGGTATGGATGCGGATACGGTTAAGCGGCTTTACAAATCGCTGCAGCAGGAATCTTTCGGGATCATTATCATCATGGAAGACGTGAAGAAGGCAATGGGAAAATTCCTGGCACAATATCCCAAGCTTGCAGCATGCTTTACTGCAAGGATGGATGTGGAGTCCTTGAGCAACGGTACGTTGGTGGCATTCGGCAGGAAGTATGCCAGGGAGAGGGAGTATTCTATTGACGATATGGGGATACTGGCGTTGCATACCAGGATTGACGAAATGCAGACGAGCGACCATGTGGTGACGGTTCTGGAAGTGAAGGAAATAGTGGACAACGCCATCCAACATGCAAACAGGAAGACTGTGAAGCATTTCTTTGACATATTGTTTGCAAGAAGATATGATGAGGAAGATATGATCATCCTCAGTGAAAGAGATTTTGTGTGAAAATAGTTGTGAAAGCAATATAGTGATAATGGAGGGAAGGTTCATGGAAAAAGAAACACAGAAGGTATTCATTTCGGAGGCTGACCAGTACCTGTTCTCACAGGGCACACACTATGATATCTACAAGAAGCTGGGGGCTCATTTCTCCGTGGAGAAGGGGAAGCAGGGCGTTTACTTCGGCGTATGGGCGCCCAATGCAGTGCAGGTGCATGTGATCGGCAGCTTTAACGGCTGGAACGAAGAGGCTCATCCCATGGAGAAGCTGGGGCCGGTTGGCATCTGGGGTTTGTTTATCCCTAATGTGGGAGAGGGGACAATGTATAAGTTCCTAATCACCGCGCAGGATGGCAGAAAACTGTACAAGGCGGATCCCTTTGCAAACTATGCCGAGCTGCGCCCGGGAACGGCCTCCATTATCACGGATTTAAGCGGTTTTGACTGGCAGGATTCAAAATGGTTGTCCCAACGTGACGAGAAAGACTGGAACAGGGAACCTATGGCGATTTATGAATGCCATGTGGGTTCTTTTATGAAGCATCCTGACGGCACACCGGAAGGTTTTTACAATTACCGCCAGTTTGCCGACAGATTGGTGGAATATTTAAAAGAAATGAAGTTTACTCATGTGGAGTTGATGGGAATTGCCGAGCATCCCTTTGACGGCTCATGGGGTTATCAGGTCACTGGCTACTATGCACCTACCTCCCGTTACGGGACACCCAAAGATTTTATGTATTTGGTGAACAAATTACATAAGGCCGGAATCGGCGTAATCCTGGATTGGGTGCCTGCGCATTTTGCTACGGATGCACATGGATTGGGTGAATTCGACGGCCAGTGCATCTTTGAACATCCCGACCCCCGCCTGGGAGAGCACCCTGACTGGGGGACAAAGATCTTTAATTACGGCAAGCTGGAGGTTAAGAATTTCCTGATTGCTAATGTGCTCTTCTGGCTGAGGGAATTCCATGTAGACGGTATCCGGGTGGATGCGGTGGCATCCATGCTGTATCTGGATTATGGCAAACAGGACGGCCAGTGGGTACCCAATCAGTATGGCGGACATGAGAACCTGGAAGCTATTGAATTTTTCAAACATATGAATTCCGTTGTCAGGGGCACTTATCCGGGATTTTTGACTGTGGCGGAGGAGTCCACCGCATGGCCCAATGTGACCGGGGATATCGGCGGGGACAGCCTTGGTTTTGCCTTTAAATGGAATATGGGATGGATGCATGATTTCTGTGAGTACATGAAACTGGATCCTCTTTACCGGAAGGGGAACCATTATGCCCTGACCTTTGCCATGACCTATAACGAGAGCGAAAAGTATATTTTGCCATTATCCCATGATGAAGTAGTACATTTAAAATGCTCCATGGTTAAAAAGATGCCTGGGTACACGGTGGATAAGTATGCCAATCTGCGGGTGGGTTACACCTATTACTTCGGCCATTGCGGCAAGAAGCTGCTGTTTATGGGACAGGAGTTCGGACAGGAGCGGGAGTGGAGCGAGGCAAGGGAGCTTGATTGGTACTTGCTGGAAGAAGATAACAATAAGGGCATGAAAGCTTATGTGGGCGAGTTGCTAAAGCTGTACAACAAATATCCCGCATTTTATGAGATAGACGACAGCTGGGCAGGATTCGAATGGATGAATGCCGATGATGCGGAGAACAGTGTATATTCCTTTGTGAGAAAATCCTCCACGGGTAGGAATAACTTGCTGTTCGTGCTGAATATGACGCCCGTTAAGCGGGAAGGCTACACGGTGGGCGTGCCTAAGAAGAAAAAATATAAGCTGCTCTTGAACAGTGACGAGGAGAGGTTCGGTGGCTGGGGCAATAAGATTCCGTCAGAGATTCCGGCAGTGAAAGAACCCTGCCATTTCCATGATTATTCCATTACTTTTGACCTGCCTCCCTATGGAGCGGCAGTGTTCGTGTTCTAATAAAATCCCCATCGGTCTGTACCGGTGGGGTGTTTACTTGTGCGCCCGGCGGCGCACGTTTCTAACCGGTGCAAGTCCGGAATCCGCC
>CANRWO010000026.1 GCA_947643615.1 uncultured Lachnospiraceae bacterium
TCCATGTTTGTCTGTTGTAATTGCCGATAACATCCCAAAAAACTTGTGCGTCCATTTACTGTCCCTGTAAACTTAATCTGTCACTTTCTAACGAACTAAAGTATAGCATAAAAATTTGAAATTTTCTACCATGAGCAAATACCCAAGGAACATCAGGTTGCTTAACTTGGTTTGATGCATTGGCATACAGCATAAGGGGAGAACCCATGTTCTTCACAAGATGTCTCCACCTGTGCCTTCTGGCTTCCTGTCTCCATGACGTGGCGGAGACAGGCCATATACAATGCTGATCCGTAACGGTAAATACGGTATAATTAAGATATCGGAAAGGAAGGAAAAATGGGGAATTTCGGTGGAATAGCCAGGACGCAGTTTCCTATAAAATAAAAGACTGGCAGGCATACTCCCGGAAACCCGGCAGATGCCTGCCAGCCACAAGCAGCTGCAGGATCAGCGATCACAAATTCCTTTCCCGCTGTATCAGAGGGATTCAATCAGGGAAGCATTGGTAATAAATGTAGATTCCTGGTCAGAGCCAATATCCACAAAGACGAGACTGTCTGCGCTTTCATGGATTTATCCAGCCTCCATGCGAAACAACTTATTCTATTGCAGGTACAGTATTATTATATCTGCTCCAGTTATCAACAGCGGTATTGTTTTTCCCGTCATTGATCATAAAATCATTTACATCCCTTATATCGTTCCTATTATCATCATATATATCCATTGTTATCTGATACCCATCAACTGTATATGTCACAATCTTTTCTTCCACTCTTCTAACTCCATTGTTTTTTGCATATTTCAAAATCCATTCGATAAAAGATGGAGAAGCCCACAAATCAAAACCGTTAACTCTATTTGGCTGAATGCACAATAGCCACATTGCTTTAATCACATCATCATCCTCATGAAATTTAGTCAATTCTGAAGCAATTAAATCACATCCTTTCTTTGAAGTCAAATAATCATAATATGACTCTTCACTATTCTGATTGTTCCGGTCGCACATTTCTGCTGTTAATGACTGTTCCCTTATCATGGAACGCAATTCTCTGTATGGAGTGTCTTGATAATATAACATTCCAAAAACGGTAATTAAAATAATCAAAATGCAGCAAACACCTTTTTGCCATGACCGTATAGCTTTGCTTTCTCTTTCACGCCGTAAAAGCTGCTCCTCACAATCATTTTCCAGACGAGTAATCTCGGTGGTTATCTTTGTGGTCTTAAGTATGTTCA
This sequence comes from uncultured Lachnospiraceae bacterium, assembly GCA_947643615.1. Lineage (GTDB taxonomy): Bacteria > Bacillota > Clostridia > Lachnospirales > Lachnospiraceae > Acetatifactor. The sequence goes on from CANRWO010000026.1 coordinate 1,246, forward strand.
GATAATATTGGCATTTTTTAATATCACCGGCATTCTTACATCTTTCTGCAATTTTAAGTATTCTATTCTCAAGGTCATTCATTTCGTCCAAAACGTTCTGTTTCTCTCTTACTTTAGACAAACAATCCTGTAATAGCTCTTTACCGGCAATGTTTTCAATAAGCTGGCAGAAATGCAAATTCCGTTTCGTGGCACTTTCGCTGACCCTTTTATCTCTAAGCTCTTGAAGCTTATTCACATCCGGTTCTTCGCTTTTCAAAAGCTTCTTCAGTTTTGCGGATTCCTTTTTTGCAATTTTACGGTTCTTTAATCCACTCCTCATCAGTTGAAAAGAAGAACTGATAGAGGGCATGATTTTTGCCATTGCCAAACATAGTACAATAATATCTATTACAGCTACAATAATAATTAAACCCCATTCTTCAGAAAAATCCTCCCCGCTTATTGCGCCTATGATCATGATATTGCCCATAAAAAAAACTAATACTAAGGAAATAATAAGTATAAGTATAATTATTAATATTATATCCATGATTCTTCCACAGTCATCCTCCGTTTATCTTGTTGATGTTTCACCCTGCATTATACAGTTCTCAATTACTGTCTTTCTTCTATCCCTTATTTTCTTTTCCAGATCTGTTTGTGTACTTTAAACGCTCCATAAAAGGCCTTTCTGTGAGTTGGCTCAAATGATATCCACTTCTCCGATCACACCTGTCACTGAGATAATTGCCTCCTCCAAGATTCCAGCTCTTTGCGTTTTCCAAGAACGATCAAACACGCTTCTGATTGAACGTCCAATGTGTCATCGTCATCAATCATCTTATGGCAGAAATTCTCAAACTCTTTATAAAATAAATCAAACAGTTCTTTCAAGCATATCACATCCCAAAGCCTGAAGAGATTCATATACTTTTTTTCCAGTAGAATCCATGAAGTTCAGGATAAATCTAGTACAAAAGGTTCCAAAAGATAATGTCATCATTACCTGCATTATGTGTTGCATCTTCTTCCGCGTCCATGCAATAACCAACAATTCCAGGGTTAAAATTCTTAAAGAAAACAGACATAAGTCCAACGTCTGTTGGGGTTCTCTTTTTGTTGTGGTTCGTAATATCAAAATATGTAACAGAAATAAAAGTCCGTAACTCCTGCGGCATAACCTTAGGGAAAGGAATCCTTTGCACAGCAGTAAACACCGATCTTTCATAAAACCATATATTACAGCGGTATTTTTTTGGAAAGCGCCCTGTCCTCATATCCTGACAAAGACAACTTTTTATTGATCCGGTGAACATTCTTATTCAGTTCCCTGGCTTCTCTGGCATTCCGCAAAAGCAGCCGATATAATTCATCCAAATAAACATCTACATATGTGGATTTCTATTTTCTGGCGATACATTTTCTTATATACAGATATTTATTCCCGCTCTGCTCTTTGGCTTCAGGATTTTCGTCATAAGGCATAAGATTTAATCCGGAAAGATAGTCTACTCTCTGTTGTGACAGCTATTGTATCTCTAAAAAATTTGCCGCCATTCTTATTCTCTCTATATAAGGGACTTTTCAAAAAATATATTATCAAAAAGCTCCCTATATTTCAACAACATTCCAGGGAGCTTTTGGGCAATATATTATTGCAAAAATTCTAAAAGTTTTCACCCCGGCAGACTGTCACTGACACACAGCGCCCCCCATCCTACCCGGTCATTAGGCACATCTGCCTCCCCTCGCAGCGGCCTGGCTCCCTTCCTCAGGTATGCTTTCACCTTCTCCCCATACAGGAAAGGGTCGTTCCCCCGGACGATCCCCCATTCCATCAAAAGAGCCGCGCTGCCACTGACAATGGGCGTGGCAAAGGATGTCCCGGTGACCGGATTGTATCCCCCATAAATATCCGGCGCCAAAACATTCACTCCCGGAGCCACCAGGTCAGGCTTCGCCAATCCTGACATGGCCACACCTATGGTCCGTCCCGTGTCCGCATATCCTCTCCCGGAGAAATCCGCATAAGCGTCAAAATTACTGTCATAGGCTCCCACAGTGACCACCTTGGCCGCTGTAGAAGGTATGGTCAACGTCACCTCGGGAGTGGGGCGGTAAAAGCCTGTTCCCTCGCTCCTCACCGCGGAAGAAGGCAAATAAAGATAATAATTTCCGGTGACCACCTCCACCGGCGCCAGCCGAATGGTCCAGACACCGCTGTTAATATAAGGCCGCCCCACAGGGAACAGGTCCAGATAGATTTCCTGGGCCGTGGAATAGGGCAGGGGTTCCCCCAGATAGACAAGGATGTCAGTCTGTTCCAGCCTCAGGGTAAACTTCCCCCCCTCAATGCCGAATGGCAGCTCCGCTTCCCGTCCTCCGGGCGAACGCAGATAGATCCGGTAGACATCACTGTAATTTTTCCACAGTTGGATGTTCAGGCTCCGTTCATACTGTGCCACCGCCAGCTCAATCTCTGCGGTCAGATACCCGGTGCCCCGGGCCGTGCCTCCACCCCCGCCGGCCAACGCCCCGCCATCGGCACTGCCAGCTGCCCCGCCGACGCTGCCGCCACCGCCGACGGAGGGGATCAGGCTTCCCGCAACATGCCCGCCGTTTGCTCCCTCATTGCCGCTGCCTACACAGATTACCGTCCTGCCAATCTCAGCAGCGTTATCCAGAAATCTCTCCAGCAGGGAACTTCCGTCGTGGGCGCCGTAAGTATTTCCGAAGCTTAGATTCACCACCAGGGGCATCTGCAGCTCCACCGCTTTCCTGACGGCATAAGTCACAGCCCGCATGATTTCCGTAGTGCGGGGAAAACCAAGGCTGTCCGCCACGCCCAGCTTCACCACCAGAAGCTCCGCACCCACTGCCACGCCGCGGTACCGGGCGCTGCTGCCTACCGCAATTCCTGCCACTGCCGTACCGTGCCCGCTGGTGTCCACCGTGGGCAGAAGCGAGAACTGGGGCCCGGGGCCTTCCGCTGCCAGGGCCGCGTTGATCTCTTCCGCCGTAAATTCTATCCCTACGGAAAAGCCTTCCGGCGGACGGTACTCCTCCGTAGGCCGAAGGGTCTGGTCCCACAGATAACCAATCCTGGTGTTGCCCGCATTGTCACGGAATTCCGCCAGCTTATAGTCAATCCCGGAATCCAGCACAGCCACCAGCACTCCCGCCCCGGTCAAGTTCGGTTCCCTGAACGCCACCGGTTCCAGACAGGATCCCTCCGTGGGAGGCATCTGCTGGTAGAAATAGCGTTTGGGTTTTTCCACATATTCGATTTGCTCCAGCTCAACCATCTGCTCCACCAAAAGCTCCGGCACAGTGAGTATCGCATACCCTGCGATCAGATACTCTACCCCCACCCCTATGCCGGCCAGTACATCAAGGCTGCCGTGATATTTCACGATCAGCTCCCAGTTACGGGAAGAGCTGTCAAACCCTACGTTCAAATCCTCCGTTTCTTCTCTGATTTCCTCCGGTGTCTGTAATGCCAGCTGCAGCAAATTTTCCAGCTTTTGATTCATAGCAATCCTCCATGCCGCCTTTAGCGGCTCAGGCAGAAATGAAAACACCGGCTTTTGCGTTTGTTCGGCGGATGCGGCTTCGTAAGGCAGTTCCTGGGGCATACAGCCCAACGCAATGATAAAAGTTCCGAGTTCCCTCCGGCCTTTGCCTGAAGCGGGCCATTCACGGAACATTGTGCCAGTTTCAGTTTCCATATCTTGATTTACTAAAAGATATCTTGCAAAGCTTATCCTTATGCAACCGGGTAACCATTTCTCTTATCCCCCACCCAAATCCAGCCGGCCAACGCCTCTATCCGCAAAGCCTCAAGGCTGCCCGGGGCATAATCTTCTTAGCGCCTTGAGTTCCCATCCGACAGCCGGCCTATGTTCCGATTTTCTTTGCAATTGGGAATGCATGACCTGCCCGCCGGTGAAAAACGAACCTCACCTTTTACAGCTTCGTTTCTTTCCGGTAAATGACCATCGCCAGGAACGCAGCCACAAATTCCGTAAAGCAAAAAGCATACCAGACTCCGTCCGCCCCGGCAAACCTGCTGAACAGATAGGCTGCCGGCAGAATGACCGCCACATACCGCAGCAAAGATATGGCCAGGGACCGGCTTCCTTTCCCCAAACCCTCCAAGGCGCCGGAACAGGTAACGGAGACTGCCGATATGGCAAACCCAAGGCTGATGATCCGCAGCGCCCTGATTCCCATCTCAACCGTTTCGGCGCTGTCCGTGAATAAGCCGATAAGCCGTCCCGGAACCGCCCAGGATAAGATCGTCCCTGCCAGCATAATCCCCAGGTTCATTTTCAATGCCGCGTAAAATATCTTTTTGACACGGCCATGCTCCCCTGCCCCGTAGTTATATCCCATGAGTGGCCTTATCCCCTGAATGATCCCGTTGGCAGTCAGGTAAATAAAGGTCTGCAGCTTATAGTACACCCCCAGGACAAGGACATATTTTTCCGAGAAGTCTGCCAACAACCCGTTTAATATGGAAATCAGCAGCGAAGGCAGGGCAAGGTTCAGTGTGGCGGAAATGCCTACCGCATACATTTTCTTCATCACCACGCTGTCCGGCTTTATATGCTCCCTGCCTATTTTCACTGCAGCGGGACTGAAAAGATAGAACAACAGATATACTGCCAGCGTAACGCACTGGCCGATCCCTGTGGCATAAGCTGCCCCTGCGATGCCCATGGCCGGGAAAGGTCCGATGCCAAATATCATCAACGGATCCAGGAAAATATTCACAACACACCCGCACATCATGCTGAACATGGAAACCTTCATCCTGCCTACCGCCTGGAAGATTTTCTCGAAAGCCAGTCCCAGGGCGATAACAGGCGCAAACAAAAAGGCCCTGTTAGAATAATTCAGCGCCAGGCCCAGAATATCCGCGTCAGAAGAAAAGCTGCCCAAAAACACCGGCATACCCATAATACAGATCCCTGCCAGCAGCAAACCGTGCAAAAAACTGAATAAGACGCCCTGTGTAGCCGTCCTGTCTGCCCTCACCCGGTCCCCTGCCCCCAGGCAGAGGGCAATCCCCGCGTTAATGCCGATCCCAAAGCCAATGGAAATGGCATTGATCAGATTTTGCACCGGGAAGACAAGCGCCAGCGCCGTCATGGCATCTTCGCTTACCCTGGCCACAAAATAACTGTCGATAATATTGTACAGCGAATTGACCGCCATGGAAATGACCATAGGCAGTGACATGGATACCACCAGCGGAAGTATCTTTTTTTCTTTCATAAATGTCTGATCCATAATAATTCCCTTTCTTTACTTCTCTTTTCGTGCGCTCGCCAAATGCTGCCGGCCCGCCTTGTACGCCCTGGAGCGTGCTTGATAATTCATTCCCGCCGTCTGCATGCCCCACTTCGCGTCCTGCTACGCCCCAATTTAGTCACTGTTACCCCGCTTTCCGGTATATTTGAGCCAAATTCAGGTTACATAACCTGCTATGCCCCTTTGTTTGGCTAATCATCTGGAAGATGATTTCATCTCTTCCAAATTGTGGCGCACACCTGCCAGAAAGCAATTTTTAATCACCCTTTAACGCAAAAAGCCACACAGTTACTTTTGGTAACTGTGTGGCGAAAAAAAGAATGCTCTTGAAAAATCCACTCCTGTACAGGTTTTATAAAATTTATATATCACACATTCGTAAAACAGTCAACCAAAATTTTACGCCTGCCCAATTTATCTTGGCCGGCAGGAATATCTCTTTTACTTTATCCTTGTCTTATGGTAAACTGTTTATGTCCGGTATGTTTCCGGCGAACGGCACTGGCAACCTGTTTGATGCCCGGCCAAAAATGTACTTTACTGAAAACAGCAAAATGCAAGGGAGGATATCTTATGGAAAAGTTAACGTTCATGATGATGATTGAGAAAAGCAAGACCTATAATAAAATGACCAAACAGGTTGTTATGGAACATGTTGAGAACATAAGGAAACTGGACGATGAAGGAAAGCTGGAAATCTGCGGTGTCTTTAAAGGTTACCCGGGAATGGCAGGCATGTACATCCTGAAAACAGAAAGCCGAGAAGAAGCGGAAGAAATTTGTAATGCGGAGCCGTTGGTTGTGGGAGGATACGCAACGTATAAATTAGTGGGTTTGCAGCTTGCTAACCGGGAGAATAATTACTTATTGTGATTGATACCTATTCCAGGGCATCCGTTTTCTGTGCTACACACATTTTCGCATACAAACCCTTTTTACACATCAGCTGCCGATGGCTGCCTTCCTCGGCAACAACGCCTTTTTCCAATACAAAAATCCGCTTCGCGTTTCTGACAGCCGCCATATGGTGGCTGAACAGAAGCGTAGTATGGTTTCCGGTATCTTTAGTAAACTGTTCATAGACCTTGCTCTGTCGAAAGACATCCAGCGCCGCCATGGGTTCATCCAGCACACGAACCCGGGCAGGCTGCGCAAACTCTCTTGCCACCATAAGCTGCTGCCATTCCCCAGCCGAGAGCATCACCCCGTTTTCCTCCATGTTTCCCAGAAAAGTATCCGCTCCCTGAGGGAACCTTCCTGTTTCTCCGGCCGACCATTCTCTCACCAGCTCTTCCGCCAGCTGCCTTTTATCGATGCCTTCCACATTCCTGTATCCGGCATTTCGCCCTTCCTGCTTTTCCCTTCCGGCATCGCTTTTTCCCAATCCTCCCTGCTGCATATCCCCATCCGGCATACCAAATTGGTTTTCCTTTCCGGGATCCTTTTTAAACGTTTCCCAATCCTCCCGGGGGACAATGTTTTGGGCAATGGTATCCTGATATTTTGCCGCATCCTGGAATAATATCGCAAAAACCCCGCATCTCTCCTGAAAAGGGATTGCCCTCAGCTCAATGCCGTTCCACAGGATTTCGCCTTCATAATTGTCATACATTCCCGAAAGCAGCTTTGCAATGGTAGTCTTGCCTGATCCGTTGGCTCCCACAAAGGCATAGTATCCTCCCTCCGTCAGCACAAAATTCAAATTACGGAGCACGTATCTGCCCGTCCTGGGGTACCGGAAAGAAACGTTCCTGAACTCCAGCGTGTCAGGCTCCCCCATCCAACAATCCTTACCGTCTCCTCTTTCGCTGTCTTCCTTCGTCCCGCCGCACCGGCTGCGCTCCGTTTTCCTGCCGCTGCCACTTCCTGCTTCCCCATGGCCGTTCCAATCCCGGGACTTCCCGTCGTCTCTCCTGCCGTCCACGCCTTCCGCTCTCTCCCCGGTTCCTTCCGTCTCCGGCAGGTTCATAAATTTATCCCATTGCTTCAGGAAAAGCCTGCCCCTCTGTAAATAGTACAGAGCGTCCCCTTCGTCGTTTTTCTCAATGAGGCTACATGCTCCTACCGACAGCGCAACAAAATACCCCAGTGATATCCTGCCGCCGAATATCAAAGCGGCCAGGGCAAACTCTATCAGCACACAGGCGATGGTCTGCAGTCCCTGCCTGGCAAATTCTCTTTTCTCACACTCCAGGGAAAAAGCATACCTTTCCTTCCGGGAAGCCTCCGCTTCCCTGTCACACTTGCCACTGATGTATCCTGTATAAGAGAAGAGGCATCTCTCCCCTGCTCCTGCCTGCCCCAACGCAAGCTCTTCCATATACTGCCGCTGGGGAGTGTCATGCTCCCTATCTAGGAGGGAGGCCTCCTGCCATTTTCCCTGCGCCGTCATCAGGCAATAACTCATCTCCAACAAAAAAAACAGAAACCCAAGAGGAGAATATGCCCACCCCAGCAACAGGCTCACTCCCAGCGTCCTGGCACAATACAGCATAAAGTTGCCTGATTTCTGTACAATGAACCACACAAATCCCCTCAGGGCATTTCCTTCGATATTCTCCTTCAATACCTGCCTTAGCTCACAAAAAGCATAATCCTCCAAAAGCCTGTAAGGTATTTTTGCAATTTTTTCTGTCATCAGGCACCTCAGCCGGAACCACAATATATTCTGCAATCTCAATGTCAGGCTTCTCCCCAGGTTGTAACCCATGCGTTTCCACACCGACAGCAGCAGCATCCCTAAGACACACCCTGCCATCTTCCCTGTCCTGCCTGCAGTTTCGCTTCCTTGCAGCATTTCCTCTATCAGCTCCGACATCAGCAATAGCCACAGCACATCCGCTGCCGCTGTGGCCAATTTTTGCAGAAACACCGTTGTCGCCAGCAAAATTTCCTTTTTGTTTCCCTTCATAGCAAATCCTTCATGTCTCGGTCAATGACTCCATTTTTCGTCCGACAGGTTATCTTTCCGGCAAGTTGCTTTCCCGCAGGTTATTTTTCCGCGGCAAGCCTGCTTCCGGGTATGAATACCGTTGCGTCTTCAAAGCGAATGGGACGCAAAGGGTCATTTTGCAAACAGCCGGCGCTTGTCCCTTGGGAATCCATGTACCGCTGTGCCGGGGCGTTTCAAATGTACCGAAACCTCCAGTTCCCTCTCCCCTGCATGGTACAGCACTTCCCCCTCATATTTCTCCGCAATCTCCCGGATGATCCTGCTGCCATATCCGTGCCCTCTGCTGCCCTTGCTTGTCATAAGCCTCCTGCTGCGGTCAAATCTCAGGCTCTTGTATATACTGTTACGGCAGATGATCTCAAGGGCGCCCTCTTCCCCTTCCACCAGGACCTCCAGCCACGGCGTATCTGCGTTCCCCTCGTTTGCCTCAATGGCATTGTCCAGAAGATTTCCGAAGAGGCTGCATATATCCTGGTTTCCAATCCCTGCAAAGGTGGTCAGAATCACACAGCGCACCTCCATTCCGGCAGCCTTCGCCTCAGAAAACTTTTGGTTTAAAATGGCGTTGGCATACTCATTATCGGTGTCCACAAGCCTGTAGATCTTTTCGATCTGATGGAGCTTTTCTTCCAACAGCTCCCCTGCTTCCCGGGATTGATCCTGCTGGATCAGGTTTACTGCTACCAGCAGAAGGTTCCTCATATCATGCTTCAGCATATTGATCTGGTCATAGCTTCTTTTCACATTTGTAGCACTCTGGCTGTAGTATCGGTTCAGCATGTCCAATAGCTCGTACTCCTCATTTGACTTCCGTGTCTTGTTCTTCCATGTATAGATCAGGAAAAAAAACATTGCCGCCACAAGCAACGCTAAATTTTCTATCACAATGGCCAAAATCAGCCTGCTGTTTTGATACCACTCCATTTTCACCCTCGCTTCCGCACAATCTTGCCGAAAATACTTCTATTCTGGCATTCCGCCCTAAAATATCATTTCGGAGTATGTTTGAAAAATGGTTTAACACCCCATCCCATACGTTCTCCCCTTGACTTTTAATCTGCAGTTCCAGGCCGTAAATCCATCGTTACAAAAGCTTCCCCTGTGCCTGTTCCCTGTAGTTCCTGCCAATTTCCAACAGCATCCCTGACTTTAATTTCACCGCCCTAAATCCCCGTTTTACCTGCAGTACATGGCTCCCGTTTACAAGGAACGCCCTGTGGATACGGATAAATCCATACTTACGAAGCGCCTTCTCTTCCTCCTCCATGGTACTCCTCCGGCGGAAAACCCTTCCGTCCGTCGTATAGTAAAGCAGATAATTGCGGCTGCTCTGAATGCTCTCAATCTCTGTCAGGAAAACCTTCTCTATCATATCATCTTCCCCGGTAAAGGATAAGAAAATATCATGGCTCAGCTTCTCCCGGATCCGCTGAAAAGACCGCCTGAACTCCTCCCCCATCCTTTCCGGTGATCCCTTTCTCACAAAGTACACAGGCTCATAGGAAAAGCTCTGGAATACCAGCTCCTCCTTGGATGACAGAAAAATCAGTTTACAGTGGTGCTCCATCCCCGAAAGCCTCTCCGCAGCCTGAAACCCGTCCAAAGGCCCCATCTGTATATCCAGCACCACAATATCAAAAGCATTCTGTTCATGCTCTTCCAGCATCCTCCGGTTGTCCGTAAAGCACTCGATCTCCACATCCTCAAAGTACTCTCCTGCGACCCGCTCCAGCAGTTCACGTGTCTGCCGCAATATAATCTCCTCGTCATCACACACTGCAATCCGCATACTAATAACCATGCCTTCCTGTAACCCGCGAATCCCTTGCGCCGAAAAACATAATCCCCCCGGCACTTGAGAACCGCGGACACAAATTTGCGTTTGAAACAGTTTTGCATCCCACAAAGTGTAACGCACGCCCCGGGGAAAGCATTTTTCAAACACCCTCTAGTATAATCCACCCTAATTGCCCGTATGTTTGGCGCAGGATAAATTTTCAGCCTGCAAGGCGGCTGAACGAGGCGATGCGGTGGCATCGTTGAGTGAAGCCAACGCAGTCAGGTGGAAATTTAGACCAGCGAAACATAGGGATAATTTAGGTGGATTATACTAGGGTTCAGGCAATCCCCGGCTCTGACCCAAATTGCCGATTGTAAAATCCATGCCGCAACTCAAATCAAGATGATAATGCACGCTCTAAGCATACCACTTGGCCTGCTCATGGTACATCACACTGTATATCCCCCTTTGCTCCATCAATTCCTCATGGGTTCCCTGTTCCGCGATCCTGCCCTTATCCAGTACCACGATCCGGTCCGCAATTTTCGCGGAACCAAGCCTGTGGGTAATGATCACCGCCGTTTTGTTCTTTGCGCTCTCTGCAAACTTCTGGTAAATCTCCGTCTCCTTCAGGGGATCGATAGCCGCCGTTGGCTCATCCAGCACAATGAGATTATGCTGCCTGTACAGTCCCCTGGCAATGGAAAGGCGCTGCCATTGCCCCCCGGACAGGTCTGTGCCCCCAAATTCCCTGGACAGCATGGTATCCAGTCCCTGCCCGAATTCCCCGCTCTTTTCATCCAGTCCGGCCCTGTGCAGGGAACGCAGGATCCGCTTTTCATCTATGGGTTGGCCGCTGTCACTCATGAAGACATTTTCCCCCAGGGTCATCTTATATTTTTGGAAATTCTGGAACACAGCGGAAAGCTTCCCCGCGGAATCCCCGGGGTCGATTTCCCGGGTGTCTACCCCGTCTATCTCCACCCTGCCCTCCGTAGGGCAATACAGGCCCAAAAGCAATTTTGCAAAGGTGCTTTTACCCGCGCCGTTTTCCCCCACTATGGCGATGGTCTCCCCTTCCTTGATGTCCAGGTCAATTTGACGCAGCACAGGCTCCTTTCCGCCCGGATAGGCAAAGGACACCTTTCGGAAGCTCACTGTTTTTCCCTCCGGTATCTTCCTTTTTGCCTGCCTCTCAGGCATCCCCATAAAGGCCATATAGTTTTCCGCGCTGCCGATATTGTCCGTCAGCCTGGGCAGTATGCCGCGGAACATGACGTCCAGCCTGTCGGAAATGGTATCCAGCGAAGAGAGGATGGCAGCAAAGGCTGCAATACCCACCCTGCCCTGAAGCAAATAATAGAACAGGAGAACAATCATACCGATATACCCTGTCATGGAAATAAAACGCAGAAATATCTCTACCATCTCAGACTTCTTCGTGGCCTTCCAGTCAATATCCCTTGCCATTGCCATATTTTCACGGAACTTCCGGAAGAAATATCCGTAGGCGCCCAGCAGGCGTGTCTCCCTGGCGTATTCCTTATCCGTGATGCACCTGCCGTAATACGCACCCCTTCTCTGATAGGGCGCCGCTTCGTAGGCCGCATGCTTGTGCATCCGGTACCGCACCGCTCCCCCTATCATGTAAGGCACAAAGGAAATGCAAAGCATGACCACAAGTCCTGTCTCGATCTGTGCCAGATACGTTCCCATAAAACCATAATAACACAAAAACGTGCCCGCCATACCCAGGGATGCCCACATCACATCCACCGCGCTCTTAACACCCGTATTGGCGCGCTTGATGTCATCCAGGAACTGATTGTCCTCATAGCTGATAGGATCAATCTTCGACGCCTTCCTGTGCAGCAAATTTCCCACTTCCTGCTGCAGGCGCAGCTCAAACTGTTCCCCTACAAGCCGGTTAGCAGCGCTGCATAACATAGACACAATGAAGTATACACCCAAAAGAATGGCCGCCCCATAAACCTTACCCGCAGAACCGCCGTCCGTCAAATCCCGGGCACAGTCAAACAGATTCTGCTTCACCAGGACGCTGGCGCTGGAAGCGATCTCCGCCAAAGCCATGAACAGCACTGCCGCCCAAAACGTCCCCGGCATATTTTTCACACTGACTTTCAGCATGCTTCCCATGATACTGAAATAGCCATACTTTTTCTTTTTTATTTTATCCATATTCCCTCATTTCCTCCCATTTCGCCCTCAGGCCATATCCCAACCAATGAACGCCCGGCAGTTTAACAGCTTCCCCCTTGTTCCATACCTTTTATACAGTGCGGATGCCTGTCAACTGCATGCGGAAATATTTATTCTATGTTTGGCTTTCGCTCTGGTACCAGCTCTTCTGGCTCTCATACATCTGGGCGTATTGTCCCTGCATTTCCATCAGCGCCTGATGGTTTCCGCTCTCTGCCACCCTGCCGTCCCTGAGCACAAATATCTGATCCGCCAGGCCGGTAGAACCCAGGCGGTGACTGATGAAAACAGTGGTCCTCCCCCTGCTGATCTGCTCGAATTCCTCGTACAGCCTGCTCTCGCTTATGGGGTCAAGGGCCGCCGTAGGTTCATCCAGGATCTGGATGGGCGCAGGGTTCATCAGGCATCTGGCCATGGCCACTCTCTGCCACTGTCCGCCGGAAATATCCACACTGCCCTCATCCAGCTTTCCCAGGGGGGTATCCAATCCCTGGGGCAGGCTCTTCATTTCCTTCCATATCCCAAGCTCCCGAAGGTGCCCTTCCATCCGCTTTACAGAACCTTCATTTTCCATTTCCAAAATATCCCCCATAAGGACATTGTCTGCAACCGTGTCGTAATAGCGGGCAAAATCCTGATAAACACCGGTAAATATCCCCTTCAGCTGCCCCTGGGTATATTCCCGCAGTTCCCTGCCGTTTATGAGTATTTCCCCCTGGTATTCATCATATAAGCCTGTCAGCAGCTTTGTGACCGTGGTCTTTCCCGCTCCGTTCTCCCCTACAAAAGCGTAGTGCTTGCCCGCTTCCAGCTTCAGGCTGAAGTCCTTCAGGATATCCTTCTCCGTGCCGGGATAGCGGAAAGTCACATGCCTGAACTCCAGGCTTTCGAATACCGGCGGCTTCTCCGGCAGGCTTTCCGCGCCTTCCTGTTCCTCCATATTGGCAAAGGCTGTCAAATCCTTCATATAGGAGGTATAGTGAGCCAGCGTCACAAGAGAATGCCCGATGTTATTGTGCATCAGGTCTATCATTTCGTAGATTGCCTTGGAAAGGGCAATAAACACTCCTATTGTCAGGCTTCCCCGGCCAAGCTCCGCGATCAGGAAGCATACCATGACCGTGGCAATGGTATTGGTCAGCACCGAGCTGACACCGTTCCTGGCTTCCTTACGGGCCGTTGCCCCGGCATATATCTTTCTGCATTTTGCCGCCTGCTCCGCCCATTTCCTGTTCACATGATCCACATAGGAGAACAGCGCCCTCTCGTGGATTGACTCCCTGTCCGTCATAATGCCCTGCAGATATTCCCCACGCCTGGCAAACACTGCCGCTTCCTTATACGCCTTGTAAGTCTTCTTCCCGCTGATAACGGAAAAAATGAGAACAGGCAGGGAAAGGAACAGGCAGCTGATCCCCAGCCCTATGCTTTGTGCAAAAATAATCAAAAACACACCTATGATTCTAACAAGGCCGTTGATAAAATTGCAAGTATGTTGTGTCATGTACCATACATTTTTCTTCATATCCGAGCTGACGCGGTTAGACAGCTCCCATACCTTGTCGTCTTCTATGAGCTTAAACTTCAGGCGGGCCCTTTTTTTGACTGCCTCCACGCTCATTTGATATACCGCGCTTACTTCGACCCGTCTGGTCAAGATGCGTCCGAAGCTATAACCCATGCGCTTCCAGGCCACGATCAGCAGCATGGCGGCAAGCAGGGGCAGCATACCTGCCATCGTCTCCCCGCCCGTCACCAACCCGATTCCTCTGTCGATAAATTCGGCTTCCACCAATACCCACAGCACATTGACTGCTCCGGTCAAAACCTTCTGTGCAACCACCCCTACGGTACACAGGGGTTCGCATGCCAACGGCATCCCCAGCAGATGCCTCAGATCATACTTTCTTGGTTTCAACTGAAATCCCATATGAATAACCTTCCTTCCCGTATCATTTTTACCGCTCATTCAGGGCAAAAAACTGAAAGGCACATATTCATGCCCTGGATGATGCCAGTATATCATGGCAGAAAGCAATCCACACGGATTTGGGACGAAATGCGGAAAACAGGGACATATGCAAATAAACTTAGATGCCATCGGCCGGATCGGCCGGACGGCAGACGAATATTTGTTTATCCTGTCCGATGGGCAGGACAGTGATTACACACTCTAACGCTTTCGGTTTACCGTATCCAACCCCAGAAAATAGTCGGCGGAAACCTGATAAAACTCACACAGTGAAATAACCTTCTCTATGGGCAGCGCATTTCTCCCTGTCTCATAGCGGGAATACACCCTCTGGTCGATCTTCAGGTAAGCCGCTACCTCCTTCTGTCTTAAATCATGATCTTCCCGCAGCTCTCTCATCATGACCACGTAATTCTTTCTCATACTTATTACCTATGCCTTTCCCGCCTGGAGCTTTCTCACGCGGGGACAGGCCCAAATGCTAAAACCCTCTGATTGCCGTTTCGTCCTTCCCTGCTTCCAGCGCCAGCGCTTCCCGGAGATGGCCGCCGGTCACTGCGCCGCTTCCGTCACAGGAGGCCAAAAGCTTTGCCACATGAGCCGCCGCGCTGATCCTTGCAGGACTCAGCTCTGCCGCTTCCGCCAAGGCATTAAAGTCCACGTCCCGGGCCACGGGCAAGCCTCCCTCCAAAGCTTTTCTCCACAGCCGCGCCCTGCCCTCCCTTTCCAGGCCGCGGAATTTAACGGCAAATCGGATCCGTCTGACAAATGCATCGTCAAAATGATCTTTCAAATTTGTGGCAAGTATCAAAATACCTTCATGCTCCTCCATCCTTTGGAGCAGAAAAGCAGCAGAGACATTGGCATACCTGTCATGGGAGTCTTTGACAGCCGTCCTCTTTGCAAACAAGGCATCTGCCTCGTCAAAAAACAGCAGATAGCGGTTGCGCCGTGCCAGGCGGAATATCTCGTCTATGTGCTTCTCCGTCTCCCCTATGTACTTATCGAACACCTGGGACAGATCCACTTTCCACAGCGGTAACTGCAGCTGTCCGGCAAGGACGGCTGCAGCCATAGTCTTCCCGGTTCCCGAGCTTCCGTAAAACAGAACCTGCAATCCCTGCTTCCCCCGCCACGCTTTCGCCAGCCTGGCCACGGTTTCCAACTGCCTTCGGCAGTCTTCGGGCAGAATCAGCTCTTCCGGCCCATACCTGTCTTCAATGAACTTCCCAAACCGGGATGCCTCCTGCCTGTCCTGCATCGCCTCCAGCCATATGTCCTGGTCCGAAAGGGAACGCGCGCCTTCCCGGGCGCGTAATGAAATGGTTTTCTGCCGCTTTTTCCATTCCCCTACGTTCAGCCGGTAATTCCCCAACAAATCCTCCTGCCATTGCCTGCGGTCTTCCGGCGATATCCAGGCATCCAAAGCCAGCCTCTTCTCTTCCCGGGACAATGCATCCTTCAGGGTGATCCCCACATCCGTTTCCTCCCTCACCAGGGATACCTGTGCGGTGGTATTTGCCAAAATGCACAGATGGCTGCCTCCCAGGCCCCGGAGCAGCCGGCTTCGCACTTGCTCCCACTCCTCCCCTGGAGAACCGGGGATTTCGTCCGCAAGCTCCACAGCCACTACCGGCGCCGACAATCTGATGATCAGGCACAGCGCCTGGCAGATGTAAGAACGGCGGGATTTCGATGCGCACATCAGGCTTTTTACCCGGAACACCACCACATTCCTGCCCAATTCCCTGGCGGCCCGCCGCACCAGTGTGTGAGCTCCGCTCCCCTTGCTCCCATGCAGAAGGATCCGCAGCGGTTCCTTTTCCCGCAAATATCCGCACAGCCTCCTATATTCCTCTTCATGAAGGGGAAAAAGCTCCTGCCCCTTATGGATCTCTTCCGATGCTGCATAAAAAGAATACCAATCCTCCTGGGCAAGGCTCCCGGTAAGCAGAAAGTAAAACACCGCAGGGTTTAAGAGCAGAGGGCGCTGTAAGAGCCCCCTCTCCCACCTGCCCTCCGTTTCTTCTTCCTCCTGCCCCAGGATCAGGATATCCTGCAGCGCTCCGCCTCCCCCACAGAATCCTGCCACGTCGTCGAATCCAATCATGATCACCGGAGAGAGCAGGTACATGGCATATTGCAGGCTGGGCCAGTTCTCTTTATACCGGTTTCTGCAGTCTATGCACAACCCGTTCTCCAATTCAAAGCAAAAGGCAAACATCAAGACCCAATACTCCGCCTGGGTCAGGGAACAGCATTCCCGCAGGCACACAGACGGCAGAAAGAGAGCCGTTTTCCTCTCCCTCTCCTCCAACAACGCCCTCTTCTCTTCAAAAGACCCGGGCGTCTTGCCCTTATCCTGCTGCAGCCAAAGAAATATATCCACATACTCCTGCATCTGTTCCTCCAGCGAATGAAATCCCTCGTGGGAAACGCTCTCCTTCATCTGACATCCTCCTATTCCATCCCGGGGCCTGCACCTGTTGCCCCGGTCAGTACACTGGCGGCACCGGCTTCCAACCGCCCCTATAGCAGCCTCAGGCATTCTACAGGGCAGCCGTTTTCCGTAAGGGCAGAGTCATACTCCGACAGACAGGATGTCACATCCAGAAAGCACTGCCCGTCCAGCCTGTCCGTCCTGTGCAGGATTACAAAGTCTATCGCCATGCCAATGGGGACGTTTTTCCTGAGCCAGTCCAGATAACGCTCCCGCCCGTCCTCGGGCCGCTCCCTGAGCACCACGGTGGCCCTGCATTCCTCCG
Organism: uncultured Lachnospiraceae bacterium; assembly: GCA_947643615.1. Taxonomy (GTDB): domain Bacteria; phylum Bacillota; class Clostridia; order Lachnospirales; family Lachnospiraceae; genus Acetatifactor. Next base: position 18,234 of record CANRWO010000026.1, read on the forward strand.
GCTCCTCAATGACAAAGGCTTCCGCTCCGGTCAGGATCCCAACCATTTCCACATAGTATTGGCAGGTGCCTTTTCTGCCTGCCAGGGATATCCCCCTGCGCAAAAGTTCCCTCAGAGTGCCCTCCTCCACCTGCCTGGCCAAATCCCCCCAGCCCAGCCACCTGGCCAGCCTCACCGCCTGATTTTTCATGCACAGCTCATAGTCCAGCTTTTCTGCCAGGTCATCGACCTTTTTCTCCATCCCCAGGTACAGGTTCTGGTGCACCGCCAGAAAACGCTGAAGCCGGAGGTTCTCCCGGTAGATGGCTGGAAGGTATTCCGTAAAGCTTTCCTTGGGGAAAGACAGGTCATATCCTCTGAACAACGCATTTTTCCCGGTGCTGCGCAAAACCTTTACGGCCAGCCTGGCATAGCGACCGGCCCCGCTTCCGTACAAAAGCATATTCCGGTAATTGGAGCTGTACTGTGCCACAGCTTTCCTGGCATTGAACCAAAATCTGATATTTTCCTGCAGGAGCGCCTCCTCTTCCTCGTCTATCCTGTCAAAAAGCCAGACGTAAAGCTCCAACACGGCGTCGCTTCCAATATCCAGCATGATATGGTTCCACTCCGTCCCGTCCCTTCCGCTGTCATAGATCTGACTGACAAAAACAGCCCAGGCAGATTCCGGCCTCATGGCCAGTCCGCCTCCGGTCTGCCGGAACCCGTACTGGCTGCCGCAGCGCAATAAGCTCCTGCCGGATAAACAATGTGTGGCCATTTTATCTCCCTCCTCCCGGGTTTATTGAGCCCCGGAGCCATTTCTGACTTCCACCTTTATCTTCATGCCTGCCAGTCGGTACGGCTCCAGGTACTTTTCCACCCGGCTCCTGTACCACTCCACACAGTACCCGTCCTCCAAAGGAAACCGGGGGAAAACAATCACCTCTGCCCCGTTGCCCTTCCACCTGGCAGTGACCCTCCTTATGATCAGTCCCGGCGTTTCCATGGCAAGATCCCGGATATCCTCCTCCGTGACCATTCTTTCCTGGCGCATAAGGGTTCCCCTGATCCCGTCGAACTGCCTGGAGGGGGCCAGGCGGCTTCTGCCCTCCCTGCCCGGCAGGTAATTCATACAGGTAATATGTGGAAACAGCTCCGGCTGCTCCCATTTCGTGATCCCTCCCACAGGCACATTGCCCTTTTCCCCTTCCCAGAGGACCAGGGATGTGAAACGCAGTCCTTCCTCCGATGGAGGAGGGATCTCCCCGTGCCTGCCGTCACCCAGCACGATCACATTCTCCTCCTCTTCCCAATGCCAGGCATACCGGCATCTGTCCTCCTCCGGTTCCGACCCTTCATAAGTCCGGTACATCCCTCCCCGGATGCCTGCCTGCTTTATCATCAGGCCGACGGAAGAACGCATCACGGACTTCCAGGGAAGGGGAATCTGCTGTGCCGCAACGCCTGTAACCCGGCAGGCCAGCTCCTCTGGGGAAATCTGTGGCTTAGCGCACACAATCATCACATGCCCCGTACCCTCATAGGACACATACCGCTCCATACGGCCTGCCTTTACCGGCCCGTCGATGGAGACCCGGTCCGTGATATCCTCCCAGAGAATTCCGTTGCCTTCCGGCTCCCCAGATTCTTCCGGCTTTTCTTCACTTTTCCTCAGGATCCAAAGCCGTCCTGTCTTTCCAAGATAGCTTTTGAGGGCTACCCTGTGGCTGTTTCCGGTAAATTCCGCCTCTTCCGTGCGGCAGAGCGTATCCTTTTGCACTGCCTTGGCCACATTCAGGCAGATCTTATACAGGACGGGCGCCACATCATAGGCGCCATGCCCGATCCTGCACCGGATACGGTTGATCCGGTACCTGCCTGCCTCCTCACAGGGATCCGTCCGCAGAACCACAATGCCGCTGCGCAAAAGTCCCTCCGTATCGTCCCGGATGGCCTGTACCTCCTTCCAGCTGTCCGTAATGAAATATTCCCACACAAGCTTTACCATGCAATCCCCTTCTTCCGGGGGATTCCTCTTAGCCGTTTCGTCCAGCAGCACAAGGAAACGGAAATCTTCCTTGGGATTTAGCGGCCGGTCCAGGACAAAGGTAAAAAGGACCCCTTCCTGCCCGCTTTGCCCCTCCAGCACGAAACGGTTCTTACGGAACAGCTTCATGGCGTCTGCCTGGTTTTCGCCGCTTCCCTGGTAAAATCCGTACAGGCTGTTTTTCATCAGGCGCACTTCCTCTTCCGTCTCGAAAACCATCCCACCGGACAACAGCTTCGTGCCCTCCGGCACAACACACTCCTTCTCCGCATCTGCCTCCGGCTGAAAAAAGACCCAGGCCCAGGCGCACTCCCCCTGATCCGGCCGGATTCCCAAAAGCTTCAGGTATTTACGGTAGTGACTCTCCTGCACCTGGTCCAGGTAATAGCTCTGCATATCCCACAGAAGGGCCCACATTTCAATCAACATGATGCCCGGGTCGGACACCTCCCTGTGGGTCCACCACGGGGCCTGTACACGAAGCTTTCCCATGGCACGTTCATATAGTTCGTCGTAACTGCTGTCATCCAGCGATATCGGTTCCGGCATTCTCTATGTCCTCCACTCCATGGCTTGCCCTGCCGCTGTCTCCGCTATCTCCCGTGAGAGGTTCCGTTTTCCCCGTTCCCACGGTCCGGGAAGCTGCACCTCACACTGCATTTCTGCAGCCAGACAGGCCCTGACCGGGACAAAGTCTCCTCCAGCCAGTCCCGGATTTCCGTCAGCCTGACATGCCAATTATCCCGGTACTCCCTTTCCCATTGCTCCCTCACACTGTCATTCAAGCCGTCCAAACAGGCAAGTTCCACTTCAAGCCTCCCGGCCTCCCGCCGGAAAACACAGGCCCTTACCCTTAACAGGGGATACCTTTCCTGCAGCATGAGCTCCATGTCCCACAGCGTCAGCATTCTTCCGAAGTGGGCAAAGCGGTGCTCTGCTGCCTGTCTGGCGGATACCACCGGCACTCCTGCCCCGGCACAGCAGATATCCGACAGGCATTCGGCTTCCAGCACTCCCATATTGGCAGGTTCCAGATAGAAAATATCCCCTTTCCGGATCTGCCATTCCGCATGTCCCGGCACACCCTCCTCCGGAGCCATTCGGAGGGGGACGTAATTAGGGCAAAAACAGGCCAGGTTTTCCGGCTCTTTCCCAGCCGGCTCCACCCAGAAGGCCTCCCTGCCGAAGCGGACCCCCGTTCCCCTGATTTCCTCCCTGGTAAAGGAGCGTGATCCCGCCCCTGTATACCAGCGGTTATCCGGTGTCACCTCCCGGTCAAACCCAAGGAACATGCTCTCTCCCTTCATTTCCCCGGGACGGGGGACCTTCTGCCTTTCCGGCAGCGCCAGGCGCTCTTTTGCCAAAAAACGGATCCCCTCCAGAACAGGTATGGACTTCCTGTAATACAGGGCATAGGCATTTTGCACCCGGGCCAGCCGCAGCCGGATATAGAAATGCTCCTCTCCCTCCACTACACAAGGTTTCATATCCCTGGGACGCCTCCATGAAAAGAATCTTTCACCCTGGCCCCTCCCAGGGCATCCCGTCTTCCACCCATCACTTCCCGGCAGGATGCGCCACCGGTTCCCGTCGAAATATTCCCAGAAGGTATCTTCGGCCTGCCATTCCCGCACCGTCTCCGACTGCCCCAGCCACGGATATTTCTTATACAGCTTCTCATATTCCCGGGAGTGGGGTTCCGGGAGCCTTTCTTCCCTCAGGAAGCTTTCCCGGAACCGGAGCAGGATTTCACCCTCCGCCCCGGCCATGATCCGGTCACAGGACAAGTAACAGCAGCAGGCTTCCTCCAAAGAGACCCCAAAGGGAAGTATCTGCCCGGCTCCCTCCACTGCGGTGTCCGTTATGCACAAGCCAGGTTCCCTTTCTTCTGCTCCCACCCTCAGTCCATATCCCCCACACAGGGTTTCCGCCCACTCCTCTGAAAGCGCTTCCTCCGATGGAACCGCCAGGCGTACCTCATACGTTTGCCCTTCCAGGTTCCCCGCAAACCCGGGTGTACGGCCCTCCAGAAAGCATCCTTGCTCCGTCTGTTTCCATGCCGCAGGGAAGATTGCCTCCCCGTCACTGACCGTCCATTTTCCCCCCAGGGCCCCAGCCGGCAGCGCCTTTCTATGAAACTTCACCTCAAAACAGAAATCCGCCCTGCCATCAAACAATCCCCGGAAATACCACCGAAACAACGGATGGGCCAGCTCCTTTCCGCTTTGCCTGAACAGGGCCAGGGAATCCTGTCCCTGCCCCGCCTCCCAGGCCAGCCAGGCACACAACCCTTTCCGGTATATGGCATACTGCAGTTTTGCGGAGGTAAGCTGCAGCGGACTAACCGTCCTCACACAAATCTGTGCCCCCTGCCCCGTCTCCATATAGGCTTGGCTTCCCTTCTCCAGCCATTTGCCGTGCTCCTCAGGAGATACCTTTACCGCCAGCTCTCCCGCAAATTCCCCTGCGCTCTTTTCCGACTCCGGCACTGCCCCCTGGAATACCTGCTCCTGCTTCTGCCAAATCCGACTGTAGCGCTGCCGGTTATCTTCTGCCATGTCCAGGAAAATATCTGTAACCACGCTGCCCGGCTCTTCGTCCCCGGGCATATATTCCCAGCCTGTCTGATAAGCCAGCGCCAGCTTTTTCACTTTGCTCTGCAGCCTTTTTCCCACAATTCCACCATCCCGTCCAAAATTCCCTGAATTTAAAGCATGATCTCTACTCTGCCTTCCTCTTCCCGGTCCGCAATGCGGTAGGTGACAGACACCGCAAGTCCGCCCTGGCTCTCCGGGGCCATCTCCGCCTCCACACGGATATCCCTGATACGCTTCTCCCACATCTGCAGGGAATGGCGCACCTCACGGCAGATCATTTCCCTGGTCTGGGTATCCATGTTCTCAAACAGGAACTGGTGCAGTTTTGTGCCGAAATTCGGGTGCAGCCTTCTCTCCCCGGGTTCCGTCCGCAAAATGATCTCCACGGACTGCCTGATATTATCACTGTCGCTGCTGGTCTCCACCCTTCCGTGTTCCTCCGATATGCCGAAAGGGAACTTCCATCCCATATCCATGTGTCACTCCCTTTCCGCGCCGTTTTGGCGCAATCGGCCGGTATGCTTTGAAAATTTGCGGCTTTCCGCCGTTTGACTTTCCGCACTTAAGCCTTTCCTGCAGCTCCCTTTGAACCTTTGCGGCTTTCCGCACCGGAGCCTTTTCCATGGGGAAACGCGCTCCAGAGCTCTGCAAGGTTCTGTTAATTAAGGTCAATCATGGCGCCGGAAAGTTTCAGGGTTCCTTTGCTGCTCACCTTCACCTGCCCCTTTCCCGTGACGGATATTCCTGCCGTTCCCTCCAGGGTTATCTCCTGCCCCTTCACCTGTACCTGGCTTTTGCCCTGGATTTCCACCCTTTTGGCTTCCAGCGACAGCTTTTCACACCGCAGAGTTATCGTACCGTCCTTTTTCAGCTCTATACTGCTTTTCCCGCATTCCAGACGCAGGGCGGACTGGGAAACGATCTGCGCTTTGCCCTCCTTTTTGTCCAGAAGCATGGAATTCTTCTGTTCCTTATCGCCGAAAGTAATCTTTCGGTTCTCCTCATCCAGCTTCCACTCCATATTTTGGGAGCCGGATACTTCTATGGTTTCTTTCCCCTTCTCCCCGGCAAAGAAAACACCGCTGCCGTTCTTGTCCTGAAATCCCTTCCGCGCTTTGTCCCCCTTATACATTTCCTTTACAAACCGGCTGTCCTCAGGGAAACGGCATCCTGTGACCACAGGGTGCCTGAGATCCCCTCCCGGGAAGGTCAGGCGCACGATATCGCCCTCTTCGGGCAGGAAAAAGACTCCGTGGTCGGTACCGCCGTAGCCTGTGAGCACAGGCACATTGTCAAAAGTATCCATCTTGTCCCTCATGACCTTTACCTTTACCCTCACGTTACCTTTTTGGGTGTTTTCCGAATCCGGCAGCACGGTTCCCCACATATCCCAGGTATGGCTCCGGCCGCCCTGTTGGGGGAAAGACGTATCATATCCGATATAATCCAAGATCATATGCTCCTCCTGTCCCGGCTTCGTCCCGGGTCCGCTATGCCAGGCGCACTCCGGACGCCAGGGTGGTATACCCTCCCCCGTCCAGTGTGTGCCGCACTTCTTCCACATACATCCTGCCTGACAGGCTTGGCGCTGCCCCATGGACGATCTCCGCACAGATCCCGGGCAATAACTGCGGAATTCCCACGGTGGCGGCCTCCATACGGGCACTGTTTGCCGCAATGCGGCCCATCAGCGCCCTGGCGCGTTTCTCCGCCTCCCCCCCGGTTTCCGGCCCCATATCCAGAAAAGTCAGCGTATATCCCTCCAACGCCTGCTTCAGCTTCCCGGTAAAGGGCCCCGTCGCCCCCGTCCAGTCTGCCCTGCCTGAGACCTTCTCATCCTGCCTGTTGTAACCCCATATCTGGACGCTGCCGGTCTGCCCTGCCATGGTCACTGTCCCCCGGATTTTTTGCAGTCCGTAGTCCACGGACAGTTCCAGCACATGGTTCCCGGCCCTCCGCGCCTTTCGAAATACCATGGTTCCCGTTCCGCAGTAAAATTCGTAGTCCAGGCAGGATGCCAGTCCGCACAGCCAGTCGTAGTGGGTCTCACCCTTGATGACACAGGCCTGGTCCAATTCCCTGGGCAGAGGGTCCAGCTCCTTTTTATCCACAAACTTACCGTAACATCCCATATTCAGGATTTCGTTCAGAATCTGTTGTGTTTTCTTCTGCCCGGATACCTGGAGCACGCTGTTTTTTTTCATCAAACCTTTCACATCCAGGCAGACCAATGTATACTCCACATATTCCCCCATGGAGTCTTCCACTTCTATCTGATGCAGGTAACCCTTGAAAATCCGGGAAGCGTCCTCCCCATACCCTGCTTTCACTTCTATCTTCTGGCCTACGTCTAAATACTTCTCCGCCTCAGCAGTGCCCTGCCCGGAATATTTGTCAAACCGATAGACTATAATTGCCATATCGGGTTCCATTCCCACGGATGCGATGACCTCCGCCTTCTCCAGATAAAGGCCGTCCCCTGACGGTATTTCCCCCGCAGCCGTAATCACCAGGGCAACGGGATCCAGGAAGTCGTTATATCGGTCAGCCAGGCTCTTTCCGCTGATTCTTGCCATACTTCCACCTACTCCTTCCTGCGCTTATGCTCACGCCTCTCCCACTTGCGGCTATGCCCTCCCTACATCTTCCAAACATACTCTAATATTCTTTTCTTGGGTTCGGGCCGCCCCGGTAACTGGCCTTCCACTGGGAAAGGGCGCCTTGCATTGCAGCATCCCCGGCGCTTACTGCCTTTCCGCCAGAGGCGCTTTTTGCAGCGGCTTCTTCCCCCACGTAGAACCCTTCGATGGAGATACCCACCTGTGCCCTGACCGGCTTTCCGTCGGGGGCAAACATGGTATAATTGACGCGCATCTGCTTTAACATCCCTGCAACTGCAATGGTGCCCCAGAAAAAGTAGATTTGCTGCGCCTTATGGACCGCCCCCTGTTTCCGGATATTCCTTTTCCCTCCGTTTACAGCAGACGTATGATTTTCCGTGGTATTGGTGTAGGGGTATAATTTGCGGATGTCATCCCGCACATCCTCATAAGAAGTTTGATATAAATCATATAGTGTATTAAAAAAGAGCGTAGCAGAAAGTGTTGTCAGATTCCTTTCCTGCCTGGACAGGGAATTTCCCACGGGATACTGCATCCCCAGGGTATGTCCCCTTTGCATCCAGTCCACTCTCTCCGCGCCGCCCACCGCCGACACATCAAACGTGCCGATGGCTTCCTCAATGGATATTTCCGCGGGGTTAAAGGGTACGTAAAAACCGTCCTTTAATTCCATATGCCCGTTTCTGTACGGGCCGATAAATGCTTTCTGGTATTCCGCCAACCCTGTCACCTGCCTTTTCGGATCCACTCATGGCGCATTCGGTCTTCCAGTCTCCCGTAGACCTGATACGCTACTGCCGGGACCAGAACCTTTTCCATATTGCCGGGCCCCAGGATCTGCCCCATCTGCTTTGCCGCCAGGGAGGGACGGGATCTGTAATAGTCCTGCTGCTCCTTCAGCTGTTTTTGCACTGCTTCCTTCACAAGAGGGGCCAGCATTTCCTTGATCCGTTCCCTCTCCCTGCCGGGGGAGGGGCGTTCCCCGCCTCCTGCCCTTTGGTCTCTCAGGGGGGCATATTCCATGTTTATGGGAGGCGCGGCAGACACGCCTTTTACATATGTTTTCATCTCCCCGGGCCTCCGTTTTCCGCCAGGCGTTTCCGCACCGGCGCCGCTTTCCCGCGCCTTATGTGGCGACGGTAAAATTTTCATAACTGACCTCAAAACGGTCCGTGAGGATGCTGTTCTGCTCTGCGCTCAGCTCTCCCACTTCCCATGCCTTCAGTACCAGTCCCGTGAACAGATAACTTTTCAGCGGAGTCCCCAGGTTGTCCATGACGATAAGGTTCAGCGGCCCTTCCATCCGCGCCCCCGTCAGGCAGAACGGATGCCCCGGTCCCCTGCAGACCCCCTTTTCCATTCGCAGCGTCCTCTCCCCTCCGCAATACTTGGGGAAAATATGCACACTGGTATTCATGCCTCCCTCATGGTAAATTTCTGTTTCCACTTCTCGGCTGATTCCCGATACTTTCTGGAACCCCATAATGATATTGTTAAAAAATACAATAAATCGGTAACCGGGTATGGGGTCCGCAATGGGCAATGACAACTGTCCCACGTTTCTTTCCTCCTGTATCCTTTCAGATCCTGAACAGATTCTTCTCTCCGCTTATCTTTCTGTTGATACGGTTGATCTCCCGGCAGTACTTTTTCCTGGACAGGCCGGGCATCCTCAGGATCTGCTCTTCCGCCCAGTGAAAATAGTACCCGATAAAGGAGATTTCCCGGAACAGTTCCTCCCGGCCGGTGACGGTCATTCCCCCAAAGCAAAATTTAAAGTGTCGGTAAAGGTTTTATTGCAATAGGGGCATTGCACCTGTATCACAGGCTCCTCCGCATTGTTTATGGTCTCGTACATATTCTGCAGGAACGCAAAATCCGCCGTAAATAATTTCTCTATCACCTCCGGCGTTACGCATTCCACGCCCTCCAGCCTTGTCACTACCTTGGACAGCAATGCCACCGGCATATAACCCTCATTGCCCCTTACGCCGGGAGACCTGGCCGCCTCGATTTCGTCCAAAGCCGTAGCCAGCCGCATGACGCCTTTCCGGCAGACATTCCCCTGGGCATCCACATATCCTTTCGGAAGCGTAAAATCAAATTCCGTCTGTAAAAGCATGGTCTATCCTCCCTTACACCTTCTTATTTGTCGCGAGTCACGCCCTCGTGGGCCAGTTCCAGGGTTTCCACCGCCACTTCATTGCTGGTGGCATTGAAATCCGGCCCGGTATACTTCGTAGGCCATGCCGAGATCACTGTCCACTTCGCAATTTCCTTCTGCAGATCGTCGTGAAGGCTGATTACCACCGTTTTACGGTTAATAGTACCACCCTCCACTTCTTTCATCCAATTGTAAAGCTCCGTGGAATCCGTCATGCCCCATTTCAGCGTAATATTTCCGTACTTCACCAACCCCGGCTGTTTGCCCACCGTATTGACGGCAAAATTACCCTCCCGATATTCAATCGGATCCGACGAAATATCCGGCGCGCTGACTTCGGAAAACCCGCCCACCGATTTGCCGTCGATGGTAACTTCATAATTATATTTCTTAAATGGATATACCATTGCCATGCTTCGTCCCTCCTGTTGCTATTTCATTGCCCTTCCGCACTTCGCCGGCAGAATGCTTTTCCATGTGTCCCTGCAGTATCCCTGCACATGCCGCCTTTTCTTATTGGGCGCCTTCCATCTTCTGTGTGATGCGGAAGACCACAAACTCCGCAGGCCGCACCGGCGCTACCCCTATGACGCATATCAGTCTCCCGTTGAGAATATCGTCTTCCGTCATGGTGCTCTTCCCGATATTGATAAAAAATGCCTCATCTGCCGTACTCCCGGCCAGGGCGCCGTTTCTCCACTGGGTAGTCAAAAATACCCGTATGGTCCCTTCCACCCTGGACCAAAGCATCTCGTCATTTGGCTCGAATACCGCCCAATTGGTGTTGGCCCGGATGGATTCTTCGATAAATATAAAGAGCCTTCTCACATTTATGTATTTCCAGTTTCCGTCACTGGAGCAGGTCCTTGCTCCCCACACGCGGATTCCCTGGCCGGGAAGCGCCCTGATCAGGTTAATGCCCTTAGGGTTTAATTTCCCCTGTTCCGCATCGTTATAATTGACGGAAAGTCCCGTACAGTTCCGCAGAACCTCATTTGCCGGCGCCTTATGCACGCCCCTGGAATGATCCGTCCGCCCATAGATGCCGGCCATTGCGCCGGAGGGCGGCAGGAATACGCTGCGTTTTGCCAGAGCGTCATAGCATTGCAGCCAGGGATGGTACATTGCCCCGTAGCTGGTATCTACATTCTCCCTGAATTCCTGCAGATCCGATACCTCTTTGTAATCCAGGGGCATATCCAGAATGGCAAAACGGTTTCCCATACCCTCACAGTGGCTCACAAGGTCACTTTGCACGGTCTTGTCGGTGATCCCGGGTATGGCCATGATGCTCACATCCGAAAGAGTCTTAAACGCGGTCAGGCCCGTCCTCCTGTCCGGCGCCCCGTCCTCCCCTTTATATACGGAAGGGTCGATATCCCGGGAAACAGTGCCGTCGCTTCCCCCTGACAGAGATATGGTTATGGCCATTTCCTCTGTCTCCAGCAATCCGTCCATCATGCCGGCAGTCATGTTTTCCCCATGGGTCGTGATACGGACGATCTGAGACTTTTCCAGCACATTATCCGCATAATTGCTGCGGTCCGGATTAAAAGAAATGCTCTCATACTGCTCGGAAGCCGTATCATCCTGTATGGTCAGCACCCACTCCGCAAGGTATAGGAATACTTGAGGAGAATCGCCTGTTGTTTTGCTGGGATCCCCTTCCTTGGGGTTCTCTTCGGGATCTTTTGGGTCTTCTTCCTTTGGGTCTTCTTCGGGGGGCTTGGGGTCTTCTTCAGGGGTCCTGGGGTCTTCTTCCTTAGGATCCTTTGGGTCTTCTTCCTTGGGATCCTTAGGGTTCTCTTCGTGGTTTTGGGGATCCTCCTCTTTGGGATCCTTAGGCTCCTTTGGTTCCGTGCTGCCCTCCAGGAATTTCCATTCCTTCACTCCCTCGCCCAAATATTTCAGCGTCACATCTTCTCCGCTGATCCCGTGTACAACCCCGAAAAAAACGGGACTTTTTTTTCCGGCCAGCTGCAGGCAGACCATATCGCCCATCTGCAAAGCGGAAGCATCCTGCAGCTTGTAGGTTACGGTCTTGGTATCAGCTGCATTTGTCTTTGACACATCTTCTGTTCCTGTGTTTTCCCTTGTTCCTGCATTTTCCCTTGTTTCTGCATTTTCCTCTTTCCCTGCATTTTCCCCTGTTCCTGCGTTTTCCTCTGTTTTCTTTTCTACTCTGGTGCGGCTCTTGGCCATAAGGGATAGTTTTGCCCTGATACCGTTTCCCCACGCGCCGGGATTGGATGCTTTCAGCTCAAGGAACGGGGACTTTCCCGAAGCAGACATGCTTCCTTTTGCCTCGCCACCCACATAGCTGCCTTCGCCATCCTTCTCACAGACCCGCATCACATAGCAGGAGGAGCCTCCGTTGTTGAAAAACTGCTCCACCGCATACGGCAGGAAGCGCTTATTCCCGTACATCCTCTCCGAAAGATAACCGCCAAACCGCCTCTGATAATCCGCCATACTGGTAATCAATACCGGAAGGCCGTTAACAGGCCCTTTCTGGGCCATTCCCACAAAACCTGCCGTGCTGGTGCCCACGCCTTCCATGGCCTTGATACCGGAATCGAATTCTTCCACATATATGCCGGGTGATAAATATTCTGCCATAATTCTCCTTTCTGCCGCCCATCGGCAGCTCTAAATATCATTTTACTATATCAAAGTGTCTTTGGCACTACTTTATTCTCAAATACCCTCACAGCAGCACCCTTGGCTGCAGGGGCGCCGACGTCTGGATCTGCCCGCCATACAGGCACTGTAGCCTGGAATCCATGTTCAACGCCGGCTTTCCCTGAATCTTCACCTTCCTGCACTCCCCTGTCCACTCCTGCACCGTACAGGGGATGCAGGGAACCGGTGTGAGCACGCCCATCGCCGCGGCGGTAGCGGCAATTACCATAGGGTTGGCCGGATTGGAGCACATGCCGAAGGGCAGGATATTGACCAGGGGGATGTGGTCGGACTTTACTGCCACAGGCAGCATGGATTTTACTTTTTTGTCCGGCAGCACCATGATGGGCGCCGGCGCGTTCCCGAAACTGCATTTCAAAAGCGTTCCCTGGATCAATACAGGCTTGGTCATCCTTATATCCGTCCTTTTTCTGCATTTCCCGCCCTATGCGGAAACAAATCCCGGTGCACAGGGATTTGCACGTTTCACACATCCCGGGCACGCTCCCCCAAGTCATAATCTCTCTCCCGCACCCTGCTCACTCTGCGTTTCCTTCCTGATTCCACCGTCACAGGCGCAGCATTCAAATACACTGCCGGCTGCAGGGGACGGTCAAAGCTTCCCCAGAGCCTCATCTTGAATTCCACGCTCTCCCGCAGGAAGGATATCTGAAAAGCATTGCCGTCCTCCCGTTCCAGAACCGGATTGTCATACACCGCGCGGACGATCTCATTGAGCAGGACCAGGATTCCTTCTCTCCGGACTCCCCCGAAGCGGTGTGTTTCGTTACAGAAAACCAAATAGAACAATTCCACCGCCTTAGGCGGAAACCGCCTTTCCTCTTCACTGACCCTTACCTCTGCCGTGGGCATGGCAGAGTAATCCTGTATGTCATAGAGGTAAACCCCTACCCGGTAATCCGCCTCTTCCCAGGGGGAAGCAAACCGAATCAGATCACCGTCCCTCACAAGATCCGGGCAAAGTTCTCTTTCCAGCAGATCCAGAAGGCATCTGCCTGTCTGCAGGATCTCACTGCCTAAACGCTTTTTACCGCTATCCATGAAACAGCTACCTCCCTGCCCCGGTTACGGCGTCTTTGTTTCTTAAGCGTCAGTGCCACCTGAAAGGTACCCTCTTCCACATTTTGCAAAACAGCCTGTCTATCAATGCAGTAACCGTCACATCTGTCGGCAAACAACCCTTCTTCCCCATGGACAATCTTATACCGCTTTTTGCCATGCTCCCAATATGCGTAGGAACGTTCCTCCCAAACTCTGGCACAGCTCAGGAATACTTCCTCCCCCGGGAACCCATGGGATATCTCCTCCGAAAGCAGTACCTGCCCTCTTCGGTACCGCCTGGGAATCGGAATCACAATGATCCCTCTGCGGATACGGCTCTCTCTGTCCGCATCCGTCAGCTCCCAAAACCGTGCTTCTGTCAGCAGCGGTTCCGGGGAACCGGAAGGAACATCCGGCGGAAGGGGCGGCGCACATTTTAGAAGCTTTCTCCACCGGATGTCAAGAATGCCGTTTTCCTCCATGACCCTGCCCAGCGCCTCGTCTTCATAGGGCCGGGGCACATGGAAACGCACTCTGTCCTCCTCCATAAGCGACAGGGTATATTTCCCGTTTTCCCCTCCCTGTCCGGACGCCTCTTCCACCCGAAGGCAGGCAAGGGGAACCCAGTCCCGGCTCCCGGCCTGTCCCTCCCTGCGCCGCAGATAACCTTTCACGGCTTTTGCATAGGACACGGCGGTCTCTATCGAGAAACGGCAGGCCGGAATTTCCGTGCTCTCTGTATCTCCCGCAACGATTTCCAGTTCGCTGATCTCCAGGCTCACCGGAAATTTCCTGTTCTCCTCCGTATAGATATCCCACTCTCGTTTCAGGCTTCCCGAGCACACGGCCGGTTTTTCCTCCAGAAGGAGGAACGGTTCACCGGTCTGTGCGAAAACGGCTCCCTGGAGCTTTGCCTTACCGCGCCACCCAATGTTACCGGTGTTTCCCTGCAGCGACCGCATCCGGATGCTCATCCTGAAAAGGCTGTCCACAGGCACAATCTTGGGAATCCGCAGGGTCAGCGCCACTGTACCGTTTTCGTACAGGATCCTTTCCTCCGTGAGGATGCCCTCATACCGGCGAGCCGCATCCATCAGTTCACGGAACTCCGTTTTCCCGTATGCTTTCAGGGAATACGTCTCCGCAATGACCGCGGGTTGATAATATTCTTCCTTTTTCGTGTAATCCCGTTCTGTCTCCAACGTCTGCTCGGCATACTCCATTCCCAGGATAAAAACGTTCCCGGCTTCCATGTGGAGTCCCTCTATCCCCTCCGCCTCCAACCGCCTTCCTTCAGGCGCCGTCAGGATCCTGCCCCGGGGGTCTATGGCGCTTCCCCTGGAAAGATACAATCCCCCATTCCGCCCCGGCTGAATTTCCAGACCTTCAATAATACCCCAGCCGTAGAATTTCCGGTTGAGGAACTCCAGCTTGTCGTTTCCGTACTTCTGCTCCCTGACAAAATCTGCGGCATGAAGAAGCTTTCCTGTATAATACGCACTTTTGAGAAACGGACAGCCATCCGCGCCTTCATCCTTTCCCATATAAATCCTCCGGTTCTGCTAAATATTTTTCTTATATTTTACCAATAAATGCCATTTATTTACACTTTTACTATATATCTGTAGTAAAAAATAAAAATATTGTCGAATTATGTCGAAGAAAAAACCTCCACAGGCCGTTTCCGCCTGTGGAGGTCACCCTCGTTCCGTTTCCTTTTGTTTATACCCTTATCCTTCTGCTTTGTTTAATAATGCGGGTTTTCAATCTTTTCCTTCCCGGGGACCGCGTTTTTCCATCAGGCCACAGGATTTTTTCTCCGGACAGTACCCAAGCTTTTTGCACTTTGGCTCACAGTAATTGTCCACGATATATGCCCATTCGTCGGAGAGCTTTCCCAATTCCGCCAGAACATCCCGCATCATCCCGCGGTATTCCCAGTTTGCCCTGCTGCATAAACGCTGCTGGCACATATCAATGATATTCCGCAGGTTTCTCTTATCCACGATCTTTGTCTGCATCCCCAGGGGTAAGAGCATAGCGATGTCCTCCCTGGGGATCCGGCACTCCTCCAGCAAATACCGCGTACAGTCCTTAATCTCGGAAATACACTTTTCATAGCACATTTCCGCATCTTTGTTCTTCTTTACGGAATCAGGGACAATATAATCAAAATCATTGTAATTGATATATCGGGTGCTGGCCTGCAGGCGAGTAGGCGCCCCGCCGATATGGGTGTACCACTCCCGTATCACCCTTGCGGAATATCCTTCCATGACCATCTCCACATTTACATATTCCAGCACCCGCCCATGTCCTGATTCCAGGCAGTCCAGTCCTCTCCTGTAATTTTTATCCCTATCCTGTATATCTCCTCCCCAGCATACCCCTGCCCTCTGCCCCATCAATGTCAGCGGATATTTTGTGGTTTCTTCTAATATGATTATTTTTCCCATTTTCCCGTCCTTTTTCCGTATTTTATCATAAACGCCGCGGGTTCCGCCCAACAGGCCGGAACCCGCTTTGCTCCATCACATAGGCCATATCAACTCACGGCTTATAAACAATCGTCCGGGCAACCTCTTCCGCCTTTTCGGGAGTTGCCAGCACTCCGGCAATAGCCAACCCGAAATCTATGGCAGTGCCCATGCCCCTGGAGGTAATCACATTGTCCGAGATTTCCACCGGTCCCCCGGTCACTTCCGCCCCTTCCAGATGGCTCTCAAAGCTGGGATAAGAACACGCCTTTCTGCCCTTTAAAATACCCATATGCCCAAAAATACTGGGGGCCGCACATATGGCCGCAATGTACTTCCCACACTCGTAAAATGCCCGGATCTGTTCCGTAAGGGGCCCGTAAGCCTCCAGTGTCTTCGTTCCCGGCATTCCTCCCGGGAGGATCAGCATATCATAAGAATCGAACCCGGCCTGTGAAAATACTTTGTCCGCCTCCACCGCTATACCATGGGATCCTTTTACCTGAGTCCCCTCCATAATGGATACCATCTCAATTTCAATATCACATCTGCGGCAGATATCCACCACTGCCAACGCTTCTATCTCTTCAAATCCGTCCGCCAAAAAAATAGCCGCTTTTCCCATCAGTGCCATCCTCCTTTTTGTCTTTTATTAGTTTTTTTCACTCCGTTCACAGCAGCCGATGCACAGGGATCCCAAAAACAACGATTTCACACACGTCTGTCTCGGGTTTGCCACGCAGAAACACGTGAAAACACCTTGCGGCAGCAGCCGGTGAACAACAATACTAATTATACACTTTTATGTCAAATAATTCAATTATGGCTTGGGTAAACCAAAAATTTGTGGTATAATGCATTCAAGTGAGATCAAATGCTCCCTCCGGGCGCGTTTGATTTCCTGCTGATAGAGCAAGTGAGGTACCATATGGAAATCGAGCGGAAATTTACAATTAAGCAGCTTCCCGCTAATTTAAGCAGCTACCCGTTTCACCATATCGAACAGGGATATCTTAACACCACTCCCGTAGTCCGTGTCCGCAGGGAGGACGAAGAATATTACCTGACCTACAAAGGAAGCGGAATGCTGGCGCGTGAGGAGCATAACCTGGTATTAAATAAAGAATCCTATTATCATTTGCGGCAAAAGGTTGACGGTAATATCATCTCCAAAAAGCGTTATTTGATCCCCCTGGCCCACCCTACCTTTCGTCCGGGGTTCCCCACGCCTCCTGCAGACTACTCCCTGACCATCGAACTGGATGTGTTTGACCCGCCGTTTGCCCCTCTGATCCTGGCGGAGGTGGAGTTTGGGAGCAAGGAAGCGGCGGAAGCTTTCGTGCCCCCCGAATGGTTCCTGGAAGATGTCACTTACCGCAAGGAATATCACAATTCTTATATGGCAATGCAAATTTGGCAATAAAACAGGAGCCGTTATACGGCTCCTGCTTTTTGCTGTTTCATGGTAAATTTTTCATGGTACATCATTCTGTCCGCACGCCTGGAGGTATCGTTAATGTCATAATCCAGCCGTTTGTCATACAGCTCATAGCCGCATGCAATCCTGATCAGGATATCGTCATTTTCCCGGTTATATTTATCACATTTTTCCTTCATCCGCTTGATCCGCTTTTTGCAGTCCTCAAGGCTATGGTTCCTTAACAGGACACAGAACTCATCCCCGCCCATCCGGTAACAGCGCCCACTGTCCCCGAAACACTCATAAAGGATCCTGGCGCTCTCTTTTATGTACCTGTCCCCCATTTCATGCCCCAGGGTATCGTTGCACTTTTTCAGGTCGTTTAAGTCACACATGACTATTATGCAATGCTCCGGGTCAAACTCGCCGCTGATATCGTGGGCATAAGCTGTCCGGTTGAAAAGTCCTGTCAACTGGTCATGGTACGCCATCTTTTCAAAGCTCTTGGCCTGCATACCGATCTTCATGAGCTCCCGCGCTTCCCGCATGGTGCTGGCGCCAAGCACCACATTATAAATGAGGAAATTAAAGATTCCCAAAAAGCTCTGGAATTTTCCCTTGGTGATATAGTAGATTGCAAGATCCAGCACCAGGCCTACGGCACAAAGGGCAATGCAGAAAATATTCTTCTTCAGCCTGCTGTTCCACCCCACCGTCCTGACTTCCCTTACAAGCATTATGATACAGACCAGTGCAAGCAGGAGAAGCAGCAGATGGATTATCCTCAGCATCTGGCGCATATCCACAATATGAAGGAGCTGCGCTGCCACCACGACCCAGGTGCCGGCTATGCTGGCAATACAGGGAATATTCCAGATAGGGTTGGCCGCACTGCTGTGCATTTGCCGCATAAACAGACAATAGGGAACCGTCACCAGCGCCAGAAGCATAAAATCCGCATAAGAAAACGCAACCTTACCGGGCATCAGGAGATAAAAAGCATTTGTATCCACCACTTTCCAACATCCCAGCAGGGCGGAAAAGGCCCCCAACAACAGAAGGCTCTTATCCACTTCCGTATTCCTTCTGTTATACAAAATATAAACCATATAAAAGACACCTATCAGAATGGCAAGGACACCGCAGATCATGCTGGGCAGCGCCGCCAGGATCCGGTCCTTACAGATAGCAAAACGGCTCCCCAGCAGAAAATCGGGCACAAAATCGTTGGAAGACTTGTACACAGGGATAATCTCCACGGATATCTGTTTTCCGCTGTCTGCATCTGACAGCGCCACCACATTCCACACACAACCCGTAGTGCTGCCAAAGGCATTGCGGGGGTCAGGTTCCATGCTGTAGATCTCTTCTCCGTCCAGGTACACCGTGACAAGCTGATGCAAGGAAAAGAAGACCAGGGAGGCATCCGACTCGGAAAGCTGCCCTGCCGTAAAGGTGTATATGGATTTCTGCCCTGTAGGGCAGCCTGCATCCAAAACCACCTCCCTCTGAAAGTCCGTCACTTCCCCGAAACCGGCCGGCTCCTGCCTCTGCCGGATATCCAGCCGAAACGTTAAAAACATAAAAAGGAAAAGCAGCACACAAAAGATAAGCACCACGAGGTAACTCCTCTCGATCACTCTTCTCATATATGCTCCCCCTTCCTTTGTAACAGCCCCCGGGATTCCTTTTACATGCCTTTACTTCCTGCCCCCGAAAACCTTGTTTGCAAAACCATTGCTTCCCCGCATACCTTTTCCCAGCAAGCTTTAACGGATCAGGTAGGTGAAATATGCCCCGTAGCATGCCAGCATCACTATGCCCCCTAGCCTTCCCAGCCTCTTCTTCCTCACGACAAAGATGAACAGGAGCGCCACCGCAGCGATGGCTGCCATGCTGTCTATCAGAAAATCCGCCTTATACTCTACCGGGGTAATCAGGGCGGAAGTACCCACCACAAACAGGATATTGAATATATTGCTGCCTATGATATTGCCCACCGCAATATCCGCCTTGCCCTTCAGCGCAGCGGTGACGCTGGTCACAAGCTCCGGCAGCGAAGTCCCAAAGGCCACAATGGTCAGTCCAATAAGCCTGTCGCTCATGCCGAATATAGTGGCAAGCGCCGTAGCGGCGTCTACCGTCACGTCACTGCCCAGCACAATCATGGCCGCCCCCAACACTACCATCACCGTCATCTTAAGCACGCCTGCGTCTTTTCCGTCCTCCGGCTGCTCCGCCTGGTTTTCTCCGTTTTTAGACATTTTCAGCAGATACAGAAGGTACAGGAGCATAAATGCCCACAGAATCACGCCTTCCAGCCGGCTCACTTTATTATCCGCCAACCCCAGCACTGCCAGCAGCACCGTAATGCCAATGGTAAAAGGGATCTCATACCTGACGGTAGATTTCTGGACCGAAATCGAGCGGATCACAGCGGTCAGGCCTAAAATCACCAGTACATTCATAATATTGCTGCCTACCACATTACCTATAGTAATTCCCGCGCTTCCCTTCAATGCAGAAGCAATGCTGACTGCAGCCTCAGGCAGGGAAGTCCCCATTGCCACAATGGTCAGGCCGATCACCAGCTGGGAAATCCCAAACTTGTCCGCAATCTTGGAGGCGCCTTCCACAAACCAGTCCGCACCCTTCATCAGCAGCACGAACCCAATCACCAACAGTAAAAATTGAAGCAGTATCGTCAACGCAACGTTCCTCCTTAATTGTCATACAGCTTTGGAAACCTCTCCAATCATGGGGAGATTCCCAAAGCTATGTAAGCTTCCGTAAAAATTCCTGCTCCGGCACAGGTTTGGAGAAATGATAACCCTGAAGATAATGGCATCCCAGCTCCTCCAGAATATCCGACTGTTCCCGCGTCTCCACACCCTCCGCCACAATATGCTTGTTCAAATCCTGCATCATGGCTACCGTATACCGCAGGGCACACATGGCACGCTCATTTTCCATTGCGTACCACACCACGCTCTTATCGAGCTTCACGATATGGAACGGATACTTCAATACATTCATAAGGTTGGAATATCCTGTACCGTAATCGTCCAAAGAGAAAGTAACGCCCCCCACCGTCATCCTCTCCATAATATTCCATAGGATATCCCTTGCGATCACAGTCTCCGTAACCTCAAGGTTTATGCAGGAATAAGGGATATCATATTCGTCCATAATCCCGTAGAGCATTTCGCAGATATCCTCCTGCATACATTGCACAATGGAAAGATTCACTTCAATATAATCAATCCCCTTTTCCCATATTCTTTCCCGTGCCATCATCTCACATACCGTGCGGAACACAAACTCGCCGATTTTTAAGATCATGCCATTTTTCTCGGCCATTGGGATAAATACGTCAGGACTGACAAAACCCAGTTCCTCGTCGATCAGGCGGATCAAAGCCTCCGCAGAATTGTATCTCTTCTCCTCCGTTGAATAGATCGGCTGGTAATACACTTGAAACGTGCCGTTGTCCAACGCCTGCTGCATTGCCTGCTGTATCCGGTTCTCATACCTCATTTTGTTCAGTAGTTCCCCGCTTCCATGGAGGACCCTGTCATCGGTACCTTCCGTTTGGAACACCGCAGCGTAGTCGATGGAATCCATGACATCCTCTATGGAAGCCACATCCTCCGGATAGCCAATCTGTAAAATGCTGATATTGATCTGGATATTCATGCCATGGGACACAATGGGACGGTCAAATTCCTGCTGCAGGATTTCGGTGACCTCTTCCGCCTCCCTGCTCCCATCCACCATCACCGCAAACCTTCCTTCCGAGATAGAGAACAAAAGGCTTGGTTTTACGTTAACCTTCAAGTGATCCATGGCCTGCTTCATCATCATCTGGCAGAAACTTACACCTGCCGTTTCCCGTACAATCTGGAAATTCCTGGCAGTTACCACCAGCAGGTAAAAGCGCTCATCCTCCTCGATGGCAGCGCTTACCACTTTCTCAAAACCCCTGCGGTTGTACACCCCTAAAATCTGGTCCTCATCCTCATCCGGGTTTTCCAATGACATATACAGCACCAACAGGGACATGGAGATTGCAAACTGGAGCATCAGTACATTGGGGAAGAACACCTGGGTCAAAATACCCACTGCCGACGCCAACAAGTACATATAAACCGACGACCTTTGCCAAATAGTCATCTGCGCCCGATAAATATAAGTAATACCCACCGTCCCCGCCATATAGGCCACGGCCGCTATGTACAGCAGGAAGAATCCCTTCCCATGGCAGTACCCGTCTGCCGGATTGTAATAGAAGATCAGTTTCGTCAAAGGGGAAGTAGCAATCAACGCAACGGCACATGACACCGGAACATACAGGATCAGCTTGTCTTTCCGGGTCCACAGCTCCCTGCGCTTTTCCAAAGTCAATAAATACATATAGTATAAAAACGGCGCCGTATTAAAAAGAATCAAATAGACCACATTAACAAGATTTACTGCCAGCGAAGGCAAACGGTATTCGTCCACCGCAACGGTGACAATATCCAACACATCCGTAAATAAGGACAGCCACATCAGCTTCGTAAAGACGTGGCTCTGGGGTTGTTTAATCGTTTTCTTGTGGTAATAGTGAATCAGAATGATTGCAGTAAGAATGATAGCTGCAATATCGTAATGAATAATGTACTTCATCCTAATCCTCCGTTCCGAAGCAGTTTACCACAGGGAAGCCTGTTCCCAATCATATCCTGCGGATAGTGGGACTCGAACCCACACGCCTCTCAGCACAAGAACCTAAATCTTGCATGTCTGCCAATTCCATCATATCCGCCTGTTCCTGCGGCAAAACCCCGCAGTCCGTGAATCATACTTATTATACTCTCGCGGTTTCTTCTTTGTCAATCTTCAATTAATTTGGGTTTCCCCATCTTCACCTTCCCGGATATTTATAAGCTGCTCTATTAACCTGCCAAAATCATTTCCTCTGACGCTATACTGTTTTCAGAAAACAGAAAATTGAGTGAAATTTCCTGTGACATTCTTGACAATATTGAGTTAATAGTATAGAATTAAGCAAGTGCTCAATTCTATGGAGGGAATTTATGGATAAAGGCGATGAAAGAAAGAAACAACTTTTACGGGTTGCACTAGATGTATTTATAGAAAAAGGCTACTACGGTACAAGCACGCGCGAAATTGCAAGAAGAGCCGGTGTCAGTTCCGGCCTGTTATTTCACTATTTTAGCAATAAGGAAAGTATTTATCTTGAGCTGGTAAACATTGGTGTTGAGGAAATGAAAATCAATATGGAAATAGCCATGAACGCACCTTGTGAATACCTTTTTCAGACTATAAAGAATACGTTTGAACAGCTGGAAAGCAATCCCTTTTTTGGGAAAATGTTTGTGTTCATGGATAATGTGCAGCATACAACAGTCAATGATAAAGAGATAGAGCTACTTTTGGAATCGGCAGATATTTGTAAACAATGGATTCCTATTATTTTAGAGGGGCAACGACGCGGTGAGTTTCGTGACGGAAATCCCCATTCATTATGCGTCGCTGTTTTTGGAGCCATACAGGGAATTGCACAGGAAAAGGTCAGAATCCCCAACACACCATTACCCAAAATAGATTGGCTTATGGATATGATAGTTAATTCTACCAAATAGCACAACACATTTTTTAGGAAAGCAAAAAAGAAAGTAAACATATTGATAATATTACAGAAAAACAAACAGATAACAAGGTGAATGGTGATGTTATGAAAACAAAGAGCTATGACGATTTATTTGATCAATTTATTCAAAAAAAAATGATTTATGAAAGCGTAGTTCTCATCAAAAAAGGAACCGGGGAAACTATATTTTCAAAGGCTTATGGGGGAAAAGATATAGATAGTCCAATCATAGCGGCAAGTATAACCAAAATGTTTACTGCTGCATGTATTTTTATTCTCATTCAACAAGGTTATATGACACTGAATGATAATCTGCTAAATTTTTATGAACCTGCTTATCTAAATGGTTTGCATTTTTATAAAGGCAAAGATTATTCTCATGATTTGAAAATATCAGATTTACTCTACCAAACAAGCGGATTGCCAGATATATATGAGGAGGGAAAAAACAGCATCAAAAAACAAGCTATAATTTCAGATACCTTTATATCCTTTGACAAATATATTGCCTTAACGAAAGAAAAAGAAGCTCATTTCCCACCCAATTACAAAAACAATGCCCACTATGCAGATATTAACTATAATATACTGGGCGATATCATTGAAAAAGTCACAAAATGCTCATTAGAAAGAGTGTTTGAAAAATACATATTTTCAAAAATAAATATGGCTAAAACTTATTTGCCTGTCTCAGAAAAAGAATACATACCTATGGTTTACTATGAGGATAAACAGCTGTATAGGCCGCAATTCATAACGTGCAGTAAAGCAAGCGGAGGATGTATTACCACCACAAAAGACTTATTAATTTTTATACAGGCGTTTTTTCACGGAGAACTTTTTGACAAAAAAATGCTTGAATCAAAACAGTATAGAAAATTGCAGCTATCCATGTTTCCAATCTATTACGGAAGCGGATATATGAGAATAAAAATGGGCGGTTTTTCTTCTTCCTTTATGGGGCAAGGCGATTTGATAGGCCATAGCGGATCAACAGGCTCCTTTGCATTTTATTATCCTGACAAAGATTTATTTTTTGTTGGTGATTTTAATCAAATGAAATATCCTGCACTGCCTATAAGGTTTGTGATGCAGCTTGCTATGTTTGCTCCATAAAAAAGAGACAATCGTATTTTAGGCTACCGCCTCTTGGTTATCTTTCGAAAGCAGCATGCATCAATTTTCATAGTAGTCAGATTGTTATAGAATCAAAAACATATTATATAAAATTTCAAAAAACCTGCTAATAAAAGTGAAGTACTTTTCAGCAGGTTTTTTGCACATTTTCTGTTTTTACACTATTTATGTTAATAGGACTTGCATATCCAGGAATAAACAAGTATAATCAAATGCAAACAAATAGAAACAATCTAAAACGCGAAATAGAGGTAATTATTATGTTTATGGAAGAACGACAAAAGGATATTATTAACAAAATAAATGAAACAGGAAGGATTCTGGTATCCGAAATTCAGGGATATTATCAAATCTCAGCGGATTGTGCAAGGCGGGACTTAAGGATATTAGAAAGTAAGGGATTGCTGCAGAGAACACACGGCGGCGCCATTGCAGTTAATCCAAAAGAAATATACCCCACGCCCACATATAATCCAATAGATATAAAAGAAGTTCAGACAGACTATCTGGCAGTTGCCAAAAAGGCAATCGAATATATTCAAAACAAGGATGTCATTTATATTACCACATCTTTAGTCGGATATTATATGGCTGAAAATATACCGGAAGATATGGCCATTACGGTATTGACAAATTCCGTTACCATTGCAGAGGCATTGCGGAAAAAAATGAATCTATCTGTTATATTATTGGGCGGAGAAATGTCCCATCGCGGCCACTGCCATGATTTTTATACCATCCAAATGGTGAAAAATATCCGCATGGATAAAGCTTTTTTGTCACATGCAGCATTATCTTTGGATTTTGGAGCTTCCATCCACGACCCCGCCGGAGTAGAATTTGGACAAGCCGTCATGGAGAACAGCGGGATGAATATCGGGCTGTATCCGTCTAAAAAGATAGGCAAAAATTCCATCCATTCTGTATGTCAGGTAAAAGATTATGATTTACTGATTACGGATGATAACGTATCTGAGGATTTTCTGATACAGGTAAGGGATCTTGGAGTTACTGTAGAAACAGTCAATTTGAAGGGAGCATGAGGAATGTATTGTATATTAGTAACAGGTATGCCGGCAGCAGGAAAAAGCACTATGGCAAAGGCCCTATCAGAACGGTTGAAGCTGCCTGTTGTTTCAAAAGATTCCATAAAAGAGCTGCTCTTTGACAATGTGGGGTTTCAGTCGAGAGAAGGAAAAGTAAATCTTGGAATTGCCAGTTTGAAAATAATGTATTATGTTGCAGATCAACTTATGAAAGCGGGACAACCTTTTATCCTGGAAAATAATTTTGAATCGTCAGAGCAGGGGATTAAAATTCTTTTAGAAAAATATCAGTATTTTGCATTAACCATTACATTGACAGGTGATTACAAAGTGATTTACCGGCGTTTTCTGGAACGGGAAGGCAGTCCTGACAGACACAGGGGACATGTAGTGAATGATTGTTATCCGGAAAAGAATGAGAAGCATCTGAAAACTCCAGAAGCAAAAACTATTTCTTATGAAAACTTTGTTCGTGGAATAGAAAAAAGGGGATTTAATGCCTTTTTCGTTGATGGCAGGCAGATTAAGGTTGACACAACAGATTTTTCAAAAATTAACATGATAGAATTATTTTCACAGATTACGGCATGGAAAGAGGAAATCCTGCATGATTGATATGCATGTGCATTAGAAAAAGCCGATTATTCAGTAGAATGGATCGTACCACTGCAAACCACATGCGCATTCCTAACTTCCTTTTTAATTGAGGTATACTGGTATTCATGCTATAATGGGGGTGTATAGTTGAAAAGAAAGCTGGATGCGATTTTC
>CANRWO010000027.1 GCA_947643615.1 uncultured Lachnospiraceae bacterium
GGGCGGATTCCGGACTTGCACCGGTTAGAAACGTGCGCCGCCGGGCGCACAAGAATAAAGAGGCTGACCTCCCGAATTATGGGAGTGTCAGCCTCTTCTGTTCCTCAGACGGCCAGGCTTTTCGTCCTGCATGCTTTCGTTACGCCAGGATCTCGTCAATCCTCCTTCTCTCTTCTTCGCTGAAGGATAGATTCTTTATCATCCCAATATTGTCCAATATCTGTGAGGGCCTGGAGGCGCCGATCAGCACACTGGTGATATCCCCGTCCCGAAGGATCCAGGAAAGAGCCATCTGCGCCAGAGTCTGCCCTCTCTCCGCAGCAAGCTCTCCCAGCTTCCGTACTCTGGAAATGGTCTCTTCATTGACAGCGTTTTCCTTCAGGAACCTGCCGTCCGTGCGGATGCGGCTGTCCTCGGGAATCCCCTGGAGATAACGGTCTGTCAGCAATCCCTGTGCCAGGGGGCAGAAGGTGATAATGCCGATACCGTGGTCCGCCCCATAATCCTTCAGGCCGTCCCTCTCAATATCCCTTACCAGCATGGAATACTTTCTCTGGTTGATGATAAAGGGCGTACCCATCTCCTTGAACAGCTCTGCAATGGCAATGGCCTGTTCCTTATTATAATTGGAGATTCCCACATAGAGAGCCTTTCCGCTCCTTACAATCCCGTCCAGCGCCCTTGCCGTCTCCTCCAGCGGTGTGTCCGGGTCAGGCCTGTGATGGTAATAAATATCTACATAATCCAATCCCAATCTCTTCAGGCTCTGGTCAAGGCTTGCCACCAGATACTTTTTACTGCCCCAGTTCCCGTAAGGCCCCGGCCACATATCATATCCCGCCTTGGTGGAAACCACCAGTTCGTCCCTGTATATGCCCAATCCCTTCTCCAGGATCCGCCTGAAATTTTCCTCCGCAGCGCCGGGCGCCGGGCCGTAATTATTTGCCAGGTCAAAGTGGGTGATACCATTATCAAAAGCCGTATGGCACATTGCCTGCATGTTGTCAAAATTCCCGTTGGAACCGAAATTATGCCACAATCCCAGGGATACTGCCGGAAGCATCAGCCCACTGGCTCCGCAGCGGTTGTACTTCATCTCTTCATATCTCGTTTCACTTGCCGTATACATTGATTTGGGTAACCTCCGAAATTAATTACTTTTGCGGAACGCTTCTGCCTATGTAAAAGCGTTATCCTGCAATACTTCCATTGTACTAAATTAAATGATTATTTTCAATTGCCACACCGAAAATATAGCTCTTATGTCTTGTCCTGTATTTGGGATTTTGATAGAATACAGGCATAAACATACAGACAGGAGGACTTAGGAAATGCAGCGTGACCCGGCCACTATCTCAAAGAATATGAGCAAGATCCGCAGCCAGGATACCTCCATCGAAATACAGCTGCGGAAAGCATTATGGCATAAAGGCTACCGCTATCGCAAAAACTTAAAAACCCTTCCCGGTTCCCCCGACATTGTTTTGACAAAATACAAAATTGCTATCTTTTGCGACAGCGAATTTTTTCATGGGAAAAACTGGGAAATATTAAAATTACGCTTGAAAAAAGGCAAAAACCCCGACTATTGGATCAAAAAGATCGAGCGCAACCGTACCCGGGACTGGGAAAACGATAAAAAACTGCTTTTTCTGGGATACACAGTGATCCATTTTTGGGGGGAGGAAATTTCAAAGCACACCGCCGAATGCCTCCAAACAATAGAGGAGGCCATTTGGGATCTGCAGGCAGAGCCTTTCTTCAGCGATGAACTGAAATAACCTCCTTTTTCCTGTCACGAAATTGCAGGGTTTTTACACTGTTTTTTCACACTGATTTTACTAAACCACGCGTAATAACCCACGAAAAGCACACTGGTCACTGTCCATGTCAGGGGATAGCTGAACATAATGGTATAGATATCCGGCTTCACGGGAACGGCAAACATAATCCACAGGACACGGATCACACAAATCCCGCCCAGGCAGATCAGCGTCGGTATCCAGCAGTCTCCCGCCCCCCTTAAGGCCCCGGACATGATCTCTATGATAATATATGTAAGATATACCGGCACCAGGAACCGCACCATCTCCAAGCCAATCCTGAGCACTTCGCCGTCCGTGGTAAACAGCCTGTATATATAGGGAGCGCCGTAGTACAGGATCAACGATACCAGGACTGTTGCCCCCAGGGTCATGCACAGGCAGGTACGGATACCCTTTCTCACTCTCTCCATCTTTCCCGCGCCGAAGTTCTGCCCTACAAAAGTAGTAACGGAGATGCCAAAGGCGTTGATCGTCATCCAGAAAATGCAGTCCAGCTTGGAATATGCCGTCCACGCCGCAACCGTATCCGTCCCCTGGGCATTGATAGCCGACTGGATAATGATATTGGACAGGCTATACATAACGGACTGCAAGCCTGCCGGAAACCCGATCTTAATAATCCTCTGGAACATTCTGTTGTCAAAACGTATTTTGCGCATTTCCAAGCGGTGCATGTCATCCGTGCGCATCAGCACGGCCACCACCAGCGCCGCGCTCAGCGCCTGGGAAGATATTGTGGCAATGGCTGCTCCAGCCACACCAAGCCTGCATGCTACGATCAGCGCCACATCCAGCACAATATTGGTAAGGCAGCTGACTACCAGGAAATACAGGGGGCGCCTGGAATCTCCCACTGCCCGCAGAATTCCCGCCCCCACGTTATATATCAGGTTCCCTATGGTGCCCAGAAAATAGATCCGAATATACAGGATTGCCAAATCCAACACTTCCGCCGGGGTATCCATAGCCTTCAGTATGGCAGGCGCCGCCGCAAACCCGCCGACCATCAAAAACAATCCTGCCGCCAGGGAGAATGCCATGGCCGTATGCACCGCATAACCCACCATCTCCCTTCTCTTTGCCCCGTAATACTGAGAGATAATCACGGCGGCCCCGCTGGACAAACCCACGAAAAACCCTACCAGCAAGTTAATAACCGTACCCGTGCTCCCTCCTGCGGCAGACAAAGCCTCCTTACCCACAAACCGCCCCAGGATCATGGCGTCGGCCGCATTGTACAGCTGCTGGAAAAACGTTCCAAACAAGATAGGGAAAAAGAACAGAAGAAGCTGTTTCCAGATAATCCCATCGGTGATCTGGTTTGCATTCCCCGGGCGATTGTCCCCATTTACCCCTTCTCCATTGTGAGCTTCCTTCATCTCTTTATTTTCACCGAATTTTTCCTGATTCCCTGCTTTATTGCTTTCCACTCCATTTTTTTCTGCTTTTATTTCCATAAAACAGACAACCGCCTTCCCTGTATTCCGTATTGATCTATCAATTGCCTACACATCAGGGATTCCGAACATCACGCTGTCCTCCCTGAAAATATTGTCAGGGCAGTACAGGCATATCACAACATCCGGTTCGAAATCCTTTAAATAGCCATCCGTCAGCGCACTGGACTGCTGGCAGTAAATATAGTGGACTTCCTTATATGATATGTTGAGATAGGAGCAGACCGCCTCCGAAAAGCTGTCGCCTATTAAGACCACCGTAAGGTCATTGTCCGCAAGAAGGTTCGTGTAGTCGCCGCAGGACTGCCTTAAAGCCATGTCATACGTATAACGGAAGGTGCTGTCTTTTTCCTCAAACGGTTCATAATTGATAAACATTTCTTCATAGGTTCCTGTGGAGTCTCCATTTGTAACCTTTGTCTCAAACTCAGGCAGGATCAGGTCAAAGTCGTCCATTCCCGCAAACAGGGCGCCGGTTCGCTGGCCACGGCTTCCCAAATGCCAGTTTTCATAGGTGGTGACAGAATAATTCTCAAAATCCCTTATTTTCTCATCCACTTCTACCCCTGTATTCTCCTCGATCCAATCCGCTAACTTTCCATATACGTAAAAACCTGCCCTGGGAGTCCAGTGGTGGTCTGTCTTAAACATCAGGTCATACTGGTCAATGCCGTCTTCATGGATCTCCTCCCTGATGTCCATGACCTCTATGCCCTGCTCTTCCAGCATGGGAATCAGCCGATCCATATCGTCATTTACAGTGTAAGTGTTCCCAAAGGGAATCTGAGAGTCATACTTGCTCACTGTATCGGGTGTAATCGCAAACAGAAATTCCGTATCGGACGCCGACAGGAAGCGGTTCAGGTTCGCCAGCGACTCTACTCTCTGCTCCATATCCTCGTCGCTCATGGAATCATAGGGCAAGTACAGATATCCGTTGTCCATTTTGACTACGCCGTTCATTTCCCGCTGGGCCGTCAGGTTCCTCATGAATCCGTTTAAGTTCAGAAAACCAACCTTCCCCCAGAAATTGGACACGTAATCCGTCTCACCCTTAGACCCAAGCTCCACTGTCCATTCATTCACCACTGCCTCATCATTAATCCAATATTTCAACGCCTTGTATCCGCTGCCAATCCCGAAAGAAAACAGGATCAACAGGAACAAAAAGCCATATAACCCAAGCCTGGAAAGAAAGTCCCTGACCTTTTTCATCTTACCACCGTCCCTTCCTAATGTGTTTGAAAATTGCTCTAAAAATTAAAATATACAAACGGATTGTGGGCCCCCAGAACCAGGTATGAAACTGCCCACAAAAATCCCCAGGCATGCACAAGGGGCAGCACATACTTCCCCACAAAAGGCAGCTTTTCTGTTACCTTTCCCGATATCCGGGGAGCTATGGGCGCGGAAAAAAGGATTCCCACCAGCAGAAACGAACCGTATTCCCGCAGCATCCGAACTGTCGCCAGGTCGATCAAAGGATTTCCCTGCCGGAAACCCGTCATGGCCTGGCAGTACCGCATTCCTTCCCCCACGCTTTCCGCATTGAATATGACCCAGCAAAAATTAATAAATGCCAGGACAATGATTCGATAAACACCGGCAAATATTCTGCTTTTCCTCTTCTCCGGCTTAATCAGATATTTCTCTACAACCAGAGCCGTAAAATACAGTGCTCCCCAGACAATAAAGGTGTAGTTGGCGCCATGCCAAAACCCCGTCAGGATCCATACGATGGCCATATTCAAAATGTGCCTGGGCACCGATACCCTGGATCCTCCCAGTGGAATATACACATAATCCCGAAACCATCTGCTCAGGGAAATATGCCATCTCCTCCAAAATTCCGTAACGGACTTGGAAATATAAGGGTAATTAAAGTTTTCCTCGAATTCAAAACCCAACATTTT
This sequence comes from uncultured Lachnospiraceae bacterium, assembly GCA_947643615.1. GTDB lineage: Bacteria > Bacillota > Clostridia > Lachnospirales > Lachnospiraceae > Acetatifactor. Next base: position 5,197 of record CANRWO010000027.1, read on the forward strand.
TCCCAGGCCGATCGCCATGTCGGAATACCCCGAAAAGTCATAATAAATCTGCAGCGAAAAACCGATGGATCCCAGCCATGCACCCACAACCGAGTTGTCCGCAGAAGAATTCCCAAAATAGTATTCGGCCACATTCGCCAGATTGTTTGCCAGGATGATCTTTTTGCAGAGACCGCACATAAACCGTTTGGCCCCGGCGCTGAAAAGCTCCGGCGATAGGTTCCTGTCCCTGATCTGGCCTTCTATATAACTGTACCGGACTATAGGCCCGGCCACTAATTGGGGAAATAAAGAAATGTACAACCCAAGATTTAAAATATTGCGCTCGGCCTTTGCCTTTTCATTATACACGTCTATCACATAGGACATGGTCTGGAACGTATAAAATGAAATCCCGATAGGCAGTGCGATCTCCACCACCGGAAGCGTCTTCCCGAATAGCAGGTTGAAGGTATACATAGAAAAACCAAGATACTTAAAGACAAATAAAATTCCCAGATTATAAACTATGCTTGCTGCTAAAAATAGCTTCCTATGGGAAAACTTTTCTACCCCAAGGGCAAAATAGTAGTTTACAACAATGGATGCCATCATCAAAAATACGATCCCCGGCTCCCCACAGGCATAAAATATAAGGCTTGCCGCCAACAGGACTGCATTTCTGTACTCCTTTTGGCTGACACAATATAACAGTAACGTTATAGGCAAAAAAACAAATAAAAATATTGCACTGGAAAATGCCATCTTACTCCTCTCTATCCTGCATACCCCAAAACCGATATACTCATGCAAGTCTACTCCTTTTTTCCCGAAATGTCAAATGTAAGGTAAAAACTATAATGGCAGATAATCTTTCTCGATTATCTGCCACGTTGCATATTGTTATTTATTTTTCCGGCGTCCTGCCTATTTGATATCCGGCAGTCCTCCGCTGAACAGGTTTCCCCAGCAAACAGGAGCTGCTGCATATTAAGAATGTAAGGCGCTAACTTTCCACCACTGCATCTCCGGCATCAACAGGTTCAATCCCTTCAGGCAGCGCAATATCCACCTCTGAATTCTCGGCCTTTCCCTGAGGATCATACTCCGCCTGTTCCTCGTCCTCATCCTCCCACAGGGAATCATACTCTTTCCTCTTCTCTTCAAGTTCTTTCATCATTGCTGCATTTTTTGCCGACATATACAGCTCCATACTGTAATCCATGAGCTTCTGTTCGTCCGAAGCAGGCACCTTGCCTCCGTCGGAAATGCGCCTTGCAACCTCCATGATCTTGGCCATATCAAGAGCATACTCTTCCATGGCATCGGACTGCTGCCTGCAGACCTCCGCATTCCATACCGCACATTTCTGTTCTGCCAGTCTGTCCAGAACCTTCCTGTTCTCCTCAAATTTTTCCTCATTGGCATATATGGAAAGCTCAAGGGTTGCCGCCTCCTCTGCAAACAGCTCTTTTCCGTTTACAGTGGTATTCATTTTACGCTCCAATGCCTTCTGCTGCCTCTGCAATTCCCTTCTCTGGTCAATAATCTCCTGCCGTTGGAATCGATACGCCTGCTGTGCTTCAATTAACTTCATAGTTACACCTCTGTATGCGCTTCAGCGCATATACCGGTCAAAATTTGAAAGTTTACTTTCAAACTATCCACTTCCCTTTGGTTTCATTGGACACATCCGTGTGTCTATAAAGTATATCGGCAAATCCCCGCAGGAATTCAATATGTAACAGCATATTTATGAAAATTGCCGGAATAACAGACCCATACCGAAAATCCGCAAAGCTTCAAAAAGACTGGCATATATCAGAAAGCAGCAGGAGCACGTTCTGTATCCTGCTTACCTGTTGGTGCCCCAGCGCTTCCAACACACAGGTAATCTGTTCCGAACCCTGCCTGGAAAAATCCTTTCCAAGCATAATATAGTCACAGCTAACGGACAGGGCCCTCGATAACCTGCAAAGCACATCAGCCGAAAATCCCTTCCTCCCGGTCTCTATTTCATAAAGAAACTTCGAAGAGATATCAACCTTTTCCGCAAGCGCCTCTCTCGTGTAGCTCTGGATTTCCCGTAATTCCCTGATTCGTTCTCCGACATACCTATCTGACATATTGATCCTCCATTAAAAAAATTTTACAATTTTCGACAAGGATTAATAAACCGTCAAATGTTCTGTATGTCATTACCTGTTGTTCCTTCCCGGAGAATCAAATATCCTCCCTCAAACTGGCAGGATATCAGCGTAGCATATAAAACTCATTCAGAATAGGTCAGCCCTGCATCAACCCGTGCATATCCGCCAAAATCCGGGCCACAGTCTTCCTGTCATCCTCCTCCAACAGGTTCAGGGCATAATTCAGCTCCCTCCACAATCCCTTTGCATCTTCTAGGATAAATGCGGGAGATACCTGAAACAGATCATACATCTTCCAAATCATCTCACTGTCAGGCAGTATTCTTCCGTTTTCCAGTTCACGCAGCTTTTTGATATCCACCCCTAATAAATCGGCCATCTTCTGCTGTGTGTAATCCTTCTGGACTCTTACGCAATAAAAAATATTATTTTTCACTCCGTTTGCCCCGCCTTCGCACTGGATATATTCCAGTTGTTTTTGGACCTTCCCGAAGGAGGCGCGTTTTCCGTCCGTGGCCTTAATGGTTTTCGCCAACACATACAATGTGCTCAAATAGCAAATCAGTTCCTCTGCCCCGCATTCCTGCAGCTCAGTCAAAACTTCTCCGTCCAGCGCTTTTTTGCCGGTAAATACGTATAAGACATCTACGTCGGAAGTGCACAATCCCTTGATCTCATAATAAGAAAATCGCTTGCTTCCCGACTCCGCCCTGCTGTAATGGCTTTGCAGCATTTTCATACGGTAGCAGAGCAGCCGCTGGGTCAGGTTGAGTTTTTCACGTTCTTCTTTCAGTCTCTGCAAAACATATTGATATTTACTGTCCATGGGTAATCTTCATCCTCGCTATCATACGATCACATGGTGAAAGTATTTATATTTTTACTGCATATATTACCCATTCTAAGTTTTATTTATCCCCTATAGTACTCCTATTGGTGCATATAGCTCTTAAAATAATGGTTTCTCCGGATGCTGCAGCAATCGGCACGGAGCAGCCAAGTATTGTACAGCAGGTAAAATCCTCCTGTAATCTCCACTTACCGGGTAAATCCGGCCAGCACTGCGCCGCAGCCGGGACTCCGCCCGGTATCCCGACCATGGTTTACGGCGCAAATCTGCCCGCTATGTAGGCATTATCCGTCAAAGAAGGAAATACTACACAAATATGGTTCACCGAAACGGATGGAAGCTGGAGACAAAATCCGATGACGCAATCAATCGATTAAGAAACATCATATGACTGCAATAGATTAAAACGGAATTAACACAAATGAAATACATCATGTTATATAGATATTTTAGCAAACCACATAACAATACAATATCATAAATATCTTATTAAAAAACCCGCTATTGTTCCTATCCACGCTTACGAAAGGTAAGGAACGGCAGGTATGAAAAACCGAGGGGCTGCACCCTATTCCGAAAGCAGTCCCTCGCCAGATAGTCATCTCCCGCTTACTGTTTATCACAACACTGTTTTATCGCCAGCGGGCCATTCACTACTATTTGATTACATGGATCCAACCCTTGGGCGCTTCTATCCTACCCATCTGAATGCCCGTCAAGGTTTCATACAGCTTTTTGGTGGTAGGCCCCATCTCTGCCATACCGCTGGGCAGGCAGATTTCCTTTCCATGGTCAACGATCTTGCCCACAGGGGAGATGACCGCCGCCGTGCCGCAGAGGCCGCACTCTGCAAAATCCTTCACCTCTTCCAGAAGGACTTCCCTTTCTTCCACTTCCAGGCCCAGGTACTCCTTGGCCACATACACCAGGGAGCGGCGTGTAATGGAAGGGAGGATACTGTCGGACTTAGGTGTGACCACTTTGTTATCCTTTGTAACAAACAGGAAGTTTGCGCCGCCGGTCTCTTCCACCTTGGTACGGGTCCCGGGATCCAAGTACATATTTTCGTCAAAGCCTTCCTTGTGGGCGCTCACGATGGCATGCAGGCTCATGGCATAGTTTAACCCGGCTTTAATATGCCCTGTCCCATGAGGCGCTGCACGGTCAAAATCGCTGACACAGATGGTCAGGGGTTTTACGCCGCCCTTAAAGTAAGGGCCCACGGGAGTACAGAAAATACGGAATTGGTATTCATCCGCAGGTTTTACCCCAATAACCGGATTGGAGCCAAACATATACGGGCGGATGTAAAGCGTCGCGCCGCTGCCGTAAGGAGGGACAAATGCCTCGTTGGCCGCCACCACCTTTGTAACGGCATCCACAAAGCGCTCCTTGGGAAACACAGCCATCTCCAGCCTTGCCGCAGACGCTTCCATACGCTCCCCATTCAAATCAGGGCGGAAGGTAACAATATGCCCATCGTCCGTAGTATAGGCCTTTAGACCTTCAAATATGGTCTGCGCATACTGAAAGACACCGGCGCATTCGTTCAGAACAATGTTCGCATCTTCGGTAAGTCCTCCCTCATCCCATGCGCCGTCCTTATAGTTGGATACATATCTGTAATCTGTCTGAACGTATCCGAAACCCAGGTTGCTCCAATCAATATTTTTCTTCTCCATTGGTATTACCTTCCTTCCTTATATTGAGATTCCATTCGTATTTTTCTGGTAACAATTATTATACTTTTATGATAAAAAGTCAATGCCTCAAATAGAAAAACAAATGAAAGAACCTCAATTCACCTGCGCCGCTGCGCTGCGTTTTCACGCGCCTTTTCCAAGGCAAGGCCGTGGCGGCTGAGGTCAGGATCGCATTTTATGCCTTTTCCGTGCATAGGCTACCGGTCACGCAGTGAACGGTAACAAGCCGCCGCGGCATAGGGCAGCAGGATAAACCCACAGCATACCGTTACCAGAATGGCAAACTCCGTAAATTCCCCTGTGCCGGCATGTCCCGCTCTGTTCAGAAGGGGAAGCCCAAGAGTGAACAGTAAGTACCAGCATGCAGGAGGCGCGCATTTGCGCAGCAGAACCAGTTTGGTATGGGGTTCCCTTTCCGTGCTGTGGAAAAACCACCCAACCAGGCGGTAGATTGTGAGCAGGGCGGTAAAGTACACTGTTACTCCGATGATGGTGTGCAGCCTGCCCTGTGTCAGTATACCGCCCATAAGTCCGGTGCCCTGGAGGTACAGGGGAAGGTAAACGGCCGTGATGATCCGAAGGCCGTTGACAAACACGGTGCACAGCCATGAAAGAACCGCACTGGCGGCAATCCAGCCTATGCCTTTCCCCAACCCAAACCCGGTTCCCCCACAGGAGAGTTCCTTTGGCTCCCAGGCATCGGGTTTCGGTTCCGGCCTGGCCAAATGGAGAAAGGAAAACACCAGCATACCGAAGGTGATGGTCATAAACCTGACGCCGGAACAGGATGCCGCTATGACCATTCGCAGGCTATGGTTTACATAGCCTGTTCCCGGCACATAGGTAAAGGGAATCCCGCTTAGAAACTCCACCCACCGGGCAGTAGGGGCAAGGATCCACAGCAGGGCATCACAGCCGGCCCGGCTGTAATATAGTTTTATACCAAGGATGGCCAGTATGCCTGTTATATAAAATATGGCGTTGGAACGCAGTATTTCCATTCCCTTCTTCCTATTCATAAATACCCCCTGTATGCTCAGCGATTCCTTTCCGCACTTACTTTGATACCTGCTTAACTCCTTTATGCCTTTTCCGGGTATACACCATTACTGCCCCCAGAGGCAGCCCTATCAGAAACATCCCCGGCTCCGAATATGCCCTGTATCCGCCGCCTACGGCCAATCCGGATACTCTCTGGGGAAGAGGGAGGGGCTGGTCCACATCCGTGCCGTTTCCCTCCGTATTTCGAATGATTTCCGAGACAGCCACAAAGGACGTATAGGGAGTGATCATATTGTAGTCCAACCCAAGCTGCGTGATCTCCTCTTTTACCGATTCGTCATTGCGGATACTGCCGTACCCGGCAACCCTGTCCAGGCGTGTCCTCGCCCACAGATAGCGGATCGCGTCACTTTCCATGTCCACGGTCACATGATTCACAGGAATCTCCTGGACATATTCTTCACCGCCTGCTTTTCCTGTCACGGTGATGACCCCGCCCGGTTTCCCTCTCCATTTTCCAAAAAGAACAATGGGCTGTGACGCATATAAAATGGAGGGAACCGAGGGTTCTACATCATAGACGTCAAACCCTCTATATGTCACTGAGATGTCGGTGAGCAGGGGCGCTTCGATATAAGTGCGGAAATTTGCCGCGGATTCCGCCGCATCCTCACTGTCCGTCACAATAAACGATTCCCCCATTCCGCATCCTGCAATACTCTTGATCAGATAATCGTTGACAGAACTTCCTATGCCAAAGGAAAAGAAGCTGGCGTCGGCCATATTGTCTGTTATGCAGGAAATGATATCACTTTCATTGGTAATATACCCGTCGGTAATGATCACAATGCTTCGGGCGGCATCCTCCGTCTTCGGCATGGCAACAGCCTTTTCCAACGCGGGAAGCAGGGCGGTTCCCCCGCCTCCCTCCTGCTTGTCGATCAGCTTAACGGCTGACCTGATATTTTCCGGAGTGGCCGGAAGCGACCGGGAGGACAGCAATGTAGACTCATTTTCAAATAAAATCAGGTTAAAGGTATCTGTCTCCCTGAGATCACCCACCAGGTCGTATATCAGCTCCTTAGCAGTGTCCAGGGGATAACCGAACATGGAACCCGAGACATCCAGTACGAAAATATATTCTCTGGGAGGAATGTCTTCCGTTTCAAACCTCTGGGGAGGCTGTATGGTCAGCATGAAGAAGTTTTCTTCCATGGAGGCACTGCCGTTTCCGTGTCCCCCTGCAAGGACAAGGCCGCTCTGGACCTCATCCCCCGCCATCCTGTATTTCAGGATAAAATCTCTGTTTCCCGCATAATCGTCAGGGTTTGCCAGAGTAATCTGGGCAGTGGATGCATCGGATTTATTGACCCGGATGGCGTGGGTTTTGCTGGTAACCTCGGCAATGGGCACTCCGGTGGAAAGGTTCACGGTAATACTGTACTCTCCGGGAGGTGTAGTCCCCTCCGGCAGGTATGGACTTGCAATCCAGCTGTCACCCAAAGAGGAACCCGGGGTATCCCCGCCGCCCCCCGTCCCTGCAGAGGCTCCGCCGCCTGTACTTCCGTCATTGCCGGATACTGAGCCGGCTTCTTGGGACACTTCTTTGATCCCATGGGATCCGCCTTGGCCGGATTCTTCTTGGGTTCCGTCGGTTTCGGGGCCGGCTTCTTGGGACGCTTCGCTGTTTCCGTCGTTTTCGGAGCCGGCCTGGCCGGATTCTTCCTCACTGTCCCCGCTGGGTTCGGAAGGGGATGCAAAACGGGGGCCCACCACTGTGGGGAAAACAAACTCGTAAATATTTTCCTTGGGAGCAATCAACTCCGTATAATGCAGTTCTATGTGCACCGTATCGCCGGGCATAATATTTGCCACATCCATCGTAAATACATTGGGCCTTTTCTGTTCCATCAAAGAGGCGCTTTTTCCTTCGCTCTTGGCCTCCTCAAACTCCACTTTCGCCTCTTCTTTCTCCTTGATCTGGGCAGTGATCATCTCATTCCCGATTACCATCTTCATACCGTGTACGGTAACGCCGGAAGAGGCAGGAAACACATAGCTGGCGTTGATGGGAGTGTCACCCTCGTTGACATAAACCTGTGTCACATAGGTTTCGGCAATCATGCCGTTGATATTGGTAACTACATCGGTGGACTTTAACGGAAAACGTTCCACAGAGGAAGGATTTTCCCCGGCTCCCTGCACTATAAAATAGGGGGCAAGAAGCTCTTCCCCTTCTTCCGCAGACTCCTCGCTGTCGCCGGAACCATCGCCTTCTTCGGCAACGGCTGCATTTCTCTCCGATGCATACACCATAGGGCAGCTAACTGCGAAAAGCAGCAGTGCCAGCATACAGCATAACCATTTCCTGATTTGTCGCGGGACGCCTTTTTCTCTCATCTTGTTCATCGTGGAACCTCCTTGGAATATAATTGCAGGAACCCTTTCCATGCGGTAACAGGGCCGGATATGTAGGTCAGAAGCTGCCAATCTTGCCTCTTCGGGTTTATCATAGCTCCCCGATGCACAAAAAGTGCATCAGAAATTCCACAAACTTCCATCATATTTCAATCATTTTTGCATCATATTTCAATTCTGGGGGGATAGTTGATTCATCTAATATTTACCATGGGCACATAACCCTGAACGGGAAGAAAAAACAGGACAATCAATCTGCCCTGTTCCCATTATTAATATAGCATAGAAACCCAAAAATAACAAGACTGTTTCTGCCACAGCGTCCGTGATACACTATCAAAACGACACCGTGAAACAGACCACGGAGCTGGACCACAACAGTTCCCACAAGTCGCTTATGGGCAAAAAGCAGCACAGAAATCGGGCCCCTGCGGAAAAGAAAGCCTGACAGCTTACTTTCCGCACACAAATTTGTGCCGGAGCCACAAATTTGGATCCCAGAGCCAAATACAGCATTCGGCCTGTGCCCACACAAAATGCTCCGGCATGGAGGATTGATATGGAAAAGAACAATGCGGAAATGCAGGCGGAAGAGCAACAGTTACAGTCAACACTTGCCATTGCCAGAGAACAGCTGAAGCAGGCGCAAAAGGCACTGGAGCAAAAGGAACAGAATATTATCGAGGCAAAAAGGCAGGTAAGGGAGGATACCACACACGGCGTTACCAATTTATACAATTCCGATGACTTTGAGGCAATTGTAGAGTTAAGCCAACGCATGAATCCTGTGGAGGAAAGCATATCGGAATATGAGGAAGAAGATCGGCGTATCCGTCGGCTGGAAAAAATAATAGAGCGGCCCTATTTTGCCAGAATCGATTTTCGGTTTGAAGAGGATCCTCAGGCAGAGCATATCTATATCGGCCGTTCTTCCCTAACAGAGAAAAAAGCGCGTGAAATCTACGTATACGACTGGCGTTCTCCCATTGCGGGAGTCTTCTACCGCTGCGCTGTGGGGAAAGCATTTTACGAAGCCCCCGGCGGCATGATTCAAGGGGAATTGCAGCGAAAACGCCAGTACGAGATTGCCAACAGCGTCTTAAAATACTATTTTGATACAGATATGACCATCAATGATGAATTTTTAAGGCAGCTGCTTTCCAAAAACACGTCGCCCCAGATGAAAGCCATTGTGGAAACGATACAGCGGGAACAGGATATCGTTATCCGAAACATGGAAAGCGACCTGTTAATGGTACAGGGTGTTGCGGGAAGCGGCAAAACTTCCATCGCCCTTCACAGGGCGGCATATCTCATGTACCAGGGACTGCAATCCAAGCTCTCCGCTAACAGCATTTTAATCCTTTCCCCAAATTCCGTGTTTGAAGAATATATTTCCAATGTTCTTCCTGAACTAGGGGAGGAAAATGTAAATTCCGCTGTTTTCGACGATATTTTATGTAATGTCTTACAGGGACGCCGGATACAGCCAAGAAATGCCCATTGGGAACAATTGATGGCGGATGATCCCTACAGCGGCATTGCCAGAAAAAGCATGGAATTTAAAATGTCGGAAAGCTTCCGCAGCATGCTGGACGCATTCCTAATGGAGATTCCCTTACGCTGGATCGATTTTCACGATATTTACTACAACGGCAAACTCATTATAAGCAAAGAACAGCTCCGGGAATGGGTGTTGCGAAGGCCCCATATCCCACTGGAAACACGCCTTTCCCAAATGGAAGATCATGTGATAGAACTGATCTTCGGGACAGGGAGGAAGACAGGGGAGGGAGAATCAAGGATCCTGATCCGGCAGGAAATCAGGCAATTTACGGAACTTGACTGTATCCAATTGTACCGCAAATTATTCGAGGCAGGGAACTGTATGGAAAATGAGATACCGGCCGACGTTCTGGAATACACGCGGGAAAACCTGGATTCCGGGCAACTGTTTTATGACGATGCCACCGCCGCAGCCTATCTGCATCTGAAAATACATGGGAATACGGGATTCCGCCATATAAGGCAGGTAGTCATAGACGAGGCCCAGGATTATTATGCGCTTCAATATGAGATATTCCGGCTGCTATTTACAAATGCCAAATTTACGGTTCTGGGCGACATTAACCAGACCCTTGCCAAACCGGAAAAAATATCCTTATATGAAACCATACGGAAAATACTGCGGAAAGAAAAATCCGAATTTATCTTATTAGAAAAAAGCTTCCGCTGCACCAATGAAATATTAAACTTCAGCCTGCAGTTTATTGACAATGTCCCTCAGATCAAAAGCTTTAACCGCACAGGGGAAAGCCCCAGAGTACTCACCTCCGGCAGTTACGAAGAGCTTCTCAGCCTGATCACTCAGGAGATCGCCCTATGCCGGGAAAAGGAATTGGAGTCCATATGCCTGATCTGCAAAACAGCAAAGCTTTCGGACCGGTTGTATGGTGACCTGAAACAAAATACGGAAATCCAGCAGGTCCAACAAGGGAACGCAGAGGGCCTCAAAGGAACATTTATCATGCCCGCATATATGTCAAAAGGCCTGGAATTCGACGGGGTGATAATCTGTGATGCCAATTTGGGCGGGCACTGCAGTGAAGATGACAAAAAACTCCTGTATGTGGAATGCACCCGGGCCCTTCACAGGCTCAGCCTGATATGCTCCACGCCGTCAATGGATACCACGCCCTCTTCCTGAAACCCCAGCTTCCCGCATAATTTTATGGAAGCGTCATTCCCCGGCCTCACAAGCGCCTGCACTTTCCCGAAACCCAGCGTTTCCTTCCCATAGGCCAGTATAGCGCGGCAGACTTCCTCCGCATACCCTTTTCTCTGCCAGGGAACCCCTATGATAAAGCCTATCTCCGGCTCCTCATATCCCTCCCTGTAGGAAAATCCCGCCCTGCCGATCACCGCTCCGCTGGCCTTTTCCACCACGGTCCACACGCCGAACTCCCAAAAGGTATAGACCTGCTCTATATACTGGCGGATATACTCTTTCTCCTGTTCTTTTTCCGGGTACAGGTTATCCATATGTTTTGTGATTTCCGGTTCGCTGTATATTTCATAGAAATCGTCCACGTCCTCCACCATGGTCTCCCGGACCACGCAGCGGGCGGTCTCCAGGATCTCCCAGGGCATACCCAGCATCCTGCGGCACGCTTTCTCCATATACGCCATATCAATATCCTCAGGGTCTTCCACCGCATATAGGAACCCTGAGAGATCCTGGCCTTCATTGCCCGGATGGAGGTAGACAGCCACAGGTTCCCCCGCGGATTTAAGCTTCCTGGCCCATTCCTCACAGTCCGTAATGGTAAAGATGCGTTCTGTGCCGTCAATTGTCAATTGGTATTGTTTCAAATAGTACAAAACTGTCATTCCCCTTCCACATGCCAGAGCATGTTTGAAAATATACTTTCCTAAATTATACTATATTTTTCATTCCATGCAATACGGGGAAATCAGTTACGCCAAACAGTAACCGGATTTTGTTATAGTACTTGCGCACAGAGCTTACATTGTGTATTATCTTATAAGGAAAGCGTCCTTGCCTGAAAGCATACACTGTTACATATGGGACGGGCGCTGGTCATTATACTTTAAAAACAGTTGGCGGCGCTGCTGCCTGCAAGAACCAAGAAAGGAAAACAAATATGGAAAAAAATCCCATAGTAACCATTACAATGGAAGATGGCGGTGTGATCCGTCTGGAGCTGTATCCTGATATCGCTCCCACCTCCGTCCGGAATTTTATCAGCCTGATCCAGAAAAAATTTTATGACGGGTTGATCTTCCACCGCGTCATCAGAGGCTTTATGATCCAGGGCGGCTGCCCCGAGAGGAACGGGATGGGTGGTCCCGGGTATCAGATTAAGGGTGAATTTTCCCAGAACGGATTTGAAAATAATTTGAAGCATACGGAAGGCGTCCTTTCCATGGCCAGATCTATGGATCCCGACTCCGCAGGCAGCCAGTTCTTCATTATGCACAAGAATGCCCCTCATCTGGACGGCAGCTACGCCGCCTTCGGAAAGGTAATAGAGGGAATGGATGTAGTGAACCGCATTGCCGAGACTGCAACCGATTATTCCGACAGGCCCCTGGAAGATCAGGTTATGGAAACTCTTACCGTGGAAACCTTCGGTGTGGAATACCCGGAACCGGAAAGATGCTAAAGCATCCTGCATTCATATTTTGTTCATAAATCATTCAATATTTTTTTAATAGTTCATCATTCTTTAGACATTTATTTCACGTATACTATGTTTATAAACAACAGACAAAACGCCAAACGCAGTTGACTGTTTACTAAATAACTTTTTCATAATAAATGCCAAGGAACGTTAGTTCCTTGGCATCCTCCCTTTTCAGGGTTATTTATTCTCAAGCTTTATCTCAAATCCTGTAAAACGTCCCGTCACCCTTCCGTTTACATAAATCCCTGCCGTAGCTCCGGTAAAACGCTTCCCTTTCTTCAGGCCCTCACTGCTCAGGTATGACGTGTTCTCAAAGACCGCCGTCCTCTCCCACTCATCTCCCCGCTTAAAGTACAGGGTACGCTTTAAATGCTCTGTGATAATTTGAAACTCGGCTTCCCTGCACTCTGCCTCCAGGGGAATAAAGCTTTCCGTCACATACCGGTCGTCCACATACTCGGCGGAAAGGATCCCTGTCTGCCCATTGCGGCAGGCCAAGGCCAATTTCAAATAACTGTTCTCGTCATAATAACAGGTCAACCCCGTATCCCAATCCGCAACGTTATTATCCACAGTCTGTCCTTCTTCCACGCTTACTTTTCCACAGACTCCAAAGCAGAACTCCGTCTGCTGTCTTACCAGGACCGTGCTGTAACCCAGGCTGTTCAGATCCAACCCGTTTCCGTGGATCAGCAGGTCATCTCCCTGTTGCTCGTAGATGCCCTTCTCTGCCCCGCGCACGGTCATCCATTCACTCCAAATACACGGGGATGCCATACCATGTTGCCCCTCTTCCGTGGAGGCAAGCTTGGGTTTTTTCTGCAGCTCGGAAGGACCCTGCAGGGAATTCACCAGAGGCCAGCCGTCTGCCGTCCAGGTAATGGGATCCAGGGCGGTCTCCCGTCCTAAAATGGCATGCCCGGCAATTCCGATGCGGTTACAGAGATAGACCATGTACCAATCCCCGTCCTGCGTCTCCACAGGCATACCATGGCCGCTGCACTGGATCAGCCTCTTGTCGTCCCACTGGCGGAGAATGGGGTTATAAGGACAGGACTCATACACTCCCATCAGCTCCCTGGAGCGCGCCACAGTGATACGGTGGCCCATACCGGTTCCACCCTCCGCCATAAACAGGTAGTAATATCCGTCCTTATACAGCAGATGAGGCCCTTCGGAGGCTTTTTTGTTCTGCCCGTACCAAAGCAGCCTGGGTTCCGACAAAATCTCCCTGCCGTCCTTGCTGATCTCAAAAATTCTGGCGCCCCTGTTTAAAAGCATATACCGCCGGCCGTCCAGATCCGTGAAAATAGAGGGGTCAATCCCTTCCTCTTCCAAAAATACCGGCTCACAGTATGGCCCCTCAGGCTTATCCGAGGAAGTCACCATCTGCATCCGCTGAGGCAGCCCGCCTTCGTTCAGGCGGTAAGTAGCCGTAATGTAAAACCTGCCTTCATAATACGAAATATCCGGCGCCCAGTAGCCCCGCCCTCCTTCAAGTCCTTTAAGCCTCGCCCAATCCGGGTCAGTAATGGCATGTCCGATCACCTCCCAGTGGATCAGATCCCTGGAATGGGAGACAGGAATACAGGGGAAGAACACAAAAGATGAATTTACCATATAATAATCTTCCCCCACCCGCACAATGGAAGGATCGGGGTGCATTCCCCTGCAGATGGGATTATGGTACAATTCCTCCGCCCCGGCGCCCAGTTGATCCTCAAAATATGCCTGTATCTCAGTTCTCCCCAGGGACAATGCCAGATCCAGAGGCGTGACGCCGTGCAGGTTGGCCTGACCTATAGGAGAATCCACCCGCTCTACCAGATATTTCACCAACTCCAAGTTCCCTGACCTCACCCCATAGTGTAAAACCGTATTTCCCTGACGGTCGATCAGGTTCATATTGACAATGGCATATTCTGTGACATACTTCGCCATCTCCAGGTTTCCCTGGGCCATCACCTCATGGAGCGCCCAGACACCGTCCTCCGTCTCCACATCCATGCCTCTGGGATACTCTACCAGAAATTCTTTTAAAGCCTCCAGATCCTGGGATCTGATTATGTCAAATAAATCCTTCATACTGCTCCTTTCTTTCTGTGTAAACCAATGTTTCCGGTATCGGGAATCCCTTTACAGGACATTTTCCCGTTCAGTGTTATCCGGCTCAGTGATTGCCTTCACCCTTTTCCCGCTGTTCTTTGGGGCTTACCCCCTTCACACGCTTGAAGGCTCTTCGGAAAGACTGGACACTGTTGTAGCCAACCTCTTCCGCCACTTCGTTGACCGTGATCGTCCTGTCCTGAAGCAGCTCACATGCCCTCTCGATGCGCAGTGTTTCCAAAAAGTCGCCGAAATTCCCTCCTGACTGCTCTTTGAAAAGTGTAGAAAGATAGCTCTCTGAAACACGGAACTGGCTGCCCACTTTTGTCAGGCCCATATCCGACTCGCAGAAGTGTGCCCTGATGTACTCCTTAATCTCTTCCACCATCTGGCTTTTCTGCTCCTGCTTCTTTTCCACATTATCATTACACACTTTCCGGTACAGCTGCCGCAATCTCTGAAAATATTCCTGCTGGGGAATTTCCGGCTGCATAAGGACTTCATTGATCCAGAAGGCCTTCTCCTGTAATTCCTCCTTGTTACATGCCCCCCCCAATATGTCCATAAACTTCTGGTTCAGCTTGATGAACTTACTTCTGTGCAGTTTTCTGTTGACGCAGTTCTCCGTTTCCAACAGCGCAAGGATATCCTTTGTCTCCTGCCACTGGCCGGAACGGATACCCTCCTCCAGCTTTTCCTCCGCTATAGAGGGGAAATAGTACTCGTCACTCTTGACCAGTTCTGCCCTGTAGGAGACTACAGGGTTATTCCGGCTGCAGTTTTCCAGGGCAATCCTGGCTTCCTCCATGGAACGCCAGATCAGCAGCAGATTATTACAGGTTCCGCCTATCCCGCTGGTGATCTCTATATGGCATTCTCCCATCACCCATTCTTTCGTCTGCTTTATCAGGTCGAAGACATCTTCCTCTATATTGTCGATGGCAAAGATAGCTATCTCCGAATTATAATTTTTCTTATGGAACCATACATTATTTCCGCTGATCTTTCTGAGATAATCCTTCATCAGACGGGATACCACTTTGATTTCATTGATTGTCTGCTGATCCACGGAAATAAAGTCATTCTCCGCAAAAAGCTGTATAAAAGCGGTCTGATAAAATTGATTATCAATATCTACGTCAACTTTTTCGGCACGGTACCGCAGCTGCGCTTCCGTGCTGAATTCAGCTTTTAACAGTTCGTCAAAGAAAGCCTTCTGCAGAGTGATCTTATTTTGTTCTACCTCCTGCAGCACATTCTCATGCTTTTTCACAATATCAGACACTGCAGTGCCTAAGTTGACATAACGCTCCGGTTCCTCCCCTACAGGCGAAAGGGCATGGAGGGCCTCGTCCACAGGCCGTCCCTTACGGACCGCCTGTGTCAGCGCCAGGGCAACGCCTACTGCAGTGGCTGATACCAGCAAAAGCAGCACAATATTTTTCAGGGCGGCCAACTGTGACAGACTCTCCTTTACCGGTAAAACCAACACATAGTACAATCCGATCTTCTCGGATTTCGCCACGATCACACTTAAACCATCCTTTTCCAGATAGCTTTTCTCCAAATCTTCAAAGGATAATTCCGGAAACTCCTCTGCGGAGTGGGAAGCCCACAACTGTCCCCCCGTCTCGTCCAGAATTTCCACCATGTATGTCTCCCTGCTGTCCAGGTTATTAATAAATTCCATCTTCCGGGCAACCACATCCCCGTCGATCCGAAAGACTATGACACCCTGCTTCTCGCCGAAAATCTGCTTTGAAAACGGAAACACATACTCAAACCCGTTCCCTGACCTGCGGAAACCTGAACGCATGGAATCAATATTGTCCATCTCCATGCGCCATTGGTCATAATCAATGTCCCAACCCCTTACATAGGTGCGGAAATAATGGGGTTTGTAGTAACTCCTTTCATAGAGCACCAGATCCGTATTTTTCAAATAAATATAAGCTTTGCTGGAACTGAGCAAGTCAATATCCTTATAATTCAAATAGAGTGTAAAATTATCCAGTGCGTCCAGAGCAGGTAAAATGTAATTGCTGTCGCCTTTCTTCTTGGAGGCCATCTCCAGGATCACGTTATCACTGGCAATCTGCAGCGCTATGCTCTCTACATCCACCAGTTCATTTTCAATGATGTCCGCACTCCTCTGAAGCATATTGATATGTGTTACCTTTAAATTGTCCTCCACAATACGGAAGGCTATCTGGAAACCTATCGTGGCAATCAGAAGGGGCACCACCAACACCATTATATAAGATACTAAAAACATTGAAATAGAGTTCTTGACCAGTTTTTTCATGCTCATTCCTTTACTTGTCTCAGTGTAATTGCCGCATTACTTCACAAGGTGTCCGTCGCCCCATTGCTTTATGCCGGCAGCATCCCCCTTGGGTCAAGCTCCAAAGTCTCTCCCGCTGCCAAAGCAATCTCTCTGCTCCTTCCCCGGTACTTTATGACCGTGCGGTAATCGGAGTATGCCCTGATCTCTGCGGATACCGCTTCACCGTCCTTCCAGGCCATGGATAACTCCGCATTTCCCTCAAGCCGGAGTCCACGCACGGATCCTGATTTCCATTTTGAGGGCAACGCAGGCAGCAAGATTACTCTGTTCCCGTTACTCTGCACCAGCATCCGGCTCATGGCGGCACAGACCCCGAAATTCCCGTCAATCTGGAAGGGCGGATGCCTGTCAAAAAGGTTCGGGTAGGTGGAAAGTGCCAGCATTTTCTCAATGCTCTCACACGCCATCTCTCCGTCCCAGAGGCTGGCATAATGGTTCGTGATCCACGCCCTGCTCCACCCTGTATGTCCGCCGCCATTGGAAAGCCGCCGCTCCAGGGTCCTTCCGGCCGCCTCCGCAAGCTCCGGCGTGCCGTCCACAGTGATCTGTTCCCCGGGATAGAGTCCGTACAGATGGGAAATATGGCGGTGGCCCGGATCCACTTCCTCGTAATCCTCCATCCATTCTAAAATGGTTCCCTTTTCCTCACTGACCCGGGTAGGCATAAGCCTGTCCTCACACCGGGAAATCTGGCTCATAAGGGTTCCCATGTCTTCCACACCTTCTATTTCACATCCTTCCGGAGCCACCTCGCCTAAAGCTTTCCATGCGCCGGCACAGGCGGCAAACAGATCTCGGAGTATCTGGTTGTCCATGGTGGCGCCCACACAGCAGGCTCCCACCTCTCCGTTAGGCATCCGGTAACTGTTTTCCGGCGAAACGGAAGGGTTTGTCACCAGATAGCCGTCTTTTTCCGTCAGGAAATCCACGAAGAACAATGCTGCTTCCGCCATTACAGGAAAGGCTTCTTTCAAAAATTCCAGATCCTGTGTATACCGGTAATGTATCCATAAATGCGTGCTTAGCCAAGCTCCGCCCAAGGTCCAGTATGTACCGGGGTACCAGATGTCCTGAGGCGCCGTATCCCCATGGATATCCGTATTGTGATGGGCTACAAATCCCCTGCAGCCATACATCTCCCTGGCCGTGCGCCTGCCATTTTGACGCACTTTCTGAAGCAAGTCAAACAAAGGAAGATGGCACTCCGCCAGGTTACAGCTCTCCACATGCCAGTAATTCATCTCCGTATTGATATTGATCGTGTATTTGCTGTCCCAAGGGGGGAAAAATTCCCTGTTCCAGAGTCCCTGCAAGGTAGAGGGCAGTCCCCCCGGCCTGCTGCATGCCACGGTCAGGTATCTCCCAAAATCCAGCAAAAGCTGGGAAAGCCCTATATCCGGATTCCCTTCCTTTGCATGCCCGAGGCGCTCGTCCGTGGGTATAGGGTCAAACTGTTCCGCCCCTTCCAGTTCAAAGGCAAACCGGTCATACAATGCCTTATAATCCTTTATATGCCCCTCCAGCAACTCCCCGTACGGAATATCCCGGATCCGTTGAAAACGCTCTTCCAGCTTCTCCACAAGGAAACTCTGTAAAGCCTGCTGGTATTCATACTCCTGCCTCTCCGGCACAGACATATCCTGTGACCATAGAGAGGGAGTTCTCAGGCATTCCTCTGCATAGGCGCCTATCTCCCCGGCGCTGTAATGGTAAGTGGTATCTGCCGTAAAGTAAAGCACCGCCTCCCTGGCTCCCTCTACCTGAAGGCATTCCCCTGTGACCTTGACGGACCCGCCCGTGGCTTGGGCCCGCAGCGCCATGGCAAACTCATAGCCGCCCCTGCCCAGATTTCCATAGAGCAGTATACCGTCATTCCCAAGCTTCCTGACGCCGTCAAAGCATTTCCCACGGCGCAGCCTGGCCAGGAAATCTACGGTACCCTCCCCTTCCGCCGTAAACCGCATCACAATGCAGTCCGCCGGCTTAGAGGCAAAGTACTGTCTCCTGTACAAGGTATTTCCGCTGCGGAAGCTGCAGTCCGCCACTGCCGTATCCAGGCACAGGCTGCGTTCATACTCTGTCATCCCTTCACAGAGCAGGGTCTGCCCTATCTTCCCGCTTTTTCTTTCCCTGGCGCCGGGAATGTCGTCGAAATAAAGCTGTATTTCTCCCAACGTCTGATAACAACGCATACTGTCAGGGCAGCCGGAGAGCGCTGTCTCCATCAATCTTTCCGCCTTTCTGATCTCTCCCTGTTCAAGATATTCTCTGATCTTGGGAAGGTTTTCCCCCGCATCAGGGTTCAGGCGGTCAGTCCTGCCGCCATACCACATACTCTCTTCATTCACCTGCAGCAGTTCCCTGTCCGTCCCCCCGTATACCATCGCGCCCAGCCTGCCGTTACCGATGGGAAGAGCCTCCTCCCACTCCGCTGCAGGCTGTCGGTACCATAATCTGCCCATTAAAAATCCTGCCTTTCTGTCTCATCTGTGTTTCTGTTGCAGCTCCACTCTCTCATACACAATGGCTCTTTGCTTCTCCCCCATCATTTCCCTGTGCAGTGGGCATATCGGCCATGCTGCATGTGCCTTTGGCGGGAGTCTTGAGCCGTTACGCTTTTATTGTATCATACCTGCCCGGAATAGGCGACCGGAAACCAAAAACTTCCCCATAGGAAATTCCCTGTGGCCAAAAACCACAGGGAACACCTACATTTATTGTTATGCTTAAAGCTTAGGAGGCTTATTTACCGTTCAGTTCATCCAGAACCTTCTGCACGTTCAGCTCATCTGCTACTTCAGCGTAAGCTGCCACACCCTGCTCAACAGTCATCTCACCCATAACTACCTTAGCCAGGATGTCTGCCTTCTCCAGCTCCAGATCGGAAGTAATCTTGTTCAGAGTCTCGGATACAGGAGTGATAGGGGTCTGTACTGCAACTGCATCGGTGATCGCAAGGGAGTTCACAACTGCGTCAGCCTGTGCAACCTTCTTGTCGGTCAGCTCCATAGGAGTGATGGACAACCAGGGAGTAATCCATACGCTGGTGGTAACTGCGCTGGGATCAGCCAGGTTGGGCAGAGGCTTAACATTTTCGCCGTCCTGCTCCCAGTGAACGCCTTCAACGCCGCTCTGGAACAACAGCTGGCCTTCGCCGCCGTCATGCATGTACTCAAAGAAATACTTAAAGATCTGCTCTGCCTTCTCATCACTTACCTCTGCGGAAATGCAAAGGCCGCTCAGAGTTGCAAAGGAGTAAGTAGCTCCGTCGATAGGCTCAATTGCCAGTGCGATAGCGCCCTCATTGTTAGCTTCCAGTCTCTCCTGAAGAGTGCCGCCCCACTTACCGGACCAATAGTTGAATACGCCAACCTTACCTTCATACCAAGCGTCACGGCAGGTAGATGTGGTGTTGGTGATGATTTCCATATCCAGCAGGCCTTCCTTATATGCATCCTGCATTCTCTGCATTGCTGCAGCCATATTCTCCTGTGCAAAGCCGTCTTTCCACTCGCCGTTCTCTCTGTAGAAGCCGTACTGCGCTCCCTGATAAAACTCAGGCAGGTTCTGGGGACTCTTTACTCCGGGTGCTGTCAGGCCGATTTCACACTCAGGGATCTCAGCCTTAAAGCGGCGGATCATCTCCAGGAACTCATCATAGGTCTTAGGCGCTTCCATATTCAGCTGCTCCAGCCAGTCACCACGCACATAAGTACATGCTGCGGAAGGAACTTCCTTGGGAACCGCATAAACCTTGCCGTCAATGGCGATGGCATCCCAGATTGCGGGATCAACCTTATCCCAAAGTCCGGAAGACTTCAGCATAGGTGTCAAATCCTTGATTGCGCCCTGGGAAGCATACAGTGCCAGGTTAGCGCCGTTCAAGTCAAATACTTCGGGAACTTCATGGGAAGCAAATGCCAGCTTCAGCTTATCATAGTACTCATTGTTCGGAATGAACTGATGATCCAGATGGATGCCGGTGAACTTCTCAAACTCAGCAAACCACTGCTCTGCACCGTTCTCCTCGTTCAAGCCGTCATGGGTCCACCAGGAGATGGTGTCAGGCTTTGCGATCTCGGCAGGAGCTTCGCTGCTTGCTGCCTCACTGCTTGCAGGAGCTTCGCTGCTTGCTGCCGCGGAGCTGCTTGCAGGAGTGCTTTCAGCGCTGCTGTTATTTACAGCAGCATCATCGCCGCCACAACCAGCGGCTGTCATTGCCATAGCAGATGCCAGGGCAACTGCTACCAGTTTCTTAGCTACATGTCTTTTCATAGTAATCCTCCTTTAATTTATATCTTAACCCTTGACAGCGCCTACTGTTACACCTTTTGTAAAGTACTTCTGTACGAAGGGATAGATAATGAGAAATGGAAATACAACAACTATTACAACCGCACTCTTGAGCATATCATCCGAAGCGGAAATTGCCGTCCCGGCAATTGCATCCTGCAGGATCAGCTCTCTCACCTTTACCTGGAAGTTCATCTTGGTATTATCCTGCATGTACAGGATAAAGGGCATGTACTCGTTCCATGTTCCCACGGCAATAAACAATCCCACGGATGCCAGCGCAGGTTTGGAAAGAGGGAGCACAATCTTCCAGAAGGTCCTTAGGGGGGTACAGCCGTCCAGCTCTGCCGCCTCATAAAGAGTGCTGGGGATACTCTCAAAAAAGCTTCTCATCAATACAATATTATAAGTACTTACACCTGCAGGGAGAATAATAACCAACAAGTTGTTCATCAATCCCAGCTTCTGGATATTCAGGTAAGCGGGGATCATGCCGCCGCTGAACAGCATGGTAAACATAATATAACCGATCATCAGCTTTCTGCCGGGAATCTCCTGCTGCAGAATTACATATGCCGCCAGGGTAGTCATCAGCAAACCTACCGCCGTTGCCCCTATTGTAGTGTAAACGGAGACCAACAAAGGCAAATACAGTGATTTCTTGGACAAAATGGTCTGATATGCATATAAACTGATCTGCTTCGGCCAAAGCCTGATACCTACCGATGTGGGATCAAGTGAGTCCACGATAACCTTCCACAAAGGGATTACCATGATAAACATCAGGAAGCACAGGAAAAGAACATTACATATAACAAAAACAGTTCTTCCGCGTTTGCCCTTTTTAAAGGACAATTTTTCTGTCATCATCCTAAAATTCCCTCCCCCTTGATCTTTTTGTTCAGGTGGTTTGCTATCGTAATCAGCACAACGGAGATTACCGACTTAAAGAGGCCGGACGCCGTTGACACACCATAATCCGCACTGACAATACCCATTCGGTATACATAAGTCCCGATTACGTCGGAGGACTTGATAACACTGTCGTTCTGTAATACGAAAACGGAGTCAAACAAATTCAAAACCTTCGCCAGGTTCAGGATAAACACTGTCAGGATAGTCACGCTTATCGCAGGAATCGATACGTATTTTACTCTCTGCCAGTGGGTCGCACCGTCAATTGCGGCAGCTTCGTACATTTCCTGGTCTACTCCGGCCAATGCCGCTATGTAAATAATGGTTCCCCATCCGGTCTCTTTCCAGAGGTTCAGCAGATAGAACACAACCCTCCACCAGCCGTCGCTTGCCAGGAAATAAATCGGTTCATGTCCGAAAGCCGTAATGATGGCATTCACCATACCGGACTGAGGCGACAGGAACAAGGTAAAGATGGATGCGACAACCACCCATGATATAAAGTGGGGGATATAGACGATGGTCTGCGTCACCTTGCGGAACCCTACGCTTCTGATCTCATCGATCAACAACGCCAGGCCTACACTGAACACCATGCCCAGCACCAGCTTGATGGAACTGAGTTCGATTGTGTTCCGGAATGCCCTCCAGAACCTTCCGCTGGAAAATAAGTAACTGAAATTCTCCCAACCTACCCATGTAGGCTCCTTAAACGGTGTATAATCGTAAAACGCATACTTGATACCATAAATAGGAAAATAATGGAATATCAGCAATGAGAGAAATACCGGCAGGAACATGAGATAGAACCATCTGTAATGGTAGATATCTATCATTTTCTGCCTAAAGTTTTTTTTAGGTGGTACATATTTAGTTGGTTTTTCATTCTTTGACTTCATGTGCACCCTGACCTCCTTCTGGTGTCTACGATAACACTCTGCAAGCATGTGTAACAAGATACAATTCTTCTATCCAAAATTTTGGTTCACCGTCTTTCTCAAGGGATTTTCCGGGGGAACCATTTTTTTACAGGGGGGTACATTTTTTTAAAAACGGCGTATTTTCAAGGAATTTTACATGTTTTTTATAGAATATTAAGATATTTCAGAATAAAATAAGGATTTTCGTTCCAATAGGAAACCCTGTTCCACTGACACAGATATCATACTGCCACATGGAACAGGGATAAAGTCGTAAGCTGCGGATCTGTATTTTAATTTACTCGTTCGCCGACATAAACGCTGACCCGCCTTTGAATCGTATCAGCTACAGCGGCGGCATTTTTACCCTTCTCAAAATAGGCATCCGCCTCTTCCATAATGATTTCCATCATACCGGAGTCATTCCCGTAACTTCGATGGGTATTTTCTATGATTGACCGGTATATTTCCGCATCTTCCTCCGTGATGCAGGATAATCCCGTGGTTTCCTCTCCTTCCGCTATGATCCGGTATTTGATTTTTTCCCTTTCGATGCCGTCCACTGTCTCGTATTCTACCGTCAGGGCATCCTGTATCCTTTCCTCGGAAGCCGTCCGCAGCAGTGGGATCCCTCCCATTTCCCTCTGGGCCTCAACCGTAAGGAAGCTCTTAATAAATTCCCATGCTGCCGCCTGGTTTTGGCTGTTCCGGCATATGGAAAAGCATTCACCGTAGGGCGCTGCCACTCCGCCGCCCAGCTCCTTCTCCCCGTCCGCCACCGGATAACCCGGCCACCGCATATCCACATCCCCAAAACTGATCCTCTGATCCGCCACCCTCCATGGAGAAGCAAGCATAACAGGCACCCAGAGCGCCTTACCGCTCCGCAATGTCTCATAGTAAGAGAAATCGTTATCTATTGTCAGGTTCTCCGGAAACGTATCAGACAGCTCTAACAATTCCACGAATGCAGGAGTGTCAAAATGACAGGTTCCCTTCTCCCAATCCACAAAATTTCCCACGCATCCCCAGCAGACCTCGGAAAAAGCCAGCCTTTTGGAATAGTTTACAGTAAGCCATTCCGCATGGGGACTGTTTTCAAATGCCTCTATCATCTCCCCAATCTCCCAGCTCTCTGTGATATTCCGGTGGATTCCGATTTCCTCCGCTTTGCCGCACACGGTTTCCACAGAGAATGAGGCAGGAAGCACATACAAACCTCCGTTAAGTTCAAATGCCTGCAGGATATTCCCATAATAATCTTCTCTGCGGAAATCCGCATCCTCTTCCATAAAGCCGTACAAATTTTCCATAAGCTTTTCCGATGCCAATGCCGGGGAATAGAAAGCGGAATCCCATATGACCAGATCCGGCCCCTTACCGGATAAAATGTCTAAAGTCAGCTGCGTCTCCAGATCTTCCGCCTCCATGACGGCGGACTCCTCCCCATACTCCCTTATCTCAATAAAGTATTTCTGGCTGTTCTCATTATAGGCACGAATATGCTCCAGCGTATCGCGGCTCGGCCAAGTGACCACGGCAGTCACAATTTCACGCCCGTTGGGACTGTTCCCCGGATCTTCCGTTGGCTCCGGGGAACCCTGTCCGCCCTCATTTGTGCGTATCCCACACCCCCATAGGGCCATGCAGACAAAGTTGACGGCCAGCAGGCAGCACAAACACTTTAAGCCGGTTCTTTTCCACAGGCCTTTTTTATCCGTACTGCCCTCACATAATTTTCTTTCTGCTATATTCCCGGATGAAATATTCTTTTTTATATGATCCTTCAGATCTATGCGGCCTTTCAGATCTATGTGATTTTTTAGGTTTATGTTATCTCTCAAATCAATGCCTCCTGAATAGTACAGTTATTAATATCGCATGTTATTCATTCTGCGGATTTTTTCAGAGTTATGATTTTTCACATTTCTAAGGGCGCATAGCGGAAAACATATTTCCCTTCCTCATAACTCATAACACACACTCTGCCGTCCCACATAAAACCCATAGCCAAAATATCCTGCCCGTTTCCCACCACGTTTTCCAAAGTCAGCATTTGTTTCAGTTCCGCGCCGTCATAGCTCCAGATGCCGTCCCCTTTATTTGCCAGGAAAAGTTCCGTATCCACGCCGGCTTGCAGCACGCTGAAACTGGGCCGCATATTATTTTCGGGAAAATCCACACACTTTTCGATGCTGCCGCTCTCTGTGTCAAGGATACCAAGGAAATCGCTTCCCTCCACATTGAATACACCATACAATTGGCCCAGGCGTCCCATGCCGATACCTTTGATTTCCCCTCCGAAATGGAAAGGTTTTACAAACAGGTCGTCTATGTTGATGGCGATAACGGTATCTTCCGTGGCAAAATAATAGACTCCGGCATTGTCTATTGTCATCCACCAGGCCCTCCACAGGGAAGTTCCATCCCCGTCTCCGGCACATTCCGTTATATCAACGGAACGTTCCAGTTGCCCGTCCCTGTTGATCACCCAAATCTCCGTTTCCATACCTTCTGCGCCTGCAGTTTTCTTCCGCATCAGCAGATGCCATCTGCCCAGGCTGTCTATACAGCTCCGGTGAACCTGCATACCCTCAGGGATCTCCAACCCAAACTGCCTCACCTGGTCCTCCTCGATTCCGATCCTTCCTACAAAATAAGGGCCTTCGGCAGGATGGTCCCCGCTGAATTCTCCCAGAAAACCCGCAGTGTAGATACTGTCCCCGCCAATGGCCCTGGCAGTGCACATAAAAGCTGGTTCCCGGTAGGCCACAGACGCCTCGTTGAGGTTCCTCTCCATATCCGGAGCCGTCCCGTTCTGTGTTTCACCGGGGTTCTGCGCCTCCCCCGGATTCCCTGCGTGTTCCCGGCCCTCTGTTCCGCCGGGGTTCCCCATCCCGCTCATGTCCTGGGACTCCTTCCACTGGTCGCTTCCCATGGCATTTATATTTACCCCTCCCGAAAGGGGTGTTGCCATGTCTTCCAGCCGAGCCATATCGTCGTCCGTTTCCTGCCTGCCGCAGCCTCCGAAAAACAGCAGCACTATCACCACAACAAATAATAGCACTTGTATCACTTTAAATTTTGTCAATTTCAATTCTGCCATACCTATGTACCCCCGTTTTCTGTATTCATGCCTTGCACATGAAAGCTTGTTTGGCAACACACACTAACTGCTTGTATGTTCCCGTAAGTCACAGTATAAACAGGCTGGTATACGGCTTCAATAGGGTTAAGAGAACCTTAAATCCTTTTGCCGCCAATTTAAGCAGTTCTTTCAAATACTTAACTTTTTATTTCAAAATATTCAGAAAATATTAAACAATAGAAGCCTCGCTCACCATGGTACCATTGCCATATTTCGGTCAACGGAAAACGGCCTCGGAATGAAATTGTTTTTCCATTCCAAGACCGTTTCCGTATTCTTTCTCTATTCTCTCTTTTGATTATATCCCGAATTACTTCCGCCAAACACTAATTATAAGCAGCAGGGCATCAAGCCTGACGCGCACCCAATGGGGCGCCGGCCAAGCGGGATCAGTCAGCCTTTCCTACGGAACCGAACAGCTCCATCTTTTCCTTAACGGTAGCCTTGATTGCCTCGGCGCCGGGAGCCAGCAGCTTACGGGGGTCAAATCCCTTGCCTTCCAGATCCTTGCCTGCTTCGATATATTTACGGGTAGCATCTGCAAAGGACAGCTGGCATTCGGTATTTACATTGATCTTAGCCACCCCAAGGTTGATCGCTTTTTGAATCATGTCAGCAGGAATGCCTGTACCTCCGTGAAGTACCAGAGGAAGCTCGCCGGTCAGCTGCTGAACGGCATCCAGCGTCTCAAAGCTCAGGCCTTTCCAGTTTGCAGGATATTTACCGTGGATGTTGCCGATACCTGCCGCCAGGAAATCAACTCCCAGGTCAGCGATAGCCTTACACTCCTTAGGGTCTGCACATTCACCCATACCCACTACGCCGTCTTCTTCGCCTCCGATGGAGCCGACCTCAGCTTCAATCGACATACCCTTACCGTGGGCCGCCTTAACCAATTCAGTCGTCTTGGCTACATTCTCATCAATGGGATAGTGGGAACCGTCAAACATAATGGAAGAGAATCCTGCCTCAATACATTTATAGCAGCCTTCAAAGGAGCCGTGATCCAAATGCAGCGCTACGGGAACGTCAATATCCAGGTCTTTCAAAAGGCCGTTTACCATTCCAACCACCGCATGGTAGCCGCCCATATACTTGCCTGCGCCCTCAGATACACCGAGAATCACAGGTGACCTGCACTCCTTGGCGGTGAGCAGAATGGACTTTGTCCACTCCAGATTGTTAATATTGAACTGACCTACGGCATAATGGCCTGCCTTTGCCTTCTTCAGCATGTCTGTTGCAGAAACTAACATAGTACTTACCTCCACTTTCTCATTTTTTATTTTCATCCCTGCGGAAATATCCCTGCAGTGACTTAATTTTGCTTTATTAAATATATCATATCCTGCCTTAAAATGGAATACTTACTTTACCCGGATCTCCACAGCCTGATGGAGATTTCTGATCCGGACACTTTTATGGGAGCCACCGTTTTCCCCGTCCAGGGTCCACGCCACGGGTTCAGCCGATTCCAGCGCCAGCTCTGCCGTCCGGAAGCAATACATGGATTTCGTATCGATATCACGGTTCAGCAGTGAAATCATAATATTGTTCAGCTCCATGGGGTTCTTTGGCTTCTTGATCAGCGTAACCTCGAAGACTCCGTCATCCAGCTTTACGTTCTTTCCGGTAATGTTTTTAAATCCTCCCACGGAAACGGAATTAGTGATCATTCCGAAAATGAAATCGTCAACTATGATCTTATCCTCGTAAGAGACGCGCATGGCACAGGATTTGATTGCAGGCAGGCGCTTCATTCCTTCCAAAATATAAGCCATATGCCCCAGCACATTTTTCATATCCTGCCCCGTCTCATAGGACACATCCGTAAACAATCCGAAAGCGGCAATATAGACAAATACGTCCTCATTAAAGGAACCCATATCGCATGGAAAGTTCCTTCCCTCCACAATCGTCTCCGCCGCCTTCACCATTTTTTTCGGCAGCGCCAGGCTGCCTCCGAAATCGTTGGTGCTTCCCGCCGGAATGTATCCTATGGGTGTTCGGAAACCGCTTTGCATCATGCCGGTTACCGTTTCATCCAATGTTCCGTCTCCGCCGCTGCAAACTATCAATGCATAATCCTTTGATCGCTCCGCCACAATCCTGCGGGCATCGTCCCGTTTCTGTGTAGGGAAGACCGTGAGTTCATAGCCGGCCCTGGCAAACACATCTAAAATATCCGCAAGCTTTGTCCTGATCTGCGCCTTTCCCGCTTTAGGATTATAGACAAATAACAATTTCTTATCCATTCTTGCACACCTCCTGTCGAACAAAAACTTTTGGAATGCGTGTAACAGCGCTACATCTTGCAAAGGAAGAATCTGACTCTGCCTATTCGCGCAAAAAAAGGCAGAGACAAGGGAGACCCTTATATTCTGCCTGATTCTCCAGCACTTTTATTTCGCCAAGGCCACTTTCCCACTGAGGAAATTTTCGATTCCCTCTACTGCTTCCTGCTCATCCAGACCTTCCGCAGATACTTCCAGATTCTCGCCATTGTCCAGCTCAAGGCTCATCATTCCCATGATGCTCTTGGCATTGACTCTTTTTCCGTCAGAATTGATGTAAATGGTACTGTCATACTTGCTGGCAACTTGTACCAAATGTGCTATGGGCCTTGCCTCAAGTCCATTTTCCAGTTTTACTTGGATATTCCTTTTTGTCATACCATACTCCTCCTTGCGCTTTTCCACACAGCGCATTTTATATTTCGCTTATTTCACTTAGCCTCAATCTGTCGGCAAGCTCACTCAGCTTACGCAATCGATGGTTGACACCGGATTTCCCCACCGGCGGGGCCAGGTAATCTCCCAATTCTTTTAGGGGTGCGTCGGGATTTTCCAGCCTGACCTCTGCCATCTCCCGCAAAGTCTCGGAAAGCCTCTCAAATCCATAATGCTTCCTGATATATTCGATATCTTCAATCTGTCTCGCTGATGCGTTAACAGTCTTAGATATATTAGCCGTCTCACAGTTCACCTGCCTGTTCACGGAATTGCGCATCTCCTTGAGAATCCTCAAGTTCTCCAGGTTCATCAACGAGACGGTGGCCTCACAGACATTCAGCAGATCCACAATTGCGGATCCTTCCTTCAGGTAAACCACATAATACTTCTTCCGAAGGACAATCTTAGCCTCAATGCCAAACGTACGGATGACCTGCTGCAGCTGCTTTGCCTGCCCTTCATTGTTACAGACAAACTCCAGATGATAGCCTTTCCGGGGATCACTCATGGAACCCACACTCAAAAATGCCCCTCTTAAAAAGGCCCTTTTGCAACAGCTGTTCTTTATGGTCAACGGGTTTACGGGTTCCCCTACACCGCCGGCCTTCTGCATGATATTGTCCAATTCCTGTTCTGTCAGCCGGAAACCAGCTTCTATATTATACAATTTTTCAAGTAATGTAAAGCCTTTTTTAACTAATGCTTCATTTTCGGTCTGAAACCCTAAGGCATATTTTCCTTCATTATCCCGTCCGAATTGTCCGCAAAAGCTTATGATTGCAGCAAACTCTGCCAACTGGCAGTGCCTTGCGGAACTCATACGCGTGGCCAGTTCCTTCTTTACTTCCCCTGAAAATGACATCCTTATGTCCCCTGACTTGTAATATCTCTATGGTAAAGCTTCATGCCGTATTTTCCCTTGTCCTTCATACGCTTGTACAATTCATTTGCCAGCGTAACGCTCCTGTGCTTGCCGCCTGTGCAGCCAATGGCTATCACCAACTGGTACTTGCCTTCCTTTACATAGTTGGGGATCAGAAACTGTATGAGATCCGTCAGTTTTTCCATAAAGGACTCCGCCTCCGGGAAACCCATCACATATTCCTGCACTTCCCTGTCATTTCCGGTCTTACGCTTCAATTCATCTATATAAAAAGGGTTCGGCAGAAACCGCACGTCAAACACCAGATCCGCATCCGCAGGAATCCCATGCTTGAAGCCAAAGGACATTACCGTCACCATGAGACTATTATATTCCTCGTTCTTTATAAAAATGCGGTCAAGCTCCTCTTTCAGGTCCCTGGTCAAAAGTTTGGAAGTGTCAAGGACATAATCTGCATTTTTCCGAACGTTCTCCAATACCTTCCGCTCTCTTTTCACGCCGTCCTCCACCCTGCCGTCAGCCGCAAGGGGATGTATGCGCCGTGTTTCCTTATAACGCTTGATCAGCGAGGTTTCGTTGGCATCCATGAACAAAATCTCAAAATCATATCCCTTTTCCTTGAGCTGGTCCAGGATCCTTGTAGTCTCTTCAAAGGATTGGTCTGCCCGGACGTCCAACCCCAGAGCCACTTTGTTGATCTCACTGCCCGGCACGGATACCAGTTCCACAAACTTTTCGATCAGGGATATGGGCAGGTTATCCACACAATAAAACCCTGCGTCTTCCAGCATCTTTAAAGCAGTGCTCTTCCCGCCACCGCTCATTCCGGTCACTATTACAAATCTCATGTGTTATTTATCTCCTGTTATCCTAAAAAGATGACTTCCGGCTCCAGGTCCACACGGAATAACTCTTTTACCCTGGCCTGTACCTCTTCTATCACGTCTTTCACGTCTCCCGACGTGGCTTTTCCGGTATTGATGACAAACCCGCAATGCTTATCGGATACCCTGGCGCCGCCGATCTGGAATCCTCTCATGCCGGCATCCATGATCAGCTTCCCGGCAAAATACCCTTCCGGACGCTTAAATGTGCTTCCTGCGCTGGGATATTCCAGAGGTTGCTTTTCCTTTCTCTTCAATGCCAGCTCTTCCATTTTAGCGCCGATTTCCTCTTTGTTCCCCTCCGCCAGTTTCAGAGTGACCTCCGTCACTGTAAAAGGGTACCTTTTTATGGTGCTGTAACGGTAACCGAATTCCATGGTACTGTTATCCAGTTCCATAACCTCACCGTCTTTGCCCACCACCCTGACCAGGTTCACGACCTGGCTCAACTCGCCGCCGTAAGCGCCTGCGTTCATGACCACTCCGCCTCCCAGCGTACCGGGGATCCCGGCTGCAAACTCAAGGCCCGTGAGACTGTGTTCATATGCCGTCCTAGCCACCTGGGACAAGAGCGCCCCGGCCTGGGCCACAATGGTACAACCATCCACCAGAATACGGCCCATTTTCTTGCCGATCTGTAATATAATACCCCGGTATCCCTTGTCGTCTACCAGTAAATTACTTCCATTTCCCAGAATAAAGTACGGTTCTTCCACCAAATTCAGATATTTTTGCACCTTCTGCAGCTGCTCTTCGTTTTCCAACTGCAAAAAGCAATCAGCAGGCCCACCGATACGAAAGGTGGTGTGGCCTGCCATCTCCTCCTGTAAACTGATATTTTCTTCCGGGACAAATCCTTTTAATGCTTCAATCACCGCTGCACTGATCATTCTGTCTACTTCCTTCTGTCTAACCCAATACTAATCTTGCCGCACCATAAATGCCTGCATCATTACCCAGTTCCGCCAATGCAAATTTTGCATCCCTGCATCCGGAAAATACATATTTTTGATATTCCGGCACCACAAACGTCAACAAAATCTCCCCGGCCTTGGATACACCGCCGCCAATCACAAATATCTCGGGGTTCACTATGGTCGCCACATTTGCCAACCCTTTTCCCAGGTACATACCAAACTGCCCTGCCACCTCCAGCGCAACCTTGTCTCCTGCTTTCACCGCGTCAAAGACCGCTTTGGCAGAAACCTCCCCTTCCCGGAGGACACTGGGATCATCATCCTTTTCCAACCGCATTTTGGCCAGGCGCACGATTCCCGTGGCAGAGGCATACTGCTCCAGGCATCCCCTGTTCTTGCAGCCGCAGACATCTGTCTCCTCATCGTTCATATGGATATGCCCGATCTCGCCTGCGGCGCCGCATGCACCGGTTAAAATATTGCCGTCCACAATGATACCGCCGCCTACACCGGTTCCCAGTGTCACCGCCACCATGTTGGAATAACCTTTGCCGCCGCCCTGCCACATCTCGCCGAGTGCCGCGGCATTGGCGTCATTGGCCGCCTTTACCGGTACATCAATATATGCGTTCAGGGCTTTGGGTATGTTAAAAGATTTCCATCCAAGGTTCACGGCCCCGTTGACCACATTGCCGTCTCCGTCCACCGCGCCGGGAGCGCCCACACCGATACCTTCCAGATCCTCCTGCCCGATTCCTTTCTCTTTCATCTTATCTATAATGCTCTGGGCCACATCCGGCAGGATGGAGGTTCCTTCATTGTCCTTCACTGTGGGAATCTCCCACTTATCCAGCACGCAGCCTTCCCTGTCAAAAAGGCCAATCTTCACCGTAGTGCCGCCAATATCTACTCCAAACACATACTTTCCCATTACTCTTCATCCTCATCTTCGTCGTCATTCCGCTTCCTTGCCAGAGATCTCTGGACACGGGTGTACAGTTCCTGTGCTGCATTATAACCCATCTTCTTCTGACGATGGTTTACTGCTGCTGTCTCACAAATAATAGCCAAATTACGCCCGGGGCGGATGGGAATATTGTGGCAGATGATCTTATTGCCCAAATATTCCGTATAATTTTCTTCCAATCCCAGCCTGTCGTATTCCTTATCCTTATCCCATTCTTCCAGGCGGATCACCAGGTCTATATTAGAAGTGTCCTTTACGGAAGAAGCGCCGTAAAGGGATTTTACATCCACAATGCCGATACCCCGCAGTTCAATCAGATGCTTGGTCACATCGGGCGCCGATCCGATCAAAGTCTCGTCGCTCACCTTCCGAAGTTCCACCACATCATCCGTAACCAAGCGGTGGCCACGCTTGATCAGCTCCAGCGCCGCCTCGGATTTGCCGATGCCGCTCTCGCCGGTGATCAACACGCCTTCACCGTAGACATCCACCAGCACGCCATGTACGGAAATGCAGGGAGCCAGTTTTACGTTCAACCATCTGATAGCCTCCGCCATAAAGCCGGAAGTGGCTTTCTTGGTAGAGAAAATGGGAATCTTGTGTGCCAATGCCGAATCCATGAAAATGGGATTGGGCCGCAGTTCCCGGCAAAACACAAATGCAGGGATATCATAGGCCATCAGCTCGTCATAGACCTCTCGCTGCCGCTGCTCCGACAGACCTTCCATATAAGTATATTCCACAAATCCTATCACTTGCAGCCGGGTAGCGTCAAAATGCTGGAAAAACCCCGTCATCTGCAGTGCCGGACGGTTGACGTCCGACTGTGTGACCCGGATACCCTTGATCTCAATATCAGGAGTCAGGTTCTCCAACTCCATCTTTTCCACGACCTTTTTCAGGGCGATACTTTCCATACCTATACCTCCTGTATGCGCCGGCCCGCATTGTAATCCGGATTGGAAACTTCCTTTCCGAAACTCTCTTCGCTGTTTGCCAATATATTATATAAATTGTAACACATTGCATTGCTTCTGTGAAGAAGTGTTTTTGTGCTGATTTTTATGCTGATTAATATACATAGTGGAACAATCGGCTGCATGAGAGTTTTGTTACATGTGTTATTTTTCTTCTTTTTTGCGGAAAAAGCGGTATATTTCCTCCGCCGACCTGGCATTCAGCTGGGGAATGGACGATAGTTCTTCCACGGACGCCGCCTTGATCTCCTCAATCGATTTAAAATGCCGCATCAGAGCCTTCCGTCTGGCAGGCCCCACGCCGGGTATGTCATCCAGCACAGACCTCACCTGCGCTTTGCTCCTCAGGGAACGGTGATATTCTATGGCAAAACGGTGGGCCTCATCCTGGACCCTGGTGATCAGTTTAAATCCCTCCGAATGCGTGTCAATGGGAAGCTCCACATTGTTAAAATACAATCCCCTGGTACGGTGGTTATCATCCTTCACCATGCCGCAGACAGGAATATTGATCCGCAGCTCATCCAACACGGACAACGCAATATTCACCTGCCCCCTGCCTCCGTCCATCATCAGCAGGTCCGGAAATTTGGTAAAGCTGCCATACTCCTGGTCCAGCTCCTTTTCCTCCAGTTCCCTGCTCTCCTCCATCCCGTGGCGGAAACGCCTTGTCAGCACCTCCCTCATGCAGGCATAATCATCCGGGCCCGACACTGTCTTGATCCGAAATTTCCTGTAATCGCTGGGTTTCGGCTTTCCTTTCTCAAATACGATCATAGATCCCACATTTTCAAAACCGTTAATATTTGAGATGTCAAACGCTTCCATTCTCTCAATATGAGGCAGTCCCAGAATGCCCGCAATTTCCTTCACTGCACCGATGGTCCTGCCTTCCTCCCTCTTAAGCCTCTCCCTGTCCTGCTCCAGAATATGCCTGGCATTCTGTGCCGCCAGCTCCACCAGCTTCTCCTTGGATCCGATTTTAGGCACCCTGATATAAACCCTTCCGCCTTTTCGCTCCGTCAGCCACTTTTCTATCAAAGGGCCGTCCCCTATCTCGTATTGGAGCATCAATTCCCTGGGAATGAACGGCGTGCCTGCATAAAACTGTTTGACAAAATTCTCCAATATTTCCGCCTTGTTCTCCGACACATGTGTCATATAATAGTGTTCCCTGCCGATCAACCTGCCGTCCCTGACAAAAAATACCTGAACCACCGCTTCGTTTTCATCCCGGTAAAGTGCAATGATATCCTTGTCCTCCCCCACGCTGTCCGTGATCTTCTGCTTCTGGGCCACCTGCTTAACGCTGTTATACAGATCCCGGAAACCAGCAGCCGCTTCAAAATCCAATGCTTCCGCGGCAGAATTCATTTTAGCCTCAAGATCCTTCAATATCCTGTTATAGTTTCCGTTCAGAAATTCCAATGCCTGGTTAACCTGCTCCCTGTACTGCTCCTTGCCGATATATCCCTGGCAGGGTGCCATGCACTGCTTAATATGATAATTCAGGCAGGGACGCTCCAGTCCCATATCCCTGGGCAGGATACGGTTGCAGGTACGCAGGCAGTACAGTTTGTTTAAAAGCTCGATGGTATCCTTCACCGCCCCCGCACTGGTATATGGCCCGAAATATTTGGACTTGTCTTTCTTCATGGTACGGGAAAACAATATCCTCGGATATTCCTCACCCACCGTCACTTTGATATAGGGATAAGTTTTATCATCCTTTAACAAAGTATTATATTTGGGCGAATTCTCTTTGATAAGATTATTTTCCAGTACCAACGCTTCCAACTCGGAATCCGTCACAATATATTCAAACCGCGCGATCAGCGACACCATCTTGTCGATCATGGGGCCTCTCCCGATATTTTCCCGGAAGTAGGAGCGCACGCGGTTATGGAGATTCACGGCCTTTCCCACATAGAGGATAGTATCCTTATGGTCCCGCATGATATACACTCCCGGTTCTTTGGGGAGCTTTTTTAATTCTTCTTCAAAGTTGAACGTCATTCAATGTCTCCTTAAACCATTTGTTCATACATGCTTTTACGGTCTCCCGACATATTTCCAGTGTACTGTACCCTTCATTTTCAGCCAAATGACGCAGAATGAATGGTACAGTACACTGGATCGTGTCTGAATCAAGGGGATCCAGCCCCCAAAAATTCGTCAATTCCGTCGGCAATCCCTTCTGCAATCTTCTCCTGGTATTCCTCCGTGGCCATCAGCGCGTCTTCCTCCGGGTTGGTCATATAACCCATTTCCACGATAGTCACCGGCACCTGGCACCAATTGATCCCACTCATGGTATCCGTCTCCCAGACACGCTGTTTTTTACAGCCTGTAGCGGATACCAGGCTGTCCAGCACTTTAGACGACAGGTCTTTGCTCTGCTCGTAAAACTCACTGTTATATGGGTTTGACGCCGTCTGGCAAATGGTCATCGCCCCATGGACGGAGGTATTCTCCGAACCGTTGGCATGAATGCGTATGAATGCGTCTGCCCCTGCATCATTGGCCACCTGGGCCCTCTCCGCATTGCTGATATTCACGTCATGGGAAGTCCTTACCATGATCACTTCATAACCCCGGCGAACCAATTCCTCCTCCAGTTTCTCCGCAACCATCAAAGTCAGTTCATATTCCTTCAGGCCGCTGGTATCCCCGTGGGTTCCGCCTGCCACTTTTGCTTTCATCTCCTGGGCCCCAGGGCCCACAGGCTCCTTCTCACTGTTTCCCTTCTGCTGGTGCCCCGGGTCGATTACTACCAAATAACCGTTGGGAGCGGCAGTTTCCCCTACTGAAGGCATTTCCGGCTCCTCCGCCTGCGAAGGGGAAGCGCTGCCGGAACCCCCGGAAGGTTCCCCCGAGGCCCCAGGTTCCGTTGGCTGCTTCTCTGACTGCCATGGTGTTGACGTTCCTTCCGGCAGCAGGGCATCCGAGGGCGGCACTGCCTGCGTCCCAGGCTCCCTTGGCTGCTCCTCCGACTGCCGCGGCGTTGACGTTCCTTCCGGCGGCAGGGCATCTGAGGGCGGCACTGCCTGCGTCCCAGGCTCCCTTGGCTGCTCCTCCGACTGCCGCGGCGTTGACGTTCCTTCCGGCGGCAGGGCATCTGAGGGC
This sequence comes from uncultured Lachnospiraceae bacterium, assembly GCA_947643615.1. Lineage (GTDB taxonomy): Bacteria > Bacillota > Clostridia > Lachnospirales > Lachnospiraceae > Acetatifactor. Next base: position 41,722 of record CANRWO010000027.1, read on the forward strand.
GGCACTGCCTGCGTCCCAGGCTCCCTTGGCTGCTCCTCCGACTGCCGCGGCGTTGATGTCCCTTCCGGCAGCGGGGCGTCCGAGGGAGCTTCTTCTGAAAACCTCCGGGCCGTAACTGACACCCCCTCCCTCAATCCCCAGGGAAGAAATGCCACAAGTCCTGCCGCCGCAAGACATGCTGCCGCCCCCACGGCAACAATTACGGTTCGGCGCTTTCTCCTGTTTCCGGTATTTGTGTGCCTGCTGTCTGTGTGTCTGTTTTTTGTGCTTTTCATATTTCCTCTCATTTGATCGGTTTTCCAATCGCTTTCTTCCGGCAGCATTTATACTTCTCCTGCTGCCGTGGAATATACGGTTTGTATGCTCCTTACATATAACACTTTTCTTTTATGTATAACATATCACTCCGCAAAAAAATACGCAATGGCTGCTGTAACCAAACCTCACAAAATCGCCCCAAAACCCTGTTGATATCATGCGAAAAATGTGCTAACATAAAAGTAATTAACAAAAGATAATGTTATGGTATTTTTTATAATAACGGATCCATTATGAATCGGCTACGCCGCACTACGTATTTGAGCTTATATCCATGGAAAAAGGCTCATGCGGGAAAGGCAAGGGTATCAAATATGAAAATATCAACATCCAAACTGCCGTCACAAGATAGTCTATCCTCGAAGCAGCCTTCACTAGACACACACGAGAGCGAACTCCGCAAACAAATTTCGGATCTTCAGGAAAAAAAGAAAACCATTTCCAACGATAAAGAAAAGACCAGCGAAGAAAAGAAAAAAGAAAAGCAGGCCCTGCAGGAAGAAATCCAGAATCTGAGCAGCGAATTAAGGCAGTATCAGATACAGAAAAGGCAGGAGGAAGCTGCCAAAAAGCAGGAAGCCATCAAAGAGGCTGCCCGGGATGCCAACGAAAAGGATTCAGACAAAAAACAAATACCGGGAATTTCTACGCCCGGCGGCGAAGAGTCCGGGGTGCTGATTTCCCTTTCCGCCACAAAAGGGCAGATTTCCGGCATGAAGCGGATTCAGTCTGATCTGCAAAGAAGGCAGCGCACCGCCGCCACAGATGAAGAAAAAGCGGATCTTCAAAAGAAAGTCAACACTGTGGCAAAAAATATCGGCAAGAAAATAACCATTACCGAGGACACCGTGTCCACATGGAAGGATTCCAAGAAGAAGGGAACCGGTACAAAACCAGTCAGCGATCAGGCATTTGACTGGAAAGGCCAGGCAGAAATCGTAAATGCGGCGGAGGAACCGGAAGAACCATACCGCGGGAACCTGATTGCAAACCGGGAGAAATTTTTCAGCACTGTCTCCATTTTTATTATATAGTCGGTGATTAATTATCGCTAAAATCCACTTGCATTTTCTTCTAAGTAA
>CANRWO010000028.1 GCA_947643615.1 uncultured Lachnospiraceae bacterium
ACTCTGAACGGTGAGCAGGATACATAATCCAATCCGATCTTATGGCAGAACTCTACGGAAGAAGGATCTCCGCCGTGCTCGCCGCAGATACCGATGTGCAGCTTAGGATTAACAGGCTTGCCCAGCTTGATAGAAGTCTCCATCAGTCTGCCCACACCGCTCTGATCCAATTTAGCAAAAGGATCGTTCTCAAATATCTTTGTGTCATAATAAGCATTCAGGAACTTACCTGCATCGTCACGGGAGAAGCCGAAGGTCATCTGAGTCAAGTCATTCGTACCGAAGCAGAAGAAATCAGCCTCCTTGGCAATCTCGTCGGCAGTCAAAGCCGCTCTGGGGATCTCAATCATTGTACCTACTTCATATTCCAATTCGATTCCTGCCCCGGCGATCTCTGCGTCGGCAGTCTCCACCACCAGCTTTTTCACGACCTTTAATTCCTTCACCTCACAGATCAGGGGGATCATAATCTCAGGCTTTACGTTCCAGTCGGGATGAGCCTTCTTTACGTTGATGGCAGCACGAATCACGGCCCTGGTCTGCATCTTCGCAATCTCAGGATAGGTTACCGCAAGACGGCATCCTCTGTGGCCCATCATAGGGTTAAATTCATGCAGGGAAGCAATAATGTTCTTAATGGTCTCAACGGACTTGCCCTGGGTTTCTGCCAGCTTCTCAATATCGGCTTCCTCGGTAGGAACGAACTCATGCAGAGGCGGATCCAGGAAACGGATGGTAACAGGATTCCCCTCCAGGGCCTCATACAGCGCCTCGAAATCATTCTGCTGGAAAGGCAGAATCTTCTCCAATGCCGCCTCTCTCTCCTCCAGGGTATCGGAACAGATCATCTCACGGAATGCCGCGATCCTGTCCTCCTCGAAGAACATATGCTCCGTACGGCACAGTCCGATACCTTCCGCACCCAGCTCACGTGCCTTCTTGGCATCTGCGGGCGTATCCGCATTGGTGCGTACCTTTAATGTACGGAACTTGTCCGCCCAAGCCATAACGCGGCCGAACTCACCTGCGATGGTTGCATCTACCGTCTTGATCTGGCCGGCATAGATATTTCCTGTGGTTCCGTCGATGGAGATATAATCTCCCTCGTGGAACTCCTGCCCTGCCAGAGTGAATTTCTTGTTTGCCTCATCCATTGCAATATCGCCGCAGCCGGATACACAGCAGGTGCCCATACCACGGGCAACCACTGCCGCATGGGAGGTCATACCGCCGCGGACTGTCAAAATACCCTGGGCGACTTTCATACCGGTGATATCTTCGGGAGAAGTCTCCAGACGAACCAGAACTATCTTCTCTCCCTTTGCAGCCCACTCTTCCGCATCCTCCGCAGTAAATACAATCTTACCGCAGGCAGCCCCGGGAGAAGCGCCCAGGCCTTTGCCGATGGGGGTGGCTGCTTTCAGTGCTGCTGCGTCGAACTGGGGATGCAGCAGGGTGTCAAGGTTACGGGGATCGATCATGGAAACAGCCTCAGCCTCGGTCTTATGTCCCTCGTCCACCAGATCGCAGGCAATCTTTAATGCCGCCTGGGCAGTTCTCTTTCCGTTACGGCACTGGAGCATATACAGCTTCTTATTTTCAACGGTAAATTCCATATCCTGCATGTCATGATAATGGTTTTCCAGAATCTCACAAACCTTAATAAACTCCTCATATGCCTCAGGGAACTCCTGCTCCATCTGGGCAATGGGCATAGGCGTGCGCACCCCTGCCACCACATCCTCACCCTGGGCATTCTTCAGGAACTCACCCATCAGCTTCTTCTCACCGGTAGCAGGATCACGGGTAAATGCAACACCGGTGCCGGACTCCTCGTTTAAGTTACCGAATACCATGGGCATTACGTTTACTGCGGTACCCCAGGAATAAGGGATGTCATTGTCACGGCGGTATACATTCGCGCGAGGGTTGTCCCAGGAACGGAACACCGCCTCAATAGCCAGTTTCAGCTGCTCCACAGGGTCGGAAGGGAAATCCTTGCCCAGCTGGCTCTTATACTCCGCCTTGAACTGCTCTGCCAGCGTCTTTAAATCGGCTGCAGTCAGCTCCACGTCGAACTTGACACCTTTTTCTTCCTTCATCTTATCGATCAGCTGCTCAAAATATTTCTTGCCGACCTCCATGACCACATCCGAAAACATCTGGATAAAACGTCTGTAGGAATCATATACGAAACGCTCAAAAGCAGGATCCGGGTTGCCTGCGATCATAGCCGCAACCACTTCATCATTCAGTCCCAGGTTCAATATGGTATCCATCATGCCGGGCATGGAAGCACGTGCGCCGGAACGGACGGAAACCAGCAGGGGATTCTGCAGATCGCCGAACTTCTTGCCGTTGATTTTCTCCATCTCTGCCACATACTCCATGGTCTGGCCCATGATTTCATCGTTGATCTTACGGCCGTCCTCGTAGTACTGGGTACAAGCTTCCGTGGTAATGGTAAAACCCTGGGGGACAGGCAGGCCGATACTCGTCATCTCCGCCAGGTTTGCACCCTTGCCGCCGAGAAGGTTCCGCATGCTCATGTCGCCTTCACTGAATAAATAAACCCATTTCTTCATCTAATTTTCTCCCTTTCCAAATATGGTTGTAACTGTCCCAAACCGAAGTTCCCGCAGGACATCCGCCTTACGGCGCCGCAGTCCCTGCCTTTCCGACAGACACGATATCTACCGTCAGTTGCCGATTTGCAGGCGTACCTTTTATATTATATCCGGGCAAACCTCCTTGCTGAAGAAAATTTATTCTTCGGAGTATCGCCGGCTATCATGCAGACGGCACACCAGTCTCTGACGGAGCCGAATACCGCCCCCGATTCCGGCCAGTTCACATAGTTTTCAGACAGCCGGAAACTCCCGTCTGCCTGGAGCGTGTTTGAAAACCACTTCAATACGAGCATATTTTAACAATTTACCATGGGAATATCAAGCTGAATATGACACTCTTTTGACAAACTTTGGAATTTCGTGCAATCTGCCAACATTCTATTTTATGCCTGCTACAGTTTGCACAAGAGCAGTATCATTGTAACTGCTTACATTTTAAAAAATTACATACGAAAACAGCAGAAGCCTGAAAATCTCTTTATTTTTCAGGCACAAAGCTGTCGAAAATGCAGATGTCGAAATACTTCCTTGCCGCCTCCAGCTCATGGGGCGTCTTAATGGTCCAGGCCACGGCCGTATTGCGGTAAAATTCACGGCAGAATCTGCGGGAAAACATTTTCGGGTATTTATGGTTATATGCCACGAAGTCCGGCCTCCCGATCCAATTGAACAGAAGGTTCTGCAACAAAAAGCACACCGGGCCGTTATACTCCCCTTCTTTTAAAAAGGCATCCGACAGCTGGCCGCGCACAATCTCCCTGCGGTTCTTCCTGTACCAGCGCACTGCCAGGGGATGAAAGGATTCAATACAGTACATTCCCCTGTATTCCGACAGCAGCCTGTCCGCCGCCGGGCAAACGGAAGTATCCATGGTAGCCAGCTTCAGTTCCACGATCAGGGGCACTCTGCCGTTCACCAGCTCAAGCGCTTCCCGGAACAGGGGAATCCGCTGGTCCGATCCGCAGAGCCGAAACTGCTGCAGCTCCTGGCAGGTGTAATCACATACCTTCCCCTCCGCTCCGCAAATCCTTTTCAATGTAAAATCGTGGAAGACTACCGGAATGCCGTCTTTGGAAAGCTGCACATCCATCTCGATGCCGAAACCTCCTTCCACCGCCTTTCGGAAGGCTTCCAGAGAATTCTCCGGCGCGTTGGAGTTGTTGTCGTACAGGCCCCTGTGGGCATAAAGCCATTTCCGGTAGGACGATGTGTCCGGTTTGCCGAAGACCCTCGGCATGATCATATAAAAATACATTGCTGCTAAAAACAGCAGGCATGCTATTATGATTAGCAAAATCACCATTTTCCTTCCCCCAATTCCGGTCTGCCCTTCTATCCCGGCACAGGCCTTCCCCGAAATGCGTCTGGGAACCCATCCGCAGACCCGGGTATTTTATAAATGATTTACCCGGCATGGCCATGCCGGCATCCGGCAATTTTTACAGCCAAATACAGCCTACTCCATTTGCGGAATAATTTCAAGAACCCATTCCAAAATTTTGGTTAACTTATGGAATTCTTTTGTAAATCTTAAGAATAGAAACTTAAGTATAAAACCCCCTGTCCTCCCTATTATGCCGAAACTGCCAATTTTGCTTGAAATATCAATGTTTTTATGTATAATAGAGGTTGACTGCATAAAATGAAAGAAAACAGAGGTATTATCATGATACAGGCAAGCAATGTAACGTTACGGATCGGCAAAAAGGCATTATTTGAGGACGTAAACATCAAGTTTACGGAAGGGAACTGCTACGGCGTCATCGGCGCCAACGGCGCAGGCAAATCCACTTTCCTGAAAATCCTTTCCGGCAAGCTGGAAACCACCAACGGGGACATTATCATCACTCCCGGGCAGCGTCTCTCCGTGCTGGAACAGGATCACTTTAAGTATGACGACTGCGTGGTAATGGATACCGTTATCATGGGCAACGACCGGTTATACCAGATCATGAAGGAAAAAGAAGCTCTTTATGCCAAGGAAGATTTCTCCGACGAGGACGGGATCCGCGCCAGCGAGCTGGAAGCGGAGTTCGCGGAGATGGACGGCTGGGAGGCAGAGTCCAACGCGGCCACTCTCTTGAACGGCCTGGGGATCGACACGGAGATCCATTATTCCTTAATGAAAGACCTGGATGGCAATATTAAGGTGAAGGTATTGCTGGCAAAGGCCCTCTTCGGCAACCCCGACATCCTGCTCCTGGACGAGCCTACCAACCACCTGGATCTGGATGCTATTTCGTGGCTGGAAGAATTCCTGATCAATTTCGAGAATACGGTTATCGTGGTATCCCACGACCGTTACTTCTTAAATAAGGTTTGTACCCACACGGCGGATATCGATTACGGCAAGATCCAGCTCTACGCCGGGAACTATGATTTCTGGTATGAATCCAGCCAGCTGCTGATCCGCCAGATGAAAGAGGCGAACAAGAAAAAGGAAGAAAAGATCAAGGAACTGCAGGAATTTATCTCCCGCTTTTCGGCAAACGCTTCCAAGTCCAAGCAGGCAACTTCCAGGAAACGTGCCCTGGAGAAAATTGAGCTGGATGAGATCAGGCCTTCCAGCAGAAAATATCCCTACATTGATTTCCGTCCTGACCGGGAGATCGGCAACGAGATCCTGACCGTAGAACATTTGTCCAAGACTGTCAACGGGGAGAAAGTGCTGGACGACATCTCTTTCGTAGTCGGCCATGACGATAAGATTGCATTTGTGGGAAGCCAGGAGCTGGCAAAGACCACTCTGTTCCAGATCCTGATGGGCGAGCTGGAGCCGGACGAGGGAACCCTGAAATGGGGAGTTACCACCTCCCAGGCCTATTTCCCTAAGGACAACACCGCGGAATTTGACAATGATATGACCATCGTGGACTGGCTCACCGGTTATTCCCCCGTGAAGGACGTGACCTATGTCCGCGGTTTCCTGGGACGCATGCTGTTCGCAGGGGAGGACGGGGTAAAGAAAGTAAGGGTACTGTCCGGAGGAGAGAAGGTGCGCTGCCTCCTTTCCAAAATGATGATCAGCGGCGCCAACTGCCTGGTGCTGGACGAGCCTACCAACCATTTGGATATGGAGTCCATCACCGCCCTGAACAACGGATTGATCAAATTCCCCGGGGTAGCGCTGTTCTCCTGCCATGACCATCAGTTTGTGGAGACCACCGCAAACCGCATAATGGAAATCCTGCCGGACGGGCATTTAATCGATAAGATCACTACCTATGACGAATATCTCGCCAGCGACGAGATGGCCAGGAAGCGTACCGTCTTTACCGCAAACAAAGAGGAAGATGAAAATTAAAGCGGTCCGTTTGGATCCCTTAACACCATTGAGCCGCCCGGAAACGGATTTCTCGCCGCCGGAGACGGTGTGGAGGCAACATGATAGAGACCAGGCCTGTTGATTTACACGTACATTCCAACCGTTCGGACGGCACCTTCTCTCCCAGCCAATTGGTGGATTATGCCATGGAGAAAGGGTTGGCTGCTTTTGCCCTGACAGACCATGATTCTGTGGACGGACTGGATGAAGCCTGTTCCTATGCGGAACGGCTTCGCCGGGAACTGCCCCCGGAACAGGCGCGGAATGTCCCGGAAGTGATTCCCGGCATTGAATTTGCCACAAATTATCAGGGCAGGGAGGTGCATATCGTAGGCCTGTACATTCATTACCATGACGGCCCGTTTCAAAAATATCTCCAGGATTTCGTCACATCGAGGATCAACCGAAACCGGAAAATGTGCACGCTGCTCCAGGAAGCCGGCATTGCCATCAGCTATGAGGCACTGCTGGCAGATTTCCCCAATGCAGTAATAACAAGGGCACATTTTGCTAAATATTTACTAAACCACCGTTACGTCCAAAGCATGAAAGAGGCTTTTGAACGCTATGTGGGGGATCACTGCCCCTATTATGTCCCCAGGGAAAAGGTGACGTCGGAGCAGGCCGTGGGTTTGATCTTACATGCCGGCGGCATTCCTATTCTGGCCCACCCCATCCTATACCGCATGAACGACCGGCGTCTGGAGGCCCTTGTCCGCCAATTAAAGGATGCGGGCCTCTTGGGCATTGAAGCCATTTACAGCACCTACAACGGAGCGGAAGAACGCCAGATCCGCCGGCTGGCTGAAACCTATGGCCTTGCCGTCAGCGGCGGCTCCGACTTCCACGGCGGAAACAAACCCGGCCTGGATCTGGCCGTAGGATACGGTAAACTGTATGTACCTTATTCCGTGTTGGAGAATATCAAATCATTGGTAAATTAGCGCCGGGTGTACTAATACTCTTCGATCCGTGCTGGACGTGTGCCACCGGCACACAGCACCGTCAATCGACGTAGCCACCGCTACGCCCATTCCTCCGCCCTGCATATGAAAGAATCATTTTTCGCCAATGTATCAGAAATGAATGATTCATTGTACTAAGCAAAGGAGTTTCCTTATGAAAAAGCTTTCCTGGATCAGAACCGGATTACTGTTGGCTGTTTTGATTTTTGCCGTCCTTGGCGGCAATTTTCTCTTTACAGGGGCGGAGAGCGCCTCCCCTCTGGATATGGCTTCCGATGCAGTCCCGATTGCAGGGGCGGATCATACCCTGACCCAGATCATTTCGCCGGAATACGCCAAAGTCACTGCTATCTCCCTGGCGCTGCAGCCGCCCGGGGGAATGTCTGTCATGTCGGCGTCATCCGGGGACCTCACCCTTACGCTCTCCTACCATGCCACCGGCGCCCAGGTTTATCATGGCACGTTTTCCCTGGACGGCGTCCCGGACCACTGGTACATTGATTTCCCTGTGGACTGCCGGCTGGACCCGGATGCTCTCTATGACCTGTCCCTCTATGCCGAAAATTATGAGGAAGGGATGAACCCTTCCCTGTATTTCCTGCCCCTGGACGCACAAATCCCCGAAATCACGGAAAATCTGACTGGGGGGGGCAATTCTTCCGGTAACGAGACGCCAGACAGGGACTCCCTCTCCGGCGATAACGCACCCGGCAGCGGCTCCCTCTCCGGCGACAACGCAGCCGGCAGCGGCTCCCTCTCCGGCGATAACACACCCGGCAGCAGCTCCCTCCCCGGCGATAACGCACCCGGCAGCGGCTCCCTTTCCGGCGATAACGCAGCCGGCAGCGGCTCCCTCTCCGGCGACAACGCAGCCGGCAGCAGCTCCCTCTCCGGCGATAACACACCCGGCAGCGGCTCCCTCCCGGACGGCAGTTCCGCCGCCGTGAGACTGACTTATCATGTGCCGGTCCCTACCCGGATTGTTATCTTCTTTATAGTCCTTGTGGCAGTTCTGGCATATATGGCTGCCACCGCCTTCCTCTCCCGGAAGGGATCCGATCCCAAGGCCGGGGATATCACTTTGGGCAAATTTCTGTCCCTCCGGATACGGAAGGTACCGCTGATCCATATTTTATACTTTGGGGCCGTTACAATAGCCGCCATTCTGCTCAGAATAGCTTTCCTGCCGGTGAAAAGCAACGACTACTATCTCTGTTTTGAATCATGGATCAATGACATGCGCTCCTCCGGTATCTGGAACGCCTTAGGCCGGGACATCGGCGATTACCCGCCCTTGTATGTGACACCGCTGACCTTATTGGCATATCTGCCCTTTGAACCCGTGGTCATCATTAAAATAATGCCTTGTCTTTTCGATTTCGTTTTGGCCCTGGCCTGTGTGAAATTAGCCCGGTGCCTTAATATCACTGCGCTGAATAAACGGCTGGCGCTCTATGCCGCAGTCCTGGTAAATCCCCTGACGCTGCTGGATTCCGCCGCCTGGGGGCAGTGTGACAGCATCTACAGTTCCTTTATCCTTTTGGCACTGCTGTCCATATGCGGCGCGATGCTTTGGCGTCCGGATCCCCCTTCAGGGGGCAAGCTGCCCTTTTGGAAAACAGGGGACGGAATATGCCTGCTTTTTGCAATAGCCTTTTCCTTTAAATTACAAGCGGTATTTTTCCTTCCAATTCTGTGCCTGCTGTGGATCACTCAGAAGAGGAATGTGCTAAAACCCGTACATCTTCTGTGGGTTCCCATCATATACACCGTTGTTTGTATCCCCATGTACCTTGCGGGGCGCAGCCTGAAAGTCATGTTCAAGATCTATCTGGCCCAGGCGGACCGAAACTACGGTACGCTGACCCTGAATTACCCAAATCTCTATAACCTGATAGGGTCCTGGTCGGAGGAGCTTTATGACAGTTACTTTGTATATGGTATGCTGCTGACTTTCCTGCTGCTGATCACGTTGTTTTATCAGATATATTGCTGCAAGGTAAAATTAGACAGCCTGACGCTCTGTAAAGTGACTGCCCTGTCCGTGCTGACCATATGCTTCTGCCTGCCGCTGGTTCACGAACGGTACGCTTATATAGCAGAGATGCTCCTGTTTATCATCATGTTCAAAGAGCCAAAGCACATAAAGACTGCCCTGGTCACAATGCTCTGCACCCTCTTTACTTATTGTGCCTATCTGATGCAGCTGGAACAGAGTTTTTCCGTGCTTCCCCACCAGGTCATCGCCCTGGCCCGCCTGGGCGTTATCCTCTATTTGATATGGGATATCTTTCATTTGGACAGCTTCCGCAGAGGTAGTTCCCATAAGGAAAAACAGGAAAAGCAAAACGGGCAGTAAAACCGCTGCCCGTTGTCTATCCGCTATAATATGTTGAACCTAACCTTCTACGATCAAATACCTGCCGTCGCCAATATCAAACACTTCGTCTGCCTCAAGGATCGCATCATCTGTAACGCCCTCCGTATCGATCCCTTCCTCTTCAAAGTATTCGATCACTTCGTCAACGGAATTGACCACAACCGCCATACACTCCTCCAGGAAACTCTCCGCTTCCTCCAAAGTCTGCGCTACTTCCTCCGAGAAAAGCTGCTGCTGGTTCTCCAGAAAACATTCCAGGACTGCATCATCAAACTCGCGCATATTTTCACCTCCATTCACTCGCCCCTACGGCTATTTGATTCGTCTCTGATCTTTCATGTCCCTGCCGGACCCTATAAACAGTTTCATCATAGTATGATTGCGCTCTTTCGTCAAGACCCTATAAAAAATTTAACGCATCCAGCGGATGGCCGATGATGGCATCCGCATGGTTTGCCTCCAGTTCTTCACGTTCCCGGAATCCCCAAAGCGCCCCCAGGGTAAACGCTCCGGCTCCTTTCCCCGTTTTCATATCCGTGGAAGTATCTCCCAGGTACAGCACTTCCTCCGCGGTCAGCCCGAGCTGGCCCAGGATCTGGAACACCCCCTCGGGACTTGGCTTGATCGCAACATTCTCCTTCTGCCCCTGTATCACGTCAAAGTATCCTTTGCCAAAAAGAGACTCTACCACGTTTATGGTCTCTGCATGGGGTTTATTGGAAAGCACGGCAATCTTCACATTCTTTTCTTTTAAAGCGGCCAGAAGCTCCCGGATGCCATCATACGGCGCCACCCGGTACATGCAGTTATCCCGGAAGATTTCTTTATATATGGCAAAAGCCTCCTCAAAGTGAACCCCCTCCTCATCGCCCCCGGCGGCAAGCGCGCGTCTGATGAGGTTGGCGGCGCCGTCCCCCACAAAATATTGATACTGCTTCTCTGTAAAAGGACCGTATCCAAATCCGGCCACTGCCCGGTCCGCGCAGTACTTGATGCTGTGGATGGAATCGGAAAGGGTACCGTCCAAATCGAAGATCACTGCTTTTTTCATCGTTTCAATAACTCCTTTATCTCCTGGTAGAGCCTTCCTGCCGGAAGTCCCACCACATTATTATAGTCCCCTTCCAGGCCTCTGATGTATCTGGCGCAAAATCCCTGGATGCCATATGCGCCGGCCTTGTCGAGAGGGTCCCCGGTGCTGACATACTCTGCAATCTCCCCTTCGGACATGGGAAAGAACCATACCTTCGTCCTCTCATGAAAGCTCTTCCGCTCCCACTCTGCGGAGCCTGCCGCTAGGTACAGCAGCGTTACGCCAGTGTAGACCTCATGTTCCCGTCCCTGGAGGCGCCCCAACATCCTTGCGGCGTCCTTCCCGTCCAAGGGTTTCCCCAATATGGCGCCGTCCAGCGACACTATGGTATCCGCCCCGATGACCAGGACTCCCCGGCCTGCACCTGCTGCCTTTTGGCCGGCCGGATCCCATCCCCCACCGGTTTCTTTCAGGCAGGACGGCTTGTCTGCTTCCTCCAAGCTCCGGCAGACCAAATTCCCTACTGCCTCCGCCTTTTGGCGGGACAGCTCCTCCACCGCCTCCCCCGGCCTTGCAGAAGATATCTTCTCCTCCACATGGCTGGTTATGACCTCAAAGGGAAGCCCTATCTGTTCCAGCAGCTCCCTCCTCCTGGGAGATGCGGAAGCAAGAATGATCCTCATAATGATACCTCCTCACATACGCCGCCCTCTTTCCGGAAGCCTCCCAGGCAGGACTTTGCTTCCATCTTCCCAAGGGCCTGTATGGCTGTTAATTTTTATCGCCTTTTACGCCTGTTTCCGGTATAAACGTCCTGGCTGCCAGGGGATTATCCTTGGCGGCCGCCCTGGCCGCGTCAATGGCTTCCCTGCAGAAAACTTCCTGGGACTGGAACAGGGATTTTCCCCTCCTGTCCACCTTTGCATAGGTTCCGTCCTCCTGCAGCACGGAAGCTTTCACATTGTCCTTCAGCTGGCACTGTAAGATGTGCATCAGCTTGTTTTTCAGCTCCGACCTGTCGATGGGGAACAGGATCTCCACCCGCCGCTCCAGATTGCGGGGCATCCAGTCCGCACTGCCGCAGTAGATCTCATAATCCCCTCCGTTCTCAAAGTAAAAGATCCTGCTGTGCTCCAGGAAGTTACCTACAATGGAACGCACCGAAATATTCTCACTGACCCCTTTGATACCTGTCTTCAGGCTGCAGATGCCCCTGACGATCAGCTCGATCTTCACCCCTGCGGAGCTGGCCTCATACAGCGCCGCAATGATATCCCTGTCACAGAGGGAATTCATTTTCGCGATGATATGGGCCGCCTTACCCTCCTGGGCGAACTGCTTTTCCCGCTGGATCAAATCCAAAAATTTGTCCTTCAGCCACAGAGGCGCCAGTGAGAGCTTATTCCAGAACAGAGGCTCGGAATATCCCGAAAGCATGTTAAATACCGCCGTGGCATCTTCCCCGATGGACTCAGAGCAGGTCAGGAGACCTATATCCGTATACAGCTTTGCAGTGGCGTCGTTATAATTTCCCGTACCCAAATGCACATACCTGCGGATCCCGTCCTTTTCCCTGCGGACCACCAACGTAATCTTACTGTGGGTCTTCAGTCCCACAAGGCCATAGATCACATGGCAGCCTGCTTTTTCCAGCATCTTTGCCCATACTATGTTGTTCTCTTCGTCGAAACGGGCCTTCAACTCCACCAGGACCGTCACCTGTTTCCCGTTCTCAGCCGCCTGGGCCAGCGCGGCGATAATGGGTGAGTTGCCGCTGACACGGTACAAAGTCTGCTTAATGGCAAGAACCTCCGGATCCTTTGCCGCCTGGCGGATAAAGTTTACCACAGGCTCAAAGGTCTGGTAGGGATGATGCAGCAGAATGTCCTTCTTACGGATCTCCTCAAAGAGATTACAGCCTGGGGGCAGCTCCGGCACTGCCTGGGGGGTATATTTGGGCGTCTTCAGATGTTCAAAGCCTTCCATCCCGTATACCTTCATCAAGACCGTCAGATCCAGCGGCCCGTCGATCTCATAGATATTCTGTTCCTCCATATGCAGCTCTTCTGTCAGGAAATGCAGCAGGCGCCTGTCGCAGCCATGCTCCACCTCCAGACGTATGGCCTCTCCCCACTGCCGTTTTTTCAGCTGCTTCTCAATTTCTTTTAACAGATCCGCCGCCTCATCCTCCTCAATGGTCAGGTCCGCATTCCGCATGATGCGGAAAGGGTGGGCACAGATGATGTCGTAATTCAGGAACAGCTTGTCGATGTTCCTTTCTATGATTTCCTCCAGCAGAATGATCTTCTTCGCCTTGCCCTCCGAAGGAAGCACCACAATACGGTCAAGGACGCCCGGCACCTGCACCGTGGCAAATTCCATCTCCTCCTTACTGCTCTTCTTATGCACCATGGCTCCTATGTTCAATGTCTTATTGCGGATCAGCGGAAAGGGCCTGGAGGAATCCACTGCCATGGGCGTGAGGACGGGGTATACATTTTCTTCAAAATAACGGTCAATATATATCGCTTCTTCCTTGGTCAGTTCCTCATGCTGACGAATGATCTGCAGGCCGTTTTGGGCCAGCTTAGGGAGCAGCGACCGGTTGTATGTGGAATACTGCCGCTCCACCAGCTCATGGATCGCCTGGCTTAAAAGCTCCAGCTGTTTTACCGGCGTCAAACCTGCGATATCCTGCTTCTCATACCCCAGATTAGCCATATCTTTCAGCGACGCAATACGGATCATGAAAAATTCATCCAGGTTGGAAGCCGTGATACTCAGGAATTTCAACCGCTCAAACAGCGGGATACTCTTATCCCTGGCCTCATTCAGCACACGGTGGTCGAACAATATCCAGCTCAGCTCCCTGTTGGTATAATATTTCGAATTGCTAAAATCCTTCTTTGACATAACCCTTACCCTCTGTTCCTGCCCACCCTGGGGGCATTTGATTCACATTTCATATCATATCGGTGGAGGAAAACAAACCCGTCCTGCAAAATTTGTACTAATACCCCTGCCCTGCCAGATAATCCACAAACTGCTGGGCAGTCCTGCCGGAGAGTCCCCCGTGGGACAGCTCCCATTTATTCGCTTCCAGCAGCAGCTCCTCCTCCGGCAGCGTCAGGCCATGGCGCTGTGCCAGAGCCTTCACGATGTTCTGGAACTGCTTCTTATCCGGTGCGCCAAAATAGATGGTGACCCCAAACCGGGACACCAGTGAAAGCTTCTCCTGTACCGTATCGCCCGTATGCATGTCCACTCTGATCTCTTCCCTGTCGCCGTAATTCTCACGGATCAGATGGCGTCTGTTGGAGGTGGCATAGATCAGCACATTTTCCGGCTTCTTTTCCAGTCCGCCCTCGATGACCGCCTTTAAGTACTTATATTCAATCTCAAAATCCTCAAAGCTCAGGTCATCCATGTAAATAACAAATTTATAATTACGGTTCTTGATCTGGCTGATCACAGCATTGAGGTCCTGGAACTGGTGCTTATATATCTCTATAATGCGGAGGCCTTTTCCATAATATTCGTTGGCAATGGCTTTGATACAGGAGGATTTCCCCGTCCCGGCATCCCCGAACAGCAGGCAGTTGTTTGCCTTCTTACCCGCCACAAAGGCATCCGTATTGTCCGTCAGTTTTTTCTTGGGGATCTCATATCCCACCAGCTCGTCCAGCGTCACATGCGTGATATTCAGGATCGGGTCGATATGTACCCCGTTTTCGTCATGTGACACACGAAAAGACTTATGAAGTCCGAGCTTCCCCACTCCGTACTCCCTGTAAAAATCCGTAAGGGTGGCTTTCATCTCTTCCGGCGTGTTATCCTGGCAAAACTTCTCTGCCAGCTCGCAGATGCGTGTGCAGATCCTGGTGTTGTAGACCTTGCTCTCCCGGCTGCTGCTGACGTAATTCTGTATCATAGAAAATTCTTTTACATCAAGAACCACGCCCATATCCGTAAAATCATAGTCAAAAAACTCTTTGAAAATAACAATATCATGCAGCGCCGCGTCATTGATGGTCCCTTCGATCTCTCCCCTGATCTCACAGCCGCAGCTATAGCTGTTCTCGTTGTTCACCAGCAGGTTGGTGAGGTAACAGTGCCAGAGGTTTCCGTGAAAGCCGTAACGGCCTGCCAGTTCAATAAGACGGTGGATACAATCATAAAAAAGTTCCCTCATCCCCTCCCGGTCACCGGGTTTTTCCCTGCCCTGTGAAAAAGGCATATCCTCCTGCCGTAACGGCTGCATATTATAACAGGACATGAGCCATGCCATATCCCTGAGAAGCTCTCCGTCTTCCATATTCCGATATATCATCAGTTCCTTCTGCCGCATATGGTTCCTCCCCCGTCTTTTCTTCCTGTCCGCACAGTATCTTCCGGCTTAAGCTGCAATGCCCCGGGCCTGTATCCCAATGGCTGCCTGCTTTTCCCCATCCGTTTTATCATGAATGCAACGATAACGGATTGGCAATTAACCGGTTCCGGACTTAGCACATATTTTAGTAGTTTCCAAGGATCTTCATATTCCGCGCCTCGTCCCGCAGTCCCCGGAGGGCATTCTTTACGGCGCTGTCCGCCAGGTTCCCCTCAAAGTCGATAAAGAAACGGTATTCCCAGTTGCGTCCCTCAATAGGACGGCTCTCGATTTTTGTCATATTCAGGTTATTATAGATAAAGTGGGACAGCATATGGTACAGGGAGCCGCTCTCATGGGGCACCTCGAAACAAATGCTGACCTTCCGGGCATCTTTTCGGAATATTTTCTGATTGGTCACTATAATAAACCGGGTGGAATTGGTACCGGAATGGTTCACACCCTTCTGCAACACCTCCAGGCCATAAATCTTGCCCGCATACTCTCCTGCAATGGCTGCCTGGGACACCAGCTTTTCCTCCGCCACCTTCCTGGCCGCAAAGGCATTATTCTGCATGCTGACCTGCTGCCAGTCATAATTGGCAAGGAAGCGTGAACTCTGCATCAGCGACTGGGGATGGGAGTACACGGTACGGATATCCGACAGTTTGGCGCCGGGCACACCCAGCAGGCAATGTTCAATACGGATAATCTGCTCTCCCACAATATAATTTTCATATTCCTGCAGCAGGTCATAGATTTCGTTGACGATGCCTGCGGTGGAGTTTTCAATGGGGAGCACTGCGAAATCAGCGCTTCCCTCGTCTATGGCGCTCATAGCGTCCCGGAAGGTATCCACATGGGAACTGTTGATCTCCTCCCCGAAATACTGTGTCATGGCCGCCTGGGAATAAGCGCCCTCCGCCCCCTGGAATACCACTCTGGCCTTCTCCGTCTCCAGCCTGTCCACTCCGATAAAAGGCAGCTTCCCAAGGCAACCCTTCTCCGCCAGAAGCCGGTATTGGAGCTTCCTGCTCATGGACATGATCTGTTCGAAGAGCTCCCCGATGCCCTGGCTGTTAAGTTCGTTGTGTGTGAGGGATTTCACCTTTGCAAGTTTCTCTGCCTCACGCTGCTTGTCAAAGACCTTTTTCCCTGTCTCGATCTTATACTCCCCCACCTGCCTGCAAATCTCCATCCGCTTCTCATACAATTCCACCATCTGGGCATCTATCACATCCAGTTTATCCCTTAATTCCAGTAAATCCATGCTATCCGCTCCTTTTCCCGTTCCGCAGGCGCCAATCCTGCTGCACCCGCAATGTTACTGTTCACTTCGTTCACAGCAACCTATGCACAGAAATCGCAAAACAGCGATTTCGCGCATGTCTGTCTCGGGTTTATCACGCAGAAACAGCGTGAAAACACCTGGCGGCGACAGCGAGTGAACAGTAACCCGTAATATTCCATAAATAATCTTATACCAAAACAATCTTGATAGCAAGCAAAAAGAGTTGTATACTTAAGTGGAATAAAGAGAGTGTCCCACGCAGCCATAAGGCGGTACACTCAGAAAGAACAGAGGCATTATTCATGAACACAAAACAGAAAAGAGTCGTAACCATTGTGGTAGTCACCTTATTACTGGTCACACTGTTCACCGTGATGATCCTTCTGGACCGTGTGCACATGAACCCCGAAGGCACCGTCGGAAACACCGCGGGAAACCTGAACAACAGCGGGTTATTCTGTGAGTATAACGGAACGGTATATTTCGCCAATTCTTACGACGGCGGCAGCCTTTACGCCATGTCTGCGGATGAGACCAATATCCGCAAACTGAACTCCCTGGTGGTACAGAATATCCTGGCAGGAGGCAAATACCTCTATTACTTCCAGACAGGTTCCACCTCCACTTCCGGTTTCGGCCAGGTGCAGGGCATGAAATCCTTTGACCGCTGTAACCTGAACGGGAAAGGCACCACTGCCCTGACGAAGGACGTAGTAGTCTCGGCACAATTGGTAAACAATTACCTCTATATGCTGACTGCCACCAATTCCGGCCCTTCCTTCTATAAAGTTAAGATCGACAATACGGACAAGACGCCCCTTGCGGCGCTTTCCATCAACCCTGCCTGTGCCCAGGACGGCGTCATCTATTATAACGGCGTGGAGAGCGACCATTACCTGTATGCCCTGAACACCGCCAACGACACCACCACAGAAATTTGGGCGGGAAACCTCTGGTATCCCATCCTGTCGGACAATTATGTGTACTATATGGATGTGGCCGAGAATTACAGGCTCTGCCGTTACTCCCTGTCCCAGGGAGTGATCGAGGTGCTGACCAACGACAGGGTGGACTGTTTCAATGTGGGAAGCGGCTACATCTATTACCAGAAAAATGACAGCGTTTCTCCGCAGCTGATTTGTATGAGGACGGACGGTTCCAACGCTTTCGTTGTGGCAGAGGGTAATTACACCGACATCAACATGACCTCCCAGTGTGTCTATTTCCGGGCCTTTGACGACCAGCTCACCACCTACCACTCCTTCCTTGGCGGCAGCGGCTACACTGATTTCACCGCTGCAATGGAAGCTGTACCTGCCAAATAACAACTTTTGCCAAATGGCTGCGCCGCCATACAGCAGATTTCCCCAAATGGCAGCGCCTGCCATGCAGCAGATTACATCCCTGTGTTATACAAAAAGCAGCCGTCATCCGGCTGCTTTTCCTCTATTCTTCGATATGGTCCAATCCCTGGCTGAGTATGGTCACAATATGGTCGTCTGCCAGGGAATAAAAAATCGTCTTCCCTTCCCTGCGGTTTTTCACCAGGTCCATCTGTTTCAATACCCTGAGCTGGTGGGATATGGCGGACTGGGACATACTCAGCACCGCCGCAATGTCATAAACGCACATTTCCGAACTCAGAAGGACATACAGTATTTTCAGCCTTGTGCCGTCCCCGAAAACCTTAAAAAGCTCTGCCAGGTCCTGGAGCTCCTCCTCCGGGGGCATTTTCTCGTCTATGATCTCCAATATCCGCTCATTTACATGAATATAAGTAGGTGTCTCCATCATTTCATCCCTTCCAATGCCTATATCTTACCACAACTCGTTCTATTATCGCAAATCTTTTATCACATTTCTTACATCAACTATAAAACCGTCCCAGATGAACTCTGCCTGAAAATTTTTTGAGTCCACGGCTTCATTTTTCCGTCTTATTTTGCTATACTGAAATCTGCCGTAGTAAAACGGATCCGGACCCATACCAAAATCCGCACTTATGAGCATTCGATTTTGATCATTTGAATTATATGTAACAGGAAAAAGGAGCTTCCATTGGAAAACCAAAAGGAATATAAAATAACAGTTGTCATCATATCTGCCCTGCTGGGCCTCATCCTGACCGCAAGCCTGGCCGCCATATTCCGCCCTGTTTCCGACGGCACAGGCTGTATTGCCGACATCTATCAGGACGGGAACCTCCTGGCAAGCATTCCCCTGGACGGCAAGGGCGCTCCTTACCAATTTACCGTCACCGGTGAAAACGGATGCTTCAACGAGATCCAAGTCTGCCCCCACAGCATCGGCATCCTATCCGCCGACTGTCCTGACAAACTCTGTGTAAACCAAGGCTTTATTGACCGTCTGGGCCTGCCCATAGTCTGCCTGCCCAATAAGCTGGTGATCCGGCTTCGGGAAGCGGATTCCGGCGCCGTTGACGCAGTGGCCTATTGACCCCACCGCCAAATCAAATTTCTGATCCGGCATAACGGACCGGTTCATTCACATTCGATCCTGGAGGAAAAAATGTCCCTGAGAAAATTAACCGCCCTGGCGGTATACGCCACTCTTGCACTTGCAGTTTATGCCATAGAAAGTGCCGTCCCACCCCTGGTTCCCTTACCGGGCATCAAGCTGGGGCTTGCCAACGTGGTTACCTTGATCCTTTTACAGCAATATACCGCAAAAGATGCCTTCTTAGTGCTGACCGTACGAATCCTATTGTCCGCGCTTTTATTCGGGCAGGCCCTGAGCCTGCTTTACAGCCTGGCGGGCGGTATCGTAAGCTTTGCAGTCATGTGTCCCTCCAACCGTCTGCTGCGGAGAAAGCTGCCCTTCCTCACAGGCGCCCTGGGAGGCTTATCCCATAATCTCGCCCAGCTCCTTACCGCCTATGCCGTCACTTCCACTGCCGGGGTTTTGGTGTATCTTCCGTATATGGCTGCCAGTGGCATCCTGGCGGGATTATTCACAGGCTTATGCGCTCACTTTGCAGGAAGGTACTTGATTCCCCATACAAAATAACATGTGTGCTTTATTTCTCCCCTTCCTTCTCGGCGACGGCGTTTAGAAGCTGGGATACAGTCTTCCCCAAAACAGGATGCCTGTAGTTGGGCGCAAGCATATTCATTGGCTCCAGCACAAATCGACGGTTCTCCATATCCTGATGGGGGATCACCAGCTCCTCATCCTCATATACAGCCTTATCAAAAAAGATAATGTCCAGGTCCAATGTCCTGGGCCCCCAGCGCAATTCCCTCACCCGCTCCGCAGCCGCCTCTATCTCATGCAAAACCTCCAACAATTCACGGGGTTCCAGCAATGTCTCGATTTCTATGGCTCCATTAAGGAAATCCTCCTGTTCCACCCCTCCATAAGGCGCCGTCACGATCAGGTCGGATACTCTGCCCACGGCGACCATGGGATTCGCCTTCAGCGCTTCCACGGCATCACGGATGTATTTCTCCCTGTCACCCATATTGGAACCTACTCCCAGATATGCCCTGTGCCATCCCCGGTGTATCTTAACAGAAACACATCCAAAAGGCAATTCAATGGGCGCTTCCGGTTTGCGGATCTCCAAATCAATTGCTGCAATTAAGGGATAATTTAAAAGCAACGCCTGGGTCAGCCTTTCTGCCACGGTTTCAATCAAATTACATATGTTTTGTTTCATCCACTGGGTGATAAAGCAACATACGTCCCCATAATCCGTAGACTCCGACAGCAGGTCAGACAGTCCCGCCTTCCTGGTATCGGTATAAAGCACTGCGTTGACCAGAAAAGTCTGCCCCTCCCGCTTTTCCTCGGGGAAAACGCCATGGTAAGCGTACACTTCCAATTGCTCGATACGGATCTCATCCTTTGCATTTTCCAGATACATCAGCCTATGCCTCCCTTTCAGGTTTATGGTCTCCCGGAGCCTTCCTTTCATCTGTCTCCGGCGTTTCCCGCAGGTTTATCTCCTGCCGTAAAGAATTGCCTCCGCCATTTTCACCGCGCGGACATTCTCTTTCACATCATGGACCCTGACAAACATGCACCCTTTCATCACCCCCATAACCGTGGTGACCAAAGTTCCTTCCACACGCTGGTGTGCAGGGAGATCCAGGGTAATCCCCACTACAGACTTGCGGCTGCACCCCAGTAGGATGGGATATCCCAGGCTATTGAGGCATTCCAGACGGTTAATGACCTCCAGGTTCTGCTCATAGGTCTTCGCAAAACCTACTCCCGGATCCAGAATGATTTTTTCCCTTTGGATTCCCGCCTGCTCCGCAAGCCGCACCGATTCCGAAAGATCTGCCGCCACATCCTGCAGGAAAGTGCCATAATCGGTGTTATGCCTATTATGCATCAGGCAGCAGGGCAGTCCGCTTTTAGAAATCACATCTGCCATTTTATTGTCGTACTTTAACCCCCAGATGTCATTGATCAAATCCGCCCCGGCATTTATTCCCGCTTCCGCCACCTTCCATTTGTACGTATCCAAAGAAACCGGCACGCCAAAGTTCGCCTTCACTGCCTCGATCACCGGCATCACCCTGGCAATCTCCTCTTCCTCGGAGATCATCTGATAGCCGGGCCTGGTGGATTCCCCCCCGATATCAATGAGATCGGCGCCTTCCTCCAGCATCTCCTCCACATGCCCCAAAGCACTGTCCCTGTGGGTCCATTTTCCCCCGTCGGAAAAGGAGTCCGGGGTCACATTTAATATGCCCATGACATAAGTATGCCCTTTTACCTCAAATTCTCTGTTTCCTATTTTCATAACAGCTGCTCCCTAATATTTTATAGTCAAATTTTTCTGATTGCCTTTCCAATTACACTCCTTCTCGGCCCCACAGGAAAAACAGGGACGGCTTGCTTTGTCCGCACGATAAAGGATGCCTGTGAGCCCTCCGGCAGAGGCTGACCCCATATCCCGGTGGGCAAGGATCGCCTCTATAATAACACTTGTCTCATTTGGGTCAAACCCACAGTCTTTCAGGATACCCAAAGCAAGCTCCGCGCTTGCCTGCTGGTGGGGGATTCCCCGGCTGTACTGCAAATGCTTCCCGATGTCATGAAGAAGTCCCGCCGCATAGATGATTTCCTCCTTAATGCCCTGCTGCTCCTTCAGGTTTAAAATCATCCCTATCCTGGCAACGTCCAGAAAATGCACCATATCATGACGGCAGAAGCAACGTTCTGCTTCTGCCGCTCTGTTTTCCTCCAAATATTTCATAAATAAATCATGTTTCAATATTTTATCTATCCTGTCCACCGTTACCACCCTTTCGCGCAAAAATTGCCATGCTTCCCATTGTAATATTACGGGGAGAGCCGCAGCATCTGCCAAAACCGGTTCTGGAGGTCGGTATTCTTGTCGAAGATGCCCCTGGCTGCCATACTTAATGTGCTGCTCCCGGGTTTCTTAACCCCCCGCATAGTCATGCACATATGCTCCGCTTCCAGAACCACCATGACGCCCTGGGGCGACAGCTCCTTCATAATGGCATCTGCAATCTGCCCCGTCATCCTCTCCTGTATCTGCAGCCGTCTGGCATACACCTCCACCGTCCTTGCCAGCTTGCTCAATCCTACTACACGTCCGTCCGGGATATATGCCACATGGGCCTTGCCGTAGAACGGCATCATATGGTGCTCGCACATGGAGTAAAACACGATATCCTTTTCCAGCACCATTTCGTTATTTTCTACCGTGAACACCTTGGAAAGATGCTCCCCTGCGTCCTCCTCCATGCCGGAGAAGATCTCGCCGTACATCCTGGCAATCCTGTCCGGTGTCTCCAGCAGGCCTTCCCGCCCGGTATCCTCACCGATTCCCTCTAACAGCAGCTTCACTGCCTCCTTGATTTTCTCCTGGTCTATCATGATTTTACTGCCTTTCCGCTACTTTCCGTCCCTGCCGACGGCTCCTGCTGTTCCCTTACTTGCCGTTTCCCTTCACCGGGGTTCCCTTACTGCCGCTTTCCCTTCACTGGGGTTCCCTTCTGCCGTTTCCTTTCATCGAGGTTCCCTTCTGCCGTTTCCCTGCATCGGGGTTCCCTTACTGCCGCTTTCCCTTCATCGGGGTTCCCTTCTGCCGTTTCCCTTCATCGGGACTCCCTTACTGCCGTTTTCCCTTCACCGGGGTTCCCTTTTCCACGATTTCTGCCAACCTGCCCAGGTAGGACAGCGAGCCGAAGGCAATCACCACGTCCTCTTTCCCGGCAAGGAGGGTACTCATCTCCACCGCTTCCTCCAGGCTGTCCACCGCCGTCACTTGCGGATGCACCAGGGCCACAGTCTTTGCCAGCTCATAAGCAGGCAGCGCCCTGGGGTTGCCCGGCGGCGTCACGGTAATGACATGCTCCGCATAGGGGACTGTCAGTCCGATGACCTTCTCGTACTCCTTATCTTTCAACACACCTATTATATAGATAATCCTCTTATTTGTAAAATAAAATTCAATGGACTCGGAAAGCCGTTTCGCCGCAGCCTCGTTATGGGCGCCATCCACTACAAAGCAGGGATTTTTCCCGATCACGGTAAATCGCCCCGGCCATTTCGTCTCAGCAAGGCCCTGGCGGACAGCCTTTTCCGATACAGGGATCCCTTCTGCAGCCAATGCGTCTATGGCATCCAGCGCCAGGGCCGCATTCTCTGGCTGATGTCTCCCTGCCAAAGTAATCTCCAGTTTCTTCCTGCTTTTGTAGTCGAACCTCTGCTTGTTGATTCCGTAGTGTATGTTCTTTATATCTTCCGGTGTTGCGGAGGTATAAAGGCATCCCAGGTCATCCGCCTTTTCCGCAACAACCTTTTCCGCCTCTTCCTCCCCGCACATGCTGACTACCCGGCTGCCCCTCTTGATGATCCCTGCCTTCTGGGCGGCAATCTCCGCCAGGGTATTGCCCAGGAATTTCATATGGTCCCTGCCCACAGGCGTAATGACTGCCACAAGGGTATTCTCCACTATATTCGTGGAGTCCGTCAGTCCCCCCATGCCGGTCTCCAGGACCACGATCTGGCACTGCCTCTCCCGGAAATAGAGAAATCCCAGGGCAGTCTCAATCTCAAAACGGGTGGGATGGGGAAGGCCCTCTTCTACCATCCGGCCGCAGATATCCCGGATCCGCTCCACCCCCTGGCAGAATGCCTTTAACGTAATATTCCTCCCGTCCACCCGGATCGTCTCACGATAGGAAAAAACCGCCGGCGATACATACATCCCCACCCTATATCCTGCAACCCTCAGAACGGAAGCAATGTAGGCACAGACAGAGCCTTTCCCGTTTGTCCCTGCCACATGCACGAATTTCAATTCTTTCTGGGGATCCCCCAACCGCCTGCAAAGCTCACGGATACTGTCCAATCCCGGCACAATCCCGTAGCCGGACGCCTCCTCTAAAAATGCCATTGCTTCTCTTTCGTTCATCTGACATTACCTCGTTTGGTGATATTTATCATAAAATCGGGCAGACAGAACATACTAAGACTGCCTGCCGTTACATCTGCGGGAATAAACCGAAAAGCCGCCGATACGGCAGAATGAGAGGAACCATGAAAAAATCACTGTATACCTTTTTCCAAAATTTTATAAAATGCGGCCTTGCCGGCTGGTGCATGGAGATCCTGTTTACCGCCCTGGATTCTTTCCGCAGGCGGGATATGACGCTCAAAGGCACAACCTCCATCTGGATGTTCCCCATCTATGGAAGCGCAGCCGTCCTTTCCCCTCTGGGCCGGCTGCTGAGGAAAAGGCCCTTTTGGGTCAGAGGCCTCACTTATATGGGCCTGATCTTTTCCGCAGAATACCTCACGGGCCACCTTCTGGAAAAAAAGCGTCTCTGTCCCTGGGACTACAGCCGCAGCCGCTGGAATATCCGGCATTTGGTCCGCCTGGATTTCGCCCCCTGCTGGTTCGGAGCCGGCCTTTTGTTCGAACAGCTCCTGGTATCCCCGCCGGAAAGCCTATCCGACTATAATTAATTGACACCTTGGCTTGCCTGATTATTCATCTGCTTCGTTGGTCTACGCTCCGCTTCGGTCCGTGCCGGACATGTGCCACCGTCACACAGCGCCGTCATTCGACGCAGCCACCGCTACGCCCCATTCCTATGCCTTGCATATGAAATAATCATTCTGCGCCATTGGCCAAACGGATACCGCAAATCCGCTTGGCTCATTGCCTGCGGGAGCAAACTATTCGGAATCGTCCATATCGGAAACGTCAACGGAACCGATGTCCAGCATGTTCACCGTACGCCTCTTTAAGCGTGCCTCCTCCGACTTCTGCAAAATGAAATCCTTCACAGCCTTGGAATTTTTAATATGCGTCAATATCAGTGTGGGATGTGTCGTATCCCCGGTATAGCAGGTCACAGTCCCCAATCCAGCCAGCTTCTCCAGAAAAGTCGCACTGTGTTCCACATCCTGTACCTTGTACATATAACAGTCATTCTCCACCGTCTTCAACAACCCTTCGTCGATGGTGATCATATCCTCTCTGATAGAATACTTGGTAAAAGTAAAGGGCAGTCCTAAAAATAACCATCTTTTTCTTTCTACAAATTCCATTTGCATCCCACACCTTTCCGTGGCCATCAGGCACGTTGATCATACATTTGTCCGTTCCCCTCTATTATATCCTACTTCCGCCATTATGCAAGCACAGAATATCGTTGCCCCGGGATCCCCCGGTAACACGGGGCAAATATGGAAATTGCTTTGTGACGCACCTCTGCAAGGATGCAATTTTCAGACACGCTGCAGGAGCTGTGAAAAACGGCTTTGGGTATGACGCAGCGTAGGCAGGTTCAGGCAGATCAACTATAAGGGAACCTCACTTTACGGGAAATGCACATTAAATCCCCTATCATGCGGATTTCCTCATTTATTTTTTCCGCAGTGCATGGTACAATGCATGTAAAATACGGCAAAGAACATATGATATAGCATACCTGTTCCCCCATGGCAAGGTCTCACGCGGGAAAGGCATGGCTAACAAAGAATTCACAGAAAAGAGGAAAAAAATGGGTTGTCTGGGTAATTTCTTATGGTTTATATTCGGTGGGTTTATCAGCGGGATCAGCTGGTGCCTTGCGGGAGTTCTCTGGTGTATCACGATCGTCGGCATACCGGTGGGCACACAATGTTTCAAATTTGCAGCTTTGAGCTTCTTCCCTTTCGGCAAAGAGGTCACTTACGGCGGCGGCGCCGGATCGCTGATCCTGAACATTCTGTGGCTGATCGTTTCAGGACTTCCGTTGGCCGCAGAACACCTTGCCCTGGGATTGGCTCTGTGCATTACTGTCATCGGCATTCCCTTTGGGCTGCAGCAATTCAAGCTTGCAAAGCTGGCTCTTATGCCCTTTGGCGCCACCGTCTCCTAAATATTGATTTTTTAAAGTTTTCAATTGAATCTCCCTCCCTAAAGTGGTATCATTAAAAAATGATAGGAGGATCTTATATGACGGCTAAAGAATGTATCACAGGACGCAGAAGCATCAGGTCATTTACAGACCAGCCGGTATCCCATGAGCTGCTTTCCCAGATCGTTGAGACGGCATCCTTTGCTCCCAGCTGGAAGAATACGCAGGTCACCCGGTATATTGCGGTGGAAGGCGCGAAGAAATCGGAATTGGCAAAATGTACCAGCATTTTCCCCGGAAACGGCGCTATTATGGAGAGATCGCCCATGGTCGTTGCCGTGACAATGATTAAAAAACGTTCCGGTTATGAGAGAGACGGCTCTTTTTCAACCGTTAAGGGCGACGGCTGGCAGATGTACGACGCCGGTGTTGCCAGCGAAGCATTCTGCCTGGCTGCTTACGAGCAGGGCCTTGGCACCGTCATCATGGGGCTGTTCGACCAGGACGAAGCTGCAAAAGTATTGGATATCCCCGAAGACAGGGAGCTTGTTGCCTTAATCCCTATCGGCTATCCCGCAGAATCCCCCGCCGCCCCCAAAAGAAAGTCCGTGGAGGATTTATTAACATTTCAGGAATAACAGAAAGTCGAAGAGTTTTCTCTTCGGCTTTTTTTCTGATAATTTAGCCGAAAAGGGCATACTGTGAAAAAACATTCCTTTCCGGCCATATTCCCTCCACATACCGCAGGGCATTTCCCATGGGACGCCCTGCCAAAAGGACTGCACAGGAGCTTTCACTTTGTGCCGAAGCGCTGTCGGCACAGGGCAGCTTCATGACCAGATACACCGATTTATACAGCGCAGAAATGAGGTTTGATTATGAGACATTTAATGAGTCCGCTGGACTTTACGACTGAGGAACTGGACCGGCTCTTTGACCTGGCCAATGATATCGAACAAAACCCGGGCAAATACGCCCATGCCTGCGACGGTAAGATTTTAGCCACCTGCTTCTACGAACCCAGCACCCGTACCCGCTTAAGCTTTGAATCTGCCATGACACGGCTGGGCGGCACCGTCATAGGCTTTTCCGACGCGGCATCCTCGTCCGCTTCCAAGGGAGAAAGCGTATCCGACACCATCCGCATTATTTCCTGCTATTCGGATATCTGTGCCATGCGCCATCCCAAGGAAGGGGCTCCCATGGTAGCTGCCGAGAAATCAGGCATCCCGGTCATCAATGCGGGCGACGGCGGCCACCAGCACCCCACCCAGACCCTCACCGACCTTCTGACCATCCGCAGCATGAAGGGCAAGCTGGACCATTTTACCATCGGGCTCTGCGGGGACTTAAAGTTTGGCCGCACAGTGCACTCCCTGATCAATGCCCTGGTCCGTTACCAAAACATCCGCTTCATCTTTATTTCTCCCGAGGAGCTGAAAGTGCCCGATTACATTACGGACATGTTAAAAGAGAAAAATATCCCTTATGAGGAAGTCATCCGCCTGGAAGACATAATGCCCCATTTGGATATCCTCTATATGACCCGGGTCCAGAAGGAACGGTTCTTTAACGAAGAGGATTATGTAAGGTTAAAGGATTTCTACATTTTAGACACGGTTAAAATGGCTCTTGCCAAGAAAGACATGCTGGTGCTCCACCCGCTCCCCAGAGTGAACGAAATATCCGTGGAGGTGGATGAGGATCCCAGGGCCGCATATTTCAAGCAGGCAAAATACGGTGTGTATGTCCGTATGGCCCTGATCCTAACTTTATTGGAATTACATTGACGCAGAATGACCAAAACAATAGAAAAACAAGCAGGAAAACGGAGGTATATCTATGCTTAACGTCGGGAAAATCGAAGAAGGATTTGTGTTAGACCATATCGCCGCAGGCAAAAGCCTTTCCATCTACGAGCACCTGCAGCTGGACAAGCTTGACTGCACTGTAGCCATTATTAAAAACGCACGCAGCAATAAAAAAGGGAAAAAGGATATCCTCAAGGTAGAGTGCGACATCAATACTCTGGACCTGGATGTCCTTGCCTATATCGACCATAACATTACCGTGAATGTCATTAAAAACGGGGAGATCGTGGAGAAAAAAGAGCTGATGCTGCCCAGGCAGATCAAAAATGTCATCCGCTGCCACAACCCCAGGTGCATCACCTCCATCGAGCAGGAGCTTCCCCATATCTTCTATCTTGCCGACGCGGAAAAGGAAGTATACCGCTGCAAATACTGTGAGGAGAAATACACGGAAGGCTCAAAATAGTATAATTCCTGGAAAGCTATATATGGAAAGGGGAGGCAGCAGGCAAGCTTATGAATTCAGTTGCCACACTCCACGCTGATCCTGTTAAAAATGCCCATGATCTCTTCCGTCTTCAGCCGGGCCTTTTCCTCCCCAGCTTTGTCCAGGATTACTTTCCCCTCATGCATCATCACCAGGCGGTTCCCGTATTCCACGGCATGCCGCAGATTATGTGTCACCATAATGGTTGTGACCTTCTTCTCCCGCACCACCCTGTCGGTAAGCTCCATGATGGTCTCCGCCGTCTTGGGGTCCAGGGCTGCGGTGTGCTCATCCAGGATCAGGAAGTCTATGGGCGTCATGGTTGCCATAAGAAGGGCCAGCGCCTGTCTCTGCCCGCCGGACAGAGACCCTACCTTAAAATCCATTTTCTCCTCCAGGTTCAGGTTCAGGGGACGGAGCAGTTCCCGGTAATGTTCTGCTTTTGCTTTATTGACCCCCCTGCCGAGATTGTATGGCTTTCCCTTATTGTCTGCAATAGACATGTTTTCCAGAATGGTCATGCCGGGGCAGGTTCCCCTGGAGGGATCCTGATATACCCTGCCGATCCTCCTCTGGCGCAGGAAATCCTTTTGCCTCACTATGTCCGTGCCGCCCACCAGGATCTGCCCTCTGTCAACCTCGATGCTGCCGCAGATGATATTCAGCATGGAAGTCTTTCCCGAGCCGTTGCTCCCCACTACGGCTACAAACTCCCCGTCCTGTACCGTCAGGCCAAAGTCCCGGAACAGGCAAAGTTCGTTGACGGAGCCGGGATTATAATTTTTCCAGATACCCTTTAATTCTAACATGTGTCCCTCATTTCCGCGCATTCCCTGCGCCAACTCCTCATTGCACGAATTCTCACGTAATATGCTGCCGCCTTTGGGACAGGCTGCCCTTCCTTCTGTCCATGCTGACGACCAAGATCACCAGGAAAAGTACCGACGTGATGAGCTTGATCGCGTTGGCGTCTATCCCCGCAAACATAGCCAGCGCCACACACCCCTTATACAGCACGGAACCCAGGACCACGCTGCTTGTCACCCGGAGCAGAGTCACCCTCTTAAACAGGCTGGTTCCCATGATCACGCTGGCCAGGCCGATGACCACGGCCCCCGTGCCGATGGATATCTCAAAGCTTCGCTGTTGCTGTGCATAGATACAGCCGCTCAGGGATACCAGGCCGTTGGCGATGGACAACCCCACAATCTTTACCAGGCCCTTATCCACGCCCAGGCTTGTGACGATGGTATCGTTGTCACCCACCGCCCGGAGCAGAAACCCTGACTTGGTTCCCATATACCAGTCCAGAAGATATTTTACCCCAAGAGTGATAAGGAGAATGATCACCGCCGTCTTTAGCCTGCCTGCCGCCCCAGGGAAAAACGCGTTCACCGCATCATTGTCAAAAATAGTTTCCCTGTTGAAGATGGCCACATACCCGGTGCCCGCCACCCAGAGATTGACCGTGTAAAGGCCAGTCATCATAATGATGCCGGACAACAGATCCCGCACTTTCATTTTTACATGGATCACCCCGGTACAGACCCCTACCAGCGCCCCTCCGAGGAACGCTGCCGGCAGAGTCACAATGGGCGGCATGCCCATTGTGATCAGCCTGACAGTCAGCGCCGCCCCAAAGGGGAAGCTGCCGTCCACCGTCAAATCGGGAAAATCCAGTATCTTATAAGTAATATACACTCCCAGAGCCAAAATTCCGTAAATCATACCCTGCTCCAGGACACTTAACAATAAAGCCATGCCTTCCTCCATTCTGCCACGTGCCGCACAACCTATCCCACCAGTTCATTGGTTTATTGATTTCTGATACCGTAACACAGGATGATTGCTTCATATGCAAGGCGGCGGAGGGAGTCGATGCGGTGGCATCGTTGACCGACAACAACGCCGCAGATGAACAATCTGACAAGTGAATGTACCAGTAAATTAATATTCAATGTACCAGGATCTCGTCAAAGCTCTGGTACGCGTCCTCGGCGTAATGCGCCGGAAGCTCTAACCCGATCTTCTCGGCCGCCGCGTAATTTACATACAGGCTGGGTTCGGAGATTACCTCGAATTTCATCTCGGAAGCCTTCGCATCCCCCCGCAGCACCATGGCCGCCATCTTCCCTGTCTGCCTGCCCAGTTCATAATACTCCAACCCCATGGAAGCCACGCAGCCTGCCCTCACCTGCTCCACTTCGGAGCCGAATACAGGTATATTTGCCTTATTCGCTTCCTCTAAAACGCTCTGCAGGGCGCTCACTACCGTATTATCCGTAAGATTGGTGATGCAATCCACCTTTGTGGCCATATCCGCGGCCGCAAGGGGCACTTCGGACATTGCGGTAACACCGGTGGTAACGATCTCAAACCCATACTTTGGGGAAGCTTCCTCGTATGACGCCACCGTGCTGATGGAGTTTGCCTCGCTGGTGGTATAGATAATGCCGATTTTCTTTGCGTCCGGCAGGATCTCACGTATCATCTGCAGCTGGGCCTCCACCGCCAGCGCGTCGGAAGTGCCCGTTATATTTCCCACAGGGGTACCGTCCGCATTGGCAAGGCCCGCTTCCACCGGATCCGACACCGCGGTATAGATAACGGGGATTTCCGTGTTCATGGTGGAATTATAGGCCGTCATTGCCGTGGGGGTTGCAATGGCGCAGATCATGTCTACCTTCTTGCTTACAAAATTATCGGCTGTCATGGCCGAAGTGCCTGTATCCGCCTGTGCATTCACATATTCAACCGTAAGGTTCTCTCCCTCCACAAAGCCTTCCTCCGCCAGTCCCGCCAGGAACCCTTCCCGGCAGTTGTCCAGGGAACCATGTACCGCAAACTGGGAGATTCCGACGGTGATACCGTCCTTGCCTCCGTCCCCGCAACCCGCCAAAATCGCCGTGCACAAAACCATTGCCATTATTGCCGCCAAACTTTTCTTTTTCATAATACCCAATCCTTTCATCATTATTTCCATAAACAATCCTGTAGAAAGGACAGGACCGACCGTTGCAGACAAATGGCCATTTTGTCATTCGCGGCTTTCATACCGACAGCTGAAGACCCTCCGGGAGTCCTGAGAACAGTTTGAGTAAACCGCAATAACGCCCCATGGGAAAAACAACGCAAATAGCGCCCCAAACGTGCAATATTGCATATTTGAGGCGCTGATCACCTAATCACCGCGGTACCACTCAAATTGATCCTATAGATCCACTCATTCCGAATACCATCATATCCGTCGGCTTGATAACGGGTCCGAGTCCCGCCGGCGCCTACATATCACTATTTCGGGCCAGCCTCAAAAGTCCATTCGGCAGAAGTTCCTATGCCGCCATCCCACCACCGGCAGCTCTCTGTAATATTTCCTTCAGCTTACTACTCTTTCTCACAGGTTTAAAGAAAAGAT
Organism: uncultured Lachnospiraceae bacterium; assembly: GCA_947643615.1. Classification (GTDB taxonomy): domain Bacteria; phylum Bacillota; class Clostridia; order Lachnospirales; family Lachnospiraceae; genus Acetatifactor. The sequence continues at coordinate 31,066 of CANRWO010000028.1, forward strand.
AATCCATTTTAAATCATTTGTCAAGTATTTTTTTCGTTATTTGCAAAGCTGGGCCACCGTCTCATTAATGACCTTACCGTCGGCTTTGCCTTTCAGGACGCCCATAACGGCTTTCATGACCTGCCCTTTGTTCTTCGTCTCCAGAAGCTCCGCGAAGTTACTTTCAATATATGCCCTGACTTCCTCCGCCGACATCATTTTCGGTGCATATTCCGCAATTATGTCATGCCGTTTCCGGTATTCCTCCTTCAGGTCCGTGCGGTCGGCGGGGCAGGTGTCCAGCTGCTCCCTGGCCGTCTTCAATTCCTTGACGATCACCCTGTCCACCAGTTCCCCGGGCACGTCTTCCCTGCACCCCTGGTCAATAGCCGCTTTCTTCACGGCGGATACCAGCGAGGAGATAGCGTCCTTCCTCTCCTTATCCCTTGCCTTCATAGCTGCGACCATATCGCTTCTGAGCTGTTCCAATTCCATTTCGTACTACCTGCCTTTCTGATTTTCCTTATAACACATTTGTTTACTGTTGCCTGCCCTGCATTGCAGAAGCGCCCCGGCCCCCTACAAACTGCAGGAATTCTTCCCCTCCAAGGGGCCTGGAGAAATAATATCCCTGGATATACTCTATGCCCAACGCCACAATGGCTTCCATCTGTTCCTCCGTCTCCACGCCCTCGGAAACGATTTCCAGCTTCATGTCATGGATCATGCGCATGGACGCTTCCATGACGAATTTTGCCTTCTGGTTAGCGAAATACGCCTGGCTCATATCCCTGTCGAACTTTACAATGGACACCGGCATATCAATGATATAATTCAGGTTGCTGGCGCCGCTCCCGAAATCATCCAGGGAAAATTTCACGCCGTAGTCAATTAATATCTGCATATTTTTCAACAGATTTTTCCTCGTCTGTATGGACGTGGACTCGGTAATCTCCAGATTGATACAGTCAGGCTCCAGACGGTATCTTTCCATGATCCGGATATAAGTCTCCGCCAGCTTTTCCTCCTCGCACTGCCTTACGGAAAGGTTTACCTCCACATACCGGATCCCGTAGGCTTCCTTCAGCCGGTTGGCTTTGATAAAAGCGCAGACCTTGTCGAATACGATCTCCCCGATCTGGGAAATAAGCCCGTTCTTCTCGGCTATGGGAATGAACCTGTCGGGCGGCACAATCCTGCCCTCTTTGTCGCGGATACGCACCAGCGCTTCCGCGGACACAAACCTCTTTTCCCGGGTGGAATAAATAGGCTGATAGAACACTTCAACCCTGTCCTCCTCTATTGCAGACCGGATCAAGGCTTCCGTCTCTTCCCTCTCCTTATAATGCCCAATCTTCTCCTGATCCAGGATTATGCTGTTTTCCTCAGGGTTCTCCCGCTTCCCCACCCTGAAGCTGCGCAGCATCTGAAATAACTCCCCTACGCTCCTGAGCAATGAGGAATCCGGCAGCAGCACATAACAGGGCGACACTTTTGACTGCTCGTCGCCCACGCCCTCCTTCCAGTGTTCCACAAAACTCTTTATCTCTTCATACACTTCCTGCATACGGCCCACGTCATTTGTGAGAAATACCAGTTCCCGCTCCAGAGTCTTGAAAACCCTGACATTTTCCAGCCTGTCTGAATAGCGCACAATGCCCCGGAGCGTTATGTCCGTATAGGCGGAGCTGCTGTCCTTCCCGGCAGAGGCCGCTTCATCTAACGCCAGCAGCATGGCGGAAAATTTCTTTTGCTTTTCGTAGAGAAGCTTCGTATACTCACCCAGCGCATGCGCATTGTAAGCGCCCGTTTCCCTGTCCAGATTGGCCTCCGGGTTCTCCAGCTCAAAAAACAGGATCACCATGCCCAGCACGGAGGCAAATCCCACCAACAGCAGATTGGCATTTAGGAACTGGGTCACTGCGGCAATGACCCAGATGCACATCCAGATCACGATTGCCCGGCGCCTTTTGGGGTTCATCTCCCTGCCTTTCCATCCCACCTTATACAAGGTAGCCAGCACGAAAAGCAGGGCAAAGATATAGGTAGTGGTACAGCTGGGGCCGTAGGTATACACCACCTCCCCCTCCAGGTAATAGTGGATGGGAAGGGCATAAATGAGGACGGTCCCGGTCAGTACGATCACCGTATAGATCCTGTTTTTCTTCCTTCTCTCCTGCCGCGTCCCAATGAAATCCGTGCTGGAGTAAACCAACCCGAAATACCCTACCCAGACCAGGGATACTATATATGTCTTACAGATAAATGCCAGCAGGAAACCCGGTAACAGCTCCTGGTTGCAGATTGCCACAATAGATGTGATGTCCATAATGACGCAGAAGGACGTAACCCCCATATTAATCAGAAACAGCTTCTCCGACTCCAGTCCCAGCGTCTTCTGCCTTACGGAAAAATACCAGATCAGCAACAGGATCACGATACCACAGCATTGCACTTGTATGTTCATATTTGCCCGTTCCTTTGTCTTTCTTGTGTTCTTTTCTGACCATAAGACTATTATACTATATCTTTTCCGTTTTGGCTTCCTAATTTTTACCTTTAAATCCGCAATTCTACCGCTGGTCGGTTGCCAATTTCACGGGGGAATACTAAAATGGGGGTAACCAAGAAGAAAGCAGGTGCGGAATCATGTTTGAAATTGACAAAAAGCAATTTGGGGAATTCCTGGCACAGCAGCGGAAAGCCAAGGGATATACCCAAAAGGAACTTGCGGATAAATTGTATGTGTCGGACAAGGCGGTGAGCAAATGGGAGCGGGCCCTGAGCATGCCGGATATTTCCCTGCTGATGCCCCTGGCCGAGATATTGGAAGTCTCCGTCACGGAGCTTCTGGAGGGCCGGAAGCTGGACGCCTCCGCAGGAATGGACGCCTCCCATGTGGAAAGCCTGGTGAAAATGGCCCTGACCTTTTCCGAAGACACCCCGGAGAAGAAAAAAAGCAGGCAAAAAAAACACGCCGTCATTTTCGGCGGCTGCACACTGCTGGCCGTTATGGAACTTACGGGGGGGATATGGCTCCTGCATATGCTGGGAATCTCTTCCCTCTCCACCAACCTGCTCCTGTTGGAAGGGCTGGGGTTCTTCTTTGGCATATATTTCTGGTTTTTTATGCCGGAAAGGCTTCCCACCTACTACGACGAAAACAAAATAAGCGGCTTCTGCGACGGGTTCTTCCGCATGAATATCCCCGGGCTCCATTTCAACAACTGCAACTGGAAGCCTATCCTGAAATACTTAAGGATCTGGTCTGTGGCCTCCATGCTGGCCGTACCTGTCCCGTGCTTCCTCCTCTCCGCCCTGGATCTCGGATTCTGGTGGGTTTTCGGCATCCAGAATGCCTTTTTGCTGGCCTATCTGCTGGGACTGTTTCTCCCGGTCTATATCATTGGCAAGAAGTATGAGGACGGTGCAGACGGCAGCAGCAATGGGCAGGGGAAAGGCCGCAAGGGCCATGGGGAATACGCCAGCAGCAACAGCGAATATGCCAGTGGCAACGGTGAACACACCACCAGCAGCGGCGAATACACCAGCAGCGGCGAATACACCAGCAGCGGCGAATACACCAGTGGCAACGGCGAATATACCAGCAGCAACGGCGAATACACCAGTGGCAACGGCGAAGAACCCTGCTACAACGGCGAATACACCAGCAACAACGGCGAATACACCAGCAACGGCGAATACACCAGCAGCGGTGAATACACCGGCAGCAACGGGAAATACACCAGCAACAACGGGCAGGGGAAAAACCGCAAGGGCCATGGCAGCGAATCGATCCGCCGCTCCGGGAAAAGGCTCTGGCTGCCCATAATATTGTTCCTGCTGATCCTGCTGCTTCCCCTAGGCTTCAGTGTTTCCGGGATTCTTCCCTTCCGCTCCGGCATCCAGGTGAATTATGTCTCCGAGGGCGGGCGGCAGGAATGGTCCGCACGTTACAGTAGGCTGGACGGAACGCTGACCAGGAATCTCTACCCGGGATCCGATCCCAGGGACTATGTGATCGAGGTCGATACACAGTCCGGCAGTCTTGCCATCGAGCTCAGGGACAGCTTGGGCAATATCGTTTTCGCCGGGGAAGAACTGCAGTCCGGCTCCTACCCGCTGACCCTTACCGGAACCCACAAAGTCCTGGTCTCCGCTGCTGACCACAAAGGAGGCTTTTCCATAATGCCCCAGTGATCCGGTACGCATGATCCGTTTGAATATCCGGATCTTGGGTAGAAAATGCGGCTCCTCCTGCCGGCTATCTTTCGGATGCCGGGGCCCCTGCGGGGAGCTCCAGCTCCACATCATAGCTGCCGCACTCCCGGCTCACAAAGCGCAGCATGCCGCCATGGACTGCCGCAATCTGGCTTGCGATCCGCAATCCCATAATGTGAGGATGGGCACCCTCTGCCATCCCCCCCATGGCTTCCACGATTTGCCCCGGGATCCCTATGCCCGTGTCGGCAAAACCGTAGCGCACCATATCCCCTACACGGCACAGGGACACGGTTATCCTGCATCCCTCCCTGTTGTGCCGGATACTGTTGCCCACCAGATTGCGGAAAAGACGCAGGAGCAATCCCCTGTCGGCATAAATCAGCTCTCCCTCCGCCTCCTTTTGGACAGAGACACAGATCTCATAGTTTTCCCGCAAACCCTGGTTGTAATATTCCGCCACGCATTCCCGAAGCGGTTCGGCCGGGGAAAACACTGTTTTCTTCAAGGGTTGGGAATGATATTCCAGTTTGGAGGCCAGGTTCAGGTTTTCCACCAGCTCTTTCAACACCAGGCTCTGCTGCCGGATAGCCTCCGCCTTCCACCTCACCTCCCCCGGAAGCCTTCCGTCATGCATCAGCTCGTCGGAATATCCCGTAATCAACGCCAGGGGCGTCCTGATATCGTGGGACACCCCGGCGATCCAGTCCGTGCGGGCATCATCCCTTCTCTTCAGCTTCTCATCTTTCTCCCGCAGCGCTGCGGAAGTCCGGTTCAGCCTGCGTGCAAGCTCCTTTACACTGCCTCTCTCCGGCAGTTCCACAGTCTCCCCGCCGGACAGCATCATGATCCCCTGTTCCACAGGCCTTAAAGAACGGTAAAAGCGCCACGCCAGGATAAGCACCAATGCTACCAGCACAACCACGTTCAGCAAAAACAATCTCCTTATATAACCGGGCAGCTTATGGATGATCTCAAGATCACTTACCAGGTTAAACCTGGCAATGCTGCCTTTATCATATCCGAAAACCATAAGCCCAAGGGCATTTTTCCACACTCCCACCGGATAATCCTTTAAATACCAGCGGCTCATCACGGCAATGTCCGTGAGCTCATAATGCAGCGGGATCTCCCCGGGCAGCTCATAGCTCCACACCACATCGCCCTCCCGGTCTATCATCATGACCCAGATGAAGCTGCTCTCCTCCAGAATCCGGTATCCCTCCGGCGACATGTAATACGCTCCTCCCTCCAGGGTAATCTCCGCCGACACTTCATCCATTTTGCGTCTCCCGAAATTCGCACTGGCACCGTAATCGTCTTTCTGCGTTTGGTATAACCAATAGAGAAAGCTTGCAAAATTGACACAAATAATCAACAGCGTCACCAGCACTGCCGTCAGCATATAACGGCTACCGATCTTCCACAGGCTCCTCATTTCCCACCTGCCTTTTCTGCCGCCAGGCGATAACCAATCCCCCTTGCCGTCAACAGGTATTCCGGGTGGGACGGGTCCTCCTCAATTTTTTCCCGCAAATGCCGGATATGGACCATCAGCACATTCTCATATCCGTAATAATTATCGTTCCACACCGCCTGGCACAGGGCGTCAAAAGTCACGATATTTCCCCGGTTCCGGTAAAGCTTTTGCAGAAGGAGCAGCTCTTTTGCGGTAAGACTTACGCTCTGTCCCTCATATTCCACCGTAGCATTCTGCAGGGAAACCCTTCTCCTGCCCAGCAGGAGCAGCTCCCCTGGCTCAGCGTCCCGGCCGGAAAAATAACTGCGTTTCAGGATGGCCCCCACCCGGAGCACCAGCTCCTGGGGCAAAAACGGCTTGGTGATGTAGTCGTCAGCCCCCAACCCCAGGCCAAACAGCCTGTCATTGTCCTCGTCCTTTGCGGAGAGAAACAGGATCGGTGCCTGGGAACGCTCCCTCAGCCAGCGGAACAGCGTAAACCCGTCCCCGTCCGGCAGCATGATATCCAGAATCACCAGCTGGGGGCACTCCTGCTCAAATTTGTCCCGGGCCTCCCTACAGCTTCCCGCAGCCACCACAAGGTCATAACCGTTACGATTGAGAATCTCCCTGGTCATAGCCAGCAATTCCCTATTGTCATCCACCAACAGTATTTTGCAATCATATAATTTCACTGTATCGCCTCCCGTCCCGCATCCCCAACATCCGTTCCGGGGATGCGATAAAGATATTGCCGGATCATTACTCCGTTATCTACTATAATCCATTTTGCGGCTCCTTTCCACCCGGCCGGCAAATCTTAAGGTAAAAATAAGGTGATTTTCAGTTGAGATTAAGCCGCAGGCATTACACTTTCTTCAGCCGAACCCTTTACGGCAATGAAGGCTGCCGGGCAAAATGCGGAAACCAGAAAATCCCGCTCACAAAAAATATGTGCCCGGGCAGCGGAAAGGTATGGTAAATATTATGGAAACCGTGATTGAAACAAATTCCCTCACCAAAAGCTACCACCGGAAAAATGTGGTGGAAGACCTGGATCTGTCTGTCCCTGAAGGCAGCATCTACGGCTTCCTGGGGCCTAACGGCGCCGGGAAATCCACCACTATGAAAATGCTCCTGGGCCTGGCAAAACCCACCCGGGGAAATGTGCGCCTGCTGGGGAAAACCATGGATGACAGGAATCGCCTGTCCCTTTTAAGGGACACCGGGTCCCTGATCGAGTCCCCAGCCTACTACGGCCATCTGAGCGGACGGGATAATCTGCTGCTCATAGCCTCCCTGAAACAGACACCTGAAAAACAGGTGGACGATGTCCTTCGGATTGTCCGCCTTTCCGATCAACAGCAGAAAAAAGTAAGCCACTATTCGCTGGGCATGAAGCAGCGCCTGGGACTGGCGGCGGCGCTGCTGGGTTACCCCTCCCTCCTGCTGCTGGATGAACCCACCAATGGCCTGGATCCCGCAGGCATACAGGAAATGAGGGAGCTGATATGCACTCTCCCCCAAAAGTTCGGCATGACCATTCTGATATCCAGCCATCTGCTGGCCGAAATCGACCAGATGGTTACCCATGTGGGCATCATTGACAAGGGGATATTGGTCTTCCAGGACAGGCTGGATATTCTGCATGAGTACAGCCGTACCGGAATCCGCCTGCACACCACGGATAATGAAACGGCCTGCCGCCTCCTGGCCCAGAACGGGATGCCCGTACTCCGTAAGGAAGGCTGCCTGTATCTGGATACCCGAAAGGACAGCGATGTGCTGCGCATGGGACATCTACTGTACAACATGAACATAGGGGTGCTGCGCATTGAGGAAAAACAGGCAAGCCTGGAAGATATCTTTTTAAGCTTTACCGGAGCGGATTAAAGTCAAAACCACAATCTGGAATTGGAGGAAGAGTAAAATATGAACGAATTAACTGTAGAATACAGAAAACAAAAACATATGTTTATCTGGCTGATACCCTTAGTATTCCTGGCGGTCATATTCCTGTGGAGCACCGCAGGCCAAGGAGGCCTCTCAGACTATGACCTGGCCCAGGGGTACTCCTATCTGCTTTATTTGATGCCCGTCCTGAACTGTATCCTCATGCCGGTGATGCTGGCAGTGCTCTCCAGCCGCATATGCGACATGGAAGTAAAAGGGGGAACCTGGAAACTGCTGTTTACCCTGCAGGAGAAAAGCAGATTTTATGACCGCAAGTTTCTCACGGAATTTCTGTATCTGGCACTGTTCTGTGTCGGTGAGCTGACGGTTCTGCTGCTTTGCGGCATGCTGCTGGGTTATACGGAACCGCTGCCCGTCAAACAGGCCCTCCTGCATCTGGCAGCCACCCTGCTGACAGGGAGCGCAGTGCTGACGCTGCAGCACATCCTGTCCCTGCTGGCCGCCAACCAGTTCGTGCCTCTGCTGACAGGCCTGGCCGGCTCCTTCCTGGGACTGTTCTCCGAATTCTTCCCCCCTGCCCTGGCAAGGCTTGTATTATGGGGATATTTCGGTGCCTTCACCCCCTATCACATGGACTGGAACAATGACGCTCAGAAAATCATATTAATCCACAAGTCCTTCCCCACAGGACTCTTTGCCGGCCTTTTCGGCTTCACAGTCCTGTCCTATCTGCTGTGCAGACATATTTTCTTAAAAAAAGAACTGTAAAATAGATACCTGCCCGCTGTTGTAATGCAAACCGGGCAGACAATAAGCGAAAACAGGAGGTTTTATTATGCTGCCACTCACCATCAAAGCGGAAAACCGCAAACTAAAGGGATCCGTAATCTGGGTCGCCTGTTTCCTGATCCCCATTATTCCCGCCATAATGGGAACCTTTAACTATTGGATGAACCGGACCGTCCTCTCCGGGGAATGGTATTCCCTGTGGTCACAGCTGACCCTGTTCTATTCCCTGCTGTTCTACGCCCCGCTGGTGGCCCTTTACTGTTCGTACCTGTGGCGCCTGGAACATCTGGAACACAACTGGAACGTACTGATGACGCTGCCGGTGCCTGTGCGGGACATTTTCTTCGGAAAGCTCTGTGTCATTATAAAAGTGACTCTGATTACCCAGCTGTGGCTATATCTGCTGTTCTGCCTCTGCGGCAAAATGGCAGGTTTCTCCGGATTTCCTCCTGTGACGATCCTCTGCTGGACATTGCGTGGAACCATGGCAGCACTGGCTATCGGCTCCCTGCAGCTCCTTTTATCCATGTGCATCCGCAGCTTTGCCATCCCCGTCGGATTGGCGCTGCTGGGCAGCATATTCGGATTTCTGATAGCCAGCTTCAACAAAACAGCCTCTTTCCTCTGGCCCTATTCCCTGATGCTGCTGGGCATGAACTCCAACGATTACGAGGACCGCATGGCAGGCCAAATGATCCCTTTTTCCGTCAGCACACTGGCCTTTTTCCTGCTGTTTGGCGTAACCGCGATATGGCTCCTGAAAAAAAGGGATGTGAAAGCATGATAAGGCGAACCACACCAAAAGCATGTTTCGCCTCTGCCTGTCACTTTACAGGCATATATGTATCAAGGTACTCCGATATCTTCCGCATATACTCCCCATATATTTTATAGTCATTTTGCAGGCCATGGCCTGAATGCTCACATAAATAATAGTCATGGGGAACCCCATTGTCCTCAAGCGCCCTTAAAAGCCTCTGGGAGCCTTCATATGGTTGGATTTTATCATACTTACCATAGGCCATAAGGGTGGGGACAGTGTTTTCGTCTACCCAGAGCACTGCGGAAATATCCTTTATTTCTTCTTCATATTCAGGTGTGCCAAACTCAGCCTTGATCTCTCTGCCTGCCATAGTCCCGAACAGTTCTCTTGCAGCCACATCGCTTTCCGCGTTCCCCAGATCCAGGCCGTAGCACTTCCAGTCCTCGGGATAGAAGGATGAGGGCCCCACTGCTTCAAAGACCATCCTTACGGGAACTGGCGAAATATCCGCATCACGATAGGCATACAACAGAGCAAGGCATCCCCCCGCCGAGCCACCGGAGATCGCCATTTCATCAATGTGATACCCCAGCTTTTCCGCTTCCGCTATCACATAGGGCATACTCTCCCTGATTTCTATTGACTGGGAATATACGCTTGCTTCAGGGTGCGCTTCGCTAAACAGGGTATAGTTGATCCCTGCAGTCACATATCCCTTTGAACAGAGCCACTTTAGGATCTCGGCATCGCCGGATTTGTCTCCGGCCGTAAAACCTCCCGCATGGAGATATACAACCAGGCCGTAGCTGCTCCTGGAATGGCCGGCCGGGACGTAAAGGTCAAATTTGTTGGCCTCACCGCTGCCATAAGAGAGATCGGTATATACCGTGCCCACCAAATCATCCCAGTCCACCGAGAATTCACCCCCCAATGGATCATGGGTCATTTTAAATGCTGCAGACCCGCCAAAAGCAGCAATAAATGCAAAAACATAGACAAATCCCCACATACCTCTGCCCTTCTTCCTGTCCTTCTTTTCTTTCCTCTTTTCTTTTTCCACTTGATCATGAGAAAGGTTCTTCATAGGAAGTTACCTCCAAACATGGTGCCGCCCACCAGTAAATTCAAAACCGCCCTGACGGTAAGCCGCCCCAAGACGGCCGCTGTGACAATGAGGATAAGCAAAATAAGAATACGTTTCTGTGTAAGTGACATTTTTCCATTCCTTTCGTGGCTGTTCGCCCAATTCTCCTGCAGGCTTCTTGACATGCAAGATTGAATGCGTTATGATAATTGCTGATACAACTGTATCGACGATACAATTGTACCTTTGCATTAATTTGCTGTCAAGAGAAGGAGCCAAAATGAGACAAAACATAAAAAATGTATCACCGATGAGCAATGAAGGCCGAAATGTTTATGTCATAGAGCATCTGACTTGCGCGTTTTTCACCTTGCTCCGGGATAAACCCATGGACGCCATTTCCGTCAGTGAATTGTGTAGTCACGCGGGAGTGGGCAGGGCATCTTTTTACCGGAACTTTAACTGCAAGGAGGATATCATCCGATTGTATATCGATGGTCTGTTTTCCGAATGGATGGATGAGTACGCGGAAGGAAATGGCAAACCCATAAGCGCTCTGATCCGGTCACTGTTTTCCCATTTTGAAAAGCACAGGGAATTCTACCGGCTTCTAAATGAAAAAGAACTCATTTATCTGTTAAAAGACGCAATTATCAGGATCTGCGGCCCAAAGCCCGAGCAACCCAAAAGCGAGGCTTACGCAAAAGCATTTGTAGCCTATTCCTTGTACGGCTGGATTGAGGTTTGGTTCCAAAGAGGGATGAAGGAATCCCCGGAAGAAATGGAAGGTCTTTTCAAAATACAAGGCCTTAACTCTAAAGGAGGGATGGTATCGTGATTAAGTTAAAAAGACTATCGCCCAGTGACGGTATTGAAATTTATGATTTGCTGCAAAGTATTCCAAGGGAGGAAAACGGTCTACAGAACAAAGTAAATAGGATGACCTATGAAGAATATTAACAATAGCTTATAAGGAAACAAGTGGAGTCAGAACAAGAAGGTATTGTAGACGGTTGGAAAGTTCAAAACATATCACATCAGAGAAAGATTGAGCCTGTTTATACTTTTTTCTGCTGCTGTTATAGGTGCTGCAATTAAAACCTGCGGATGTGTGCTGGACTTCCCCGTTCGGAATCCCGCGCCAGTCCCTGCCCGCCCTTGTCGTGCTTCTGCGGTAGTGCATCTTCCCGCCGCAGTCCGCACAGTAGAGCTTTCCGGTCAGCAGGCTTCCTTCCCCGCTGGTATCCACTCTCCGCACCGTCTTTCTTAATTCCTGCACCAGATACCAAGTCCTGCGGTCTATAATTATTTGTTACTTCAATCAATGTTTCTTGTTTACATTTGGGACAGTAAAGAGGATAATTTTTCAAAACTGTATCTTCCCTTATCCTATTGCGGGTTTTATTGCCACATACAGGGCACAATATCTATTCTACATTTCTCATTACATTCCTGCCTTTCATTTTAGTCTGCTGAAAATCTTTTGAATACATTTTTTGTGCTAATGGCAATCATAAGCGACACAATACCCGAAAATAAAACAACCGCATATTCAAACCCTTTACAGATTTCAAACACGACGCCATAGAATGCATTGCCCAATGGTTGTGCACACATGGAAACGGTAAGAATGACAG
>CANRWO010000029.1 GCA_947643615.1 uncultured Lachnospiraceae bacterium
GCAACAAAAGAAAATCTGTATGAAAAAAACTGCCAACGATTACTTGACAGTAACCAGGTGTCAGTTTGTGGAAAATCTTGTTGAATGGGCTGTCAATATATAGTATAATAATTTCATGTGTACGGTAAAAAGGTATGACAGGAGGAAAGCATATGAAATCAATTAAGACTAAGCTGACATTGTGTATTTTGCTGTGTACTTTTTTGGCGGCAGGAATTACAGAACTGGCATCCATAGGAGTGACGAAGCAGGCAACGGAGGACTATGCCGAGCAGACCATGGAAATGGAAGCGCAGAATAAGACCATTGAATTAAACGGATGGATCGCATGTGTGGAACAGTCTGTTGACACCCTGAGCGATTATGTCCTGCGGGAACTGGATGTAGATGCCTTTTTCCGGGATAAGGCGTATGCGGATAAATTTACAGCACAGATCCAATCTATCATAGAAGATTTTGCAGTACATACGGACGGTGCAATTACTGCTTATATCCGTTATAACCCCGATTATTCTAACCCTACTTCCGGGTATTTCCTGATGCGCAATTCGCTGTTGGAAGATTTTTATGCGGTGGAGCCCACAGACTTTTCCATGTATGAGCCAACGGATTATGCCCATGTAGGCTGGTATTACATTCCGGTTGAAAATAAAGCGCCGCTCTGGATGTCACCCTATCTGAACGAGAATGTCAATGTGTATATGATCTCTTATGTAGTTCCTGTTTATGCGGAGGACGGGACATCCATCGGCATTATTGGGATGGATATTGATTTTAACCAGGTCACCGATATGGTGGATGGAGTGGGGATCTATGAAACGGGATATGCGTTCCTGACAGACGCAGACGGTGTGGTCATGCATCATAAGGAGCTCGAATTTGGGCAATATCTTGGTGATTTAGGCGGAACTACAGGCGAGGTGGCCGCATTGATCGCATCTGGGGAAGGGGAAGGCTCACTTCTGGGCTATACTTACAATAATACGGGAAAACGGCTGGTTTATACCACTTTGAATAACCAGATGAAATTTGTGCTGACAGCTCCGGACCAGGAGATTCGGGCCACCACGAATACTTTGGTTGTAAAGGCGAGCACGGGTGGATTGGTGGCAATCATTTTTGCGGTGATTGTAGGGTTGGTCATCAGTCTGCTGATTGCCAAGCCGATCACTGCACTGACGGAGGTAATTGATAAAACTACAAGGTTTGACTTTACTCCCACCCAAAACGGGAAAATGCTGCAGAGATACAAGGATGAGATTGGCCAGATGGCGGCCAAGGTACGGGAGATGAGGCGTGCACTGCGGGAGATGATTGGAGAGATCAACCATGCAGAGGGGACGATCCAGTCAAGCGTTGACAATTTGGATCGTATCATGGCGGATAACAATGCGCGTTCCCAGGATAATTCCGCGGCCACGCAGGAAATGGCGGCGGGCATCGATATGGCTGCAAAAAACACAAGCCAGATTGCGGATAATGTGGAGCATGTGAAACATAGTTCTGAAAATATTTATGTCCTGACAGAGAATGGCAAAACGAAGTCAAACCAGATTCTTGGCAGGGCGGAGGAGATCAAGAGGACATCGGAGAACTCCAGTATCCAGGCAGTTAAGATATTTGAGGAAATAAAGGAGAAGTCCGACAAGGCTATCGAGCAGTCCAAGGCTGCAGGAAAGATCAATGAATTGACAGATGCCATTAAAAGCATATCCAGCCAGACCAGCCTGTTGGCATTAAATGCCAATATCGAGGCTGCAAGGGCAGGGGAGGCAGGAAGAGGCTTTGCTGTGGTGGCGACGGAGATTGGTTCCCTTGCCACACAGACTTCTAAAGCGGTAGACGATATCAATGAAATTGTGGGGGCAGTAAATATTGCGGTCAGAAGTATGACGGAATGTATGAATACCATGATACGGTTCCTGGAGACAAAGGTTATTACCGATTATGATGTGTTTAAAAACTCAGGGGAGCAGTACCATGAAGATGCGTCTGCGTATATGGAATTGATGAACCAGATCAAAAATGCCATTGAGGAACTGGACAGTTATATTGCTAATATCGTGACTTCCGTAGAGGATATCAACAACACCATGAGCCAGTCTGCGCAGGGAATTAATGATATTGCGGAGAAATCCTCCAAAGTGGTGGAAAGTACAATAGAAGGATACGAGCGGTTGAATGAAAGTAAACAGAGTGTGAAGGCTCTGGAAGCAATTACAGCTAAATTCAAATTGAAATAATTAAGCGCTCAAAAAAGTATGAAAAACGCCGGTTGCCTTATAAAGAAGGGCAGCCGGCGTTTATGAATAGGATTAAAGTCTTACCGATAGATTGATTCCATGATCTCAGCAGCCATTTTGGGTTTATTCATAGTGTAAATATGAATGTCATTGACTCCGTTTTCCTGGAGATCCCGAATCTGGCGGATGGCATAATCAATACCTGCCTTGCGCATGTCTTCCGGGGAATCCCCGTATGTGGCGAAAATATCTGCTAAAGCCTTAGGAATAGCGGAACCGGACAGGGTTACTGTAGTGCCGATCTGTTTTGTGGTAGTGATGGGCATGATGCCCGCACAAACAGGAATGGTTATGCCCTTCTTTTCGGCCTTTTCAAGAAAGCCATAATAAAAATCATTGTCGAAGAAAAGCTGGCTGATGAGAAATTCTGCCCCGGCATCCTGCTTTTTCTTTAAATGGTTTAAATCGGATTCCATGCTGAAGCTCTCAAAATGCTTTTCGGGGTAACATGCCCCGGCCATATGCAAATCTGTGTGCTCCTTTAAAAAGAGCATCATATCATTTGCATGGGCAAAATCCCGGGATGCAAACTGCTCATCGCTCATATCTTTAGGGCGGTCCCCCCGAAGCGCAAGTACATGGTTTACATTTTCCTTTTTCAAAGCTTCATAAACTTGGAGCAACTGTTCTTTTTTATTGCCTACGCAGGTCATATGGGCTACGGCATCGATACCAAGCCTGTTCTGTATGTAGGAGGCAATCTCCACCGTCTTGCCGGAGCGGCTGCCGCCGGCGCCATAAGTGACACTGATAAAATCAGGCTTTAACAGGGCCAGCTTGTCCATTACTTCAAATGCCTTATCAAATTCCCCGTCCTTTTTCGGAGGGAATACCTCGAAGGAAATGCTGCGTGTGTTTTCAAACATATTTTTGATCATAGTGATGCTCATACCTTTCCCGCAATCGGATTCTGTGTGTAACACTCCTATGCGCCAGATGCTTTTTTCCAAGTCAACTATGTTGACTTTGTTAACTATGTTGACTTTGTTAACTATGTTGACTTTGTTAACTATGTTGACTTTGTTGACTATGTTGATTAATGTGCCGTTGCCGTAAACGAGTTTCGTACATTGGAGGTGTCAGGAATCTTTGGTTCCCTGGACACCCGTTTCAATCGATAGAAGTTCATCCGCCATTTTTACCTTGTTTCTTCCTTTCCGGCATCCGGTTCTTCTTCCAGGTAGACATCCAGTGTGCTGTACCAATCATTTTCAACCAAATGGCGCAGAATGAATTTTCAGCCTGCAAGGCGGCTGGACGAGGCGATGCGGTGGCATCGTTGAGTGAGGCTAACGCAGCAGAACTTTGACTTTACAACAGGAATATGGTAACATGAAACTGTATAAATTTCAAGGGAAAGGTGTGTGCAAATATGGAACTCCAGGGATTTCAGGGAACAGGGGAATATGTGGCAAGCGAGGAATTGATGGCAAGCGTCAACATTGCCATTGCATTAAAAAAGCCATTGCTGATAAAGGGTGAACCGGGAACCGGCAAAACCATGCTGGCTGAGGCTGTGGCAAAGTCATTAAATAAAAGGCTGCTGATTTGGAATATTAAATCTACCACCAAGGCTCAGGAAGGATTGTATGTTTATGATACCATCCAACGCCTGTATGACGGGCAGTTCGGGGAAGAGGGTGTGGATGATATTGCGCGGTATATTAAGCTGGGTAAGCTGGGGGAGGCTTTCGACAGCGATGAACAGGTAGTCCTTCTGATAGATGAGATAGATAAGGCGGACCTGGAATTCCCCAATGACCTTCTCTGGGAGCTTGACCAGATGGAATTCTATATCCATGAGACAAAGCGCACCGTGAAGGCAAAGCACCGCCCCATTGTGATCATTACTTCCAATGCGGAAAAGGAGCTGCCCGATGCATTCCTGCGCCGCTGTATTTTCCATTACATTGATTTCCCGGATGAGGAACTGATGGAGGAGATCGTAAGGGTGCATTTTCCCGATGTTGAGGCGAACCTGTTAAAAAATGCCATGGATGTATTTTACAATATCAGGGCCATCCGCGACATTCGGAAGAAACCCAGCACTTCAGAGCTGATTGACTGGATCAACGCCTTGCAGATCGGGGGGATTTCCGCGGACAGGATCAAGGCGGAGCTGCCTTTTGTGGGCACGGTGGTGAAAAAGGACGAGGATCTGGAGCTGGTGCGGCAGGAGAAGGGGAATCTGTGATCAGGGACATAAACTGTTATCATAAGAATTTCCGGTAAAGAAAACGCGATTGATGGAACAGGGAAGATATCATAAGAGGACAGGGTATGTTTATAAATTTCTTCAACACCCTTCGGGCAAAGGGATTAAGAGTGACTTTAGGTGAATTTCTGACACTTCAGGAAGCGCTGGACAAGGGGTTGTGCGGCAGCTCCCTGACCCGGTTTTACTATGTGGCGCGGATGATCCTGGTAAAGAGCGAGGCGGATTTCGACAAATTTGATATGGCCTTTGACGAGTGTTTCCGGCCTGCGGAGAAGGAGACGGAAGTAGGGAAAGAGATGCTCCGCTGGCTGGACAAGTCTGACATGCTGGAGCTGGCCCACGAGGAGGCCCGCGCCCATTTGAACCAGATGGAAGACATCCAGGTGGATAAGGAGCAGGTGGAGGAGACCTTTAAACAGAGGCTGAAGGATCAGAATGAGGAGCATAACGGCGGAAGCTTCTGGATCGGCACTATGGGAAAGACTTCTTTCGGCAACATGGGCGGCAATGTAGGCGGCGTCCGGGTGGGCGGCCAGACCGGATACCAGTCTGCCTTTTCCGTGGTGGGCGCCAGGAAGTACCGGGACTTTCGGGACGACAGGGTGTTGGACAACAGACAGTTTCAGCTGGCGTTTCGGAAGCTGCGGCAGTTTTCCAGCAGGCTGGATATCCCTGAGACAGAGCTTGACATTAATGGCACGGTGGATAAGACCTGCAATAATGGAGGCTGCCTGCAGATTGTCATGCAGAAGCCAAGGAAAAACGCGGTGAAGCTGCTGCTTCTGATGGATTCCGGGGGGACGATGATTCCCTTCAGCAGCCTGCTGAACGATCTGTTCCAGGCAGTGCACAAGTCCAACCATTATAAGGATGTTAAGACTTATTACTTTCATAATTGCATTTACAGTAAGCTGTATAAGACCCCGGAGTGTGAGAACGGTGACTGGATTGACACGGAATGGATGTTCCGCAATGTGGACAGCGATTACAAGGTGATCATTGTAGGCGACGCAGCCATGGCGCCGGAGGAGCTCTATTCCGACACCGGGAACTACCGGGGGCCGAACGGCGGCCTGTCCGGTTATGAGTGGCTGAAGCTGGTGAAGAAGAAGTACAAAAAGGTAGTCTGGCTGAATCCCAAGATGGCGCCGGGAAGGGCGCCCTGGCGGGAAGCCGAGACGGCAGTGAAAGAGCTCTTTCCCATGTATAAGCTGACCGTGGACGGACTGAACCAGGCCATGACGAAGCTGATGATGAACAAGGCTTAGAGTGTGTTTGAAAGTGTGATGCACATCCCGGGGAAAGCATTTTTCAAATATTGGTTGGTATGTGGACTGAAGCGCACAGGGAGGTGTGAGGTTGAATAAAAATGTGTATTCAACTATTGAGATGAGTGTGGGCCGCGGCGCGCAGACGGGTGTAAAAATGAAGCAGGGGTATCCCTCCATTGAGGAGGCGGAAAAAATCCTGCAGGAGGCGGAGAACTGTAATCCCGGCCCCTGGGGAGCGCACAGCCGTTGTGTGGCGAAATGCGCGGAAAAGATTGCTGCGGCATGCGGTGATATGGATGTGGAAAAGGCGTATGTGCTGGGTCTTATGCATGATATCGGGAGAAAGTTCGGTGTAAGGCACCTGGGGCATGTCTATGACGGCTGGAAGTATATGGAGTGGATGGGATATCCGGAGGCCGGAAGGATCTGTCTGACACATTCTTTTCCATGCCGGTCTGTGGAAGAGTATATCGGAAAATTTGACATACTGCCGGAGCAGGAGACAGAGCTGCGGAAGACTCTGGACGGGGTGGAATATGATGACTATGACAGGCTGATTCAGCTCTGCGATGCCGTAGGCACGGCTGACGGCGTGGTTGCCATGGAAGACAGGATGCAGGATGTCCGGAGCAGGTATGGGAATTACCCGGAGGAGATGTGGAATCAGAATCTGGCTCTGCGGGAATATTTCGAGAGACGTACCGGGGTGGATCTCTACAGCCTGCTGTCAGAAGTGTAAGCCTGATTTCTGAAAAGGGGGACAAAATGATTTATTACCAGACGGAAGAGCTTATCATACGGGATATGGAAGACACGGACATAGAGGAGCTGAGCAGGGAAGCGGAAAATCCTGATGGAGCGGCCGGTTATTTTAAGAAACAGGACGGTCACATCAAGAGCCGGATGTGTACAGGGTTGATTGCTTTCTGCCAGGGGCAGATGGCAGGATATGTATACCTCTATTACCAGTGTAAATGGGGAGGCCTTGGAAACCAGGGGTATCCGGGCATCGTAGACTTGTTTGTGCCGGAGCGGTTCCGCCAAAGGGGAATCGGGGGAAGGCTGATGGACATAGCGGAACAGATCGCGTCAAATTACAGTGACAGGGTGTACCTTGACGTAGGGCTGAACAGCACCTTCGGCAGCGCCCACAGGCTGTATGCCAAAAGAGGTTATATCCCTGACGGCAAAGGATGCTACTATGAGGAGACGGTCTGCGGAGTGGACGCGGAGTGTGTCAATTCTGATGAGCTGACCCTGTGCCTGATCAAAAACATATGACTTTGATATGAAGTTACAGTTCACGCGTCAGTCGTACCCGGATCAATTTATGCTTGTATAAGAAGTTATCTGGGTACGAACGGCGCGTGTGAACTGTAACGACATGAAATGCGGCGTGTCCGGTTCTTGACAAGGTTCTTGAAAAATCCCATTATTCGTGATACCATGTTCTGTGTCTGAATGGGATGTAATAGAACACAGGAAAGGTATGGAAAATAAAATGACGGTATTTGATGAATTGAAAGCAAGAGGGTTGCTGGCACAGCTAACGGATGAAGAAGAAATTAAAGAGCTGATCAATAACGGAAAGGCAGTATTCTATATCGGCTTTGACCCCACGGCGGATAGCCTTCATGTAGGGCATTTTATGGCCCTGTGCCTGATGAAGAGACTGCAGATGGCGGGGAATAAACCCATCGCCCTGATTGGAGGCGGAACCGCTATGATTGGCGACCCTTCCGGGCGCTCTGATATGCGGAATATGATGACTACGGAAACCATCGACCATAACTGTGAGTGCTTTAAGAAGCAGATGAGCCGTTTTATTGAGTTTGAGGAGAATGGGGACTCAGAGGCAGGCAGTGCCCACTCCAGGGCAATCATGGTGAACAATGCGGACTGGCTCCGGGACCTGAACTACATTGAGTTCATTCGGGATATCGGCGTTCATTTCTCCGTAAACCGCATGCTTACAGCGGAATGCTATAAGCAGCGCATGGAGAAGGGATTGAGCTTTCTGGAATTCAATTACATGATCATGCAGAGCTATGATTTTATGTGCCTATATGAGAAGTACGGCTGTAATATGCAGTTTGGCGGCGACGACCAGTGGAGTAATATGCTGGGGGGCACGGAGCTGATCCGCAGGAAACTGGGGAAAGACGCCTATGCCATGACCATTACCCTGCTGTTAAATTCCGAAGGAAAGAAAATGGGCAAGACCCAGAAAGGGGCCGTGTGGCTTGACGCCCATAAGACATCTCCTTTTGAGTTTTATCAATATTGGCGGAACGTTGCCGATGCAGATGTGCTGAAATGCCTGCGAATGCTTACTTTCCTGCCCCTGGAGCAGATCGATGAGATGGACGGCTGGGAGGGCAGCCAGCTGAACCAGGCAAAGGAGATTCTGGCTTTTGAACTGACCAAGATGGTCCATGGCGAGGAGGAGGCTGCCAGGGCACAGGACAGCGCAAGGGCGCTGTTTACAGGCGGAAACGCGGCGGAAATGCCTACCTGTGAGTTGCAGGAAAAAGATTTCCTGAATGGCGCCATAGATATTCTGGGCGTACTGGTGAGTTCCGGACTGACCGCATCCCGTTCCGAGGCAAGGCGTGCCGTGGAGCAGGGCGGAGTCACCGTGGACAACGAGAAGGTGACAGATGTTAAGACTTCCTATACTCCCGTGCAGTTTGCAGGGGAGGGAATCATTGTGAAGAGGGGTAAAAAGAATTTCAGGAGAGTCGTGATGAAATAAAAGACTCTGCCGCAGGTAACGGCTCAAAGCCAACAAATTTGGTTTGCTCGTTGCTCCCGGGAATAAAAAGTATTTTGGCCATGCTGTTTTGGAAAACGGCATGGCTGAATTTTTGCAGAATTTTGCCGAACAAGGCTTTGCCGGCAGTACAGCCTGATATTGCATTTGTAACGGCATATTTCAGGTAAGATTTATGTACTTGATTCCGCAGGTGTGCCTTTTGTCCCGGGGGAGACTTACAATATTATCGTAGATAGAAAAATAATATTGTGATATTTTCCTAAATATGTTAAAATTTTATAAAATCTATTGATAGGAGGAAATAAATATGAATTTTATTAATTCTTTTATGTCTGCGGTGGGTAACGGCATATGGTCCGTGATCGCCGCCTCACTGATTCTGATCGTGGCATTTGTGGTGGCTGCCATTGTCAGATCTCTGGTGCTGAAGCTGCTGAGCGGGGGCAAGGTGGGACAGTTCCTTGAGAAACTGGATGCTGCAGGAGGGGAAGACAAACACGGAAGTACGAAAGAATTCATCGGGAAGCTGGTTCATCTGCTGGTGTTTCTGCTCTTTGTTCCCGGTATTTTTTCCGTATTGGGTATGAAAGAGGTCATCTCCCCCATCACGGGACTGCTGAACATTGTTTGGGGTTATGTGCCTAATGTGGTTGCCGCGGTGATCGTTCTGGTGGTAGGCTGTTTTGTGGCAAAGCTGGTCCGCCAGCTCCTTGTGCCCGTGTTCGGCAGACTGAATGTGGACAAGCTTCAGGAGAAGGCCGGCGTGGAGGTGCCAAACAGCGCAAAACTTTCCAATACACTGGCCTACATTATATATGTGCTGATCCTGATCCCCATGATCATAATGGCTCTGGATGTGCTGAATATCAGCGTGATCTCCACACCTGCAGTACATATGCTTGATATGATCTTCAGCTTTATCCCTAATATTTTCGTAGGGTTAGTGATCATTATTATCGGCTGCATGATCGGTAAGTTTGTGGGGCAGATCGTGACCCGTCTGATCGCTTCTGCCGGACTGGATGCAAAGCTTTCCAAACTTCTGGATGAGGAGAAGAATAAGTTTGATCTGTCCAGGTTTGCAGGTACGGTGGTCAATGTGGTGATCGTAATCTTCTTTGTAGTGGAGGGTGTCAATGTCCTTAAGCTGGAGGTGCTGACCGGTATCGGATCTGATGTGATCGGTTATATGCCGGCTGCCTTGAGCGCCGTCCTGATCTTTGCCATCTGTTTTGTGGCAAGCTCCATAGCTTCCAGGGCGCTGGTGAGCCGTGGGCATGCTGCCTACGGACTGATTGCGAAATGTGCGATCCTGACGGTGGGCGTATTTATGGTCCTGAGCCAGCTGGGGATTGCGGAAACCATCGTCAACTCCACATTTAAATTGATCCTGGCCGCATTGGCAGTGGCATTTGCCATCGCTTTCGGCATGGGAGGCAGAGAGTTTGCGGCCCATACCCTGAAAAAGCTGGAAGACAGTATGGATAAGAAAGAAGAGTAAACTGCCCTGATATGGGAGATTCATACGAAACAGGAGTATTCATGAATGTTTCCGGTCCTTCCCTCATATACATATAGCAGAATATGTTAGGAGGGGTTCTATATGGACTATGCATCGAATACATACGATCTCTATCGTGATATACAAAAAAGGACCGGAGGAGAAATCTATATAGGCGTACTGGGACCGGTGCGCACCGGAAAATCTACCTTTATCAAACGTTTCATGGAGGAGCTTGTGCTCCCTGTGATGGAAGATGAGCATGCGAAAGTACGTGCCCAGGATGAACTGCCTCAGAGTGCAGGAGGTAAGACCATTACCACCACGGAACCCAAGTTTATTCCCAATGAGGCGGCAAAGGTAGTATTGAGCGGTGACATACCTGTCTCGGTGCGCCTGATTGACTGTGTGGGGTATATGGTGGAGGGCGCTGCCGGCCATATGGAGGAGGATGTGGAACGCATGGTAAAGACGCCATGGTTCGATTATGAGATCCCTTTTACACAGGCGGCGGAGATCGGCACGGATAAGGTTATGAACGACCATTCCACCATCGGCCTGGTGATCACCACTGACGGCAGCTTCGGGGAGATTCCGAGAAACAATTACCTGGAGGCGGAGGAGAAGACTATACTGGCGCTGAAGAAGCTGAGAAAACCGTTCCTGGTGCTGGTCAACAGCCAGAAACCCTATTCCGATGAGGCGAAAAAGGTTGCAGCCGAGATTGGCGAGAAGTATGGGGTATCTGCTGTGACGGTGAACTGCGAGCAGCTGAAAAGGGATGATATCAATATGCTTTTGGAGAAAGTGCTTTATGAGTTCCCTATTTCTGCCATAGAATTTTATATGCCCAAATGGGTGGAGATGCTTGCCAGGGATAATCGCATGAAGCAGGACATTATCGATAAAGTTAAGATCCTGATGAAAGACTATAATACGATCCGCAATGTCCTTGAGAAACCCATTGATATGGAGAGCGAGTACATAAAACGCTGTAAAACGGATGCAGTAAGGCTTTCTGACGGCGTGGTCAGGGTCCAGCTGGATGTGGAGGAAGCCTATTACTATGAGATGCTGACCGAAATGGTTGGGGAACCTATTGCGGATGAGTATCAGTTGATCAATAAGCTGAGGAATTTTGCGGCCATGAAGCATGAATACGCAAAGGTCCTGGATGCGGTGAACATGGTTCGGATGAAGGGGTATGGAGTGGTGACCCCGGACCGTGACGAGATTGTTTTGGAGAAGCCTGAACTGATCAAACACGGAAATAAATTCGGGGTTAAGATCAAGGCTTCCAGTCCGTCCATCCACATGATCCGTGCCAACATCGAGACAGAAATCGCGCCTATTGTGGGGACACAAATACAGGCGGACGACCTGATCCGATATATCAACCAGACAGATAAGGAGAGCGGTATCTGGGACACCAACATCTTCGGAAAAACGATAGAACAGCTTGTAAATGACGGAATTACTGCAAAAGTAGCCGTAATTGGCGAGGAAAGCCAGATGAAATTGCAGGATACCATGCAGAAGATCGTAAACGACAGCAACGGCGGCATGGTATGCATCATTATTTAGATTGCCGTAGTGTTTTGTGCAGGATTAATCCATTGCCGGCAGGATGGGAAAAGTCTGCAAAATGCACTATAATCCGGAGTAGTAAGGGAACGCGTATCCGTATATGGTGATGCCGGCGGCAAGAGTGACCATAAGGATCAAAAAACCGCAGAGACCTGTGAGCAGGCGGTCGGATTCGGCCCCGCCCACAGGTTTTTTGTATTTTTTTCCCAGTACGGGGATATGGGGGATTAGGGCGCAGAACCCATGGACCCCTTTTTCCAGGCCGCGGACACAATAATAACAAAGGGGGATCAGGATGGGCATCAAATACCGTCCCTGGGGCTGGTAGTCCGTGCCGTAGGAATAAATAATGCTTAACACAAACGGAATCAGCATACAGACTGCCATGTTTCCATGGAAGAACCGGTTCAGCGCCGGGCGCCCCGGAAAAACGATCCCTTCCGGTATCCTGGCAAAGCGTGACAAAGGCAGTATACTCCCCATAAGACCTACCAGGAACAGAAACTTATAAAAGCGGTAGATCCATAATGCGGTGGTGACCACCATGGGGCCGTACATACAGATAAAGCTGTTCAGGGAAAGTACCAGGAAATCCGACCGGAACAGCATGGAAACCAGCGTATATCCCATGGACTGATAGGTGATGCGCGTTTCCGCTTTCATATCTTCGTTTCCGTACAGCTCACTGCAAAGATTTCTGGTGCGCAGTCCCAGAATATCCCCGTCATAAAGGATATAGCTTCTGATAAACCACCAGCCGATCCCTAACAGCACGATTGCGCTGATGAACATCCCTTTTTTTAAAAAAGGCTTCCAGTCCAGGCAGGGGCGCCCGGCCTGCAGGGAGAAAAAGTGGGCAGTAAAAAGCAGGATACAGCTTAAAATAAACCCATAGGCATTGTAGTAAGACAGGGCACACAGTATGATCCCCATGGACATGATAAGGCAGGAGCGGTAACGGAAATGGTCCTGCAGGCAGCATGTGAGTCCGTACAGCATGACGGCGATGGACATCATACAGCAGGAGTCTGTATTGACGTAGGTGTGCAGGAACAGGCTCTGGGGAATGAACATAGTGAGGAAACAGAAGAGCCATTGCAGCGCCCTGCACCGAAACCATTTTCTGCTTAAGAGCAGGAGGAATACAGCCATGACCAGGCCAAATGCAAAATCCACCATACGGGCAGTGTAGAACAGGAAATCCGGGTCCTGGGTAAAGAACCCTGCCAGCCGCATGGAATAACCCTGGACCATATAGGGCAGAATAGGCTGGAATGCATAGGAAAAGCCGTAGGCGGGGATGCGTATGGCCTCTTCGAAGCCGTTGGGAAGCGTACCGTGTTCCGCAATGTACTGGGGGATCAGATAACGGTTGAATTCGTCAGGGGGGTTGCCAAAAGGCTGCCGGAATAATAACGATAACCCTAAAATAAAGTATATTGCAAAATAGCAGACAGTGAGTATAGCCTGCCAATGGATACGTTGTGAAAATGTATGCTGTGTCATTTCTTTCATAAAATGATTTAATCCTTATGTTTGTATTTTTCATCTATAGTAACATATTATTTCCGTTAAAACAAATAATTTGCTTTTTAATATGTTTTTTTGTATAATGGGGTTGGTTATATATGGTATTTTTATTAAGGAGAGCTTTGGCTTGAAGAATGGTATAACAAAAGATCACGATAGGGCGGATGATGTGAGAAAATACCGCCGCCATATTTTTTGGATCAGCGTTTTTGTATTTTTATTGCATGGTGCAAAGTTGAATTCCAATATTGTAGGGATTGATACGGAAGATCTGATCCACCTGGGACGCGATTTTTATGGCGGGTGGCTTACCACAGGGCGCCAGGGGCTTGTCTTTCTAAAATATATTCTGGGCAATCTCTATTTTAATCCCTATTTTGCGGGAGCAACGACATTGGTTATGCTGATTCTGGCGGTGTCTTCTTTCTTTTTGCTCTGGGACTATGTAAGCGGCAGGGGTGGGGATGCGAAATATGGGGTGGCTTCCTGGGTGTTGGGCGGGTTGCTGTGGGTATCCCATCCCATCCTTGTGGAGCAGCTTTACTTTTCCCTGCAAAGCGTGGAAATCTGCCTGTGTTTTGTATTGACGGCAGGCGCTTTGATGCTTTCTTTCCTGTGGGTGGAAAACGGGAAACACAGGGGGCGCTTTTTTCTGCCCGCGGCGGCTTTGCTCCTTATTACTTTTTCCGGTTATCAGATATTTGTAGTTCTCTATATCTTTGGAGTGGCGGCAGTTCTGCTCCTGCAGAGCCTGAGGGCGCTGGAGGGGGATCATGGGGTCCCGGCGAAAGAATTCTGGAAGAAAGCTGGTTTGTATGCGCTGCTGTTCCTGACGGCATTTGCCCTCAACATGGCCGTTACCAAATGGTTTTTCAGCACTTCGGATTATCTGCAGCAGCAGATCCTCTGGGGGGAAGGGACTTTCTCCGACAATATAAAAAATATATTGTTCCATATGAGGCAGGTGTTCACAGGTTCCGGTTCTATTTTTTACCATTGGAGCTATGGGGTGCTCTGTGTCACGTCTTTCCTGTTGCTTGCGCGGGTATTATGGAAGCGGCGGGGGCGGAAGAAGGGCAGCCTTTTGACGGTTCTATTCTTATATTTTGCGGTAATGGTGATGCCCTTTCTGATGACTGTAGTCATAGGGGGTGCGCCGGTTGTGCGGTCCCAGCTGATTCTCCCGGCCATGACAGGCTTCCTGGCGTATCTCAATTTGGCCCTGTTGCAGCAGGCGGCGGTTCCAAAGGAGAAAGCCGCGTTGTGCATGGCTTCAATGCTGGTGTTTGCCTGGGGTGCGGGAAGCCTGGAACAGGCCCGGATGACAGGGGCGCTTTATTATACGGACCGGTGCCGTTACGAGCAGGATGCGGCGATTGCCCAACAGCTGATCAGGGAACTGAAGAGGGTAAACAGATGGGGGCTTCCGGTGGCAGTGGTGGGAAGGCTGGAGTTCGAGCCGAACAATGCATGTGTCCGTGGCGAGATCATTGGGAACTCCTTCTTTGATTATGACACTGAGGTGGAGCCGCTGAATTACTGGAGCACAAGGCGCATTCTTGGCTTTTTCCATACATTGGGGGCGGATTTCGAACAGCTTCATGTGGACCGGATGGAAGAGGCTTTGGAGTACAGCACTTACATGGCTATGTGGCCGGAGCAAAATTGTGTGGAGATATGCGAGGATTTCGTAGTCATTAAACTCAGTGATTTTTAGAAAGCCAGTATAATCCACCCTAATTGCCCGTATGTTTGGCGCAGGATAAATTTTCAGCCTGCAAGGCGGCTGAACGAGGCGATGCGGTGGCATCGTTGAGTGAAGCCAACGCAGTCAGGTGGAAATTTAGACCAGCGAAACATAGGGATAATTTAGGTGGATTATACTAGTACATCGTTGCATTAATTCTTGAGTAATCAGCACTCGCTGTTCACGCCATCGCCGCGTTGTCGTCAGTCAACGATGCCACCGCATCGCCTCCTTCCTCCGCCTTACGCTGACGCAAACATCAAGCACTGATTTACTTCAAGATTAACGCAATGCTGTACTAGAAAGCAGGGAGGGAACGGATATGGTTGAGGCTTATAAGAAGCTTTTGGATTGCTATGAGGATGTGAGGAAAAAGACGGATTTTCTGCCCAAGGCCGCCATCGTGCTGGGATCCGGGTTGGGGGATTACGCGGATCAGGTCAAAGTGGCCGCGGAGATTTCTTACAGTGAGATAGAAGGTTTTCCTGTGTCCACAGTGCCCGGACATGCAGGCAAGTTTATTTTCGGATACATTGGCCAGGTCCCGGTAGTCTGTATGAAGGGAAGGGTTCATTATTATGAAGGATATCCCATCAGTGACGTGGTGCTCCCGATCCGGCTGATGAAACTCATGGGGGCGGAGGTTTTGTTCCTGACAAACGCTGCAGGAGGCGTAAATTCGTCTTTCCATGCGGGAGACCTCATGCTGATCCGGGATCAGATAGCCGTCTTTGCGCCGAATCCCTTAATCGGAGAGAATATTGACGAGCTTGGGGTGCGCTTCCCCGATATGAGCACGGTATATGACAGGGACCTTCAGGAGGTTATCATAAAAGCGGCAAAGGATAACCGCATTTTTCTGCAGCAGGGTGTCTATGCACAGCTTACGGGGCCTTCTTTCGAGTCTCCCGCGGAGATCAGGATGCTTCGCGGAATGGGCGTGGACGCGGTAGGCATGAGCACTGTGGTAGAGGCCATAGCAGCCAACCATATGGGCATGAGGATCTGCGGAATATCCTGCATCAGCAATCTGGCCGCAGGTATGACGGCCAATCCTTTGACCCATGAGGAAGTACAGGAGGCGGCAGATATGGCGGCCCCGAATTTCAAGAAGCTGGTGACGGAAGCCGTTAAGGGAATGGAGTTTTACAGTTAGGGAGGATTTTGGAAGAAAGCGGGGGTGTCTGGATGAGTGGCCGGGAAAAACAGGAATTGATCCAAAAGGCGCTGGAGGCAAGGCAGATGGCCTATGCCCCCTATTCCCATTACCTGGTGGGGGCGGCGCTGCTTACGGAGGACGGCAGTGTTTATCAGGGAGGCAATATTGAGAACGCCTCTTACGGCGCTACGAACTGTGCCGAACGCACTGCGGTCTTTAAAGCAGTCAGCGACGGAAAACGAAGGATAAAGGCCATAGCGGTCACGGGAGGGATGGAAGGCGCCGACCCTGCTGACTATGCGTTTCCCTGCGGAATATGCAGGCAGGTGCTGCGGGAATTCGGGACAGGGGATATGACGCTGATCGTTGCAAAAAATGTTACAGATTACAGGGAGTTTGGCTTGGAAGAGCTGCTGCCGTTTGGGTTCGGAGGAGAATCGATTAAATGAATGTACGGTTATATAATGCCCGGATACTTACAATGGAAAAAAACAGGCCTGTGTTCCGGGGGGAGATTTGGGTCAAGAATGAGAAAATCGCGTATATCGCGCCCCAGGAGGAGCTGGAGGGAGAGTGGGCAAAGGATCTGCCAAGGATTGCCTGGGACATAGAGATCGATTGCAGGGACAATCTGCTGATGCCGGGTTTCAAGAATGCCCATACCCATTCCGCCATGACGTTCCTGCGTTCTTATGCGGATGATGTGCCTTTGGACAAATGGCTGAATGAAAAGGTATTTCCTCTGGAGGCAAAGCTTTCCGGGGAGGATATTTACCATCTGACACGGCTTGCTATCCTGGAATACCTGACATCGGGGATCACATCCATATTTGAGATGTACCTCACTCCCGACACCATAGCGGAGGCCTGCCTGGATATGGGAATGAGGTGTGTGCTGACCAGCGGCCTGAATAATTTCAGCTCCTCTATAGAGCAGCTGGAGGATGAATACTTAAAATGGAATAAGAAAAATTCACTGATCAGTTATCAGCTGGGGTTCCATGCGGAATACACATGCTCCAAGGAGCTGATCTATAACATATCCCAACTGGCACATGAATACCGGGCCCCCGTCTATACACATATTTCCGAGACCGCCAAGGAGGTGGAGGAGTGTAAGGCCAGATATGGAATGACTCCGGTGATGTTCCTGGATACCATGGGAGTATTTGAGTTTGGCGGCGGCGGATACCACTGTGTTCATGTCACTGGCAGCGATATGGAGGTGCTGCGCAGACGCAGGATGTGTGTGGTCACCAACCCTGCGTCAAACCTGAAGCTTGCCAGCGGCATCGCACCCATCGCGGAGTTTGAGCGCAGGAAGATTCCTGTGGCCATCGGTACCGACGGCCCTGCAAGCAATAACTGCCTGGATATGTTCCGGGAAATGTTTCTGGTGGCCGGGCTGAGCAGGGTAAGGGAAGGGGATGCCTCCAGTCCCGACGCCATGAAGGTACTCCGCATGGCAACCGTCCAGGGGGCAAGGGCAATGCGCCTTTCCAAGGCGGACGTGCTGGCAAAGGGCAAGTATGCGGACATCATAATGATAGACCTGCATCAGCCTAACATGCAGCCAATCCATAATATTCCCAAGAACCTGGTGTACAGCGGCAGTAAGTCTAATGTATGCATGACGATGATAAACGGCAGGATACTGTACCGCAACGGAGAGTTTAATATAGGCGACAGCGTGGAGAATATTTATACCAAATGTGATAAGATTGTAAGGCGCCTGACCGACGTCTGAACAATAAAAACCATTACTTCAATAGGAGGGAAAAATGTTAGAAAAAGTGTTTAAACTGAAAGAAAACAACACCAGTGTGAGAACAGAGATCATTGCCGGACTTACCACCTTTATGACAATGGCTTACATTATCGCACTGAACCCCAACCTGCTGACTAATTTTGACAGTGGGTCACCCCTGTGGAACGGCGTGTTCCTGGCTACATGTATCGCTTCCGCAATTGGTATGTTTGTCATGGCCTTCGGGGCGAACAAGCCTTTTGCCATGGCTCCCGGCATGGGGTTGAACAGTTTTTTTGCCGTGGTGGTTGCTAATATCGCAGGCATTACGAGTATGTCTTATCTGGCATCCTTTCAGGCTGCGCTGTGCATCATCCTGATCGAAGGCCTGGTGTTCGTAGTTCTTTCCGTGCTGAATGTGCGGGAAAAGATTGTGGATGCGATCCCCCTGGGCGTCCGTCTGGGCATTGCCCCCGCCATTGGCCTGATGCTGATGAACATCGGCCTGGGTTCCAATGCGGGTGTTTACTCCGAGGCAGGCGGGCCTTTTTATGTGATGCGTGATTTCTTCGGCGCACTGACCCCCAGCGTTGCACAGACGAATATGGGTTCCGGGTATGGCGCCATGGTGCTCACCGTAGTGACCATGTTTGTAGGGCTCTTTGTGATTATCGTGCTGGCGCAGAAGGGTGTGAAAGGAGCGGTTATCCTGGGTATGCTTGCTGCCAGTGTGATCTATTGGGCAGGAGAAGCCATCTTCCTCGGGATAAATCCTTTTGCGAGCCTCTCCACCGCCTCCTTCCTTCCTCCTTTTAAAGATATGGCGGAAAATACGCTTTTTAAATTGAATTTCAGCGGACTTATGGAGATCGGATGGTTTACCGTGATCACATTGGTGGTTACTTTCTGCATCATCGACATGTTTGACACCATTGGAACTTTAGTGGGCACTGCCAGCCGGGCAGGCATGCTGGACAAGAACGGCAAAATGCCCCAGATGAAGGAAGCGCTGTTGGCGGATGCGGTAGGCACGGTTGCCGGTTCCCTGACAGGTACTTCCACCGTGACAACTTTCGTGGAATCCGCTTCCGGTGTGGAGGCAGGCGGGCGTACCGGCCTTACCGCATTGACCACAGGGATTTTATTCCTTGTCTGCATCTTCCTGGCGCCCATTGCGGCAATCATCCCTGCGGCAGCCACTTCATCCGCGTTGATCTATGTGGGTGTCCTTATGGTGACAGGCTTGAAGAACGTGAATTTCAACGATCTCAGCCAGACCGCCCCTGTGGCTCTGATGCTGATCGCAATGCCTGTTTCCGGCTCCATAGGACATGGTATCGGCATCGGCCTTATTGTATACACCGTGATCAAATTGTTTACCGGAAAGGCTAAAGAAGTTTCTGTACTGACTTATGTGCTGTCAGCAATTTTCCTGATCAAGTTCTTCCTGGCCGCATAGTATTTTTACCCGAAGGACGCCTGTAACAGGGCGTTCTTCCTGATTATCAAAACACGCCCCGGCACCCTGTCAGGGATTGGCACGCCGGAATAGGAGGCAAAAGTTTATGGGAAGTGCAGCGCTCTTGGGTTTGTCGATAGCGGTTTTCGTGCTGGTGCTTTTTCTGTTGGATACGTACCGCGTGAAACAGGCAGAGAAAAAGTTCATGAAATCTCTTTACGAAGATTGCAGCAGGCTTTCACAGAAGGAGTATGCGCCGGAGCGCTTCGCCAGGATCGGGAGCTATTTCCTGAGGCATCCCTCCCCGGCCCAGCTGGATGACATCACCTGGAATGACCTGGGGATGGATGAGCTGTTTAAGCGTATGAATTTTACCTTGTCCGCTTCTGGGGAGGAGTATTTGTATTATACTCTCAGGACCTTGAAACAGGAGGAAAAGGAGCTGCTCCACCTGGAAGATGTGGTGAAGTTTTTTTGTGAGAATCCCGAACAGCGGGTGAAAGTGCAGCTTCAATTGAAAAAGCTGGGATACACGGGGAAATTCTCCCTGTACGATTATCTGGATAACCTGGATTATCTGGGAGAACGGTCCAACCGGAAAAGCTTGGTCCAGGATCTGCTTTTCCTGCCTCTTCTGGCGCTGTTGTGGGTTAATTTCTCCATGGGGATCCTTGGGCTTGTGATGCTCATGGTTTATAACATTACTACCTATTTCAAGGAAAAAAATGAGATTGACCCATACATTACCAGCTTCGCATACATTATGCGCCTTTTGGATGCCTGTGGCCAGCTGGAGAAGGCCAGGGTACCTGTCTGTGAGAAAGAGTGGGAACAGCTATGCCTGCACAAAAAGGCAATGCAGGCCATGCGGAGGAATTCTTTCTGGGTCATGGATCCGGCAAGAGGCCAGGCAGGGGGGAATATATTGGAAACCATTTTGGATTATGTCAGGATGGTGTTCCATGTGGACCTGCTGAAGTTTAACAGCATGCTGAAGCATTTGCGGAACCATATAGAGGATGTGGATGCCCTGATCGGCATCATCGGATTCTTGGAAACCGCTATTGCCATAGGGGTTTTCCGCAGCTCCATGGAGGAGGGATATTGTCTGCCGTCATTCGGGGGCCGAAACGGGTTTTGCATGGAAGGTGGGTATCATCCGTTGCTTTCCCGGCCTGTAAAGAACAGTATCAATGGGGAGAGGGGCGTGCTGCTGACCGGCTCCAACGCTTCCGGAAAATCCACCTTTTTAAAGACTGTGGCGATCAATGCCGTATTTGCCCAGACCATCCACACCTGTGCGGCGGACAGCTTCCACAGTGCCTTTTTTCAGGTCTATTCTTCCATGGCGTTGCGGGACGACCTGGAATCGGGGGAGAGCTATTATATCGTGGAGATCAAAGCATTGAAGCGGATCCTTGACGCGGCGAAGGGCGGAGGCAGGATTCTCTGTTTTGTGGACGAGGTGCTGCGGGGAACCAATACCGTGGAGCGGATCGCCGCATCTACACAGATATTAAAAAGCCTGCGGGGGACCCAGATCCTGTGTTTTGCGGCCACCCATGATATTGAGCTGACCCGGCTCCTGGAAGGAGAGTATGACAATTACCATTTTTCGGAGGAAGTACGGGACGGGGACGTCATGTTTGACTATAAGCTGCAGCCAGGGAGGGCCACCACCAGGAATGCCATCCGGCTGTTGGAATTGATGGGGTATGATAAGGATATTATTGAAAAGGCCCATTGGCAGGCGGAAACCTTTATGGAAACCGGCGACTGGGTAATGTAAGGGAAAGATACGCGGCGGTTCCGCGCATGTCTGTCTTCAACATCTCTTGACGGGAAATGCCGGGATTGGTATACTAAAAGAAGAATAAGAGCGCGACTCCCCAAAAGGGAAATGGCGCATATTTAAGAGGAGATACAACGT
The DNA here is from genome assembly GCA_947643615.1 of uncultured Lachnospiraceae bacterium. Classification (GTDB taxonomy): domain Bacteria; phylum Bacillota; class Clostridia; order Lachnospirales; family Lachnospiraceae; genus Acetatifactor. The sequence continues at coordinate 21,229 of CANRWO010000029.1, forward strand.
ATGGTAAGCTTTGTGAATTCTTTTTTGATCTATGTGGTACTGCTTCTTGTGATCGGTGTGGCGGCTGCAGTGGCTGTTACGGTGGGGATCACCATGGCAAAGAAAAAGAGTGCCGGAAAGGCTTCCGGGACAAATGCCGCTGAAGGCACAGGTAAGGCCTGAAAATGCGCTGCGCTTATACTACTATTTTGTGGGATCTGGATGACACACTACTGGATTTTCCCTATTCCCAGAGATTTGCCCTGAAAAAGTGCTTTCAGTCAATCGGGATAGGGATAACGGAGGAGCATATCACTCGGTATTCCCAGATTAACAATGATTACTGGAAGCGTTTGGAGCTTGGGGAGGTTACCAAGAAGGAATTGCTGACCGGTCGCTTTACTATGCTTTTCAACGAGTATGGGATCCGGGGCGTTGACGTGGAAGCCTTCCGCAGAGAGTATGAGGAAGCGCTGGGCAGTGTGTTTCTGTTCAGGGATGACGGGTTGGCAGTGGTCAGGTCTTTGCAGGGAAGGCTCAGGCAGTATGTGATCACCAACGGCGTTTCTTCGGTGGCCCGCAATAAGCTGAAAATATCGGGACTTATTGATGTCATGGATGGTTTTTTTATCTCCGAGGAGGTGGGGTGCCCGAAACCGGGGATGGAATTTTTCGAGCATTGCCTGGCGGAAATCCCGGAGAAGGATAAATCCAGGATCCTGATTGTAGGGGATTCCCTCACCAGCGATATCAAGGGTGGCGTGCAGATGGGCATCCCTACCTGCTGGTATCGCCCGGAAGGCCAGACAAACGATACGCCGTGGAAGCCGGATCATGAGATCGATGATTTGCGCAGGCTGTGTGAGATAGTAGCGTAAGGAACATTATGGGGATTTTTGACTATGGCGAAATCAGCAGGGCAAAAATTAAAACTTTTGTATATTGCAAAGCTTCTGTCGGAGAGTACGGATGAGAAGCATCCTGCCAGCACAGCTGATATTATTGCCTACCTGGATGCCAATGGGATCCATTCGGAGAGAAAGAGCATCTATGACGATATCGATAAGCTCTGCGAGTTCGGTTATGATATCATACAGGTGCACAGCAGGCTCGGCGGCGGCTACTACATGGCGGGCAGGGAATTTGAGTTGGCAGAGTTAAAGCTTCTGGTGGACGCGGTGCAGTCGTCCCGGTTTATCACCACCCGGAAATCCCGGAGCCTGATCAAGAAGCTGGAACGGATGGCGGGAAAATATGACGCCGGTAAGCTCCAGAGGCAGGTGTTTGTGGCCGGGCGGGTCAAGACGGAAAACGAGAGCATCTATTATAACGTGGACAGCATACATAGAGCCATCCAGGAAAATAAACAGATCAGGTTCCAATACCTGGACTGGAACCTGAGGAAACAGCTGGTTCCCAGGCTGAATGCCGAGCGAACGGTAAGTCCCTGGGCGCTGATATGGCGGGAAGAAAATTATTATCTGGCGGCTTACGACAGCAGGGACGGTGTTATGAAGCACTTTCGTGTGGATAAGATGGGCAAGACCGCGGTGCTGGAGCAGAAGAGGGAAGGAATGGAACAGTTTGCCAGGGTGGACCCTGCTTCTTACACCAACCAGACCTTTGGCATGTACAGTGGGGATGAGGAGAGCGTGACGCTGCAGTTTCCCAACAGGCTGGTGGGCGTGGTGCTGGACCGGTTTGGGAAAGATGCCGATATCCGTCCCATGACAGACCGCATTTTCCGTGTCAGGGTAAGGGTGGCAGTCAGTGGCCAGTTTTTCGGCTGGCTGGCAGGTATCGGGCGGGAAGCGGTGGTGGTCAGCCCTGTTTCTGTCAGGGAGCAATACAGCCGCTGGCTGTCAGACATAGTAACTACAATGAAAATTACAGAGGGTTTGAACAATGGAAAAGGTATCTAAAAATGAGATGCCTTTTTTGTTTATTTTTATTAAGGATACTGAATTGACATTCAGGGTAAACTTTCTTATACTATTGTTTACGGGCACAATATATAGGGGTATAATGTTGAGAGGGGCAAAATATTGTGGGAAAACAGGGAGTTTTTACCGGTTGCCCGTGTTTACAGAGATGGTTTGGACCAAAGTGCGGAGGGTGTCGGCGCTGCTGCAGGCGGTATGCCGGCGTATGGAAACAGTGAGCTTATATGTGGAAGGGAATGGAACGGATGAGCAGTAATTTCAATCAGGGAGTAACGGAGAATGTAGACTATGGCGAGAAATTTAAGCCTGAAAAAACAGTTTATGTGGTAAAGAAGGATGGGAGCAGGGAAGCCTTTAATGTCCAGAAGGTAATCAGCGCAGTAGGCAAAAGCGCTTACAGGGCGCTGACAAAGTTTACGGAGGAAGAGGAACGCCATATCTGCCAGTATGTTATTGACAAAGTAAACGAAATGGATGCGGACCATATCCCCATCCCTGTTATGCATAACATTGTGGAAAGTGCACTGGAGCAGGTCAAGCCTGTTGTGGCGAAAAGTTACCGAGACTACCGTAATTATAAGCAGGATTTTGTGCGTATGCTGGATGATGTCTATAAAAAGAGCCAGTCCATCATGTATATTGGGGATAAGGAGAATGCCAACACGGATTCCGCGCTGGTGGCCACCAAGAGAAGCCTGATTTTCAATCAGCTGAACAAGGCGCTCTACCAGAAATTCTTCCTGACTACGGAGGAGATCCAGGCGTGCCGTGACGGCTACATCTATGTCCATGATATGTCCGCCAGGCGGGATACCATGAACTGCTGTCTTTTTGATGTCCAGAATGTGTTAAGCGGCGGTTTTGAGATGGGGAATGTGTGGTATAATGAACCCAAGTCCCTGGATGTGGCGTTTGATGTGATCGGGGACATCGTGCTCAGCGCGGCAAGCCAGCAGTACGGCGGGTTTACCGTGCCCAGCGTGGATTTGATCCTGGAACCCTACGCGGAGAAGTCATACGCAAAATATGTAGAAAAATATAAGCGCCTGGGCATCGACAGCCAGCGGGCGGAACAGGAAGCTTACGAGGACGTAATAAGGGAGTATGAGCAGGGATTCCAGGGATGGGAATATAAATTTAACACGGTGGGCAGCAGCCGCGGGGATTACCCCTTTATCACCGTAACGGCCGGCACCGGAACGGGGAGGTTTGCAAAACTTGCCACCATTACCATGCTGAACGTGAGGAAAAGGGGGCAGGGTAAGGAAGGCTGCAAAAAGCCGGTTCTGTTCCCTAAGATCGTCTTTCTGTATGACGAGAACCTCCACGGGCCCGGGAAATCCCTGGAGGACGTGTTTGAGGCAGGAGTGGAGTGTTCGGCGAAGACCATGTACCCCGATTGGCTGAGTCTTACGGGAAAAGGCTATGTGGCAAGTATGTACAAAAAATACGGAAGGATCATTTCGCCCATGGGCTGCAGGGCTTTCCTTTCTCCCTGGTATGAGAAGGGGGGCATGCACCCTGCGGACGACCAGGACAAGCCGGTTTTTGTGGGGCGGTTCAACATCGGCGCAGTATCCCTTCATTTGCCCATGATCCTGGCAAAGGCGAGAAAGGAGAGCAGGGATTTCTACGAGGTACTGGATTATTACCTGAACCTGATCCGCCAGCTCCATATCCGCACTTACGCGTACCTGGGGGAGATGAGGGCATCCACCAATCCCCTGGCATACTGTGAGGGAGGTTTCCTGGGCGGGAAGCTGGGTCTCCATGACAAGATCAAGCCGCTCTTAAAATCTGCTACCGCCAGCTTCGGCATCACTGCCTTGAATGAGCTCCAGGAACTTTACAACGGGAAATCCCTGGTGGAGGACGGGGCATTTGCCCTGGAGGTAATGGAATATATCAATGCCAGGGTAAACGAGTTCAAGGAGGCGGACGGCAATCTGTATGCTATTTATGGGACTCCTGCAGAGAACCTCTGCGGTGTGCAGGTAAAGCAGTTTAGGAATAAATACGGCATTGTGGAGGGAGTATCGGACAGGGAGTATGTAAGCAACAGCTTCCACTGTCATGTGAGCGAAGATATTACCCCTATTGAGAAACAGGATAAGGAAGACCGTTTCTGGGATCTGTGCAACGGCGGCAAGATCCAGTATGTGAAATACCCGATTGATTACAATATTGAGGCTGTAAAGACGCTGATCCACCGGGCCATGGATATGGGGTTTTACGAAGGGGTAAACCTTTCACTGGCCTATTGTGACGATTGTGGGCACCAGGAGCTTGAAATGGATGTGTGCCCCAAGTGCGGAAGCCGTAACCTGACCAAGATCGACCGTATGAACGGTTATCTGTCTTATTCCCGGGTGCACGGGGATACCAGGCTCAACGACGCTAAAATGGCGGAAATTGCGGAAAGGAAGTCAATGTGACGGAATGAGATATCATAATATAACAAAGGATGACATGCTCAACGGTGACGGCCTCCGCGTGGTGCTGTGGTTGGCAGGCTGCAGTCACTGTTGTAAGGAGTGTCATAACCCTATAACCTGGGACCCGGAGGGAGGACTTTTGTTTGACAATGCAGCCAGGCAGGAAATCTTTGGGCAGCTGGAAAAGGATTATATTTCTGGGATCACTTTTTCCGGCGGGGATCCGCTGCATCCTGCCAATGGGTTGGAAGTCCGGGGACTGATGTCGGAGATCCGGGAAAAGTACCCGAAAAAGACGATTTGGCTCTATACCGGGGATGTGTGGGAAAATATATATGGATATTCCATGATGAAGTATGTGGATGTGGTAGTGGACGGGGAATTTATGGTTGATAAAAAGGATGCAAAGCTGCTCTGGAAGGGCAGTGCGAACCAGAGGGTCATCGACGTGCAGAAAACCCTGGCTCAGGAGGATATTACGGTTCCGGTATTGTACTGCGGCAATTACGGGGAGAGCTACAAGGTGACGGAAATCCCGGAAAATGCAGGCGGATGCTGTAACTGACCGGAGACTACAAGAGCCTATAAAGGATTGGGACATTGGGGGGCATTGAAATGAAGAGAGTAGCACAGTTTTTTAAGATAAGTGAAGACATGTTTGTCAAGGCTGTGAGGGAAGGTTTTCCACAGTATGCGGAGACAGATATAAGACAGATGTATGACAGCCTGAAACTTCCACGGAGGGCCACGAAGGGCAGCGCAGGGTATGATTTCTTTTCCCCTTTTGCTTTTCTGCTGCCTCCGGGGGAGACAATCCGGATCCCTACCGGAATACGTGTGAAAATGGAGGAGGACTGGGTGCTGAAGCTTTATCCCAGAAGCGGGTTGGGTTTCAAATTCCGGCTGCAGATGGACAACACGGTTGGTATCATTGACAGTGATTACTTTTATTCCGACAACCAGGGGCATATCTTCGTGAAGCTCACCAATGACACTAACGAGGCCAAAACCCTGAATGTGGAACAGGGGACGGGGATTGTCCAGGGTATTTTTTTAGAGTATGGGATCACGGTGGATGACCAGGTGGAGGGAATCCGTAACGGCGGCTTCGGAAGCACCACCAAATGATGGGCGGTTTCTGCCTCGAAAGGCAGCGAATAATAACTTCTCTTTGGGTAATAATGTAAAATAACAGTTCTCTTCGAAATGAGAACGTTATTTAAAAATACCGGAAGGGGAGTTTTATTTTGAGAGAAGCTTTGAATGAAGCAAAGACAATTAAGGTAAGCGGCTCTCTGGCACAGGACATGGAATATATGAACCGAGTGCTGGATGTGGGCCGCAATTTTGATATTATTTACCGGGTCATCCATGTGGGCGGGAAAGAAGCATGTATGTATCTGGTTGACGGTTTCTGCAAGGATGACCTGATACAGAAGCTGTTGCAGTATTTGATGGATCTGACGCCGGATAAAATGCCTTCGGACATGCATGGGATTTCCAAGCAATTTATCCCTTATGTGGAGGTGGATGTGGAGGACCGATTTGACACCATGATCCGTTCCCTTTTGTCCGGTATGTTCATTTTACTGATCGATGGATTCAGCAAGGCTCTACTGATCGATGCCCGTACCTATCCTGCAAGGGGAGTGGAGGAGCCGGAGAAGGATAAGGTCCTGAGAGGCTCTAAGGACGGCTTTGTAGAGACGGTTGTGTTCAATACCGCACTGATACGCCGCAGGATCCGCAGCACGGATCTGTGTATGGAAATGTTGACTGCAGGGGAAAGCTCCCACACGGACATCGTGCTCTGTTATATGGACCAAAGAGTGGACCATCAGTTCCTGGAGGCGGTCCGGCGGAAGATCAATGGGATCACGGTGGATGCCCTGACTATGAACCAGGAATCTCTGGCGGAATGCCTTTACCAGAAAAAGTGGTACAACCCTTTCCCCAAATTTAAGTATACGGAGAGGCCGGATGCCGCAGCGGCACAGGTGCTGGAGGGGAATATTGTGATTTTGGTGGACAATTCCCCTTCGGCCATGATTCTTCCCACTACGATCTTCGATGTGGTGGAAGAGGCGGATGACTATTATTTCCCGCCAGTCACAGGGACTTATCTGCGGATCACCAGGCTCCTGATTTCTATCCTGACCTATATCCTGACGCCTACATTTCTTCTCCTGGTGAACAACAGCCATTGGGTGCCGGAAAGCTTTTCTTTTATCCTGCTGAAGGAGGAACCCAATATATCGCTGCTTTGGCAGTTTTTGATCCTGGAACTAGCCATAGACGGGTTAAAGCTTGCGGCGGTAAATACGCCCAACATGCTGAGCACGCCCTTAAGTGTGCTGGCAGCTCTGGTGTTGGGGGAGTTTTCGGTGAACAGCGGCTGGTTTTCTGCGGAGGTTATGCTTTACATGGCCTTTGTGGCGGTGGCTAACTATACCCAGCAGAATTATGAGTTGGGTTATGCACTGAAGTTCATGAGGATCTTAAATCTGCTGCTGACACAATGGTTCGGGTTATGGGGATATATAGCAGGAATACTGGTTACGGTCCTTTCTATCGCATGTAATAAAACGGTGGCTAAGACGAGCTATATTTACCCGCTGATTCCCTTTAACTGGAAAGAATTGAAAAAACGCGTGATTCGGCGCAGGCTACCTGAATCCCTGAAATAGAGGGAAAGGCGGCTGGCGTTATTGGCTGTGATTGCCCTTTTGACAAACACAAATTCAATCCTGCATCATATCATAATAGCAAGTAAAAGCAAAAGTAGGAAGGATTTAAAATGCAGGATTACTTGTATGAGAATAATATTGACAAATTTCCTGTCGCCATGGCTTATGTGCCCTGGCAGAAATTTGACAAAATGTTTGACGACCTGGAAAAAGCCTATTGCACTGGCACTATTTTTCCTGAACTGGATAAACCTTTTACAGGAAGGAGATGTGTATAATGGGCAGCAATAAAGAACAGCTTTTGAGAGACATTGGCATTGTGGATTTTGTTCTGACGGAGCTTACTTTGTATCTGGACACTCATCCTTTTGACCGTAACGCCATGGAATATTTCAATCACTACAACAGGATCAAGCATCAGATGGAGAAGGAGTTTTCCATGAAATATTTCCCGTTGAATACCGGTATGGCTGAGAGCAATAAGGAGTGGCGCTGGGGGATGGCGCCCCTGCCTTGGGAAGGAGTGTGCGGCTAAATGTGGAGTTATGAAAAACGGTTACAGTTTCCGGTAAATATCAAAGAACCCAATGCAAAGCTGGCGCAGGTGATTATCTCCCAGTTCGGTGGCCCTGACGGCGAGATGGCGGCCAGCATGCGCTATCTGTCCCAGAGATATTCCATGCCTTACAGGGAAGTGGCAGGGTTATTGACGGATATCGGTACGGAAGAGCTGGCGCATATGGAAATGGTGTCTGCCATTGTCCATCAGCTGACCAGGAACCTGTCCATGGAGGAAATTGAAAAGAGTGGTTTTGCGACGTATTATGTGGACCACACTCTGGGCGTATGGCCTACCGCCGCTGCAGGAATTCCCTTTAACGCCTGTGAGTTCCAGGTAAAAGGCGACCCTATTACGGATTTGACGGAAGACCTGGCAGCGGAGCAGAAGGCGAGAAGCACTTATGATAATATTCTGCGTCTGGTGAAAGAACCTGACGTGTGCGAACCCATCAAATTCCTGCGGGAGAGGGAGATTGTGCATTTCCAGCGGTTCGGTGAAGCCATGCGCATGATACAGGATAAACTGGATTCCAAGAATTTCTATGCTTTCAACCCTGCCTTTGACAGGTGCGAAAACTGTAACGACAAGCCGGACTGCGGCTGCAACAACTAACAAGCTGCCCATAGGATTACCTGTTATGGAGTGAACGGTAAAAAATTATTATTATTCATAAGAGACTATAAAAGGATTGGCTATAGGGGAATACTTGTGCTGAGGCACAGGTATTCCTTTTTGTGTTTTATACAGGACAATTTGATTTCCGGGAACTATTGGCTTCAGCCATCGTTTTGACAGGTGGGAATTGTGCTGTGATTTTTACAGACAGCAAGGCATTATCTGAGCAAAACTTGTGGAAGGAATGGCTGAATACAAGTTGTATTATTTTTGGCATTTACTGTAAAAGTTCTGAGGCAGTATATTTTGATTGACAATCCCGGATCTATTTGATATCATGAAATTCCCTTTCTCTGGATCTGCTTCCGGTTATCCGGCGGGTATATAAGGGAGAGGACAATTTCATAGCAGGTATCCGGCGGCAAAACCCGGCGGAGACAGACCTACTTGGAAAGTAGATAAACTCTAAACTACCAGGAGGAAGCAAAATGATTGCGATGGAAAATGTATGCAAATCGTACAGGATTGCAAAAAGGAATGCAGGCTTTAAGGCGGCTTGCAAAGCTCTTTTTCACAGAGAGTATGAGGAGGTCCAGGCATTAAGCAATGTCAGCTTCACTATCGGGGACGGAGAGATGGTGGGGTATATCGGGCCAAACGGAGCAGGGAAAAGCTCCACAATCAAAATTCTAAGCGGAATATTGACACCTGACAGCGGCAGAGTGACAGTGGACGGCAGGATGCTTTTTGACAGCGCAGGCTATGAATGTGGCGGAAACCCTGTTGGGAACAGTGGCGCAAATGATAACAGAGGTGTTCCCGGCAGCAGTAAGCCCAGGGGATGCGATGTGCCTCTGGTGCGCAGGCCATTAACCAGGAAAGAAAAGTACAGCCGTATCGAGCATGTGCGTCAAATCGGCGTTGTCTTTGGGCAGCGGTCACAGCTCTGGTGGGATGTTCCGGTCATAGATTCCTTTGAACTGCTGAAGGATATTTATTCCGTATCTGACCCAGTATATCGGGAAAATCTCCAAGAATTAACCGAATTATTGAATTTAAAAGAACTTCTGCGCACTCCCGCAAGACAGTTATCCTTGGGGCAGCGCATGCGCTGTGAGATTGCGGCATCCCTGTTGCACAGTCCGCGCATTCTGTTTTTGGACGAGCCTACCATCGGCCTTGACGCGGTGTCGAAGCTTGCCGTACGTGACTTTATAAAAAAACAAAACAGGACACATGGCACGACAGTCATCCTGACCACCCATGATATGCAGGATATTGAAGCTTTAACCAAACGTATCATCTTGATCGGAAAAGGCCGGATCCTGATGGACGGGACGCTGGAAGATTTCAAAAAGGGCGGAGTGAGCATGGATGAGACTTTGGCAGAGCTGTACCGCACCTATAAGATTTAGGAGGTGGAAAGATGAAAAAGTACTTTTCTTTTTTCCGGCTTCGTTTTGTTATGGGACTGCAGTACCGCTCGGCTGCGCTGGCAGGGGTGGTGACACAGTTTTTTTGGGGATTTATGGAAATATTGGTGTTGCGTGCTTTTTACGAGGCGGATCCCATAGCTTACCCCATGACGATAGAAGCGACCTGCTGCTACGTTTGGCTTCAGCAGGCGTTCTTGGCGCTCCTTTCCGCGCATAATTTTGACAGGGAATTGATGAACTGTGTGACAAACGGAGGGATTGCCTACGAATTGTGCCGTCCAATTTCCGTCTATAATATGTGGTTTGCCAGAAATATAGCGGTAAAAACGTCCCAGGCAATGCTTAGGTGTGTGCCCATCCTGGGGGTGGTGATCTTTCTGCCCAGAGGGTATGGACTGGCGGCACCCAGGGATGGACTACATTTCATTCTTTTCCTGTGGACACTCTTTATGGGACTTTCCGTGCTGGTGGCCACACAAATGATTATCTATATGATCATGTTTTTTACCTTGTCCGTGGAAGGGGTTAAATCGTTTTTTATGTCCATTATAGAACTTTTGACCGGGGCTGTGATTCCGATTCCTTTTTTCTCGGAAAAGGTACAGAGAGTGCTGGAAATACTTCCTTTCGGTGCCATGCAGAATGTGCCCTACCGGATATACAGCGGCGATCTGACGGGGACGCAGATGGGAAGGGCGGTGCTTATGCAGGTGTTCTGGCTGGCAGTCCTTACCGCACTGGGAAAAATACTTATGGGCAGGGCAGAAAGGAAAGTGATTGTACAGGGAGGATAGAGTGAGAAGTACTAAGTCTCACACAGGAAAATGCCTAAAGATGGGGTATTCTCTGTACCGATTTAGATTCCGCGAAGCAGAATCATGGGGAGAGGTTGAAAAGCGGGAATTTGCAGGTTACGGAAAGGAATGGTTAATAAAATGCATTTATATAAGCAGTATTTAGCAATTATCCTGAAAAGCAAAATGGAGTATAAGGCATCTTTTTTCCTGTATTCCGTGGGTGTGTTTTTATCATCTTTCAGTGTGTTTGTTGGTGTTTTCTTTATGTTCCGGAGATTTACCAATGTGAAAGGATTTGTTTATAGTGAGGTGATTCTATGCTATGGGATATTTCTTATGGGTTTTACTTTGTCGGAAATGTTTGCAAGGGGATTTGACTGTTTTCCTACACTGGTCAGGAAAGGGGAACTTGACAGGATTCTTTTGCGCCCCAGGAATATAATATTTCAGGTTTTAGTAAGCCAGTTTGAGTACGGCAGGCTTGGGAAGCTGCTTCAGGCGGCGGTGATGCTTGCTTATGGTGTTTTTGAGAGTGGCATACATTGGACAGGGATGAAGATTCTGACGGTGGCGTTAATGATTTTCGGCGGCATGTGCCTGTTTTCGGCGATTTATGTACTGTATGCCGCGCTCAGTTTTTTTACCCTGGAAGGGTTAGAGTTTATGAATGTGTTTACTTACGGGGCAATGGAATATGGGAAGTATCCCTTTGCCGTGTACGGCAGGACGATGCTGCGGATTGTTACTTTCATCATACCGTACGCGCTGGTACAGTATTATCCGCTGCTGTATCTACTGGATCGGGAGACGAATGCAGGGTATGCTTTTTTACCGCTGTTTTCGCTATGGTTTCTGATTCCTGCCTATGGGATGTGGAGGTTTGGGATAAGGCATTATCAATCCAGCGGTTCCTGAGGGGAGACATATCTTCCCCGGTTCCTTGCCTTATCCGGCCTGTTTTCAAAAACGGCAGTTTCTTTGGTAGCATTATTCACATAAAGTGCAGGAAGAAAGGTTACTTTGCACTATACGCCGCTGAGAGGCGTTTTTACACGCCTTTCGGGTGACAAACACGAGGCAGGCCGTTTATAAATAAAAGAGATTTTATTCATTGGTTTTTTGAATAAAATCGTTTACACGTATTGACTTTTATCTTTTATCGGTTATAATCAAATCAAAGCATATATTTCATATTAAGCGTGGCCTCAGTAAGTTGTATTGTGTGCTGCACGTTTTATCCGTTATCGTTTGTTTATTCTATTTGCAGAAATTCATGCTTTTAACCCCACTTTAAACAAAAGCAGGAGTTTCGGCTGCCAGCGCTATTTTGTATCCGCCGTGCTGGATAGATAAGTCAGTTCTCCTGCGCGCACGCGAGGAGGAAAATAATGGAAGGTAACAGAGAGTACAAAAGTGATGTTTTCAGTATGCTGATGGAGGACAGGAAGAATGCCCTACTGCTCTATAATGCGGTGAACAGGTCAGATTATGCTGACCCTGGGATGGTGGAACTATGTAATTTGGACAAGGGAATCTCGTTGACGGTGAGGAATGACGCGTCCTTTGTCTTGGACATGAACCTGAGCATCTATGAACATCAGTCTACAGTATGCCCTAATATGCCTGTAAGGAGCCTGATTTACTTTTCCGTCATGTTGAAGCAGGTTATCAAAGACCGCAGTATTTATGGCCGGACATTGGTGAAGATACCAACGCCCAGGTTCGCCGTGTTTTACAATGGTGAGGAGGATCAGCCGGAACAGTACGACCTGAAATTGTCCGACTCTTTTGAGAAACCCATTGAGCTTCCGGAGATGGAGCTGGTCTGCAAAGTGTATAACATAAACAGTGGCAAGAACAGGGAGCTGCTGGAGCGGTGTCCATGGTTAAAAGAATATACAATTTTTGTAGATTATGTCAGAAAGATTCACAGGGAAAACGGGTATGACCATTTGGAAAATGCGATTGAGAGGGCGATAGACCGGTGTGTAGAGGAAAATGTGTTGAGGAGTTTCCTGATTGGGCATCGTTGGGAGGTAGTAAAAGCTATGACACTTGATTATACATTTGACAGACAACTGATGCTGGAACGCAAAGAAGCCAGAACGGAAGGCCATAGGGAAGGTATGGAAGAGGGCCGCAAAGAAGGCATGCAAGAGGGCCGCAAAGAAGGCATGGAAGAGGGTCGAAAAGAGGGTCGAAAAGAAGGCCGGGAGATAGGGCAAAGAGAAGGGATGGAGATAGGCCTTCGGGAAGGTGAGAACCGGCTGGCAGGATTATTGCAGATTCTTTCTGCGGAAGAGAGAACGGATGATATCTACCGTGCCATTTCGGACAGGGCGTATCGAGAAAGTTTGTACCGCGAGAAGCATTTGTGATGCAAGATCAGGTGTGGGCATTATGTGCGAATTTGTAACGGAGGGAGAAGAGTATGCGCACTTTACAGGAAGAACATAGGGAAGAAATTCTCTGCTATGTAAAAAAGGAACCGGAAATGAATCTGTTTCTGATTGGGGATATAGAAAATTTCGGAGTAAATAATGAGACTGTAAATTTCTATTTACATGAGGAGAGGGGAAGATGGGATTTTCTGATCCTGAGGTTTCATCAGTTTTATATTTTGTACAGCCAATATGAGGATTATAACACAGAGGAAGCCATTGCATTTCTAAGCAGGCAAACTCCGGATTGTATCAGCGGAAAGACTGCGCTGTTAGAACGGATTGCCCCGGCATTCCCGGAGTGGGAGCTTGAATCTACATACATGAGCCGCTGCAACGAACCGAAAGGGGGACTGACGCAGCCGGAAGGAATGGAAATTCGCAGGCTGGGAGAAGAGGATGTGGAAGAGGCAGTAGATTTGTTGTCGGATATCAGGGAATTCAGTAAGACATATAGAAAGGAAGAGCGAGGAGAACAGATCAGACGGATGAAAGAGGAGATTTCTCTGGGCAGTAAAGTAGCTGTGGGAGGCTTTCTGGAGGGACGCATGGTGTCTATCGCCTCTACCAGCGCGGAAAATTCAGAGAGCGCAATGGTCGTAGGTGTGGCTACCGATGAGAATTTCCGTGGAAAAGGCTATGCTTCCGCAGTAGTCTCAGCTCTGTGCAGGGACTGCTTCGGACGGGGGAAAAAATACCTATGCCTATTTTATGACAATCCTGTGGCAGGAAAAATATATAACAGGATCGGGTTTCAGGAATTGGGGAAATACGGGATGATTCGTTAATGCGGAATATGCATTTTGTTGAGGATGTAATTGGGTACAAGGATGGATACTTCAATTCTCAATTTATGTATTGGGGGTTGTTCCTGTATGGGCGTAAAAATGGGAATATTGGATTTGGTGCTATAAGTAACAAGAAACAGCGGGTGTCAAGAAAAAATACTTGACACCCGCTGCTTCTTGTAGTAAGATACACAAAGTCGAGAAAGTTTGCAGGTGGTTCCGATGAAAATGGAAAAAATTTATAAGCAGACAATGTTATTTGATTTTTATGGGGAGCTTTTGACGGAACATCAGCGCAGCATTTATGAGGATGTGGTGTATAATGACATGTCCCTCGGTGAGATAGCCGAGGAGCAGGGAATCAGCAGGCAGGGTGTGCATGACCTGGTCAAGAGATGCGACAGGATTTTGCAGGAATATGAGAATAAACTGCATCTTGTAGAGAAGTTTGCCAAGGCTAAGGAGACAGTCGGCCGGATTGAACAACTGACTGTGGACAGTGAGGCGGATGAAGTCCGGGCCAAGGGCAATCTGGCTCAGATCAGGAAACTTTCCCGGGAACTTTTGACGGAATTGTGAAGAGAACTGCTTCCTTCTGCAGGTTTCTCACAGGTACAGTTAGGCGGCATACATTGTAAAATGTTCTATGCGTTGCAGAGATTGTCTCTTAAATTGTGTTGATAAGTAAACTTATGGGAAGAGGGAGCCTCACGAGTGTTTTTGGAGCCGGATTTAGAAGATAATACGACCGGAGTTGACAGGTATCTTATCTCTGGCCGGATAACCGGATAAAATGAAGACCAACAAGGAGTCGCAGGTGGCATTTGAGAGTTTAACAGACAAATTACAGAATGTATTTAAGAACTTGCGGAGCAAAGGCAGGCTTACCGAAGAAGATGTCAAGACCGCTTTAAAAGAAGTGAAGATGGCGCTTTTGGAGGCAGATGTAAATTTCAAGGTGGTAAAGCAGTTCATTAAGGCGGTGGAGGAGAGGGCCATTGGCCAGGATGTGATGAACGGCCTGAATCCCGGGCAGATGGTCATCAAGATCGTCAATGAAGAAATGATTGCCCTGATGGGGAGCGATACGACTGAGATAGCTTTTCAACCCGGCAAGTCCATCACTGTCATTATGATGGCAGGCCTTCAGGGCGCCGGTAAGACCACGGCTACGGCAAAGATTGCCGGTAAACTGAAGCTGAAGGGGAAGAAATCCCTTCTTGTGGCCTGTGACATCTACAGGCCTGCGGCCATTGAACAGCTCCAGATCAACGGTAAGAAGCAGGAGGTAGATGTATTCTCAATGGGTACGGATCATAAGCCTGCGGAGATTGCCAGGGAAGCATATGCTTTTGCGGAGAAAAATGGCCATAATGTAGTCATTTTAGACACTGCCGGACGTCTGCATATCGATCAGGACATGATGGCAGAACTTCAGGAAATCAAAGAAAGTATTTCCGTGCACCAGACTTTGTTGGTGGTGGATGCCATGACCGGACAGGATGCGGTGAATGTGGCAAAAGAGTTTGACGACAAAGTGGGCGTGGACGGCGTGGTTTTGTCCAAGATGGACGGAGATACCCGTGGCGGTGCGGCCCTTTCGATCAAGGCCGTGACCGGTAAGCCGATTTTGTATGTGAGCATGGGAGAAAAGCTTTCCGATATGGAGCAGTTTTTCCCTGACCGAATGGCAAACCGCATTTTGGGAATGGGAGATGTGCTTTCACTGATTGAAAAAGCCCAGGAGAGCATTGACATAGATGAGGAAAAGGGCCGTGAGATGGCAGGCCGCATGAAAAAGGGGAAGTTCGATTTTGAGGACTACCTGGAAAGCATGAAGCAGATGCGGAATATGGGTGGCCTTTCCAGCATTCTGAGCATGCTGCCTGGTATGGGCATTAAGGGAGCGGACCTGGAATCCATGGTGGATGAGAAACAGTTAAAACATATGGAAGCAATCGTCCTTTCTATGACCAGGGATGAGCGGCGCAATCCCAAGCTATTGAATCCCCAGAGAAAACACCGTATTGCCAGAGGTGCAGGTGTGGACATTGCAGTGGTAAACCGTTTTATTAAGCAATTTGAGCAAAGCCAGAAGATGATGAAGCAACTCGGTGGAGGCAAGCGGGGGAGAGGCATGATGGGCGGATTCCCCGGAATGGGCGGCAGGTTCCCTTTTTAGGATAAGGCGCCTGCCATGGCGTGAGAGGCTTATCGGAGCCAGTGGGGTATCAGATGAGGGTTGTTTTTACAGCAGCCTGCCCCATATGGGAAATGACAGCCGGATTTTTTTACGGTGGAAGTGGATGTGGTTTGCAAAAAGCATACATCCTTTTCATAGAGAAAGCAAAGAACATAAGGCCGCAGGGACGGCAGAAAGAGGTAAGAAAATGGCAGTAAAGATCAGATTGAGAAGAATGGGACAGAAGAAGGCTCCTTTTTATAGAATCATTGTGGCTGATTCCCGTTCTCCCAGAGACGGCAGATTTATCGAGGAAATTGGCACCTATGATCCCAGCACGGATCCCAGCACTTTCAAAATCAATGAGGAATTGGCGAAGAAGTGGCTGGCAAACGGTGCTCAGCCCACAGAACAGGTAAGCAAGCTCTTCAAGGTGGCCGGTATCGAAAAATAAGTAATCTTAGGAGGTGGCTTATGAAGGAATTAGTGGAAGTAGTTGCGAAAGCACTTGTTGATAATCCGGATGAAGTTGTTGTAACTGAGAAAAATGAGGGTAGGAATACAGTCATCGAACTTCATGTAGCTGCATCTGATATGGGTAAGGTTATCGGCAAACAGGGAAGAATCGCAAAGGCGATCCGCTCTGTGGTAAAGGCAGCGTCCACCAGGGAAAATAAGAGGGTGGATGTGGAGATTGTTTAAGCTGCGTAGATTGCGGGAATGATTTTTGGACACGCTATAAGGACAGTATAAAAGAGGGGTTGCTGCAGGAGTAGATATATGTCTCCCGCAGCAGCCTTTTTTTAAGCTATATGGTGTTTTGAAGGAAGGGAAGGCAATATGGAAGCTTTTTTTCAGGTGGGGATCATTACAGCGCCCCATGGGGTGCGCGGTGAGGTTAAGGTTTTTCCCACAACGGATGATGTAAGGCGGTTCAGGCGGCTCAAAGAAGTGATTCTGGACACGGGTAAGGAACGCCTGAACATGGAGATTGAGGGCGTAAAATTTGTAAAGCAGTTTGCTGTCCTGAAATTTAAGGGTTATGATACCATGGATGATGTGGAAAGATTCCGGCAGAAACCATTGCTTGTAGCAAGGGAGAATGCAGTGCGCCTGGGCAGGGATGAATATTTCATCGCAGATCTTATGGGTCTCAGGGCGTTGGACGAGGATGGGCAGGAAATTGGCATATTGAGGGAGGTCATTGAGACCGGGGCAAATGATGTTTATGCCATCGACCTCAAGGATGGCGGTGAACTGCTGCTTCCTGCCATCAAGCAATGCGTTCTTGAGGTGGATGTGGAAGCAGGGTATATTAAAATCCATATTTTAGAGGGATTATCAAGTCTGTGAGGTGACTGTGATGAAAATTCATATATTAACCCTTTTCCCGGAGATGATTGAGGGTTGCTTCAAGTCAAGTATCATTGGCAGGGCTGCACAGAAAGAAATATTGTCTCTCCATGCGGTAGATATCAGGGAGTATTCTACGGACAAGCACAAAAAGGTGGATGATTATCCTTATGGAGGCGGCGCAGGTATGCTGCTGCAGGCACAGCCTGTCTATGATGCCTGGAAGTCTGTGACAGGTGGAGAGCGTGTCAGGACGGTTTACCTGACGCCCCAGGGAGTCCCTTTCAGCCAGAATATGGCTGCGGAATTGGCGGAGGAGCCGGAACTGGTTTTTCTGTGCGGACACTATGAAGGAATCGACCAGCGTGTGTTGGAGGAGACCGTCACGGATTATGTCTCCATCGGAGACTATGTCCTAACAGGCGGTGAGCTGCCTGCCATGGTAATGATTGATGCAGTGGCAAGGTTGGTTCCCGGTGTGCTGGGGAATGATTCTTCTGCGGAGGAGGAGAGCTTTTTTAACGATCTGCTGGAATATCCCCAATACACCCGGCCCGAGGTCTGGCATGGGCGAAAGGCACCGGAAGTTTTGTTGTCCGGTGACCATCGGAGGATAACACAATGGAGGTTGGAGCAGTCGGAACATCTGACGGAGAAGGTGAGGCCCGACCTTTATGGGAGGTACGAACGGAAACAGCGGTTGGTGGGGCAGTTATTAAAGGATAAGAGAAATCATATCCATATGATAGAAAGCTTACGCAGGGGCCGGGCGGAGATTATTTGGTGGGAAGGGGAAGATATCCTTATCTATGATCGTAAATGCGCGGTCTGCATGATAACAGCATCTTCCCGTAAAGCGGGGGAAAAGATGCTGGAGCTGGCACCGGCGGAAACGGAAACTTTTGTGTCTTCACAGGAATATCTCAATGAAATTTTGTGTGCGGATGGTCCCACAGGGGCGCAAAGAGAACAGGATGCCTGCGGAAATAGCGCAGTTTTCAGGGACTTCGGAGGACACAGGGGCAGATATGAGGTTCACAGTCAATGTTATCAGTTCCTTTATACTCCCAAAGTTCCCCTGCCGGTAAAGCACAAGGATATCCGGAAGCTTACTTTGGAACATCTGGATTCCGTCAGCGGGCATTACAGTTATGAGGGCAGGGAATATGTGGAGGGCCGGATCAGGGAAGGCGTCATGTACGGGGCCTTTGTTGGGGACTTACTTGTGGGTTTTGTAGGAATGCACAATGAGGGGAGCCTCGGTTTGCTGCACGTGGCGGATGCATACCGCAGACAGGGTATTGCGGTCTCGCTGGAGGCTTATATGATCAACAGAATTTTGGAAAAAGGCTGGATACCTTACGGCCATGTGATCGTAGGAAATGAAATGTCTTTTGCGCTCCAGGAGAAGCTTGGCCTGTATCGCTCAAGCAGGACGGTTTGGTGGCTGGAGAGGAAATAGGTTCATAAATCATGTTGAGGCACTGATTTTACAATCGGCAATTTGAGCCAGAGCCGGGATTGCCTTTGCCGCAATGGGCACTTTGAAATTTCCCATGCGCGTTATTGCAGTAAACAGCTCTGCCATGGGGGATGGAAGGGATATTTGATGAGGTAATTGTTTTCAAAATGCCTTCAAATTTCTTACAAGCCGGAAAAAATGCTTGCATTGGTTGTAAATATATGTTAAAATCCTGAGTTTGACACCAAAAACCGCAAAAAAGTCCCAGAGGCCTTGAATTTACT
>CANRWO010000030.1 GCA_947643615.1 uncultured Lachnospiraceae bacterium
CCTCTATGGCTTCCGGTTCTTCCTCAAAATACTCCGATCCCCCGTAATATTCCGCCTCCGTGCCTTCCGGCTCTTCCTCAAAATACTCCGGCTCACCGTAATATTCCGCCTCCATGCCTTCCGGTTCTTCCTCAAGGTACTGGGGTTCTCTATAATAATCCCCTTCGTCCTCTTCCTCTATGTATAAGCTTCCTCCCTGGCCGTATTCTTCCTGGCCAGGATACGCCTCATATTCCGGTTCATCCCAGTCATAGTCATTCTCATCATAGCCTTTCCAACCCTCATCCGGCCTCTTCGTGTGATTAAACAATTTCTTCATAAATGATACCTCAACTATACTCCTTTAGCCTTAATCCGATATACAAAAAGAGATTGGATACCCGGCAGACTCATTATCATAAATTTAACAAATTTGTAACATTATAGCATTGCCTCTATATTACTTCAAGCAAATATGTATTTCTTCATAAATTCTTAAATCTTCTTAAACTGTCTTAATATTGTGGACTTCCAGCTCACATAATAGTAAAATAGCTATCAAAGACCCCGCAGCAAGCTGACGGGGTATCACTCTTATAGCACCGAAAAGAAACAACAGTGCACCCACTCGCAGAAGGATTTGCAGTCCGTGCTACACGGGAAAACACTGTTATACCAAGAATGAAATGAGGATTATTAATGAAGAAAGACAGAGAAGAACATATCATACCGGATTTGGAAATAATCGACCTGGAAGAAAGCGAAATCCCCACCAATGATTTTGCTGAGAACGAGGAGGCTTACGGCGAAGATGCGCCCCTATCCGAAAAACCCTCCTCCGGAAAGCGCTTCCCCCGCATAAATATACATTTCGTGTTGTTGGCTGCTTTTGTTATTTTTATTGGTGGAATCGTATACAAAATCATGAACTTTGGTGAATATATTGACCTGGATGAAATATTTAAGGACGGAAAAGGAACCTACGAAGATACACTTGACGAGATTTTGCCACTGATGGACGCCAGCGGAAGGCGCCTGGACACAAATTACGATGACGGACTGACTATTGTTGCTTTTGGCAATGCCCCTTTTGCGGATGACAGGGGTTCGGAGGATAATCTGGCCAATATCATTGCGGAGACCACCGGCGCTACCGTCTATAACTGCTCCGTCAGCAACAGTTACATGGCTTCCCAGAGTCCTAACATCAGCTCCCCTGACTATCCCATGGATGTATACACCTTCTATTGGCTGGCCATGCTTGCCTGCGGAAGCGATATTTCCCGCAGCTTTGACGAGGCCAATGCCGAATTAGGGGAAAATGTCCCCCCGGAAGCGGAAGAAGTCATCAACACCCTGTCCACCCTGGATTTCAACACTGTTGACGTAATTACCGTTATGTACGATGCCACGGACTATCTCCAGGGGCATGAAATGTACAGCGATTCCAACTCCACCGATATCCAACAGTTTACAGGCAACCTTGAGGCCGGGATCGAAGTCCTTCAGGACATATATCCTCACATCCGTATCATTGTGATGTCGCCGCCTTACGCATTCTCTGACAAAGTCGATGAGAACGGCGATTATATCAGCAGCGATATCGCCCGATATGGGCAGGATGTGCTTTCCACCTATGTCATCAAAGAATATACTTCCTGCGCCACGCGGAACGTCACCTTTATAGACCATCTTTACGGCACCATCACGGAAGACAACGCCCCGAAATATCTGACCGACCATCTGCACCTGAACGTAGACGGCCGCAGAGAAATTGCCAAACGCTTTGAATATGCGCTAAACTTCTACAACAAGAGCGAGTAATCCGTATCCCGGAAGATCACATATCCGTCCATCCTGCCAAATACCTCCCAATGGTATTCGGCAGGGTTGCCGACGATCGTTTTGTCCTCCGGTATAATGACAAAATGACATCCCTCTTCCTTCGCAAGAGGCGCCAGACGGCTCAGGTCAATGGTTTCCTTTTCCATCTCATCCGGCAGTTCGCTCCATTTGTTCCAGCGGTCCACTGTCACTTCCCGCCCGTAAGGCATACATATAGTAGGGTCATACTGCCGTACAAACTGCACCATTTCCAACGGAAAAGCCGCCTGTATCTCCCTTCCCGGCACCGCAATGGCATCGCAGATGTGCACCACACTGTCCGGGACATGATATATATTTTCCGCTTTCTGAAAATATTGGTTGTTGTAGATAAAGCTTCCGGACACTGCGATCGCCGCAGCAGCAGCCAACGCAAACGTTGCTCTGTTCCTGTCTGAAAGGCTGCCGTAAATGGAAGCTGCCGTATAAGCCACAGTCACCGTGACAGGGAGCAGCCAAAGCATCCGGTAATAAATCTCATCTCCCAGCAAACCATATAATATCTTTGCAAACAGCGGATTAAAAAAAAGAAGCAGCAGCACCACCGGCACATAGACAAACAGGATCCTGACAAATTTCCTCTTTTCCCTCATCCACAGGTAAATCAGTGATACCAGGTAAAAGATCATAATCAGGCCTGCGCCCATATATTCCCGAAACAGAGTCGTCACAACATTCCACATAAAAGCTCCCATGTCGCAGCTTTGCTGCGCCTTATAATCGAAATCAACCAGTTGGCTTACGAGAACACAAGATACAAAACCGAGTAACAGACATTGGGCAGACAGCATAACGCCAACGGAATCAGTATCTTCCAACGCTTAAAAGCGACTGCTGCACAGATACCCGCAACCCCCACCAGCACACAGCAGAGTATGGCCCCCATTGTGCTGCACAGACACCCCGCCATTCCCACGGAGGCAAGCAGCAAATAGTATTTCAGGGAAACATCCTCTCCCTCCTGCAGCTGCCGGAACAGTGACAGGAGCAAAAGCAGGAGCACCGGAATGATGATGCTTCCCAGCGCCGCCTTTCCCTGCCTGCTCCTGGCGATCATAAAATTCTCCACCGTATAAAACGAATAATCCCCAAACAACACCAGGAGTTCCGTGAAAATCAGGAAGACAGGCAGCACATCTTTCTTCCCCTTCAGCAGGCTCCCGCCAATCAGGTAAAAAATACCATAAGTCATTCCGATCAATGCCACCGGAAGGATCACATGGGCAACGGATACTGCCCGGATCCCCATGGCCTTCGCCAGAAAAGCAATCCATATGGGAAAGGGCGCCAGTCCGTGCCTGGCATCCAATTCCGTGGTATATCCCGTGTAAGGCAGCTTGCGGTACATGGTCTCTGCGTTCTGTGTAATAGAGGAGATAGCCACATAAAAGGCATCGTCACCGTCTCTGTATGTCATGCGGACAGCCTGCACCAGCTGGAAGGCCAACAAACCCCAAAACACCATCCATACCAGGTGCGTGGAAAGCTTCTTCCGGTCAAATCCCCTGATTATTGTCATGGCACCCGCCGCTTTCCTGTTCCTGGCTGCCAGGATCAACGCCGCCAGAGATGCCAGCGCCAACAGCGCTCCGTATACAGCCACCACCCATTTAAAATCAATGTCCAACAGGATCATGGGCACACAGATCAACTGAAAACATGCCCACAGAAGGATCTGTCCGCTTATCCACTGAAAAACCAGGTTTGTCAGATTCTTATCCACATTCCGCCGAAACAGTCCCCCCACAACAGTGGGTATGGCCAACAGCAGCAACGCTGCAATAAAAAGTTGTAACACCGTCAATGTCTATCTGTCCTTTCTCAATATAAACAACTTGTCGCCGTATGCGCTGGGGTGATACTCTGTCTCGGACTCCAGTTCAAAGCCGTAGTCCTCCATCAGGATATGAAGCACATCCAATTCCTCCACCCCGGCCTTAACCAACACCGCTACCTGCCCCAATTTCCGGATGCTTTCCCTTTCGGTCCTTTGCCTCAGTTCCTCCAGGGTCATAAGAAGCGACCGGTCATAATAAGTAAACTCCAACAGGTTCTCATAATATCCCACTCCGCCATAAATGCAGATGCAGGGATATTCTTTATATTTTGCCGCGTCCGCTTTCTGCAGGGAATATCCCCTGTAGAGATAACTCCCGTCATAGCACGCCAGGTTCCAGGCCTGGAACAAAATACAAATCCCGCACACCACACCGGTCAGGCATTTCGTCTGCTTTTCCCCACAGCTTCGGTAAATCCGGCTGAGAAGCCCAAACAGCGCAAGCATAAGGATCAGTGCCACAAACGGGAAGAGTGGCATGATATAGCGGTCCACCAGATAAGGTGACATCCTCGCCGCCAGCAGGAAATATCCTGCCACGGGGAACAGGAGCATCCAGAGATACTGACCGCTGCGTCCGCCACATACATTTACATCCCCATCCCCGGACTCCATTCCTTCCGGTCTTCTGCCTTCCCTGGCGCTTTTCTTCCATCCCGCCAGCAGGAAAACAGCCAGAAGCAAAAACAATAAGAAAACGAAATATCCAATCTCCCGCTGGAACAGGATCCTTCCGAATGCCAGCAAACGCGTCCCATACCCGGCCAGCCCCTGGGACAGGTTTCCCAAAGCCTCCACCCCTCTCCCGCTGGAGAAGACATCCTGAATGGCAAAGGGAAACACAGCCAAACCCACTATGGCAGAAATCACCATAGACCGCACAAAACATACCAGTTCCCTCCACCGGCCACCTTTCCCAAGGCACACACCGGCCACCGCCGCAAGCAGCAGGCAATAAAACAGGAAAAAATACTGCGTCCAAAAGCCCAGCATGGTGACCAGTATCAGCCTTCCGTTCTTTTTGTCAAAGGATGCATCCTGCCACTTTTCCAGCACAAGGTAAAAATAGAGCACGCACCACAATGTGACCATGCCATACATACGGATCAGAAGCACCGTAGCCAATGCCCCGGTGGACAATCCGTAAAACAATGCCGCCATCAGGCCCATCCTGCGCCCGCACTTTTCCAGGCCGAAAACCGGAGCCAGCAGGAAACAGATCTTATAGAGCAGAATCATAATCCATACCACCGCCGCCATATTTAACGCACATCCCATCCAAGGGGAAACCCTGCCCCGGAACAGAGAAGAGACCGTGTGCAGCAGCATGAAATGCAGAGGGGGATGATTGTCATCCTTTACGTTAAAATATACGGATAAATAATTAAAAGCATCCCTGCCTTCCACCGTGATATAATCCGAAAACTGCCCTGAATCGATCCAGACCGGTTCTTCGTAAACATCCGCCTTATAAGTGAAAAGCTTGCTGTTTCCCCGGTTCTGCAATACATCCTTCACCGTATCCGCCAGATTGCCCACCGTTTCGCCGAAAGTCTCACCGTCTATCTCATTGTGCACAAACTTCGCCAACCGTCCCTCCGGCTGTGTGGTCACGATCCACGGGTTAAACTCCGCATTGGCAAGCTCAAAGCTGAGCAGCTCGTCCATGTGAAACCCTTCCTTCCATGACACGAAAAGGCAAAACACGGCGACGCAGGCCGCCACGGCCATTATTTCATATGCTTTTTCCCTTATGATCTTCCCCAGATTGCTTCCCATGCCTATCGGCGACCTCCGTTTTAACGATCTCCCACCGCATAGATATAAATGCGGTAATAACTATCTTCCGTTTCCAGCGGTTCCTCTGTCATCAGGGTCAGTCCCCGCTCCTCCGCATCGGCTATGTATGCCGCAGACAACAGATAATCGCCTCCCAGACCTTTCAAAGCCTCCACATCCAGGCGATAGTCCTGAAAAAAGAACCCGCCCTTTTCTATCGTATAATAACCGGGGCACTCCGAGCTGAACAAATAGCACCGGTTCCCCCAATGGTCAAAATAATCGCTGAGATATTCGCTCCGCTCCAGCTCCGGCGCCAACACCCTCCGGAACTCCTGTTTATAAGCTGCCGGATAATTGTTGGAATAGCCGTCCAGGCTGTAAAAGCCATGGTATAACGCAGCCGCCGGGTCTATCCCCAGGCTGGCCACCCGGTATTCCCAGGGTTCCAACCCTACGGCATCCCTCAGCCAGGCTTCCACCTGTTCCATGACACCGATGGCATAATAATCCCTGTAGCTTAGCAATCCGTAATCGGGATTCCTCAGCTTTTGGATATTGGACTTTATATCCCCTGCAAGGAGGATCTGGAATCCCGATGCCATAGCGGCGCATCCCAGGACTGCGCCCGTCAGCATTCCCCATACCCTTCCCTTCCTGGCCGCCAGAAGCTCCAGGCAGATCATTCCCCCACAGGCAAAGGCCAGATACCACAACGCCGGGGCAATCCACAGCAGCCGGTTTACCTGAAACCCACGGAGCGCCTCCATACGGTTCCTGAGAAATACCCCTGCCCCGCTGTCCCATAAAGCAGCCACAATACAAAACAGCAGATTCCACAGCAAACAGACTCCAACGGTACGTCGAAGCCGCTTCACAGAACCCTCCCCAAAAGCAAAGCTCACCGCCGAAACGGCCAATGTCGCCACAAGCAGCAACAGATGGCAGTCTTCACTGTGCTGGCCGCCTTTCGTAAGGTTCTGCCACAATGTGGCAAAAAAGGGAAGCGCCGCCAGAACATACTCGGACTTATGGGAAATACTTGCCCCCCCTGCCCCCAGCAATTCTGCCAGCAGACGAAAATTTACCACAATATAGACACCCAAAAGCAGCAGCCATGCCCCCAGAAAGGCAAGCGCCCTCTCCCTCCTGCGCCACAAAAGCCACATCAGCCAGAGCACACCCATCCCCAACAGTCCGAACCCCACCAACGCCAGCGACGAAGTCAGCGCATAGAACGCAACATACAGATAGGACACCGCCGAATACCGTTTCTTATTCAGCTGCAGGACACACCAGAACAACAGCGGTATCCCATATTGGGACAAACCGTACACAGGTAGGAAAGGCAGATATGCAAACAGCACCCCGGCCGCCGCCCCAATCCCCTCCTGCACTTTACATTCCCTGGCCAGAAGATACATTCCCACATACCCCACAAGGCTCCCCACCATCTGCATGGCCAATAGGGCAGCAAAATAATGGCCGGCCAAAAACAGGACGACAAAACCCGGTGCAGGCAGGGTTAAGGCCGTCTTAGGCATCCCTCCCATAAATTCCGGCAGGCTGTCTCCCCGAAACAGATGTTTTGCCTGGAGAATATAGGCAATCAGCTCTCCATCCAACTGGTCATGATAGGTAAAGACCGCATCTTCCCCCAAAAGGATATAAGGGACTGCCATGGCTGCCACAGCCGCCAACCCCAGAAAAAACCATACCTTATGCAGTTTACTCCCGGTCAGCTTTCGGTCCCTCACTTTGTATGCCCCTTTCCCAGGCCATCCACAGCTGGACTGTTATTATTGTATTCTTATAGTCAAACATCCCCGCCCCCCGCATGGTATACCATAAAATCATGGCCCCCACAGTAGCCAGGCAGCATACCGCCACTAGGGCCGCCTTCCTTTTTTCCGCCTTATTGCCCCATGTCCGCAGTACCTGCAGCACGGCAGCAAGCAGCGCTGCGGCAACAAACCACCAGCTGCCATAGTCCATATACACTTTGGACAGCTTGGGCGTATATTCCAGAAAGAAATCATAATTTCTGCCTCCGAAGTCATAGTCCCTGCCCTTCAGGAACACCTGCAGGACCCCGGGGGATGCCCCATACCCCAGCATATCCCACGCAATTTCCTTCAGGATCGTAGTCTTATGCCATCCCCAGGCCAACCGGATCATGGCACGGTAATATTCACTTTCCTGCTGCTTAGTGATCACCTGGTCTGCAACCGCCCGTTCCATGGCGGGGAAAAAAAAGTTGTCCATCCCGTCCGCATACCATGCGGACTCCCACACCACATTTTCCCCTACGCAGGAAAGGATCTCCTGAGGCCAGCTGTCATAATCCTTCAACATATTGGTCCACGCAATTCTCTGAGTCATCACCATCAGAGGCGTTTTCTGCGGCCTGCCATACAGTCCCCGGGTCTGGGACAGGCTGTTGATACCCCCGCACATCCCGATAAATACGGCAATCAGAAGCAAGCCATAGTATCTCTCCCTCCTGCTGTCTCTCCACCTGCGATGGCAGCAGATACCATAAAGCGCCACCGGCACGGCTCCCAGATAAAGGTACTCCGGCAGAAGCAGCGCCGACGCCAGCCAGCAGAAGCACAGACCGGCAAGCCTGCTTAGCGTGCGTTTATCCTCCGCCTTTATGGCTCCCGCCAGCAAGGCAAGTTCCCACAGCATAAGGGACGCGGCAAATGAACAGGGCAGCATTGCCATATGGCACTGCATCACCACCGGAGCAGTCATCAGGGCAAGGCTGCCCCAAATCCGGCCCGCTTTACTCCCGGGCCGGAATACACCCAGGAAATACCTTGCAGATGCATACGCCGCGGCCAACTGCAGTACATACACCACATAATGGTTTCTTCTCACGGCCCACAGAAATAAAGGATACAAAATACCCGTATATTCGTCACACCGCAACGTCCGGCTCAACCGGATGTAAAAAAGGCTTTCCCCAAACTGAGGGACATGTGGGAAATTACAGCACATCCAGACAATCCCCATGACTGTCTGGATGCTGATGCCTATAAAAAGAACCCCTTTTAATACAATCCCAATATGCCCTGCGGCTTTCTTTATCCTGCTTTTCACTGATCCCATCTATTCCCAAAATAATCCATAAACATGCCGCCACCCACTGCTCCATACAGGAGGGCAGGGGAATGGCGTTTCCAGTAGCCTTGCGCCGTTTTACCGGTAGAACTTCTTTACTGCCTCACAAATATAATCCACCGTGCCCAAATCCAATCCGTAATACATAGGCAGGCGGGCAAGGCGCTCGCTCTCACTGGTCGTATATCTGTCCTCCCCGTGGAACCGTCCGAATTTCTGTCCCGCAGGGGCGGTATGCAGAGGAATATAATGAAATACGGAAAGAATCCCGTTTTCTTTCATATGGTCGATAAATGCCGTCCTCTCTTCAATGTCCTTTGCCTTGATATAGAACATATGGGCATTATGCACACATCCCTCCGGCACTGTGGGCAGCAGGATCTTCCCTGCCTCAGCAAGAGGCGTTAGATTTTCCCTGTACCGGTCCCAGATCTCCAGACGGGCATTGTTGATCTGATCGGCGATCTCCAGCTGGGCATAGAGATATGCCGCATTCATATCGCTGGGCAGGTAGGACGAGCCATAATTGATCCATGTGTACTTATCGATCTGCCCACGGTAATATTTGCTTCGGTTGGTCCCCTTCTCCCGGATGATCTCCGCTTCCTCCACGTCCTTCTCGTCCCGGATCAGCAGCGCGCCGCCTTCTCCCATGCTGTAATTCTTGGTCTCATGGAAGCTGAAGCAGCCGAAATTACCGATAGTCCCCAGTGCCTTTCCCTTGTAGTAGGACAGGATTCCCTGGGCCGCATCCTCGATTACCACCAACCCATGCCTCCTTGCAATGTCCATGATGGTGTCCATCTCACAGGCCACACCTGCATAATGGACCGGCACAATGGCCCGGGTCTTTTCCGTTATGGCAGCCTCGATCTGATTTTCGTCGATGTTCATGGTGTCCGGCCGGATGTCCACAAACACCGGTACCGCCCCGCGGAGCACAAAGGCATCCGCCGTGGACACAAAGGTGTACGCAGGCATGATGACCTCATCCCCCGGCCGGATATCCGACAGGAGCGCTGCAAGCTCCGTTGCGTGGGTACAGGAAGTGGTAAGCAGGCACTTTGTGGTCCCTGTCCTCTCCTCAATCCACTGGCTGCACTTATGGGTATAAGCGCCGTCGCCGCATATTTTCTGGTTTTTTACACACTCCTGAATGTATTCCAACGAAGTTTCCACATAAGGGGGCACATTAAAATTTATCATACCGATCACCATTCCTTTCCGATCGTCCCTGACGGTCCCTTTCTCTCTTCCATGTCCCGGTCACCGACCCCAGCACATTATCCGTTACCCTGCTGATAATATACTTGGGCCTTCCTTTTACTTCCTCATAGATCCTTGCAATATAATGGCCGATGATCCCTAAACTCAGCATCAGGAAGCCTCCTATGATCAGGATCAGCAGGATTACCGTAGTAAAACCCTCCACTGCCGTTCCCGTCATAAACTTCACCAGAGTCTGTACGGCCAGAACCACACTGAACAATATGGAAACCACGCCCATAACCGTCACAAGCTGCAGGGGCAGCGTACTGAAAGAAGTTGCATTGGCTATGGCATACTTCATCAGGCTCCAAAAGGACCATTTGCTCTCCCCAAACTGCCTCTCCTGTACTTCATATTGCACCGACTCCGTCCGGAAGCCGGCCCAGAAAGTCAGCGCCCGGAAGAAAGTATTCCGCTCCGGCAATGCCAGTAACACATCCACTACTTTCCGGTCCAACAGCTTATAATCGGACGAGGAATTCATATCCATTTTGACAAGCATACTCATAATCTTGTAAAAAAGACCGGCGGACAGCTTATGGGGCAGGCTTTCCTTCCCCCGCCTGACCTTGATGCCTTCCACCACCTCTGCGCCTCCCTGCCACAGTTCCCACATCCGGGGAATCACCTCCGGAGGGTGCTGCAGGTCACAGTCCATAACAATCACGGCATCTCCCGCCGCCAGTTCCAAACCTGCAAAGATTCCGGCTTCTTTCCCAAAATTCCGGCTGAATTCTGCCCCTTTTACCCGTGGATTGCCCTCTGCGGCCTTCAGGATCTCATCGTAAGTACCGTCCCTGGAACCGTCGCTGACAAAAACCAGTTCATATTCAATCCCGTGATCCTCCATCAGGCGGGACAAGGTTTTTGCTGTGTTTACAATATTCTGTTCTTCGTTATAAGCCGGCAGCACAATGGACAACAACGCCATTTGTATTCCTCCGTTCCGGTATGAAATTATTTCTCTGTCTACC
This sequence comes from uncultured Lachnospiraceae bacterium, assembly GCA_947643615.1. Lineage (GTDB taxonomy): Bacteria > Bacillota > Clostridia > Lachnospirales > Lachnospiraceae > Acetatifactor. The sequence continues at coordinate 10,849 of CANRWO010000030.1, forward strand.
CTGTACCGGCCCAGGCAGCAGTATCCCAACAGCCTGTTTTCTTTTTTCTTCCACTACCTGCTCAGGTTTTCTGTTTTCACATACATCACACCGTCAATAATGCAGATGGAGTTTTCACCCGGGAAGCTGTCCATGGCTTTATATTCTTCCGAATAATACATTTCTGCCATAGCCTCCGCAGGCTGTATATTCAGGGTGGCCCCCAGGTAATGCCTGATAAACTCCCTGTAATTGTCCCCTGTGTACAGCAGGCTGTCGCCGTTGAGGCCTATCATATTTGAAGTCACCGGCAGGGAAATGTCCGTCCCGGGGTACTGTACGTCGCTGACCTGCCCGATCATGGCTATGGGAATTCCGGGATAATACCCCTCTGTCTGTTCAATCCTGTCCAACAGCCGCACACAGTAAGCATAGGTTTTCTCATACCTCTTTTCCAGATTGGAATAAGCGATATTATCCGCTACCGCATAATGGAAGACCAACACAAAAGCGGCTCCCATGGCTGCCCACTCCACCCACGCAAAGTCCTTTGGAGCTTCATTGCCCCGCCCCGCAAGCGCCAGCATCCCGATCAGAAGCAGCACCCATTGATACCTCATCAGCAAATGATAGGTCACATGGGGGGAGACCAACAATATCACGTTGGTTATCATGGGAAAAAATACCAACACAATTATCATTATAGCGAAAAAGAAAGGATTTTTCCACCCCTTTCTGTTTCTCGCCAAAGACACGCCCGCAAAAAGCGCCGCAAGAAGCAAAACCACACATGCAGCCAATGACGGAATCCCCTGGAAAATCACATTGCCCTTCAGGGAAAAACCAAAGAAATCACGGTACATGCCTGCCACGGCAGTAACCAGTCCGCCCGATACACCGGATGCCATGCCATTGATCCCCTGGTAAGAGGCAAGCTCCTTGCCCTGCAGCCTCAGCAGCACCTGAAGAATGATATAGTAAAGGGCCATGCCCATAACTCCCATATAGAGATAATGCATGGTTTTCTTGGCTTTAACTTTGATTTCCCCCTGCCCGGCAGCCAGCATCAAAACAGCATAGGAAGAGAGGATCATTGCAAAAGGAAGATATGCCTGATATGTCCCCATGCTGAATGCCAGGCACACCGCCCCCGGAAGAAATCCCCTGGGATATTTTTTTGTCAGCAATACCGCCAGCACCGCCAGCAACAGGGCCAGCATATATCCGTCCATCGTAAACACATATGCGAAGGTAGACGCCAGGGACGGAAAGGAGGCCAGCAGGCCACCGGCCAATACCACCGCCCATGTCCTGCGGATCTCCAGCAGTTCCACCAGCGCTGCCGACGCTAGGGAAAGGAAAAACAAGCCAAGCACGCCTATCAGCCATGGTATGGTATAAAATGAAGAAAAGCCGCAGGCTACCATAAGGAACCACCTGCCGGAAGTGATCATATTCTGGTCAAAGTACATGCTGGCAAGGCCGTCATGGTTAGGGATGTCCGACAGCAATATGGGCATATGTACCAGCAAACCGATACCGAAGGCAGAAAAGAAAGCTGTCTTCCATTCCTTTTTTATTTTGTCCCGATTTAGTCTGCAAAAAAATTCTCCCGGTGTCATTTCCAATCTCCATTTCTCCGCTGTCTCTTACACACAAGCGAACCCCTTCACTGTTTCAGGTAGGATGCGACAATATCCGCCAACAGCCGCCTTCCGGCTTCGTTGGGATGCAGGCCGTCCGCGGTATAAAGCTTCCGGTCGTCCCAGGTCTCATGGGGATAAACATCATGGTACAGATCCACAACCTCCACCTTCATCTCTTCCGCCACCCGGATCTCCATATTCACATAATCCTCCAATATCCCGCCGCCCTCGTCCTTTTCCTCGCAGGTCTCACCTGTGGGTTCGTACCAGCTGTAGGTGGACGTCAGCAACACGATCCGGATATTGGGATAGGCCTCCTGCCAGGCAGATAACCCGCTTCGAAGCGCGCCGGCAAAAGTGTAGGGGTCGTAGGGATCATGGGGATTTTCCAGGGGAACTCCCGCATGGTAATCATTGATGCCATACTGGACCAACAGGATATCCACACCGGTAAAATCCGTTTGCTCCAAATCATCTATCACTTCCGGGAAATACTCCGTGGCACTCTCCCGGACAATGGTCGCCTGCTGGAGTCCGAAATCGTCTAACGCCGCCGCCCTGGAGATGGATGCGAAAGACAAGCTGTCCTTTGTAAATGCAAGCCGGCCTTCCACATCAATACGGCTGAAGCAGGTCCCGCCCAAAGCTCCGTTATAGACCTCCTGCCCCAGAAGCTGGGACAGCAGTGCGCTGACGGATGTTTCGTCACGCACCTGGCCGAAAATACTGTCCCCCAGCACCAGAATCCGGGGGTTGTACGGCTTATCGCTTTTCCGGATCGGAAATGTCGCCAGGAAGAGTATCAGAAAAAGCAACGCCGACACGGTCCCATATACAATTGTCCTTACATGAATCCCTCTCTTCAACCGCTTCTCCTTATATCATTGCCTTCCGTTGCTTACCCCATACCGTCACTTAATGTATGTCAACACTGAATGCACGTCATCCCGCAATGCACACCATCATTTAACACATGTCACCACCCTGTACAAGCCATCCCGCAATGTACACTGCCGTTTTCCGTCCATTGTCTGCTGCCGTCCAATTCATTACACCTGTTTTTTAACCCCATCCCCCGGAATTCCCGCCAAGATCCCCGCCAGTCTCTGTGCGCCCAGTCCGTCCGTGAGCCTTTGTTCTTTCAAATAGCACTGGCTCCTTTCCCTGTGGTCCCGGGCCAGCTCCAATACCCGCCCTGCGATCCGATCCAGGACTGCCGCCGGGTCTTTGTGGAATGCCCCGGCAGAAAATGCAATCTTTTCCCGGTGGAGGTATTCCGTCAGCTTCTCCTGGTTTGCCGCGTAGGAAAAACAGACAAAGGGCACTCCTACTGCCGCCAGCTCATATATGGTAGACCCTCCGGCAGTGACCGCCAAGTCACATCGGCTCATAAGGCCTGCCATATCCTGCACATTATGGTAAACATGAATGTGGCTTGATTGTCTCTCCAATTCCTTCATTTGTTCAAAATGGGGGTTAAATCCCCCGATTACTAAATGATAATTTAATATCTCGTCTGTTATTTTATGTTTTTCTATTTCATTTAGTATTTTTCCGGCAATATTGTCAATATCTCCGCCTCCGGTAGTGATCAATATTTGTCCCGCCCGCTCTCTCACACAGTACGATTTCCCGAGAAACTGCGGCCTGACAGGGACATAAGAACTTCCCAAAACCAGCTCCGTATCCGTATGGGCGTAAAGCTTTCCATAACATTCCCTGTCCGCAAAGGCATTATAATTGATTACCCTGTCCACAGGAAAGCGCTCTTCCCCCATATCGTCCAACAATGTAACTGCTCCGTATTCCCGTATTCCCAGAAGATAACGGGATGTCACAAAGTAGCTGTCCACAAGGATAACATTTGTATTTTTATCAATTCCCGGTATTTGATGCCATGCGGGGAGTTCCGCCTCCATGTCCCGCGGGTCACTTTCCAGGACATAAACCCCGTAACCGCGCCCCCGGGCCAATTCTGCCGACTGCAGGTCCGCACAGACAAAGGATATCTCACGAATGTCCACAAATTTCCTCAGTTCGTCCGCTATGGTCAGGCAGCGCATCAGATGCCCCGCCCCGACCCTGGCATTGCCGTCCGCCCGAATCAGAAACATACCTGCCACCTTCTTATTCCCGTCATCCCTCAGTCAAATTGCACCAGTTCCCAGCTCATGGGAGTGCCCAGCTTTGCGTCCCTGGAAATCCTTTTCCCCAATATCTCCTGGTAGTACATAGTGTGGAGGCCGCATCCGGGCCGCACGGAACGGAGATTTTCCGCCGTGAAACGCTCCCCTGCCTTCATATCCTTTGCCACAAACAACGACCGTGAAAGCTCCCTGGCCTTTTTCTGCTTTGGTGTAAGGTCGTAGGTTATCTTCCCCAAAGCCTTTTCTATTTTTCGGATGTTATCCGTCATCTCCCTGAATTCCTCCGGCTCCATGGAAAATGCCGCATCTACGCCGCCGTCCGCGCGCCTTAAGGTCAGATGTTTTTCCACCACCTTGGCCCCCAGAGCCACTGCGGCCCCGGCCACTGCGCTGCCCATGGTATGGTCGGATATCCCCGCAATACAGCCGAAGCTCTCCCCCATAGCCGGAATCGTTTTCAGGTTTATTTCCTCGTATGGCGTAGGATAGGCAGAAGTACACTTCAGCAGGATCACCTGCTCATTACCCGCTTCCCTGCAGGTTCTCAGCGCCAGCTCAATGTCCGACATATAGGCGATGCCTGTGGAAATGATCACAGGCTTCCCCGTCTGAGCGATCTTTTTCAAAAGAGGGATATCCGTGATTTCAGGACTTCCCACCTTATAAGCAGGAATACCCATGTCCTCCAAAAAGTCAACACTGTCCAAGTCAAAAGGCGCGGAGAAAAACAGCAGGCCCATGCCCTCCGCTGTTTTCTTTAATTCAGGCTGCCATTCCCGAGGTGTGTAAGCCGATTCGTACAATTTATGCAGCGTGATCCCATCCCACAGGGTTCCCTGGGTGATCTGGAAGCAGGGATCCTCACTGTCTAAAGTAATGCCGTCAGGGGTATAGGTCTGTATCTTGATGGCATCCGCACCTGCCTCCTTGGCTGCCCTCATGATCGCCACCGCACGGTCAAAGTCCATCATATGGTTGGCTGACATCTCCGCTACGATAAAAGCAGGAGAATCTTCACTGATGAGGCGTCCCCCGATATATATTTCCTTATCCATATTTTCTCTCCTTTTCCGGCAATGCGTTCCCCGTTAGGGCGTGCCTTAATTTTCGTTAAGCAGGCTTCTTTCCCGCATCAGTCCATATTTCATCTCCGCCATCTGCCAATCCGTGAGGTTGTCGATATCCTGTACCTCCAGCTCAGACACTACCAGCGGAAAAATATTGCCCGCCATGACCCTTTTCGTCCGCCGGAAAGCCTCCGTGCGGAACACATAAAACTGTCCTGCGTCATGATATTGCGGCTGCAGGTCCTGGGAACGGCTGTCCAGATACTCGGGATGCCGGAACACCAGCCTCCCCTCCTCTATTACCAAGGCCCTCTGGGGCGGATAGGAAAAGGAGACCACCGGTATGACGGTATCCGCGCCGCAGTCTTCCAGCATCCCCACAGCATCCTTCAGCTTCTCCCCTGTCACAAAGGGGGCGGTGGGATAGATGCAGCAGCCGACATCAAAGAGCCGGCCACGTTTTTCATACTCCTCCAATACCTCAATCAATACGTCGCTGGTGGAAGCAAAATCATTTGCCGTTTTCCCGCTGCGGTAAAACGGTACCTCCGCACCGTATTTTTTTGCAATATCGGCTATCTCCGGGTCATCCGTGGACACCATGACACAGTCAAACACACCGGATGCCACCGCCGCCCCCACGGAATAGGCCAATATGGGTTTCCCACAGAACTCTTTGATATTTTTCCGGGGGATCCTCTTGCTCCCTCCCCTTGCCGTGATGATTGCGATTGTCCTCATATGCATTACCATCCCTTTCCGAAATCCTTAAAGCGTACTTCAAAAATACTATCCGTCAGATTTGTGACGCAATTTGCGGGAAACAGTCAAACAAGCGAATGTATCCGTTGATCAATAAGCCATTACACTAGTACAGCATTGCGTTAATCTTGAAGTAAATCAGTGCTAGATGTTTGCGTCAGCGTAAGGCGGAGGAAGGAGGCGATGCGGTGGCATCGTTGACTGACGACAACGCGGCGATGGCGTGAACAGCGAGTGCTGATTACTCAAAAATTAATGCAACGATGTACTAGTGTGAAGTTTTCGCATTTCTCACAAACAGCTTGAGCCGGTACAGCAGATAAAATCCCAGATTCCATTTCTGCTGCAGCGCAATCAGCCGCCGTTCCTCTTCCCCCGTATTTTCCCGATAATAAGGGTTGCTCTCAAACCTTGGGAAACGCTCCCTGATCCCTGCCCTCAGCTCCCTTACAAAAGACAGCCTCGGGCGTCCTACCCCCGCCATATAGGAAAACAGCGTATTCACATAGTACAGCTCCGTAAAACGGTACTCAATCTCCCTTTCATATTCTTCCAAAAATCCCCGTTCCTTACACTGATCATACAATAATGCGGCCGCCTTCATACGGTCCCGGCATTTATCCTCCGAAATGTGGTGCACCGTGGACACCTGATGCTGGTAATAGTAATAAAGCGGCTCCTCCACCCTCTCAAAATGGTTAAAGTACAGTGACCAGAGGGGACCCGCACAATTGTCCTCATAAAAAATCCCTTCGGGGAAATCCAGCTTGTGATTCACGATCACTTCTCTCCGGTACACTTTCACGACCATGCTTCCCATGCGCATCAGCAGGCTTTTATGCTTTTCCCTGTCCAGGATGCCGGTCTGCTCCATGGTATTGTTCTGTACCACCTTTCCCACCTGAAAGGTGTGCTCCGATACCAGGTTGTAATCACATCCCACCAGATCCGCCCCTGTTTCCTCCCCCTTTTGAATAAGCTTTTGGTAAAAGTCGGGCGTTACCCAATCATCGCTGTCAATAAATCCCACCCACTCGCCCCGGGCCGCCTTAAGTCCCTCATTCTTTGCCCCACCCTGGCGTTTATTCCGGGAATAGGTGATAACCCTTACCTTATGGGGATACCTTTTCTCGTACTCCCGTAGAACCTCCAGGGAATTGTCCGTGGACCCGTCGTTTACCGCCAGGATCTCATAGTCCTCCAGGGACTGGCGCACCAGGGAATCCATACAGTAATTCAATTTGCCGTCTGCCGCCATATTATACACCGGCACAACAATACTCAGTTTCATATGCTGCCTCTCTCAATGACTGCCCTGCCCTCTTCCACCCGGTACACCAGGTCGCATTTCTCGATGGTCTGCAGCCTGTGGGCAATGATAATCAGTGTCTTCCTTCCGTGCAGCCTGTTGATGGAATCCATGATGGCAGCTTCCGTATCGTTGTCCAGGGCGGACGTAGCCTCATCCAACACCAACACTTCCGGGTCATGATACAGCGCCCTGGCAATGCCGATCCTCTGTCTCTGCCCCCCGGAAAGGCGGATCCCCCTCTCCCCGATACCGGTGTTAAGTCCTTCCGGCAGCGTTTTTATAAATTCATCCAGCTGTGCTTCCCGCAACACCTCCCACAGCCTCTCCTCGTCGATTTTCTCCTCCGGCACGCCAAAAGCCACATTGCTCCTGATGGTGTCATCCAGCATAAAGATCATCTGGGGGATATAACCTATGTTTTTCAACCACTTGCGGTAATTTTTCCTGACATCCACCCCGTCCGCGCAGACCGTTCCGCTCCTGATTTCCAGCAATCCCAGCAGGATATCCACCACGGTACTCTTCCCCGCGCCGGATGTCCCCACGATCCCCACAGATGCCCCGATGGGAATGGTCAGCTCCGCATGGTCAAAGATCAGCTTATCCGTATTAGGGTAGGCATAGGTAATGTCCTTTAGTTGGATGGAAGTCTTCACCGGAAGCTTTTCCTCTTCATCCGTGGCAAAGGACAAATCCACCTTATCCCCCTGTATCTCGTCCTGCAGATTATCGCTCACTCCCATAAAGAAAGGCTCGAAATACGCAATGGAGTTGATCTGGTTGTTAATACGGTTGACAGCGGGAAGCAACACAATGGCCGCAGCAGCCAAGGTTGCCATGGCGGTCACCAGCTCTTCCGTTGGCATCCCCGAAGCCACCTGAAGGATCATATAACCCATCATTGCCGCCACACAGGCTGTTTCTATCAGCAGCTTGGGGATATTATTATAAAGACTGTACTTCTGGACCGCATCCACGTAACCCTTGCCGCATTTCTTGTACTCGTTGACAAAATACTGCTCCTTGCCGTTTACCTTGACCTCCTTGATCCCCTGTACCGTCTGGGAGATCCATTTGAACAATCCGCTGTAAAAGTCCTGATTATCCTTCCCCGCCTTGTACATTACCGGCTTCAGCACCTTCTTGACTACAAGCATCAGCGCCAGCAGCACCACCGCCAACATAACCGTCATCTCCCCATTGTTCATGAAGCAATAGCTTACGATAAACAGGGACACCACGCCGTCGGACAGCAGCTGCAGCAGGGCAAGGATCAGGGCATACATATTATTTACGTCGGAAGTAATGCTTCTCTGTACCACTGCCGTATCCGCGTTGAGGTAAAATTCATACCCTCTGCGGAGATAATTGCGCATCATCCGTTCCGATGTCCGAAACTGGTTTGTATAGACAAAAGCAAAGGTCAGCTTCTGCTGAAAAAACAGGAACAGGTTCTTTACCACAAACACCGCGATCAACAGCGCCATCACTGTCACGGAGAAGCTTTCGTAACTGCTGCATCCCAATAAACGGTACAATGCCCCCACCGTGGCGCTGTTCTCCACCGCGGCATCATCTATTACCACGTTGACTACCTGTACCAGCATACCCACCCCTGCGGTCTGCAGGAATGCCCCTATGATCATCAGGACAATCAGTCCGCCCATGGCACGTTTCTGTTTTTTATCCAGTAAAACCTGCAATTTTCTGATAATTTTCAGCATGTACTACATTTACCTCCGTTTCAGGCATTCCTCAAATCTGCTCGTTCTGCCTGTGGACAAGCGGGTCTTCATACGCATCCATAAAATCCGCTCCCAGAAAGACTGTCTCGTCCGCAAAGGGAAGATCCTTGATTTCCGTGAAAACCCCCACAACCTTACGAAAACGTACTCCCGGGAAAAACTGCAGCATTTCCATGGGTACCTTGGCGTCAAACTGAGGGTACTCCGAAAAAAGCTTCCGGTAATCCAACACATCCCTTGGGTGTGGTTTCAGGAAAATCTTCCCCTCCGGCTCATACATCTTAATGATATCCCGGAAAATACGTTCCCTGACATCCAATGTGCACAGGGGATCCGTCAGGATCAGGATCTTATCCTCATCCCCGCTCTCATAAAGCTGCTTTTCCAGCTCCTCCATATCCCTGATAAAAGCTCTCAATATCAGCTCACGGTCTTCTTCCGTCAGCCGATCCACCAGTTCCTTCCTGGGCGCCTCAATATACCTTGGGCAGGGGTATCGGATGGCAGAAATATCATTGACCTCCATATCCAGGCAGTATTTCCCATATCCGTTCTGCACAAAGATCAGATTCAGCTTCCGGGACAAAAAAGCTTTCAGCTTAAAATGCCCTCTGTTGTCGTACCTTGCCGCATCAAAATTTTTCAGGCAGTTCAGGCCGTCCTCCACCGCATGGTAATAAATCCGGTTCTGGTTCAGATAATAGCCGATAGGATCCGAATCGCAGAAAACATAGATATCCTCGTATTCCCTGAAATCAACTGGGACATAAGGCGCTTCCAGCTCCGCATATCTCCTTGTAAACCGGATGCGGCAATAGAGATTGCCCAGAAAACCACCGCCGCCTTTCCTCCATCGGGCAAGCTCCGGAAAGAAATCCTCCCGTTTCTCGTCAAATTCAATCACCTCGCGAAATAACCCGGTGGCCTCCACACGGCTTTTCAGTTCCTCAAAATCGTTGGACATGCTGGACAAAACCAACGCCGCACTTCCCTGCTGTTCCTTTGGGAGCTTCAGTTCTTTCAGGAAAGCGATATATACATGATAATAAGTATGGCACACATAAATCCTTGGCCATTTCTTTTGGATTTCCTTCACATTAACTCCTGTCTGCCTGTACAAAGCGAACAAATTCGCCCGGACATTTTTCATTGCGAGAAAAGACTGCAAAGTTTTAATGTTTCCTATTTTAACACAATTTCAGGCCATAGTAAAACATAAAATACGTCACAGCCGATATAGCCAGACTCTCCAGAAACTTTCCTCCGTCTCATAGCAGCCCATGAACGTCAGTCCCATTTCTTCACCGTCCAGGATCTCCCCTGCGGAAAAAATGTACTCACATCCCAGCTCCCTCAACGCCTCCAGGTCAAATTCCAACCCCTCATATTTTACATCCGCCGCTTTTCCCAGCATATATGCATTTCCCGTGGCCCCGTTAAATAGATAGCAGCGGCTCCCCCACTGGTCAAAATACAGCCGGGTCTGCTCGTTTTTCAGCAGCTCCTTTTCAATCACCCTGCGAAACCGATGCTTATATTCCAGGGGATAATTATTGGAATATCCGTCCACCGTATAAAACCCGTGCATCAGGGAAGGCGCCGGACTCATACCCAGATGGGCCACCCGGTAGGAAGCCATATCCCTTCCTATGGCCCTTTCCAGCTGCCCCATCAGCTCCTCCGAATAAAAGCTCTCCCATGTGATATAGCCAGTGATGCCCGTACCGTTGTTGATCTGGTTCACATTCAGGTAAAAATAGGATTCGGTCTTAATCCTCTCCACGGTGGGCAGAAGCAGGCAGGCCAGCACCGCCAGCTTCAACATCATATGCTTCTTTCCCCGGCTCCCCTGCAAACTGCCGCCAGTTCCCTCCGCCCCCTGTGCCGCCTGGTTCCACCACATGGAAAAACAAAGCGCAAATTCCAGATACCAGCCTGCCGGATAGAGCCAGTAAAACCTTTCCAGCTGGAAGTAGCGCAAAAATCCGCTGCAATTGTTCTTAAACTCCGCCACTGCAGGGGACAGGCACAGGCCATATAAAAGAGCGGTCCCCGCCAGCACGGCCATACCCAGCCACGCTGCCAACAGCCTAAACCGCCCCTCTCCGTCCATCCTCTTCCGAAAAACCGTCCCCAGGATCAGCAGCGCGAGAATCGGCAGAATCAGGCCACGATGCAGGGAAGGGGCATGCTGGGCGCTTTCCAGGAAAACATTCCTGACCGTTTCCCAAAAAGGGGCACCTTGGTTTACCAATTCCTCCCTGTGGCTGACATAACTGCCATTCCCCAGCAGCAGTTCCAAAAACAGGCTGCGGTTTACTGCGATATATATTCCCGTGAGCCACAAAAATCCCATACCGACCCATCGGTTCCGGCGTTTCCTGGCCGCCATCCACAGGATTGCCAGAAACCAAAACCCTAATACCACATAGCCGATCAATACCAGATGGGTAGTCAATCCAAAGAACAGGATTCCGGCAAAACTCCCCGCCACATGCTTCCCGCGGTACAGGCAAAGGAAACAGTACAGCAGCATCGGAACTCCGTACACCGACAAGCCATAGACCGGCTGTATGGGCAAGAGCATAAAGCAACCCGCTGCCGCAACGGCAAGGATACTGCTGCCCGTGATCTCCTTTACACTTCCATACATTCCGAAAAATCCCGCCCCGCTGACAATGAGATACTGCAGCACAAAAGCCGTAAAGGCCGGCAAAATCCTGTACAATAAAATAAAAAGCACCGCCGAAGGCTGCATGCCGCTTGGATTGATCCCTCCCAGCATCTGGGGGAACAGAGACGCCCCTCCCATTTCGAAATTTCTCCCAGTGAGCACATAGCACATCAGGGTTTCGTCCAGCTGGTCATGTATGGGAAATACGCTCCCCTCCCCCAGGAGCAGGTAAGGGATAAAAGTAACGGCAAGCAGCAGGAACCCGAACCACCACAAGGGCATTCTGTCCGCCGCAAGAACCGCCCTGTCCAGCCATTCCATCCACCTGCAGCCCTTTCCGACGGGGCCCCGGCTGCCACCCTGACCGGCTGCCTGCATTCCACCTCTGCCGCTGCCGCGGACTGCCTCCTGCTTTCCGCCTGCGCTGCTGCCATGGACTGCTGCCTGCCTTTCGTCTCCGCTTCCGCCTACTCTGTTGTCACGGACTGTCTCCTGCTTTCCGCCTCTGCTGCTTTTCCATGTAACATAACTCTTTAAATTAGTCTTCCACGCCAAAACAATCAACCAGATATGTCCTGCCGCGGAAATCCGTGATCCGCCCATACGCCACCTCTAAAAATGCACTATGATATAATCCCCCATATCCACAATGGAACCTTCCTGAGGAAATTTGGGCAGTTCCAGGGAAGCCATCTCGGCATCCCCATAGTTTTCCGACAGCAGGTAAGGCTGCAGCTCATGGCCGTGCATGGAGAAGAACCTGGCCAGTTCCGCGTCCGTGTCAAAAGCATACCGGCCCCATTCTATCACGGACAAGGCAGGTGTCTGTGCCACCCACACGCCGTAATCCCGGTAAAATTTTTCCAGCAGATGCTCGTCTATGGGATCCGTCCAGCGTTTCATCCGGTAAAAAACCTCCGAGTTATAAGGCACATACGCCGCCTGGATCAATGTCCGTGGGATTTGGTACGTACCGGTGAACAACACCGGCTTGTCCATGGGAGAAAACTTCTTTTCCAGTTCATACCCCACCTGCGCCGCCGTTTCCCGGGCCGCCTCATATTTCAGATAGTCCACGTAAAACCATCGGTTCATATCCGCACATTGGTTCCAAAGGATCACACAGAGGACAAAAACCACCGCACCACTGCAAAATCTTCCCGCTCCGGCGCGTCCCTGTAAGAGGCGGCTTCCTTTTATCTCCCCCAGGCACAGGCACAGCAGCAGCGCCCCATACCCACAGACCACAGGCAAAAACTGCGCCGACCGGTACAGCGTGGACTTTCCCTCCACAAGAACCAGCAAAAAAGCCGACACAAAGCTTCCTATGGTCAGCAAAATCACCCAGGCGCTCTTCTTACGGATGCTCCCATAAACACCGTACACTGCCATGAAAACCGCTGCCAGCACAAAGATCCTGATAGGCAGATAAGCGAAGGCAAAGACACCGTACATGACATAAACCCGCTTCAGCATCATGGCAAATTCCGCCCCCGCCCCGGGTTCCAGCATCCAGGATGCCATCTCTGTCACGGACCGGTGCACGGCCTCTTCTTTCAGGTACCCCAATCCAAAGATCCCCGTTACGGCAGCAGTCATCAAACTGCGCAGCACAACGGCACAAAGGGCCGCCAGGGCCGACAGGCACAGGGCGGACACTATCCTGCGTTTCACATCTCCGTACTTCTCCGTTAAAAGCACCAAAAATACACCCAACAGCCATACTACCATAAAAGATTCATAACACCCCACGGCAATCCACAGAAAACAGGCTGCGCCGGCAAACCGGGAAAGCATCCGGGGCCTCTCCCACCACTGCCTGAGGAAGCACAGGCTGATTCCCGTACAGAGATACCCGATGGAGATCCCATTGTGAAGATAATATGTGTAAACCTCGCTGATCAGCGGACTGGAGATAAAAATCGCCGCAAAAAAGAGATACCCCCATTCCGGCACCCTGTTCCCTAAGATCACCCGGAACAAAGCTGCCCACACCGTCACCGCCGCCATGAAAATCAAAACCCCCGCAAGATCGGTCACCAACGGGGCAAACTCCCCGATGCAGAACACCTTATTCAGCAGATACAACACCCAGCGCCCCACAATGGCCACCAACCCCTCCTGGAAATAGTAGGCATAAGGCGTATCGTCAATGCCTACCGTAGGGTGGGTCACCATAAATCCATATGACAGAACAGCCGCCAGGCTCAAAACCAGCAGGTAAAGCCTGTTTTTGCAGAGTCCCATGAAATTCTCTTTATATCTCTCCATATTGCTACCCACATCTTTCCTGAATCAGTCCCCTTCAACCAGTTTAGTATAACCTAACACGCAAATAATCGCAATCTTTTTCACCGGGTAGCGCTTCCCCTGAAAATATGCTAAAATAGGGACAGCGCCGGAGCAGGTTTGTAAAATTCCGGAGATTGCAAAATAATTCTCCTGTGCGGAAAGGCATTCCTCATGAAAGACATATCAAATCAAAACAGAAAAAAACGGATAAAAGCAGCCTCTATCGCTGTCATAGCCTCCGGCTGCCTGATCCTTATCCTTACTTATTTTATATCAGGCAAGCTGCAGCGGCAAGATTACCGGCAGATTGCCTCCACAGAATACGATACCGTATTCCTTTCCATGTATCCCACAGATACTTACCGGGAAGAAGATTATTCTTATTATAGAGGGATGACCCTTTTCAAGTCAGCCTACCGCATCCCTTCCCTGTCGGTGTTAAAAGATTATATGTGGCAGATTGCCAAATCCGGCAACCAGGTCACCACCGCTTACCTGGGAATACGCCCGGAATCGGTGGATCCGGCCAAATTGCAGGATCTTCTTCGCCGTTATCCCAATATCTTATTTGAGATCGTACTGCCCTATCCTTCCGGAGGGTACTGGCAGTCCCTCTCCCAAAAAGAATACGAGAACACATTGGCATCTTACCGGGATTTCCTTACTGCCATTCCGAATATCCCGGAAGCGAATTTTTACTTTTTCGGATCCCAGGAATGGCTCATCGCCAACCCCGGAAATTATGTGGATGACTGGTCGTTAAACGAAGACATCGCCAGGATGGTTATGACCCACAGCGACGCGGGGCACAGCTTCCTGGTGACGGCGGACAATGCCTCCGACTATGCCCAGGCGCTGGAAACCCTGACCCTATCCCTGCGCACCTCTCCCCGGACATACCCTGACCTGTCGGATCACTGCATCGTTTTTTTCGGTGACAGCGTTATCGGGAACTACACCGACAGCACGTCCATCCCGGGAGTAGTGTCAGGACTCACCGGGGCGGAAGTTTACAACTGCGGTTACGGGGGGAACAGCGCCGCCCTTTCACCGGACGCACCGATCTCCCTGCCGGGTATCACGGAAGCCTTCTTCCGGAAAGACCTGTCCGTGCTCCCCAGTGACAAACAGGTATACGCCGGGATCGCTTCCTATCTGGAAAACGACCCTTCCGGAAAAGCCACCTGCTTTGTAATCAGTTACGGCCTGAACGACTATTTTTCCGGCTATCCTATCTCTTCCGAAGACCCCTACGACATCACTACTTACAGCGGAGCCGTTCGGGTAGCGGTAAACCTCATACGGGAAAATGCCCCGGATGCCCGGATTATCCTTTGCACCCCAACCTTCGCCGCCATCTTTGAGAACGGCACAGAACCCCACGGCGCAGACGGTTCCGTTTTGACAGACTATGTGGACACCATCCTCTCCCTGTCCCGTGAGCTTCAAACCGAAGTCCTTGACAACTATCACCAACTGGGGATTACCCCCGAAAATCAGGGACAATACCTGGCTGACCAGGTCCACCCCAACGACCTGGGGCGCTACCTGATCGGTACAAACCTCAGCAATATGCTGCAGAATGTACCGCAGTAAACGAAGTATCTGCCCTTGACGGCATTCATCAAAGCACCCTTTCTTTTTCAAGGAAATCAATCAGGCGCTCTATCAGTCTATCTGATAGAGCACCATGTCTTCATCCCTGTTCAATTCCCTATATCCGGCCTCATGGCACAGCCTGTCCACCTGGCCTCCGGCAAGTCCCGCAATATAACCGCACTGCAGCTCCCGGAAATGCTCCGCCACATATTCCATCTCACAGCAGCTGATGCCGAATCCCTCGGGAAGAGCATACAAAAGCTGCCATTTCACACTCTTACTTGTCTCCGGTTCCCAGTATACCCATATCACGGAATTCTCATAACCCGGGGATGCCTCCGGATCCAGCTTCATGGCATCTGCCAGGTTATCCCTCCAGCTTTCTACCTGCTCCGCCCTCTGTTCCTCTATAAAGGGCACCTGATAGTCGTACGGGTCCAGGGCCATGTACGAATAAAAATAAGCAAACGCCGCGCCTATGGCCACCGCCTTTTTATAAAACTTTGTCTCCAAAGCTCCCACAATGAAAACCCCCGCCGCCATAAAAGTCAGCAGATGTTTGCTACCCTCCGTGAGCTTATACATCAAAAGCAAGGCAAACAGCATTGCCACAAGGCTGACTGCAAAGTGTACTTCAATGGTCAGCTGCTTCCCCAGCGTCTTCATGTTTTTGGCATCTTCCGCCGATTCAAGGCCCTCCGTCCGGCGCCTTCTTATCCGCCTCAGGGAGAGGAAATCCTTCACGCTCTGGCCCAGCATCACCAGCAACATAATCAGATATCCGGCAAAAAACGCCCCTGACGCCAGGCCGGTCCGGAATCCCTGCACCGTATGCCCTTTGAAATCCGCCGCCATATAATACAGCTTCCCGAAAGTATACCGGATCCCCCCCAGCAACCCTTCCTCAAAAAATGCATCCACCCAGTCCGTAAAGAACAGCGGGGCGAAATATTCTGCCCCCAGATAGTGCTTGATAGCTGCATAGGCTGCCAAAACAACCCCAAATACAACACCGGAGCAGGCGACCCCTTTCCACCCCCTCTTCCTGGCCCACAGCCAGGCAGGGAGCAGCATAAACAAGAGCATGTAAGGACGCATCAGCGTCATCAATCCGGCCAGTGCAAATAAGATGGCCAGCTTGTATGTCTTTTCCCTGTCCAAGTAATTAAAGGCCAGGCTGTAGAAGACGATCAGCAGGCTGAAGCAGATCACCTCCGGCATCACCGACAGCATATACCGCACAAAAGGAGTGTACAGGCAAAAAAGCAGCGCCGTTATCCCCAGACGCTTCCAGTCCGGCCGCACCAGCCAGACAAACAGAAAGCAGGCAGCCGTCATCAGCAGGATATTGCAGATCACCGGGGACATCATATTCCACCCAAACAAAAATCCCCAGATGATCCACGGAAAGACCAAAACAGGACTCCAGGCCGCAAAAGACAGCTTCAGGGCATGGCTCTCGTTAAATCCGAAATATCCCTGGGGATATCCGTAATTCACAATGCCCTCCACCTGCTTATAATAAAACAATTCATCATTCCACTGGGAACAGGGAAGATAGACCTCCGATATGCCCCTGCCCTGCATAGCGCAGTATACCAGGCAGCAAATCACCGGCAGAAGTGCCAGCAGTACCGCTTTTATCAGCGTCAGATATCTCTTGTCCCGTTTCCACCAATCTATCAACCTGTCCATCCAGAACCCCTTCCGATCCTCTCACCTCTGTCAGGGCGTTTCTCTGCCCTGCTCCCCATCCTCTTTCCCGCATCCCTCCGGCTCCTGGCCCGGCTCCGCCTTGCCCCTGCCGGTCTTTTCCCTGATCACATACTGAGGGGAATTGTTCAAGCTGATGTAAATGCGGCCGATATACTCTCCAATCATTCCCAGCATGAGCATGATCATCCCTCCAAAGAAGACAATGGCTGCCATGGTGGAGCTGAAGCCTATGGGCACCTCAGGGTTCACCCACCTCTTTATAATGGTATAGATCCCATACAGAAATCCTGCCACTGCACTGAATCCGCCCATGCAGGTAGCGATGCGCAGCGGCTTCACGGAAAATGCCGTAAACCCGTTAAACCACAGTCCCATCAGTTTCTTTAAAGTGTAACCGGAAGTCCCCTCCTCGCGGTCCCGGTGGTCCACCGGCACATTGGTGATATTTTTCGTGGCCCGGAGCACCAGTCCGATCACATAGGGATACGAATTCCTGTATCGGACCATATCCTCCACCACAAACCGCTTCACCGCAAAGTAACTGGACACATACAGGTGTGCGGGTTTGTCCAGCATCACACGGGCCATCAGTTCATTGATCCTGCTGCCCACATTGCGGAACGCGGAATGGTGCTTATGGCCGTATTTTGCATAGACCGCATCATAGCCTTCTTCCAGCTTGTCCAAGAGCCTGTCCACCTGGTCCGCAGGGGTCTGCCCGTCATCGTCCAGGCAAACCACGTAATCGCCGGAGGACTGCCTGAGTCCCGCCATCAGAGCCGCATGCTGCCCGAAATTTTTGGCAAAGCCGATTCCCTTGATATTTTCCTGTACCCGGCACAACTGCCGTATGGTCTCCATAGTATTGTCGGGTGAGCAATCGTTGACCAGTATGATCTCATATTCATATTGGCTCAATTCCCTCATTTTCCCATTGATCTCTTCCACTACATGGGGAAGCGTATGCTCCGACCTGTAGCAGGGGATCACAAAGCTTAATTTCTTCATCCACACATCCCTCTGCGTGCTTCAGCACGCATACCAATGCATGCCTCGGCATACATCTCTCTGTTTTATCTGCAGCAGCTACACATCATTTCACGGCCCAACATTATCCGAAACTGCCGCCATCCATTGAATATCACGATATTTTCCGTCAATCCGGACGTCGTCCCTCAAAAGGCCCTCCCTGGCAAACCCTGCCTTCTCGTAACTGCGTATGGCTTGAAGGTTATCGGAATAGACTCGCAGATAAATGCGGTGCAGCTTTTCTTCCTCGAAGCAGTACCGCAGCATCAGCCTGGCCGCCGCGGTACCCACGCCCCTTCCTCTGGCACCGTCTTCCCCAATGAAGATCCCGTATTCCGCCTTATTATGCACCCTGTCAATGTCCCGGATATAGACGGAACCAAAGGGCGTGTCCGTGAGCAAATCACAGATGATCATCTGCACCACCTGCCCTGTCTCTACTTTATTTCTGACCCAATCCTCATGCCCTTCCCTGGTAAACAATTCCTGATAGATGAAATTTTTCCGCACAAAATCCTTGTTCCGCCATGCTACGATCAAGTCCGTATCTGCCGCCGTCATCAGGCGCAGATAGATCCCTGCCGCTTCGTCCCTATACTCCTTCATTCGCCTTCCCGTTTCCAGCCGTTGCACAATTGGATCACTCTGGAAACCTCCTCTTCTCTCATCTCCGGGAACAGAGGCAGGGTAACACAATGCTCTGCCAGGTATTCCGCATTGGGGCAGTCGCCCTTTTTATAACCCAGATGCCCATAGGCTTTCTGGAGATGGCAGGGGACGGGATAATGCATATTGCACTCCACATCCGCTGCCGCCATATATTCCATAAATCCGTCCCTGTCCTCCACCGTGACCACAAACAGATGGAACACAGGATCCGTGTTTTCAGGATGCCGCTGCATATTGATCAGGGGATTTGTGATTTCCTTCAAATACCGGCGGCCGATCTCCCGCCTCCTTGCAGTCCAGGCGGGCAGGTATTTCAGGCTGACGCTCAGCACCGCTCCCTGTATCCCCTCCAGGCGGTAATTGTAACCCACTTCATCATGGTAATACCTCACATCACATCCCTGGTTCTTCAGCCTGTCTATGTGCTTATAATAATCTTCCCTATGGCAGGTAACGCTCCCCCCTTCGCCAAAGGCATAGAGGTTCTTTCCCGGATAAAAGCTGAAACAACCAAGCTCCCCAAGGGTACCCACATTCCTGCCCTCGTACGTTGCCCCGTGGGCCTGGGCACAGTCTTCCACCACAAACAGGCCATGCTTTTCGGCCACCTCCCGCACACCCGCATAGTCAAAAGGCTGCCCGTAGAGATGGACCCCGATGATCCCCCTGGTCTTAGCCGTGACCTTGGCCTCCAGCGCCTCCGGGTCAATCTCCCATGTGTCGGCGGTGCAGTCCGCAAACACCGGCGTGGCCCCGGTGTATGTCACTCCCCACGCCGTGGCAATGTAAGTGTTGGCGGGCACGATCACTTCGTCCCCGGGCCCCACCCCCAACGCAAGCATGGCAAGATGCAGGGCGGAGGTCCCGTTATTTACGCCGCTGGCATATTCCGTCCCCACATAAGCGGCAAATTCCCTGTCAAATGCATCCGCATATTTGCCGCCGGAAAAAGCCGTCTCCCGGCATACGGCAGCAATGGCTTCCTGATATTCCCGCTTATGCGCCTCGTAATCCCTTTTCAGGTCAATCCTTTTGATATGTGCACCCATGCCCTTCCTCCAGTCCCGTTGACATTAAATATTTTTCTTAATATAAAACTCTTTGAACAGCCTCGCAATCTGTACCAGATAGTTGCAGACAGTTTTGAAAACCTTTACGGTAGTGTTATAATCCTCCTGCCATTCCACAGGATAGTCCAGTATCTTCACTCCACGTTTCTCCGCCCGGAGCAGGAACTCAATCATATAGAACCAGCCATTGTCCTGGCTGCACCCCTCCACAAGGGAAAGCGCCGTCTCCCTGCGGACAAAGGTGAAACCGCAGATTGCGTCTGTTGACTTCATCTTTAAGAACAGCTTTAACAGCACCAGAAGTCCCTGGGACGTGACCTTACGGTACCACTTCCTCCCCCGGGTATCGGATTCCTTTGCAAAACGGCTTCCGTTAATGTATTCCACTTCAGGGCGGTTCTTAAAGATATGGATGGCCTCACCCAGGTGCTTGATATTCGTGGAAAGGTCTATGTCCATATAACCCACTATTTCACCCCGGCCAAGCTCCACGCCTCTTCTGAAAGCGGCGCCCACTCCCCGGACATTAATGCGTTCATACCGGACCTGCCCATACTTTTGGCAGAGTGTTTCGGCAATCTGCGGGGTCTCATCCTCCGACCCGTTATCCACGATTACGATCTCATAATCGGAGAAAGAAATCTTCTCCAGATATTCTACTGTCCTGGTAATTCCGTTTTCCAGCCGCAGCCGCTCATTCAATACAGGGAAAATAATCGTCAATATCATTGTGTCAGCTTTTCTACTCCTTCTATTACATACCGCTGTTTCTTGAAACCCATGTTCAACAGCACGGACAGATACTTCAGCACCAGCGTCAGCATAATGGACATCATGAAAAACCCGAATGCCATCAGCATCATAATGGACAGCCATCCTTCCACAGGGCGTACCTTGCTGAAAATAGACCAGATCAGATAAACGAACATGATCACCAGGGCCCCCAGCAGGACGGCGCTGACCGTCATGGACAGCTTTTCCAGCACATTGGTAAAAATAATAATGGTATCTGCCGCCAGAGTGCTCCTGCTGCCCCTCTCCTCACGGTTTCTGCTCCTGCCTGCGGCCTCTTTCAAGTTGTCATACACAATGGTATCCGTTTTCAAACCGCTGTTCATATACATTGCCTTACGGTACGGCACATAGGTATTCATCTGGTTGACCCTGTTCACCGCACGCCTGGACACCACCCGGAAACGTTCCTGGCGGATCTTTGCCTGGTACCTGCTTCCCCAGTTGTACACCGCATAAAACAGCCTGGAAGTAAAAGACACCCCATGCCTGGGCGCAGCTGCCACCACATCATAACCCTGCAGCGCCCTGTGGTACACTTCCATGATCAGGGACGGCTCATAATCCAGCCTGCAGCTGTCAAATTCAAACAGGAAATCACCTACCGCCAGGTCGCACCCTGCATTCATGGCACATTCCACACCCTGATAATAACTGAGGTTGACCAGGCTGACCACAGGATTCTGCCTGCTTTCCGCGGAAAATGCCCTGACCTGCTCTATGGTGTTATCCGTGCATCCGTCATTGACGCATACCACCTCATACTTTTCAAAATGTTCCTGCATCACCCGGCATACCTGCCCCAGGAAATTTTGGACCGAATCCGACTCGTTGTGCAGATATACCACACAGGAGACGAAGTTTTTCTCTTTGTTCTGTAACATATTTATACCCATGCCCTTCCCGCATGCTTTCCCCACACGGGAATAACCCTTTCCATTCCGCTTCTACATTTTGTTTTGGGACTGCCCTGTCCCGCAGTACGCAGCCTGCTTTAATCCAGGAACTCATCCAGATCGTAGACCGTGTTGATCTTGCCGGACAAAACGCTTAGAAACACAGGATCCTGGGACGCATATTTGATCACCGTGGGCCTGGAGTCATCTATTTCGGATGCCTTTAAAATAGGTTTCATGGAAAATAGTGACTTCTCATAAGTAAAACCGTACTCGTCCCTCACATATTTGCGCGCCAGGGCGGACATATAATCCCACGCGCTCTCCGGCTTATTGGCACAGTCATTGCAATTCCCCAGCCAGCGCCCCGAGCAGCTCCCTCCCGGAATACACGGAAAAGAAGGCGTTGTGTCATAACTGGTCTTATGGGGCGTAAATGTGACGGAAGTCAGGGAATGGTATCCCGTCTTCCCAAAAGGCATTACGGAAAAGAAAGGGCCGTCCATCACCGTAAACCCGATATCCCGCAGCCTCTCTTCCGCCCGGCAAAGGATGATCTCGCACAGCTCATACTTTATTTGGAAGGGTTCCGTATCTACACCCTCTATCCGGTTCAGCACCTGGTTGACGGATGCATAAGTGGCATTGAGCACAAAGGGCGCCTGATAGACCTCCTCCCGCCCGTGGTGCAGCGCTACGGCCTCATAACAGCCGGCCCTCTTCACAATGCGCTGTATATCCCTCTCATAGCAGATCTCCGCCTGGGGATATTTCTTCAGCTCCTCCAGAAAATAGTCCCTCAGGATGCGGGCGTCATAGGTATACTCTTTTGTGAGAAAAGCGCCGTCGCAGCTTCCCTCCTTAAAATAGCGTTCCGCCGGCAGGGGTTCACACGGAATTCCCGCGTCCCTGCAGAACTTCTGGAACTCCGCTGCATCCGTCCAGGAGAAATGTTTCGAGGTAGCGTATATCTGCTGGAAATCAAACAGAATGCAAAACGCATAATCTTCCACAAAACGCTTAAAATAGCCAGCGGACTTCATGGCCGTCGAAAGGGATCGGGGATAATGATATCCCATGTGCACTCTCGCCTGGTTGATATACGTGGCACGGCCAAAAGGCTCGCTGTCAATCTCCAGCACTCTCACATGCTGTCCCTTTTTCGCACAATACAGGGCTGCATACAACCCGTACAACCCCGCACCGATAATCAGTTTATCTGCCTTCAACAATCCAAAACCCTCATCTTTCAAACAGTACTCCCGTATCTCTGCCAAATATCTCCATGAGGGCCACAAAAGGAAACGCCGCCATCATGGGGTAAATGTATCGAAGCTGGACCGTAGGCCCCAGCAGCAAAGTGCAATAATAACCCAGGACCAGCGCCAACGGGAGGCTTCTTCTATATTCCCTTCGGATCATCAGCCATCCGAATAAAATCAGATACAGCCATATCCATATCCCCGGCATAAACAGATATCGGACCACCGGTATTTTCAGATGCCCGTTCTCATCCGCCCAGCGCTCCATATGCCCGTGCAGCCATTCCCACCTGGAGTCCTTATAGATTCCGTAATTGGCAAAGACCTCCTCGTCCCATCTGGTCTGCACATACCCCATGCCTCTGATGCCCTGCCCCACGTTCACATACGCATGGGTCACGTCCCCCGGATACAGATATCCGGCATCCACCGCCAGCGCCGCGTTAATAAAGTCTCCCGGATACTCCCACAGCAGGCGGAGATAAGTAGAAAGAAAGTCTTTGGGCCGAAACCGCACCACATAGGTATTGGTATGCCGTTTTACCGGGTCTGAAATAACCGGGTCATAGTCCCTGTAACCTTCGTCCAGTATAAAGTCACGGATCAGCGCCCTGTCCGCCTCATCCATAGTATTGTCGTCTTCAGGCAGCACTCCTGCGCCGCCATGGTATATCATGCACCGGGCCAATTGCTGAATAGGCATACTCAGCATCTCCCTCCTGTCGCCCTGCTGGGCCCCGGTAAACCGGAAGAGGGCCGCCAGTGCGATATTCCCAACCAACAGTCCCGCCATTCCCCACAAAAGCATCCTGCCAAGGGACTTTCTGTTCTTCCTGCCAAACAGGACTGCCGGAAGCAATACCGCCAGAAATACAAGAAAGGCATATTGCCCGTTATTCCGGAACAGGATCATGCCCAAAGTGGAAAAGAAAAACAGCCATTCCTGCCAGGCAACACGCTTTTTCCGGGAAGCATTGTGCAATAATTCAAATATTGATATCACCTGCAGCACGAAAAAGGCGCTGAAAACAGTGTCTTTGGTAACACTGATACACAGGTACGCATTAAAGGGGTATACCATTAGGATTACCAAAAGCAATACCAGCCACCCTGGCTTTACTCCATGCCTGTACAGCCGCCAAATGCCGAAGGCAAATACCGATGCCAGAAGCAGAAGCTGCAGCAAGGCGTAAGATGCCATTCCACTGTTGGCGCTGCCCAGCACATTTCTCCCGAAATCCATGGCAGCCTTGATCAGCAGCGTGTGGGCAAGGGGATGATGGTCAATATATGAATGCTCTGCTATCTGCCCTACCTGGATTGGGGAATCATATGTGCAGATCGCCGGATAATATGCCAGATACCCCGGCAGCCAGCTTACGGCCAGCAGGAAAGCGCTTCCCCCAAAAACCGCGCCGCCGGGCAGGGCACAACGCAGGACAGGGCCTGCCCCCTCCCCCTTCCTTCTCTCTGCAAGCCTGTACAGGACAAAGCACACCACACCACCCGATAATACGCCGGCAAATAGGCTGATCAGCAGGATCCGGGCCAGGTATCCTCCCGTCCATAACAGATTGCCCTCCACAGCCAAGTCCCGTCCCGTAAGGCAGAAGAAAAAGAAAAAGAACCCCATTACGGAGAACAAAAGGTATGCAATTGGCTTCCGCAACAGTCCGTTTTGTTCCATATCCGGATTACCTGACCTTCCTTTTTACCATAAAATATTACAGCTTTCTCTTTTCTTCGTTGATTTTCGCCAGGCGATACTCAAAATCACGCTTGTCCTTCGCCGCCATAACCTGAAGGATCATACCTGAGAAAAACGCCTGGATTCCTGCCAGGGCAATAAAACAGCTGACAATCAGCGTAGGGAACCTGGGGACAAGGCCTGTCCGTAAATAGACGTCGATTATGGGAATCATCAGCACCAACGCCAAAAGGATCAGCAATGCGCACAATGCGCCGAAGAAATGCATGGGCTTATAATTCTTGTAAAGCTGGAGCATCTTATGGATCACCTTCATACCGTCGCTGTAAGTGTTCAGCTTTGACACGCTGCCCTCCGGGCGGTCCCTGTATTCTACCACAACGTTCTCCACCTGCATATTGTAATTGACAGCGTGTATGGTCATTTCCGTCTCAATCTCAAAGCCTTTGGAGAAAACGGGAAACGTCTTGACAAACTCATAGCTGAACGCCCTGTAGCCTGTCATAATATCCTTGATATCGGAATGGAACAGGCGGTTGATCCCTGCACGCATCAAACTGTTGCCGAAATTATGGAAAGGCCGCTTATTTTCCGTAAAATAGGTGGATGAGAGCCTGTCTCCCACCACCATATCCGCATTATGCTCCAATACTCTGTCCACCAGTTCCCGGGCACAGTCCAGCGGATATGTGTCATCCCCGTCTATCATCAAATAGCACTCCGCGTCTATCTCCCGGAACATCCTGCGTATTACATTGCCCTTACCCTGTTTATACTCATAACGGATCTTGGCGCCGGCGCCGGCGGCCCGCTCTACCGTCCTGTCCGTAGAATTATTGTTGTACACATACACCACCGCTTCCGGCAGTGTTTTCTTTACATCCGAAACCACCTTTGCAATCGTCTGCTCCTCGTTATAACAGGGAATCAGCACGGCTATTTTATCCATAACGCATTCCTCTCGCAATCATTTCGTCCACTTTTTCTATTTTACCACGATTACTTTTTATCAGCCACTATTTTTATAAATTTAATTATGCTATACTCTAATACAACTGTTAACCCGCCAAAATGCCGCGAGGAGATTTCCATGAAAGCTTTCCCTCAAAGACTATACGCCTTTTCCTGCAAATTTATACAGCTATGCAGCCTCTTCCTGACATCCCTCCTTCTTGTGGGCGCCTTTCTGTCCACTTGCTACAGCGAGGATATGGAGACGCAGCTGGTTCTCACCAGATGGGACAACCCTTTTTTCGGGGCAATGGGCATTGCGGCCTTTTTGCTGGCCCTGATGGGTTTCATCCGTTTCCTTACCGGCCGCATGGCATCTCCCGTGAAAGTGCTGCGTATTGCAGTGCTGCTTTGGTGCGTCGCCATCGGCGGGATCCTGATCGTATTCAGCAAAACCGTCCCCGCGGCGGACGCACTGTCCGTCTATTCCATAGCCGGGTCGTTGGCAGCAGGAGATACTTCCGTGATCCATCCCACTGATTCTTATCTCTCCTACTACCCGCAGCAAGTAGGCCTGGTTGCTTTCTTCGAATTATTGACCCGTATCTGGAACCTTTTTCCCTTCCAGGTTCCCGCCTATCATTTTATCAAATGCATTTACGTGGTGCTGCTCTGCGTCATTATCTGCTTCCAGGAGCGTACCGTGCACCTTTTATGGAAAAACGGGAAAGCGGACTGCGCCTATCTGCTGCTAGCAGGCGCCAATCTGCCCTTCCTGATGTACAGTTCCTTTGTCTACGGCGAAATCCCATCTTTCGCCGCATCCTCCGCAGGCTTTTATTTCCTGCTGAAATTGCTTGCAGTCCATGACGGCTGTGAAAAAAGCACATATAATAAGGAAAGATTTTCCTTCGCCGCTTTCGCGGTACTGGGATTTACTTTCAGCGTGGCATTGCGCAAGAATAACCTGATCCTCCTGATTGCGGCGCTCATCGTAATCTTCCTGGAATGGGCAAACAGCAGGCGGCATTGGCTGCTGGGAGTAGGACTGGCCTGCGCCCTCTGCGGCTTCAGCATCCTCCCCCTGATCCAGAAAGGCTATGAGCTCCAGTCCGGAAGCACATTAAGCTCCGGCGTTACCGCCACCTCCTACCTTGCCATGGGGATGCAGGAGTCCACCCGGGGCAACGGATGGTATAACGGCTTTAATTTTGCCGCCTATCAGGAAGCCGGCCTGGACTCCGGTCTGGCAAACGAGATCAGCAGGCAGGCAATTTCCGAACGGCTTCAGGACTTCAGGGAACACCCGGGTTATGCCGCGGAATTCTATCTCCGCAAACACCTATCCCAGTGGGCGGACGGCACCTACGCCAGCCGCCAGGCAACGCTTGCAACCTACGGCGGCCGAAGCGGCTTTTTTAACTCTCTCTATGAAGGCCCTCTCAGCCGCGTTTATATCAGCTACTGCAACGCCTATCAGAATATTTTGTATCTGGGCGCCCTGGTCTGCTTCTTTGTGTTGCGGAAATCCTGTGCAAAAAAAGAAAAACCGCCTGCACTGGGCCTGTACCTTGGGTACATCGCTGTCATGGGCGGCTTTCTGTTCCATATCTTCTGGGAGGCAAACTCCCGCTATATATTCCTCTACAGCCTACTGCTGCTCCCTTACGCAGCCGGCGGGGTCAGCGCCCTGATGCAAAGCAACACGCTGCCACATCCATTTCCGGTCAATCAAAGACCCCGCTGCAAGCAACGGGGTATCAAACTTGCAGCGCTGCAGAGCAGCGGAGTATTTGACCCTCGCGGCAGTCGCCAAATGTCTGCAAGCAGCCACTTGGCTCGTTGCTCGCGGGAATAAACGCCTTTTGCGCTAATAATACATTTGCCCGCGGAGAAATCCCAGGAAATACTGGAGTCCGCATACCAAATGACCCAGGTATGCCAGCCACTGCAATCCCAACAGCAGCGGCTTTTTCTTTCCCTCAGCCGTGGACTTTATCAGCACCGGCAGCGCCCCAAAATGGCAAAAAAAGATACCATACATGTACCCCCAGGAAAAGTTGAAGTCAGCCTTCCGAAAACCTTTCTCATACAGCAGAAACGCCATGGCAAAACTCATGAGATAGATTTGCCAGGAAAACCGGTATACGCTGTTTCCTTTCAGCTCCTTATAATTCAAGGCCAGCACCAGCAAAGGAAAGCCTATGGCAAGGCATACTGCCAGCGGCAGATTCGTACAATACTGCGCCCATACCTCCCCAAAGCCAAACCCGATCCCGCCTTCCACACCTTCCTCCGGTACGAACACTCCCTTATACTGATACAGCAGATCCACAAACGTGGGGATAAAACAGACCCCCAGCTGCAGTGTGGGCACAAAATTCCGAAACCCTGCCCGAACCATGCGAAACAGCATAATCACCCCTGCGGTTCCCACCATCACTATGGTAAAACTTGGTTTCGTCATGGTGGCCAGTAGCAGGAACAGGGAAAACAGAAAATAATCCCCTATTCTCCCTCTCTCCCCATGGATTCCCTCCTCATAGACGTCCAAAAGCTTTGCATACCATAAAAACGCCAAAATCGCAAAAGGCCTTGCCGCCATATAGGTGGCATTGTGAAAAGGGTTTGCCGTAAAGACTCCCAGATACTTGAACCGGATCCCCGGCATGTTGATGCCGGATGGCAGATACAGCATGGAAATAAAAAACAAAGAGACGGACAGGGCGCTCACAAAAACCCTCCACTGCCATCCTTTTTTAATCTCTGTGGACGCCAGTCTGCCTAAACCAAGCTTTGTCAGGAATATCGCGAAACTGTTTAAGAGCATAGTGGCAACAGCCACCGCCATTTCCGGCGAAGCAAACAAATGGATCAATGCGGCAAGCTTAAAAAATATGGGGTAGGGAAAACTATAACCGCTGTCCAAACCCTGCATCTCAAGGATGTACGCCTTCATGTCGGAATGATACAGCTCCGGGTTTCCCGTAGCCTGCCTGTAAAACAGCCATAATGTAACGGCAGACACTGCAAACAGCATCATCGCAAACAGGCTCCAATCTATAATACGATTTCTCTTCTCCGTTTCCATCACCATTCCTGTCCTTCTAATCATTGCGTTTTACCCGGGCCATAATTTCCGCCTTAACTGATGGTAATGTCCCTTTCCCATAGTTTATCAGCAATCTACGCCACTTACAAGCAGAATCAGCGCAAATATCCAAAAAGCACTGCATTCAGCAGCAACAGGACCAGCCGTTCCAAAATAATGATTTCTCTTTCATCCGCCGGAATCCATAGCCTGGCCACATCAAATAATTTATGGATGCCGATATAATAAAACTGGGGAATTGTGTTGATATTGTAAGAACTTTTGATATAAATATACAGAGCATATAAGAGTGAAACCTTCATCTTCTGATTTCTGTCATCCACGGTACTGTACGCATTCAACACCTTTACCGGATAACTCATAAGAGGTATATTCTGATTTTGTAACTCAAACTTCGCACTTGAATAAGTGCCTATGCACCTTGAAAATTCAATAATA
>CANRWO010000031.1 GCA_947643615.1 uncultured Lachnospiraceae bacterium
GATTTCATTATTCTACACCGCCTTCCAAATCTGCCTTAGAAACGATTTTACATTTGCAGGGAAGCTTATGCATAGCCAGACGCAGAGCCTCCTTTGCCGACTCTTCAGGAACACCGGCGATCTCAAACATAACACGACCGGGTTTTACAACTGCCACCCAGTACTCCAGGGTACCTTTACCGGAACCCATACGGGTCTCGGCGGGTTTTGCCGTCACAGGCTTATCGGGGAATATCTTGATCCAGACTTTACCTGTACGCTTTGTATAACGGGTAAGCGCAATACGCGCTGCCTCAATCTGATTGGACTTGATCCAGCAGGGTTCGGTAGCAACAAGACCATATTCACCGAAGGTAAGAGTGTTACCTCTCATTGCCTTACCGGCCATGCTGCCACGGAACTGTTTACGACGTTTAACTCTTTTCGGCATTAACATGATTATTTATCGCTCCCTTCCATTTGATTTTCCTTTGTAGGAAGGATCTCGCCCTTGTAGATCCAAACCTTGACGCCGACTTTACCATAGGTGGTATCCGCCTCTGCAAAGCCATAGTCGATATCTGCCCTCAGGGTCTGAAGAGGGATGGTACCCTCGCTGTAAAACTCGCTTCTTGCGATATCGGCGCCGCCCAGGCGTCCGGCACAGGCTGCCTTGATTCCAAGGGCGCCGGCCTTCATGGTCCTGCCCATGCAGGATTTCATGGCACGTCTGTAAGACACACGGTTCTCCAGCTGCTGGGCAATGTTCTCTGCAACCAGCTGGGCATCTTTATCGGGTTTCTTAATTTCCTTGATGTCTACCAGCACCTTCTTGTCGGTGAGCTTCGCCAGCTCTGCCTTGGTAACCTCGATCTCAGCGCCGCCCTTGCCGATGATCACGCCGGGTTTTGCAGTGTGGATGATCACTCTGACTCTGTCGGATGCCCTCTCGACTTCTATTTTAGCAACGCCTGCATTGTATAACTTCTTCTTCAGGTACTTTCTGATCTCGTAGTCTTCTACCAGATAATCAGCAAACTCGCTGTCAGCGTACCACTTGGAATCCCAATCTTTAATAACACCGACTCTAAGGCCGTGAGGATTAACTTTCTGTCCCATTTTGTCTGCTCCTTTCCTTACTTCTTCTCATCAAGAACAACAGTGATGTGGCTCATTCTCTTTTCGATCCTGTAAGCCGTGCCCCGTGCCCTGGGCTGTATGCGTTTCATGGTAGGCCCCTTGTTGGCGTAGCACTCTGCCACATACAGGTTCTCCCTGTTCATACCGTTGTTGTTCTCAGCGTTTGCAATAGCCGACTCAAGCAGCTTCTTGATAAGGCCGGAAGCGTATCTGGGATTGTACTCCAAAATGCCAAGCGCGGTCTGTACGTCCTTGCCTCTGATCGCATCTAATACGAAACATGCCTTCTGTACGGACACTCTGGCGTATGATAACTTTGCCGAAGGCCTTGTATCCTTCTGGGCGTTTCTCTCTCTCTTAATTTGACTTCTATGTCCTTTAGCCATAGATATAAATCCTCCTTTTCAGAATAACTGCAACGCATCTGCTACGGACCCCGGCCCGCAGGCAGACAGCCGCAATGCCCTCCCGGGCGATTGTGCGTTGGGAACCTACTTACCTCACCTTAGACTTCTTCTCGTCCTTGCCGTGCCCTCTGTAAGTTCTGGTTGCCACGAACTCGCCGAGCTTATGGCCAACCATATCCTCGGTTACATATACGGGAACATGCTTTCTGCCGTCATGCACCGCAAATGTATGTCCCACAAAAGAAGGGAAAATTGTAGAGCGGCGGGACCAGGTCTTGATGACCTGCTTCTGCCCTGATGCATTTAAAGCGTCTACTTTCTTTAACAGGCTTTCGTCTGCGAAAGGTCCTTTTTTAAGTGATCTAGCCATTGTCTTTCCTCCTGTTTTTATACAAAAACATATTATTTGATCGCTTTACCGTCACGTCTTCTCACAATCAGCTTATTGGAAGCCTTCTTTGCTTTACGTGTCTTGAGACCCAAAGCAGGCTTGCCCCAAGGAGTGCTGGGACCGGGACGTCCGATACCGGTCTTGCCTTCACCACCGCCGTGAGGATGGTCGTTAGGGTTCATAACAGAACCGCGTACCGTAGGGCGGATGCCCATATGGCGCTTACGTCCTGCTTTACCGATCTTGACAAGGCTGTGATCCGCATTGCCCACAACGCCTACAGTTGCACGGCATACAAGGGGAACCATCCTCATCTCGCCGGAGGGAAGACGGAGTGTTGCGTACTTTCCTTCCTTTGCCATCAGCTGTGCGCTGTTTCCGGCGGAACGAACCAGCTGGCCGCCCTTGCCGGGATAAAGCTCAACATTGTGTACCTGAGTACCTACAGGGATCTCAGATAAGGGAAGACAATTTCCTACTCTCACTTCCGCTGTCGCACCGTTCATAACGGTCATGCCGTCGGTCAGGCCTTCAGGGGCAATGATATAAGCCTTCTGGCCATCTGCGTAGCAGATCAGCGCGATATTGGCA
Source organism: uncultured Lachnospiraceae bacterium (assembly GCA_947643615.1). Taxonomy (GTDB): domain Bacteria; phylum Bacillota; class Clostridia; order Lachnospirales; family Lachnospiraceae; genus Acetatifactor. Next base: position 2,509 of record CANRWO010000031.1, read on the forward strand.
GTTCTGTTGGGATCGTACTCAATGCCGATGACCTTTGCAGGAATACCGTCCTTATTTCTCTTAAAATCAATGATTCTGTACTTTCTTCTGGAGCCGCCCCCATGGTGTCTCACAGTAATCTTACCCTGATTGTTACGGCCCGCATTCTTCTTCAGAGAAGTGCAAAGGCTCTTCTCCGGTGTAGTCTTGGTGATCTCAGCGAAATCGGAACCGGTCATATTTCTTCTGGAGGGTGTATAGGGATTATATGTTTTGATACCCATTGTTTTATCTCCTTAACATATCAATCTAGCGCAGCCTGTTTCAGGCCGCATACTTAAACGCTAACCGAAAGAACCGCATGGCCCTTTCCGACGGAACACAGATTTTCTTGGCGGGCAACTTTCAAACCCGGAAAATCTTTTCGTCATTTTATAAACCAGCAAAAATCTCGATATCCTTGCTGTCCTCGGTAAGAGTGACAATTGCCTTCTTGGTCTTGGCGGTTCTGCCTACGACCATCCCACGCCTTTTCTTCTTTCCCTGGCAATTCATGGTATTGACAGTCTTTACCTTTGCACCGTCGAACATTTTCTCGACAGCATCCTTGATCATGATTTTGTTAGCCTCTGTATGAACCAGGAACGTATATTTCTTCTCGCCCATACCAGCCATACTCTTCTCAGTAATAACCGGTTTGAGGATAACGTCATAGTATTTAATATCTGCCATTATGCGTACACCTCCTCAATCTTCTCCACAGCGTCCTTTGTAAGGACAAGGGTCTTGGCTTTCATGATGTCATATACATTGATGGTGTTTACCAGTGTAGTATCTATATCAGCCAGGTTCCTGGCGGACATTACCACGTTTGCATCATTGTCGGCAATTACCACCAAACCCTTCTGCACTTTCAGGTTGTTCATTACTGACACAAAATTCTTGGTCTTGATCTCATCGAACTTCAGCTCGTCAACCACCACCAGACTGCTGTCCTGTACTTTGCTGGTCAGTGCGGACTTAAGGGCCGCCCTCTTCTCTTTCTTGTTCAGCTTGAATGAGTAATCCCTGGGTACGGGAGCGAACACAACGCCGCCGCCTTTCCACTGGGGAGCTCTTGTTGAACCCTGTCTCGCATGTCCTGTGCCCTTCTGTCTCCAGGGTTTTCTTCCGCCGCCGGACACTTCCGCGCGGGTCTTTGCCTTCTGGGTTCCCTGACGTTTATTTGCAAGCTGCTGTACAACTGCCATGTGTACCAGATGCTCATTTACCTTCACACCAAATACCGCATCGTTTAATTCGATTGTACCGACTTCCTTGCCTTCCATATTATAAACAGATACGTTTGCCATTTGATTGGTCCTCCTTTCGCACTAAACTGGCTTTATGCCTTAACGGTCTCTTTGATGGTTACCAATGCCTTCTTGGGTCCGGGCACCGCTCCCTTAACCAGCAGCAGATTCTTCTCGGCATCCACTCTTACTACCTCGAGATTCTGTACGGTTACCTTTACGCAACCCATATGTCCCGGCATCCCCTTGCCCTTGAACACGCGGCTGGGTGAGGAACATGCTCCGTTGGAACCCTGATGGCGATGGAACTTGGAACCGTGCTTCATAGGCCCTCTGTGCTGTCCGTGTCTCTTGATCGCGCCCTGGAAACCTTTACCTTTGGAAATCGCAGACGCATCAATCTTGTCGCCCTGTGCGAAGATGTCAGCCTTGATTTCCGAACCCAGGGTGTATTCCTCGGAATTGTCAAACTTGAACTCTCTCACATATCTCTTGGAGCTTACGCCGGCTTTCTTGAAGTGGCCCTGCTCCGGTTTGCTCGTACCATGTCTGTGGATGATTTCCCTCTTGCCCTTTGCATCCTTATTGATGATCCTGTCTTTCTTGTCAACGAAGCCAACCTGCACTGCGCTGTAGCCATCATTCTCCTGGGTCTTGACCTGGGTCACTACACAGGGGCCTGCCTGAAGGACTGTCACAGGGATCAGGCTGCCGTCTTCATGGAAGATCTGGGTCATACCGACCTTTGTTGCCAGAATTGCTTTCTTCATATTTCCTCTCTTTCTGCCCTTTCGGACTGCCTGCACCGCCGTATGGCCTACGGGGCGGCACATTCTACATAGCGGACCACGCTTATGGGAAACGTTGCGATTTGCGTGTTCTTACGTCTAAGTAGAGGTTATAAATTTTTACATTTTTAAATCGGAACAAAAAGCGTACAGCCTTACTTGCTCTTCATTTTGATATCGATATAAACACCTGCGGGCATTTCCAGCCTCTGCAATGCATCCACCGTCTTCTGGGTGGGTGTGATGATATCGATCAGTCTCTTATGGGTCCTCTGCTCGAACTGCTCTCTGGAGTCCTTGTACTTGTGTACCGCCCTCAGAATCGTGATAACCTCTTTCTTGGTGGGGAGGGGCACCGGGCCGCTCACCTCAGATCCGGTCTTCTTTACAGTTTCGATGATTTTCTTGGCAGATGCATCAACCAGCTGATGCTCATATGCCTTCAGGGTAATTCTCATAACTTGACTTGCCATAAAAAAAGTCGCCTCCTTTTCGCACTTTTAACGAAATGAAAATTCTCATTTTCATTTTAGTACGACAAGCGGTGACTGTACACTCTCCCGTGTGTGTCCTAAACCTTTACGCAACGTATTTCTTTCCGGCCAGGGACTTTCACGTCGTTTCTGCATATCCTGCAGACTCAAATTTTGTACAGTGACTTGTCGTCAGTTTCCTAACTTGACATTCGCTCCACGGAAAACCTGATTATCATTGCTGACAACCAGCAACCTCTCGTTTCACAGCTATCATGCCACAGCAATTGATAGTATACATGGTGAAAGTCCTTTTGGCAAGGGTTTTTTTGAAAAAATTGCTTTTTTTTCCGAAAATTTTTTTTGCACCGGAAATCCCGTTCCTTCTATAATTAATTCAGTAAGTTCTGCCTATGCGCTGTGCCCTCTCCCGCAACAAACTATTTACGCTTACCGCTTGAAAGCTTAACGGCATTGATGTATGATTTCATTAAGAAACCTGACGGAAGCGCGGATACAATCAAAAGCGTCACCTGTACACCATTATATCCTGAACACCAATATATAGAAGAAAGGAATCCCTGTTTATGTGGATTGCAGATAACTGGAACGATTACGAAGTATTGGACACCTCCTGCGGTGAAAAGCTGGAGCGGTGGGGCAATTATGTCCTGGTACGCCCCGATCCCCAGGTCATTTGGGACACCCCACACAGCCATAAGGGGTGGAAGCAGAAAAACGGCCATTACCACCGAAGCGCCAAAGGCGGAGGGGAGTGGGAGTTTTTCGGCCTGCCCGACGAGTGGACGGTCCGGTATCCCCTCCCCTGCCTGGCGGAGTCCCCTTCCTGCCTGAGAGAACCTTTTACCGGCTCGGCGGAAGACCCTGGTATTTCAGAAAAGCGCTCTGCCAACCCGGAGGCATCCGCCCTCACCTTCCACTTAAAGCCGTTCAGCTTTAAGCACACCGGCCTTTTCCCCGAGCAGGCGGTAAATTGGGACTGGTTCTCAGGCCTGATCCGGGACGCGATGCGACGTACTCCCGGCAGGCAGCTCAAAATACTGAACCTTTTCGCATACACCGGAGGCGCCACACTGGCAGCTGCCGCGGCAGGCGCTTCCGTGACCCATGTGGACGCTTCCAAAGGCATGGTCGGCTGGGCAAAGGAAAACGCCTCCTCCTCCGGACTGGGAAATGCCCCCATACGCTGGTTGGTGGACGACTGCGTGAAATTCGTGGAGCGGGAGATCCGCCGGGGAAGCAAATACGACGGCATCATCATGGATCCCCCCTCCTATGGCAGGGGCCCTAAGGGAGAGGTCTGGAAAATAGAGGAAAGCATCTGGCCTTTTCTCGAACTGACGACACAGATCCTATCCAGAGACGCCATATTCTTTTTGCTCAATTCCTATACTACCGGCCTGCAGCCCGCGGTTCTGTCCTACATGATAAACACCGCCATCGTAAAACGCTTCGGCGGAACGGCAGAGTCGGACGAGGTGGGACTTCCCGTGGCAGAATCGGGATTGGTCCTGCCCTGTGGCGCTTCCGGCAGGTGGCGCAGCTGACCACATAATCAATAGAATCAATAGACAACTCTTATCCCGGTGAATGGACAAAACCGTCCCACCGGGTCTCTTTATGCCCCCATTTCTTAACACTATCTTAACGCCGGATTGTTGATATCATACGCAAAAAGCTTTATAATTAAAACATAGTAATATGATGAATGGAGAAAGTTGTTTTTATGATTACCAGAAAATTAAATCTACTTCCTTCATATCAAAAGCATCTTTTCAGCCTGATGGTGCTGCTTCTCTGCATTGCTGCCGCCACAGGCTTTTCAGGCATCTTATATTTTGCAATGGGCAGAAATATCAATACCACTGTGTTCTTTGTCTTCTTTCTGGTGATAGTTTCATACTTTACCGTAGGATACATATATGGAATCATGTATACCCTGTCTGCAATACTGTTTTTCGTAAAGTATGGTATCGTTTCTTCCGACTTTCCCGTGACCCTTATCTCCATGCTGGCAATCACCATTTTCGTCAGCACGCTTTCTTCCCACATGGTGGTCCAGGCCAACACTATCGCAGAGCGGGAGAAGCAGCTTTCCGAAGCCGAAATGGAGAAAATGCGTGCCAATCTACTGCGGGCGATCTCCCACGACCTGCGCACTCCCCTTACCGGCATTATAGGAAACAGCGTAGCCTTTCTGGAAAATCAGGAACATCTGACAGAAAAGGAAAAGACCAACATTGTCACAAACATCTACGAAGATTCCAACTGGCTCATCAACATGGTGGAGAACCTGCTCTCCGTTACCCGCATCCGGGGCCAGGATTTCTGTATCAGCACCAGTGAGGAATCCATCGAAGAAGTTGTTGCGGAAGCGTTACAGAAAATGGAGAAGCGCCATCCCGAATGCACTATCCATGCAAAAATTCCCGATGAATTCATTATGCTTCCCATGGATGCGGTATTGATCGAGCAAGTCACCATCAATCTGTTGGAAAATGCCCTGTACCATTCCAAGTGCAGCGATCCCATCGACTTTATCGTGGAGGATATCGGCGAGGAAGTTACCTTCACCGTAAAAGACTATGGCGTAGGCATACCCAATGAAAAGCTTAACAGCCTGTTCAACGGTATGGACTACACAAATCCGCGCTCCGTAGACACCCACAAAGGCATGGGGATAGGACTGGCGATCTGTAAGACCATTATCACCGCACACCACGGAATGCTGACCGGTAAAAACCATAAGCATGGCGCCGAATTTACATTTACGCTCCCCAAGACAAAGGAGGAGACTCTCTCTTAACAGAAAGGAAAATTTACTGCAATGAACACCAAAATCAACATCCTACTCATTGAAGACGACAAAAGTATCTGCTCCTTTATCACCACCTCACTGAGCGGAAACGGATATCGTGTTATTACTGCGCTCTCGGGTAAGGAGGGCGTAAGCCTTGCCGCTTCCTTCTGCCCCGATGTAATCCTGCTTGATTTGGGACTGCCTGATATAGATGGCTGTGACGTACTCAGGCAGCTCCGCAGCTGGAGTAGGATTTCCGTGATCGTCATATCTGCCCGCACAAAGGAAGAAGACAAAGTACTGGCCCTCGACCTGGGAGCCGACGATTATATCACCAAGCCTTTCGGGCCTGCGGAACTGATGGCACGGATCCGAACCTCTCTCAGGCACAGCCACACCGCTGTCCCGGAAAAGATATACAAGGCCGCCGACCTGGAAATAAACTTTGAGCGGAGAATGATCTACATAAACGGGACGGAAGTACACCTCACCCAGATTGAATACCAGCTTCTGTCACTTCTGGCTGAGAATTCCGGCCGAGTGCTGACCTATAAATTTATCATGAATGCCATCTGGGGGCCATACATGGACAGCAATAACCAGATTCTCCGTGTAAACATGGCAAATATCCGCCGAAAGATAGAGAAGAACCCTGCCCAGCCTCAGTATGTCTTTACCGAGATAGGTATTGGCTACCGCATGCGCGAAAATGAGAGCGTCTGACGGTTTCCGCCAGACGCCCTCCACGATGCCACTGCTATTTTCCAAGGGATTCCACCACTTCCCACATTTCGCCGGCAGTGACACATCCGGCAAAGTCAATCTGCATTCCATCCGCATAATAAAGCGTGAATGTAATCCGCCCGTCCAAAGGTTCCGGGATCATATCCTCCCGGAAGCTTTCCGCCGGATATTGATACAGTCCGTCCCTCTTCTCTATCTCTTCTTCGGTAAGCGCCTGGCCCTGGGTCATATTCAGCGTAAAAATCTCTTCTCCGTTGCTCCATATGAAAATCATATTGTCCCAGGCATGGGTATCAACGCTCCTCCTGGCGGAAAGGGGATCATATTCCCCAGGAAGGACTGACGGAACATAGGCGGCAAAAGGCTGTACTGCGGATGCCTCTTCCCAGGAAACCTCCTGCCTGGAATCAGTGAGGCCGTTTTCTTTCTCATATAACCCCAACATGTTTTCCCTGAACCTGTCCGTTTCATCCGTTTTACCGGCTGACTGCATATCCGAACTGCTGCCCTGGCATTCCGTGGAGTATGTCATACTTGCTGACACCTGGCACTGCATATCCTGCATTGCCTCCTGTTCCGCTGCGGCCGTGCTTACGTCGTCCATGGTTCCCACCCCTGCCGCATTTCCGTCTGGGGCAATTTCTGCCTTCAACTCATTTTCCGTTGTTCCTGCAGCCGGTTCCAGGGTGGAAACGTCATTCGTTTCCGTTCCGCCGGCGGCCCCCCAACCCCACTCGTCATCGTCCTTCGCCATACCGTAGAACTCCCCAGGAGCTTGATTGAACTGGGAAGAGTCCGCCCCACAGGGTCCGGTTACCAGGCGGTAGCCGCTCCATGCTGCCGCCCCCACTACGCACAGGCAGATACATGCTGCCATTGCCCTGCCATTTCTCCAAAACAGGCGGCGGACATTTGTCGCTTTTCCGCCGGCCTTCCGGTTACTGCGCTCCAAAAGCTCCTCGTCCACACCGGACAGAGCTTCAAAAAGCCTAATCGCCTGGTCACTCATAATGCCACGCCCTCCTTTTCCAGAAAATCCTTCAACCGTGTCCTTGTACGGAAGAGCATCGTTTTTACCGTATTGAGCTTTATGCCATACCGCTTTGCAATCTCGCTGTATTCTTCCACATACCAATACCTGCGCAGAAATACATTGCATTCTTTTTCCGGCAGGGAATGCAGGAACTCATTGATCAGCCTCTCTAACTCCGCCGCCTCCACTTCTTCCTCCGTATTATGCCTGTCCGGCACACATTCCACCAGCTCGTCCAGCGCCACCGTCATCTCGCCGCTCCCACGTTTCATGGCATGCTTCCCCTTCCATTTGTCAAAGGACAGATTGCGGGTAATAGTACCCAGAAACAATTCCAGACGCTCCGGCCGTTTGGGCGGGATCACGTTCCATGCCCTAAGCCAGGTGTCGTTGACGCACTCATCCGAGTCCTCCCTGTCCTTTAATATATGATAAGCAATACTGTAGCAATATCTGCCATATCTGTGCTGGGTCTCATGGATGGCACGCTCATCCCTGGCCCAATACAGATCCATTATTTCCGTATCCCTCAAAATTTTTCCTCCTGCCCCAATTGCCTCTTATTGGCATTTGTTCCGTGTCTGTACGGATATGCCGATATCATCCGCACTCATTACTACAGTGCTTCAGCATGATTTTTCAATCTGCATTTCTTTTCTGATATATAAGACGAGGTTCCTGTAAAAAAGTTTCCCCACAGGGCATTTTTATTCCGTCCGGCCATACTCTTTTCCGCCGCCCTGATGCCGTCCCTTCTGCCAACAGCGACAAGCCGCAGGATATAAAAAAGGGATCCGCAGAAAAAATGGCGCCTACATCAAAGGCGCCACAACTCTCATTAACCGGCCCAGGAATCTCTCCCAAAGCTTTAACCTTCTATAATCTTCCACCTTCATCTCAATACACCTGCCCAAAGTCTCCTGTACATCCTGTTCCATCACGGAGATCTGGGAATTCCGGTACAGCACCGCACCGCATTCAAAATGATGGTACAGGCTGCGGTAATCCAGGTTTACCGTCCCCACCACCGCCTTCAGGTCATCCGCCACAAACAGCTTCGCATGGACAAAGCCGGGGGCATACTCATATATCTTTACTCCCGCTTCCAGCAGCTCATTATAATACGTTTTCGCCAGCATAAAGGCATACTTCTTATCCGGCACATGGGGCATAATGATCACTACCTCCACCCCTCTTTTGGCCGCAAAGCACAGCGCCATCATCATCTGATGGTCCAGGATAAGGTAAGGTGTCATAATATGCACATAGGTATGGGCCGTATTGACAATATCCAAATAAACCTTCTCCCCTACCCGTTCCGGCCCCAGAGGGCAGACGCTGTAAGGGATCACATATCCGTCGCTGGGACAGGATGCGTCTTCGGGACAGACGTACTTTTCATAATTTTCCCCCTGCTTCCCCGACTCATTCCAGAGTTCCAGGAACATATAGGTAAAACGCTCCACCGCATCCCCGGCCAGCTTTATCCCCACATCCTTCCAATGCCCGAAGCGGAGTTTTTCGTTGATATATTCATCCGCAATATTGATCCCTCCGGTAAATGCCACCCGGCCGTCCACCACCAGGATCTTCCGATGGTCCCGGTTGTTAAAATGGGGGGAAAAGACAGGCTTGATAGGTGAGAATACCTTGCACTTGATCCCCTCCTCCTCCATCATTTTCGGAAAAAAGCTGGGAAGGTTCCACAATACATTGGTGCCGTCATACAAAAACCGCACCTCCACTCCCTGTTTTGCCTTTTCCTTCAGGACGTCGATCACCGCCTCCATCATCCTGCCGCCGCTGACAATGAAAAATTCCATAAAAATGAACTTCTCCGCCTTCTGCAGCTCCTCGATCATGGCAGGAAACTGTTCATCGCCCAAATAATAGTATGTTACCTGCGTATTGTCATACACGGGACTGTTGTCGTACTTTCCCAGATAATGTGCAAGCTGACCCATGGAAGGACTTTCCTGGCGCAGCTTTTCCTCGGATTCCTCCCGTATCTTCACATACACCCTTGTATACTGGGCCAACTTCTGCAGCCTGCCGTACATGACTTTTGCTCCCGGCTGCATAATAATCGTGGTGTAAAAGATTGCCCCAAATATGGGGAATATAGCGATGGGGAACATCCAGGCAAGCTTCATATCGGGATTTCCCCCGGAATTAAAAATATGGACTACGGCCACACCGCTGATAATCAGAAAAAAAATGTAAAACAAATAACTGTAACCGCGCAGCCAATAAAAGGCAATGACCAGCAATACCAGCTGTGCCAGAAACCCCAGCATAATAATGCCTGTCCTTCCATAAATCATTGTCTTCAGATTTCCGAACCGGTTATTTCCCGATGCATTTGTACTCATGTAACTCTCCATTCCGAAGTGCTTCCACACTTCCGGACAAGCCGCCCAGGCAGCGCAAACATCAGGCGCCCATTGCTCCCTATACGATCCATTCTTCCAGCGCCTGCTTAAATTCCCCCAGCTGGAAAGGTTTCGCCAGAAATTGGTCCATTCCGCTCTGCAGCGCCTTTCTGCGCTCTTCATCATTATCGTTAACGGTCAGGGCTATGATCCGTACTTTTTTCCCGTCCGCATGGTCGGAGCTTCTGATCTCGGATGCCAGCTGATGGCCGTCCATCTCCGGCATCTCGATATCGGTCAGAACCACGTCAAAGGTACCCGGCTCACTCTCCCGGAAAACCCTTAATGCCTGTTCTCCGCTGTCACAGCTGACCGAACGGAAACTGTTTATCGTCAGGATCTCCGACGCAATCTCACGGTGTATCTCATTGTCATCCACCACAAGGACCTTTAAATTTTCTTTCGCCCTCTCCACAGCGCTTTTCATATGCTCCAGCCTCAGCAAGACCGAAAAGGCGCTTCCTTCTCCCTCTCTGCTCTCCACATACGCACGGCCGTCTATGGCATCCAATGCACGTTTGACAAAGAAAAACCCTAACCCAATGCCATCCTGCAATTTCACAGCTGTCTGCCTATCCTGGCCAAAGAAGCTCCGGATGGCCGCCAGCTGCCCTTCTCCGATGCCGCAGCCTGTGTCGCACACCGAAATGGCCACTTCGTCCCAGCCGTCGCCTGTCTCCGACAGCCGTACCTTCAGCAATACCTTACCGCCCTCTCGGTTAAATTGATATGCGTTAGCCAACAATGCGTTCAGCAGCTGGGTGATCCTGCTTCCGTCCCCATTATACCGCTGCTTGAGATTTTCATCCAGCTGCATTTCAAAAACAATCCCCTTTGGGATCCCGTCCATATTCATACAATAGTCCCGGCAGCTATGCAGCACTTCCCGCAGGGAAAACGGCACTTTGGTAGTTTTCACCCGCCATTCCCGGAATATACTCACCTGGCAAATGTCATTTAACATGGTCCGCATATAGCTCCCCACACTTTCTATGCGGGCCAGGCAATGCCTCAATTGCTGCAGCTCTCCCTGTCCTATCGTTTCCCTTGCACGGGCATTCAATTCAATGATTTCATTTAAAGGAATGCGCAGGTCATTGCACATATGTCTCAGGAATTCCGTCTTGGAACCCTCCGCATCCCTGGACTTCTGCAGCATCTCCCATAGCTGTTCCTTATACAGCTGATCGGCCCGTACCGATTCATCCACACACCTGACATAGACCATGACGCAGTCCAGCTCCCCGGCAGGAATGATGATCATCTGCATCCACTGATATCCTGCTGCCTGCTGCCTTGCCTTATAAATACAGGTATCACTGGGCCTCTCACCCTCTTTCACCCTTCGCATATGCTCCAGGGAAGTGAAGGTACGCACTTTTTCCTGGTCTTCCGCATAGACAGACTCCAGAAAAGGAATCCGGAAATCATACCAGTCATAAATTTTAAAAGGAATGGCTTCCCTTTCTCCTCTGTCACTGATAAAGACACATTCTGCCGTACGGTAATTGATCCTTGCAATCCTGGGGAAAACCCCGTCCAATGTTTGCAATGCCATTTTTACCAGTACGTTCTTCCTGTGGTTCCTGATGAAAAATCGGCAGACAATAAATAGCAGTAATGCCACTATACCCATAAGCATAGTGGCACTTGTAGCCTGTAATATCTGTTCTCTGTCCATAGCTTATGTCGTTCCTTCCGGCTCCAGAAAATGGTTCAGGTTTTGGAGGCAGCGATACAGGATCTCCATCTCCTCCTCACTTAAATCCTTTACAATAGCCTTTATCATTTTCTTGTGAAAATCACGGTGATGATAAAAGGCTTTCTTCCCCTTTTCGGTAAGAAGCACGTAAACAACACGCTTGTCCTCCTGGCTGCGCTGGCGCATGATATAGCCTTTTTTCTCCAGGCCGTTCATATTGGTAGTCAGGGTGCCCACGGTGACGGACAGCTTATGCGCTATAACGGACATATTACGGGGTTCCTCGATCCCGATGGCCTCAATAATATGCATGTCGTTGTTAGTAATATCACCAAACTGTGGTGTGATAACTGCCTTCCCTTCCAGATCCATCACCTGATTAAACAGATTTACCAACAATTCATTAATAGAGCGCTTTGTATCCCGTGCCATATTTACCGATGCCTTTCATCTCTATGAGGCATAAACCTCATATATATAATTTACCCATTTCGCAAAAAAAGTCAATGGACTTTTGGCCTAACTTTTACCATTTTAATACACAAGCCCCGTAAGTGAGGCCCGCGCCGAAACCGGAAAGCACCAATGTCATGCCGGGGATAATCCTTCCCTGGCCGTTCAGCTCATCCAACAGCACCGGAATCGCAGCAGAAGACATATTTCCCACCCTGTCCAGGTTGATGGGAAATTTCGAGGGATCCGCCTTCAGCCGCTTGGCAATCCCCTCTATAATACGGCAGTTGGCCTGATGGAGCACAAAAAGATCCACCTCCCCCGCTTCGATTCCGGTTTTCTCCAACACCTCTTCTATGCTGGCAGGGACCTGCCGTACCGCAAAAGCGAACACCGCCCTGCCGTCCATCCGCACATATGGCATAAAGTCTTGGGAGGTAAAATAGGGATTTTCCAGGTTGCGGCTGCCGCAAGCCAGGACGCCCCCCCTGGTGCCGTCGGAATGCTGCACAAAACCCAATATGCCGCCGCTCTCGCATTGTTCTGCCATGACGGCGCCGGCGCCGTCCCCAAACAGGATACAGGTACCCCTGTCCGACCAGTCGATGATCTTGGACAGCACCTCCGTGCCGGCAATCAGGGCATTATGGTAAATGCCTGCCGAGATATAGGCATAGGCAGTGTTCAGCGCAAACAGGAAGCCGGCACAGGCGGCGTTCAGGTCAAAAGCCACGGCATGCTCCGCCCCGATCAGCTCCTGCACCTGGCAGGCCGTACAGGGAAGCGCCATCTCCGGCGAGCAGGTCGCCACCAACAGCAATTCCACTTCCGAAGCCTGGCGGCCTGCCCTTTCCAATGCCTTTTTACAGGCTTCCGCCGCCAGGGATGCGGCCGTCTCCTCGGTGGAGATATGCCTGCAGCCGATCCCGGTCCTCTCCCGGATCCATTCGTCCGAAGTATCCACCAGCTTTTCCAGTTCCTCATTACTTACCTGCTTTGCGGGAAGGGCGCTTCCCGTTCCGATTATTCTCATTGACATATGCTTTCTGCTCTCCATATCCCTTTGTGCTTCCAAATACAGTCCCTTAAAATTTCCGAAACCGCCCGTATCTCTCCGCGGCAATCTCCTCACCGCTCTTTCCGCGGTATTTCTCAAGGAATTCCTTGATCTTCTCCTTTAAATAGCCGGAAATGGCCTCTGCCGTACTGTCATCGGCTCCGCCGAACTCCGGTATGATCTGGTCGATCACTTTTAAATGCTTCAGGTCCTGGGCCGTGATCCGCATCACCTCGCTGGCCTCCCTGGCTTTGCCGGAATCTTTCCATAGGATGGACGCAAACCCCTCCGGGGAAAGGATGGAATAAGTGGCGTTCTCCAGCATCCAGACCTCGTTCCCCACGCCGGTGGCAAGCGCCCCGCCGCTGCCGCCCTCGCCAATGAAAATACACAGGACGGGTACCTTCAGGGATGCCATTTCCATCAGGTTACGCGCGATGGCTTCTCCCTGTCCCCTCTCCTCCGCTTCGATCCCCGGAAATGCTCCCGAAGTGTTGACAAAGCTGATGATCGGCCTGTTAAATTTCTCCGCCTGCTTCATCAGTCGCAGCGCCTTGCGGTAGCCTTCGGGCATGGGCATGCCATAGTTACGCATCTGGCACTCTTTCAAGTCCTTGCCCTTATGGTCTGCAATGACAGTCACCGGCTGCCCGTCCAGGAATCCGATGCCGCCAATGATTGCGGGGTCATCCCGAAATGCCCTGTCTCCATGGGACTCCACAAAATAATCAAAGAGATGCTCCATGTAATCACAGGCAGATGCCCTTTCCATGCGCCTCGCCGCCTTGACCTTTTCCCACGCGTCCTTGGGGCGTACCTTCCAAACCTGCTCCCTGAGAATCTCATTCAGCTCAAAATGAGATTCCGTGCCCGGCGTGAAAGCAGCGTACTCCTTTTCCCTGCACTGGTGTGATTTGATCAGGAAATAAATGGTCTTCTTTAGATTTTCCCGCTTAACGATACCGTCGATAATGCCATGCTCCTGTAAAAATTCCGCGGTCTGGAAGCCTTCCGGCAGATCCTGGCCGATGGTCTGCTTGATGACCCTGGGACCTGCGAACCCTACCAGCGCCCCCGGCTCCGCCATAATGACATCGCCCAGCATGGCAAAGCTTGCGGTCACTCCCCCGGTGGTGGGATCCGTCAGGACCGTACAATACAAAAGTCCTGCATCCCCCAGTTTCCGTATGGCCGCAGAGGTCTTGGCCATCTGCATCAGGGACACGATCCCTTCCTGCATGCGTGCCCCGCCGGAGCAGCAGAACAGGAATACGGGCAGCTTCTGTTCAATGGCCCGCTCGATGGCTGCCGTAATCTTCTCGCCCACAGTATGCCCCATGCTGGCCATCAGAAACCTGGAGTCACAGATCCCCAGCACGATCTCCTCCCCAAATACCTTACAGCGCCCTACGGTAACGGCCTCATCCATCCCTGTTTTCTCCCTTGCCTGGGCAAGCTTATCCTCGTAACCCTCATAGGCCAGGGGATTCCTGACAGGCAGGTCCGTAAACCAGGGTTCAAAGCTGTGGGGATCCGCTACCATCCTGATCCGGTTGTTTGCTTTTACCCTGAAGTAGCCTCCGCATTCGTAACAGATATACTTTTTTTTCACGACCCTGGCTCTGTCCACCATCTTCCCGCATTTGGGGCATTTTATCAGATAAGCCTCCCTTGCCTGGGGTTCCTCTGCCGCCTTTTTCTCCTCTTTCGTTTCCGCCTCAGTACTGCCGAAATGAATGTCATGGTAGATTTTACTGAATTTTTGGGAAAAGAATTCTCTCTGTTTTACTCTGCGCAGTTTCACACCGATACCTCCACTTTTTCTCACAGTCTCCAGGAATCTTCCTTTTTAAGGCCGCATCCCCGGGAAACACATCTGATTCCCCCTCCGCTGTTTACCCTGTCCGGATTTCCTGAAGGGATTCAGCTGATGGCAAAAGTCAGTTGGGCCTGTGCCGCCACTTTGCCGTTTACCTTTGCTACTGCCTGGCCGATGCCTATGGGGCCCTTCACCTTGACGATGGCCGTCTCCAATTCCAGCACATCCCCGGGAAGCACTTTCTGGCGGAACTTGGCTTTGTCAATGCCCGCAAAGTAAGCGGTATGTCCCCTGAATTCCGGCTGTGCCAGCATAGCCACCGCCCCCACCTGGGCCAGCGCTTCCAGGATCAGCACGCCGGGCATCACCGGGTTGCCCGGGAAATGACCCTGAAAATAAGGTTCATTTGCGCTGACGCACTTCCTGCCTACTGCCCGCACCCCCGGCTCCAGCTCCTCAATGGTATCGATCAGCAAAAAGGGATGCCTGTGGGGAATGATTTCCATAATCTCCTTGGTTGAATAAACCGACATACTAATCTCCATTCCGGAGCGTTTACGCGACGGGGCGATGCAAATATCAAATTTGCGTCTGCCACCAAACAAATTTGTGACGCTCCAGCACAAATTTGCGTGTGAAAAATCAGCACATCAGTGTGATTTTTCACACTAATCCTCCATGTCAGAGCAGTTTACTGCGATCAGGGCATATTTGAGGTTCTGACTCAAATAAAAACGAAAAACGCTGATGTTACACGTTATACTTCCCGATCAGGATGCTGGCGTTGTGGCCACCGAATCCCAAGGAATTGCTGAGGGCAAAGGGAACCTCTTCCTCGTATGCTTCCATACAGTAGTCCAGGTCCAGCTCCCCCTCCGTCTCCTCCAACCCCACGGTCCTGTGGATAAACCCTTCCTGGAGCTCCTTGACACAGGTAACAAACTCCACTGCACCTGCTGCACCCAGCAAATGCCCTATCATGGATTTTGTGGAATTGATCTTCAAATCCTTGGCATGGTCACCGAATGCCAATTTTATGGCTCTGGTCTCAAAGAGGTCATTATGATGGGTGCTGGTGCCATGGGCGTTGATATAAGTCAGCTGCCCCGGCTCCACACCGCCGTCCGCCAGTGCGTTCTCCATTGCCCTGGCGGCCCCGGAACCGTCCTCCGCAGGCGAAGTGATGTGATAGGCATCAGAGGAGCAGCCATACCCCAGCACTTCCGCGTAAATCCTTGCCCCCCGGCTTCTGGCATGCTCCAGCTCTTCCAACACCACGACGCCCGCCCCTTCTCCCATGACAAATCCGCTCCTGTCCTTGTCAAAAGGGATGGAGCACCTGGCAGGGTCCTGGCAGGTGGAAAGCGCCGTAAGGGACGTAAACCCGGCAATGCCTACCGGGCATATGGCTCCCTCCGTACCCCCTGCCACCATCACATCCGCATCGCCGTACTGGATGGTGCGGAACGCTTCTCCTATGGAGTTGGTGCCGGTGGCGCAGGCAGTCACCACATCAATGCTTTTACCCTTCAGGCCGAAAGCAATGCTGACATTCCCTGCCGCCATGTTTGAGATCATCATAGGTACCAGCATAGGCCCCACCCTGGAAGGGCCCTTTTCTACCAATCTGCCGTGTTCCCTCTCCAAAGCCTGCAAACTGCCCACGCCGCTGCCAATGGCGCATCCCACCCTGTAAGGGTCCTCCTGCTCCATCTGTATGCCGGAGTCCTCGATAGCCTCCTTGGAAGCCGCAATGGCATACTGGCAGAACAGTTCCATGCGGCGGGCCGACTTTTTATCCATGTAATCCTCCGCATTGAAATCCTTGACTTCCGCCGCCAGCTTGCACTTATACTCCGTTGTGTCAAAGCGGGTAATAGGCGCAAAACCGGTCTTTCCCTGTTTCACGCCCTCCCAAAAGCTCTCCACACTGTTCCCGATGGGAGTGATGGCCCCCATCCCCGTCACAACAACTCTTTTTTTCATACTCTCTCCTGTTTCTAAGCCTCCATGTCAGAGCACTCCCGTAGTTTGTTTATATGCAAAGTCCGCCGTCCACACAGAATACCTGCCCTGTGATATAATCCCCGGTCTTTCCCGCCAGAAAGGCAACGGTCTGGGCGATATCCTCCACATTGCCCATCCTGCCCAGAGGAATGGTCTTAACCGCATCTTCCCGCACCTTTTCGGGCATGGCGCGGGTCATCTCCGTATCCACAAACCCGGGCGCCACGGCATTGACACAGATCCCCCGGCTGGCCAGCTCCCTTGCCACACTCTTTGTCAATCCGATGAGTCCTGCCTTGGAAGCGGAATAATTTGCCTGGCCCGCATTGCCCAGGATGCCGGAGGCGGAAGAAATATTGATGATCTTTCCGCTTTTCTGTTTCAGCAGCTGCCGGGACAGATGCCGGATCGTGTTGAAGGCCCCTTTCAGGTTGGTATCCAATACCTGGTCATAATCCGTCTCGGACATCCGCATGATCAGTCCGTCCCGGGTCACTCCCGCATTGTTCACTAAAATATCAATATGGGAATGCCTGGCAACGGCTTCCTCTATCATTTTCCCGCAGGCTTCGAAATCGGACACGTTGCAGCCTACGGCTTCCGCCTTGCCGCCTTCCTTTTCGATCTGTTCCACTACCTCAAGGGCACGTTCTTTCGAGCCGTTATAATTTACCAGCACAAACGCTCCCTCCCTGGCCAGTGTACAGGCTATGGCCCGCCCGATCCCCCGGCTCCCGCCGGTTACCAATGCAACCTTATCTGTCAGCATGTTCCCCTCCTCACTACCTCAAATACGGATGGCTTCCAGGACTTTTTCAAGGTCCGCCACCGTCTCAACGTTCATTCCTTTTGCTTCCCTGTCCGTCTTGCGCAGGAATCCGGTCAAAGTCTTACCCGGCCCAATCTCAATAAAGGTATCCACCCCATGGGCCAGCATATACAGCATACTCTCACGCCATCTCACTGTACCGGAGACCTGCTTTGCCAGAAGCTCTTTCACACCGGAAGCCTCCGTCACAGGCAGAGCCTCCACATTGCAGATATAGGGGATCACAGGGTCATGGACCTCCACCCCTGCAAGCTCCGCCGCAAGCTTTTCCCCTGCGCCGGCCAGCAGAGCAGAGTGGAAAGGGCCGCTGACCTTCAGGGGCACACATCTCTTGGCCCCTGCCTCCGCCAGCTTTCGGGATGCCTCCTGGACGGCGGCTTCCTCCCCTGTGATTACGATCTGGCCGGGGCAATTGTCATTTGCTATGGACACAATCCCCTCCGTGTCCTCACAGACCCTGCCTATGGTATCCGCATCCAGTCCCAGGACAGCCGTCATGGCCCCGCCGACAGGATATGCCTCCTGCATGAAAATACCCCTGCTCCGAATGAGCCGGAACAGGTCTTCCAATTTCATCACCTGGGCCGCTGCCAGCGCGCCGTATTCCCCAAGGCTTAATCCGGCGCAGATGTCCGCCCTGGCCCCCTGTTCCTCCAGCACTTTCAAAATTGCCACCTCACAGGTGAGCATGGCGATCTGGGTATATTCCGTGATGTTTAACCGGTCATTTTCCGTAAAGCAAAGATCTGCCACGTCCAGTCCCGTAGCCTCCGACGCCAGCCGGAACACCTCCCTGGCCGTCTCGTATGTGTCATAAAACTCCCTGCCCATGCCTGCATACTGGGCGCCCTGCCCGGGAAACAGAAAAGCTGTCTTTCCCATATCCGTATTTCCTCCCAAGTATTACCAATTTAAAAGCTTTCCCGCCTGATCCATGATCTCGCCGATCATCTCCGCACAGGTCTGCTCCCTGTCCACAAGTCCCGCGATCTGCCCTGCCATGAGAGTGCCGTTTACGGCGTCCCCCTCCACTACCGCCTTGCGCAGGGCGCCTAAAGTCAACTGCTCCAGCTCTTCGAAAGAAGCGCCGGCCTTTTCCAGTTTCAGGTATTCCCTTGTCATGCCGTTCCGCAGCTGGCGCACCGGATGCCCATGGCTCAGGCCCGTTACCTCGGAATCAATATCCTTTGCGGCGATAACCTTTTTCTTATAGTTGTCATGTACAATGGATTCCTTGGCCACAAGGAAACGCGTGCCCATCTGCACCCCTTCCGCACCCAGCATCATAGCCGCGGCAAACCCTCTGCCGTCTGCGATCCCGCCTGCCGCTACCACAGGGATATGCAGGGCATCCACCACCTGGGGCACCAATGTCATGGTAGTGGCAGAACCGATATGGCCGCCGGACTCCGTGCCCTCAGCCACTACGGCGTCGGCGCCGGCTCTTTCCATCATCTTTGCCATGGCCACGCTGGCTACCACGGGAATCACTTTCACTCCCGCTTCCTTCCACATAGCCATATATTTACCCGGATTTCCGGCGCCGGTAGTAACCACCTTGACGCCCTCTTTTGCCACAACCTCCGCAATCCCCTCCGCCTCGGGATTCATCAGCATAATGTTTACACCGAAGGGCTTGTCGGTAAGCTCCCTGGTCTTATGAATCTGCTCTCTCACAAAAGAGGCAGGCGCCCCGCCCGCGCCGATGAGGCCGATACCGCCCGCCTCAGAGACGGCGGCAGCCAGATGGCACTCGGCCACCCAGGCCATACCGCCCTGTATGATAGGGTACTGGATCCCCAATAATTCCGTTATTCTGGTTTTCAAATCAGTCCTCCCTGCCTTACACGCCCTTATCCTGTAAATAGTTCAGCACATCCCCTACCGTATTCAGCTGCTCCAAATCCTCGGAAGGGATCTCAATGCCAAACTCATCCTCCAATGCCATGACCAGCTCAAACAGGTCAAGGGAATCCGCGTTCAGGTCATCCTTAAAGCTGGTCTCCTCTGTTATCTCCATGCCTTCCGCATTTAATTTCTCTTCAATGACTTCCTTTACTTTCTCCAGCATTTCTTTCTCTCCTTTTCATTCTACTTTTTCTGGTTTTGCTTACTACATTATATAGTTTGAATATCAAGTTGTTTGAAAGTCAAAATATTTGAACCTCAAACTATTTGGTATGATACAACCGGCTAAGGATATTGTCAAGAGTATTTTTCGGCTTCTTTCTGTATACGTTCGGTATTGGCCCAAAAGGCAGCTGCGCCGTTGCCAGAAAGCGTCAAAAAATGTATAATGGAACCATCTTATATCAGGTAAAGGAGTCCGACATGTCAACCAGCCATAATATTTTAGAAGCCACCGGCGCTTCCATCCGTCCGGAAGCGCTGTTGAAAGAACCGATTATCTATGTCACGGATTTCGGCGCTTCCGCAAAAGGCGCCGCCAAAGCCAATACCATGGCATTTAACGAGGCTATCCGGAAAGCCGCTGCCATGGGGGGCGGTACCGTTGCTGTCCCGTCAGGGACATACCTCACTTATACCATCCTGCTGCAAAGCAATGTGAACCTCTTCCTGGAGGAGGACGCGGTGATTGCCGCCGCAAAGCCGGAAGCAGATCCGTCCCTCGCTTCCCAGGGCGGAAACTATGAAGAACCCGAGGTGAACCCCTATGTGGGCATACAGGACCACGGCCACACTTATTTCGCCAACAGCCTGCTCTACGGCGCCGACCTGGAAAATATCATGATCTATGGAAAAGGCCTCATCACCGGGGGGCACTTTGACGAAAAAACGGGCCTGCTGGAATATATCCTCCAGGGCGGCGACCCTCGGGAACCCCTGCACAGAGGGGACAGGGGACATCTGGGTTCCTGGTTCGGCAATAAGGGGATCGCCCTGGTCCGCTGCAAAAACATAGTGCTGCAGGACTTTTCCGTCACCATAGGAGGGCATTTCGCCGTAATTACCGAAGGCTGCACCAATCTCTATGTGGACAACGTGCTGATAGACACCACACGTGACGCTTTTGATATCGACTGCTGCCAGGATGTCACCGTCCGGCATACTACATGCAATTCCCTGACGGATGACGGCCTGTGCCTGAAGGCCTCCTTTGGGGCAGGGTTTTTCATGCCTACACAAAATGTATTGATTGAGGACTGCCTTGTCAGCGGATACGATGCCGGGAGCGTCTATGCCAGGGAATACACCAGGGACAAGCTTGTGGCGGAGGATCGCTGCGGCCCCACCGGCCGTGTCAAATGCGGCACCGAGTCCACCTGTGGCTACCATCAGGTAACCGTCCGCAGGGTCAGGTTCCAACGCTCCAGAGGGTTTGCCCTGGAGGCGGTGGACTGCTCTTCTCTCACGGACGTGCTCTTTGAGGATTGCCTGCTGGACAATGTGTCCAGTTCCCCCATTTTCATCCGGGCAGGGGACCGGGGCAGGTTCCCTGTCACCGGCACAGGGGACGGGGACGGCTTTCCCGCAAACGGGGACGTGCGCCTGGAAAAGCCGGAATGGGTCCTCCCCCTCAGGGAGGGTTACCACCCTTATCCCCCCAGGCGCTACACCCCTCAGTACAACCGCACCAAAACAGTCACGGTGGACGGCTGCTCTTCCTTTGCGGTGGTGGAGCAGGAGAACCCTGCCACATGCAATCCTGCCAACCCAACCGAGGGCATCCCTGAGATCCACCGCCCTCTGTACGCCAATGCGGTGGGATGCGCAGAGCTGGCGTCTGTGGCCAATGTCTGCATCCGCAACGTAAAAGTCACAAATGCGGATCCCAGATACCCCATTCTGTTGATGGGACTGACAGACTCCCGCCTGAAAAATATCACCCTGGAAAATATAGAGGTGGAATACCGCGGCGGCCTCACCATGGAACACGCCACCGAGCAAAGGCAGCTGAACACCGACTGGAAATTTTCCCAGTTCCATGCAGCGGAAAAAGTACAAAGCCTGCCCTGGCTGGTGAATTCCTTTTTTGCCAAAGACGAAGGACTGCTCCCCCGGGCGGACTGGGATCCCGCCACAAACACCTGGGCCGACAACCCATATAATGTACCGGAGCTTCCCGATGTATACCCCGAACCCAGCAATTGGGGGATCCTTCCGGCATACGGCCTTTTCGCAAAACATGTGGAGGGGTTGAACCTGCGGAATATTAAAATCAGCTGTAAAGTGCCTGACGAAAGGCATGTCTGTGTCTTTGACGATACGAAAGACGTAATAATAGAAGGACTGGATGCCTGCTGCCTTCCTTCCCGGAAACCCGTGGCCGTGGTCACGGACCGTTTCCGCAGGCACACCAATGCAGAAAATGTACCGGAGCAGCCATACTTTACCACCACCGTGGAGGGCCTGGAGATCCATCCCCCCCTGCCGGTGGAATATGTGGAGATCCACGCCCCCGCTCCCGGCACGCCCAGTGACAGCCTCTATCCCTACCCTACCGTCCCCTGCAGGGAAACAGGCTATTCCTTTTCCGTCGATACGGACGAATACCCGCTGCCCCTGACGGTGCACCGGCCTTATATCCGCCCGGTGGGACTGCAGAGGCTCCAACCCGGCAAGCCTTACACCCTTGGCCTGGAAATAGGCTGCCCTGCCTCCCATGTATCGGATGTGCCCTACAGCGGCGTGATCCACGGGGAGAAGCAGCCCCTCCGGCACCACAGTGTAAAAGGTATGGAACTGGACTTAAAGCTCTCGGCGGAGAACCTGCCCCAAGGCGCGTTCCTGGATACGGACGGACAGTTCTGCTGGAACCCGGACGCTACCCAGGCCGGGGAACACAAAGTGACATTTATTGTGGACGACGGCATAATCCCTGAGAGGACGGAAGTAACCTTCCTGGTGGAACAGGAAAATCCCCAACGTTGAAAATCCCCTGCCTGGAGCAATCCGGGCAGGGGATTCTTTCTATTTCCTATTTTTCCTATATTTCCCTAAAGCATCATTTTTCCTTCTATTCCCTCAAATACGATCTCTTTCCTTCCGCCCTCCTTCAGCTCTATCACCACAGGGCCATAACCGCCGCATCCCTCCGGGTCGGTGTAGCTCACCGCTTTTACAGGGAACAATTCCTCCGCCGTAAAGTCCTCATGGCTTTCCTTTGTAATGACTTGGGAGATCAGCACATAGGGTTCATAACCATATTGCTTCTCCCTGCCGGTGGATGCATAGAGCACAACGGATTTCTCCGAATCAGGGTTTGTGCCGGTGCTGTGCAGCAGCTTCAGCTCCTTCCAGCCGTCATATATGGTCATGGCCATCTGTTTCTCATTCCCCAGGGCATCCCTGCCCTTCAGGATGATGGCCCGGGCATTCCCTTCCCTCCGCTCCTGAACCTCCGTCCCGTTATCCGGGAAGCCGTAAGAACCCAGCGTCAGGGACACCGGCGCCCGGTGGAGCCGCAGCTTATCCACCCTGACCACACCGTAGGGCACGGTAAAGTCCGCCAGGTTGACAGCCTGCATCCAATGGCACTCTGTATCCACATCATAATGAAAAAACTGCCTGCGGTATAGCACGCCGTCCTTTTCCCCGTACCAGAAGGTCACATTCCCTTTGGAGAACTGTCCGGTGGTGCCATCCCTCAACACGTACTGCTGCGCCTCCACATCCTCGGCGGGCGCTGATTCCCACGGGTACTTTGTATTGTAGCACAGCTTGGAATAATTCCACATGCCATGTTCGTCGCCGGGCCGCTTTACCACTTTCCCTGTCCGCAGGATCGTCTCACCGTTTGCCTGATGGTTGGAAAAACAAAGGGCGGGGCCGTCCAGCGCGGTAACCTTCACTTCACGCTCCCCTAAGTGCTCCCAGCTGCCATTGTTCTCTTTCGCCGTCCAGAAGGGATGGTCCGCAGGAAGGTGCAGGCATAAAAATGCCTTCCCCAGCCAGAAAGGGGACTCCGCACAGGAATACCCCTGAACCAGGGGCGAAAACTGCCCGTAAAAGCCAAGGGTGGGAATTCCCTTGTACAAAAAGTCCTCCCTGCCCAAAAACTGCATCAGGGAGCCGGAAGAAATGCGCCTCGCCAGTCCCGGGTCACCCGTACTGTTCCGTAACAGCATATTCCCGTCAAAGGCGCTGGTAGCCGCATTGCGGTAGATATTGCTGCGCCCCCACATGTTGGTCCAGCCGTCCCTGTCAAAAAAGTCCCCGTAGGTCTCCATCAGCTTATTGGACTGCTCTTCGAATTTTCCCGCCAGGTAAGGTTCGTTTTCGTAGCCGTACCAGAGATTCCATATGGCCGTATACATATTAAAGGCCCAGCAGGAGTAATAATCAAAGGCATGGCCGTCCCGGTACCAACCCTCCCCCACATAATAATTCAGGATCGCCTGGGCATGGTCCCGCATGATATCCCTGTCAATGGGATACCCTTCCATATGCAGGAACGCCATATCCAGCATATTGAACAGCCGCCAGTTCTGGGGCACTGTGTTCTCATGGGCATAACTCTGTAAAAATTCCGCAATGGTATCCTTTTCCGCTTTTGTATAAGTATCCCATATCTGTCCTCTGCTGATCCAGAGGCAGATTACCAGCGCACAGGTCTCCACGGTCTGCTGGAAAGGTTTGAAGGGATCCGCATGCCCGGTGATTTCCTGTTGGTCGGCGTAAGTCCCCACATACAGGGGATCCCCTTTTGTGCAGACTCTCAACACATGGTTTTTATAATAATCCGCCATGGAATACCCGCAGATTTCCAGATCAGGAATGTTCCGCATCACAGGGGCCGCGATAAAAAAGGACCTTGTCAGTCCCTCGAACACCTCCGCAGTCCGTTGCGTCTTCTGCACTTCCTCCGAAGCCTTCAAATGGGGGTAAGTGATCTCCGTCTCCTTGCGGGGTACCACAACAGGCTTTTCCATATCGTCTATGTTCTGGAAAATCCCCTCCAGCATATACATTCCCGCCTCCAGCCAGCTCTCCCGGGTGAGCCCGGTGTAAGGGCTTAAGTCATAGTCCAAAGCCTTGGGCACAAATTTTGATTCCATACGCAGTATCCTCTCTTTCTGTTGTCTGTTTTGCCAGTCCGCCAGAGCGTGTTCGGAAAATGCTTTCTGTCAGATGTGCGGCACAATTGGCAGGAAAAATGGTTTTTCCTTCTCTTTGAAGTATAACACCGAAACCCTGTGTTGGTAATGTAATTTCTTTATAAGTTTGCTATTTTTTCCGCCCCCATTGGATTCCATGCAGTCTTCTACCATAGACAGCCAGACAACAAAAGCATCTGCCACCTGTACCAAGATGGCAAATGCTCTTAAAATTTTAAAATATGAACTGTGTGAAAATACGCAACCAGGAAGAAAGCCACTTAGTTGGGCAGCGGCGGCAGATTGTTGCGCTGCTCAAACTCCTTGAGGATCCGTTTACACTCCTCCAGCTCCCTTTCCGAAACAGTATAATCCTCATGCATCAACAGCAGGACATTTTTTAATCGCTTCATATGAAATGATAATGCTTTTTTTGGGTTTTTCTTATTCATTTTCATCATCAGGGCAATCTCCTTTCGCAATCATAGTATTGATATATGAGAAGTATCGGTTGTATATAATTAATATAGCGCACTTTCGCTACAAATGTCAACCATATATTGTTAATATTTGCATTCATAATCTTCAATACTCTTATTATTCCACGATTTTAAAGAATATATACAGCGTATGGCCTTAAAATCGCCTGCTAATTAAAGATAGCATTTGCCTCATTAATATGGTAAAATACACCCAGAAATCTTTTGAGAAGAAACCGCTTTTCATTGCTATTTGGGCGGTATGGGAGATTCGTTTTGATGGAATGGAGATTAATATGAAGAAAGATTGGAACCAGTTCCAGGAAGCCATGACGCAGTTTTCGAACGAGAAACGTTACAGTGCGTCCTGCCAGATTTGGAACAATGACATGACTGATATATTGAATAAATATAAGCAGGAAGAGGTGGCATGGTATAACAGTCCCCAGGCCACGGAAAACGGCTTCATGACAACAACGCAGAATCTGTGGTATACACATTACCTTAATAAGAAGCGGCTTGCAGCGCTGGGATTGACGGCGCACTACGATTACATAAAGCCTACAGATTATGTGAAGGATGAGAACCGGCGTTATCCGTATTGGGATTACTCCCATGACGGTAAAAATTTAATCTGCAAGATCAGCGATGAAATGGTTTACCGGAAAGCTTTTTATGACAGAAACCGCTGTGTATGGTCGGATGAAAGAAGAAAATCGCCGGGTGAATACTATTTGATCCAATCCAGGAGCATGAACGGAAATTATGCCTGCCCCAACTGCGGCTGGGAAAGCGCCCTGGAACATTTTGTGGACGGCTGCGACTATTGCCAGACCAAATTCCAAATAGAAGATTTAAAGCAAAAGGTCTCTTCCGTGTATAATCCGGGAGATTGGACACAGCGCAGGGACGGTTTTACCATTTATAAAAACTTTGTGCCTATGTATGTGATTCTTGTGATCTTTATCATTGTTCTTTTGGCGATTGGGATCAACATGGGCGGTGCCATGACGGCGTTGACCCCATTGCTTGGATTGGGTGCAATCATATTATTTGTGATGCTTTTTGTGGGAAAGAAGTCCAAAGAAAGTGTGGCAGAAGGGCCGGCAAAGACACGCCAGACGCTCGAAACGATACGAAGCGTGGACAAGCATTTCTCGGTGGAGAATTTAATCGGAAATCTGTCCAATAAGCTTCTCAGTATCTGCTATGCAGATTCGGCAGCGGAAATCGCTCCGTTTGCGGTATGCGATATGGCTGCTCTCCTCCCAAGGTATCGTGGTGTGATCGATTGTAAACTGTTAGAGTGCGTCCTGATGGATTATCGCAAGGACAATACATTTCAGCATTTACAGGTAAAAGTCGGGATGATGCTGACCAAATATGAAAACGGCGGAGTGCGCCAGGAAAAGGCTTATCTAAAGCTCAAACTTGTCAAAAGCATCCGCGCATTGACCCAGAGTATCAATGATGTGAACGTGTACCGCTGCGACTCCTGCGGTGCAAGCCTGTCACTGCTAAACGGCGGAAAGTGCGAATATTGCGGTCAGGGCTTGGATTTAAAGGAATATGACTGGGTGATCGAAGGATATGAATGAGATATGAATCTCTGATACAATATCCCCAAAATCTCCGTAATCATATCATTGCAAACAGACGGCTTTGGAACGGGAAACAGATTTTAGCATTGCCACAATGAGCTTTCAAATAAGGCTTTGCGTTCAAAATCAGTTCTCCGTTCTGCCGGCAGCAGAATGGATTTCCGCTTGCACCTTCTTAAAATTTTCCTCTAAATCGTCTGCCCCATCCAAAACCATCTGCTTACAAAGCAACCGTTTCTGCCATTCGTCATGCTGTGCCCTGCTTCTCATATTAGTACTGCCAGTATCATATTCTCTGGCCCATTCGATGAACTCCAAATGGTTTGTATACATATCGCCTTCAGGCATAATTCGGTCATTACATATCTCCCTTTTTGGATTTGTGTACCCGTTGGGTTTTCCTTATTTATATTCCCTTATTTACATTTCCTCAGGACATTCTATTCCAAGCAAACCGCACGCATCCTTCAGAACTAATTGAACCAGGTTCACAATATATAGCCTTGCCTGCTTTGTTTCTTCTGGTGCATGCAGAATGGGGCACTCCTGGTAAAACTTGTTAAACGCCGCTGCCAATGAAATAATATACCTGGCTACTACGGAAGGCTCATATTTTTCTGCTGCACTAAGAACTGCAGCCTTATATCTGTCCAAAGTTTTTATTAAAGCAAACGTCCTGTCATCCGTTAATGTATTATAGTCTATTTTATCCTCCGTTACATTTATTTCGGCCTTGCGTAATATACTTTTCGCACGTGCATAAGTGTACTGTGCATAAGGTCCCGTTGCCCCTTCAAAGCTGAGGACATCTTTCCATGAAAAGTCTACATTTTTAATTCTCTGATTAAACAGATCATGGAAAATAATTGCCCCTACACCGACCATTTTAGCTATATTCTCTTTATCCTTCAGTCCGGGATTCTTTTCCTGAATTGCTATATTTGCACGTTCAACAGCTTCTTTCAGGATATCTTCTGCATAAATAATGTTACCTCTTCTTGTAGAAAGCTTTGCGCCGGCTAAGCTTACCAGGCCATAAGGAATATGGACCAGGTTCTCTGCCCAATCATAACCCATAATTTCAATTGCCTTGAATACCTGTTTAAAATGCAGCGTTTGTTCTAATCCTGTCACATACAGGCATTTTTCAAAGTCATAAGTTTTCTTGCGATATAGGACCGCTGCAATGTCTCTGGAATGATAAATAGAGCTGCCGTTACTTTTGGTTATCAGGCAAGGCGGCATGTTATACTCCGTTAAGTCAATGACTTTTGCGCCTTGGCTTTCAGTTAATAAATGCCTGTCTTCTAAATCTTGTACAAGTGCAGGAATCTGATCCCGATAAAAGCTTTCTCCCAAATAAAAGTCAAACGACATATTAAGCAGATCATATACCCGTTCAAATTCAGCCATACTTATCTTTTTAAACCATTCCCATATTTCAAGCGCCTCTGCATCATCGCGCTCCATTTTAACAAACCAATTCCTTGCTTCTTCGATCAGCTGTGGGTTGTGTTCTTTTTCATTGTTAAATTTAACATATATCCGCAGTAATTCTTCTATGCCTTTCTCTTCAATTTCTTCCTTAGAACTCCATAGCTTATATGCAACAATAAGCTTGCCAAACTGTGTTCCCCAATCCCCTAAATGATTGATTCGTACAACTTTATACCCCAATTTGTCATGAATTTTATATAAAGAGTTTCCAATAATAGTTGTGCGCAGACACCCAACATGGAAATTTTTGGCAATATTGGGGGAAGAATAGTCCATACACACCGTCTTTCCCATACCTATTGGAGGGATCCCCAGGTTTTCTCCCGTTAGTGACTGCACACACCTGCTTGTGTACATCAGACGGTTTAAAAAAATATTGCAATAAGCTCCGACATTCTCTGCTTTATCTATTCCAAGAGTGTCTTTCTTGGAATCTAATGCTTTTGCTGCATCCTGAGATATCATAGCGGGATTTTTATTCATCTTGTTACCTAACGCAAAGCATGGCAGGGAGTAATCTCCCAATTTTTCTTCTGGTGGGATTTCCATCAATTTTTCTAATTCTGCAGCTGAAACATTTGATAATACTTCCGATAAATACTGACAAATTTTTGTTTTCATTCTGGCCTCCGTATCGTTTTCCTTTTTAATTTCGGATAAAAAAAGAACCGCAACGGAATTAGCTTCTGCTAAATCTATTACGGTTCTGTATCTATGGATTCATTCAACAGCAACCGCACAGTAACAAGACGTACATCTCCTGTAACCATGCGGAAAACGATGGTTACAAGAAATTACGTCTTTCTTCTCTGCGTCTCAAGCTGTTTATGAATAATATGCCCATAGAAATTATCCTCTCAAATTAGTATAGTTAAATCTATCACAAAATATACTTTTGTGCAAGTACTTTGGGTAAAAATTTATATCAATACCGATTGACAATTATGTCGCTTGTGGATGCATTTTCAGTCTGCAAAGCAGATTTCCGACGGCGCATCGGTGGCTACGTCCAGGAAATCTAACGCTGCAGATGGAGTTATAAAATACCCCTGTGCGGAATTTCATTTATTCCCTATATCCTACAGTTCAATGTCAACTTGGTATTCATGATCAATAAGAAGATAATTGACCTTGTAATTCTGACACTGCTCCAATATTCGGGCATTATCTCCAAGCACGGTTTCTATTGTACAGCCTTCATCATCCATTCTGTTTTCTATAACATTAGCATACTTTTTTATATCACTAAAATGATCCGTAATATATGTATTACTCATAACTAAGCAATAATATTTTATATTTTTTAAATACTCCGATCCGAAATCCTTCGACCACTCAAAAGGAATATAGCATCCTTCAACAATAAGATTTTGCTCATTCTCAATAGCTGTTTTTATCATTTCACACACAATTGGCCATAAATACTCCGTCAATTCTTTCTCATCACTCACAGGGGTAAGCATAGTGTTTCCGCTACGAATAAGTCCCATCTTTAAGTGGTCTATAGATAGATACGGGTATTTATATTTTTCAAGTAATTTCTGAGCAAGTGCCGTCTTCCCTGTGTGAGATGCTCCTGTTATCAAAATAATCATCCGCTTGCTCCAATCCCATGTAATAAATTCACGTTTTCTCTACACAGCGCTCCAGCAGAAAGATGTCATGTTCTACAGATTATCCCTTCAAATTTTTCAGCGCTTCAGAATTATTTGAGATAATCTCTCCAACAATCTGACATTTTTCCAAGTCCGGGCAGTCACCACATGTCGTTACATCCTTCTTCAGCGCACACTGACGAATATGACACAAACTATCGCAAAATACGGTTTTTACGCCATCAACACGGCAGCCTTGGCAGTTGATGTGTTCAGGCAGAATGGGCGCATTATTAAACTCGGCCCATAATTTTGCAGTTTTTTCACGTAGTGCCTGGTCGTCATTTACTGTTGCAATGTATGCTTCGCATTTTTCACAGTTCAACCCGCAATATGCAATCATGTCTTTCATAGCTATGTACCTCTCCCTAAAATACCTTTTTCTTTTTATGTAACTTTCCTGTGAATTCCTATTTTAACATATCCAAAGCATTCGAACAATCTGTTTTCCACAAATTATTCGTCAAGCCGCCGGACATTTCATCTTTCAGATCACTATGATAAAAAATCTGTTTTGTCACCCTTTCGCTACCTTGACTTCCCTCCGCATTCTTTGTATCATAATCATAGAATCCCAGTGTACTGTACCATTCATCTTCAGCCAAATAACGCAGAATGAATTTTCGGCCTGCAAGGCTGCTGAACGAGGCGATGCGGTGGCATTGTTGAGTGAGGCCAACGCAGCAGATGGAAATTCAAGCAAGCCAGTTGACGAAATAGGAACGGTACAGCATACCAGCACCACGAATTTATTTATCGCTGTACTAAAAAGGATTCTATCATTAAAGTTCTATTACTAAAAAGGAAATGCTATTGATTTCCGAAAATAAGCATGAAAGGGGTGTTATCATATGAGGAAAACAGTATTGGCACACATAGGAACAGCAAACAGGAGGGCCTGCAAGAGATAAAGCTGTTGTCCTCCTGGCTGACCATGTCTGGACGAGGAAACTCCGGGCATGGAAAAGGAAAATAGGAGGCATTATGTCACTTAATTGGATTAACGTAGAAGAATATTCTTTCAACAGCATTCTTATGATGGAGCGCTTTCAACTCAGGTTGCTCTCGCAATGGGCAGAACAGAATGAGACTCTGGCCAGGCAGCTTGGAATTGCCCTTGGTGGGAATCCGGCGGTTCGGTGGTATTTTCACCACAAATGTCCTGAATGCAGAGCGCTAGTGGAAAGCCTGGATGTGAAAACCCCGTTTATGGCGGATGAAACGGAAATCCGGGCCGCAGAGCTGTATGTACTTTCCCACGTAGAAGACTTTGTTACCTACACCACGCCGGAAGTCATGGACGAAAAGTGTGATTTCATATACGCCTGGGACAAGGAAAGGCTTTTTGAGCTGGCGGATTTTTCAGGGAAAAGAGTCCTCGATATCGGTAGCGGTTCGGGGCGGCTTTCCTTTGCCGCTGCGGAAAGAGCGGAAGAAGTCTATGCCAGCGAGCCGGTGGACAGCCTGCGGGAATATCTGCGTGACAAGATCAAGAGGGAGAATATCCGGAATATCAGGGTGGTGGACGGAATGGTGGACAGCCTGCCCTATCCGGACGATACCTTTGACATCGTCATGTCCGGCCATGTGGTAGGGGACGATTACGGGGGGGAGCTGGCTGAAATCTTCCGTGTGGTGAAATCCGGCGGCTGGGTGCTGGACTGCCCTGGTGAGCCGAACTGCAAACACGAATCTGACAGAGAACTTCTACGGCGCGGCTTTGAAGAGTTCTATTATAAGAGCACATCCCTGGGAGGAGATGTGTACCGCTACAGGAAACAGATTTTTAAATAGGCGTACTTATACATCATCACAAAAGGGCAGCGAATTTGAGCTGCCCTTTCTTTGGATTTCTTAAGCGGTATTTTTCAGAGCATGTTTGAAAAATCGCTGATAGTTTCCTATGCATAACAAGGATCTACAACCACTTCAATGACATTCGTTTCTCTCCCCATTTTTTTAGATAAATATTCATTGCCTTAGATAAGGATGCCCAATAGACAATTTATGGACAGGCACTCATAATTATAAAAAAACTAAGGAGAGTGCCTGTTTATGAACACTTTGAATAACTATATTACCGGATATATTGAATATTGTGAGTACCGCAAACGTTTAGACACCAAAACGTTAAAGGCATACAAGATTGATTTGAAGCAATATGCTGACTATTGCTCAGATTTATCTGAATGCTTTTGTAAAGATGTTGTGGACAATTTTATCACTAGCCTGCACAAGAACCATAAACCCAAAACTGTCAAGCGAAAAATAGCAAGTTTAAAAGCTTTCTTTCATTACCTGGAATATAAAGAGATATTAGAGGAAAACCCTTTTGCAAAGCTTGATATCCGCTTTCGGGAGGCCAAGCTTCTCCCAAAGACAATCCCTTTTCACTCCATACAGGCATTCCTGTCTACACTCTACGCCCAAAAGAAACAGGCAGAATCAGAATATCAGCAAAGATGCAGCATAAGGGACATCGCTGTCATTGAGCTGCTGTTCGCTACCGGAATGCGTATTTCTGAATTATGTTCCCTTAAACCATCAGATATAGATTTGGAAAGTAATAACATCCTGATTTATGGGAAAGGCGCCAAAGAAAGAATTATCCAGATTGGTAATCCAGAAGTTATTGTGGCGTTAAAATTGTATAAGGAGACATTTCTAAAAGAAATAGATTCATGTGGATACTTTTTTGTGAACAGGCTGCAGCATAAACTGTCGGATCAGTCTGTCCGTTTAATGATTAACCATTATGCACGCCTAGCTGGCATCAGCCAGCATATTACACCGCATATGTTCAGGCACTCTTTTGCTACCCTTTTACTGGAACAGGATGTTGATATCAGATATATTCAAAGGATGCTTGGGCACAGTTCTATTAGCACAACCGAGATTTATACGCATGTATCGAATTCAAAGCAAAAAGATATTCTTGTACATAAACATCCCCGGAACAAGATGGATATCAATAAAGGATAATTCCTGATTATTGGGGGTTAGAAGAAAAACCATCTGTTTTAAATATTAAAGTAGGAGGTTTAGCGTAGTAACTGCTGCAATTCCATAATAAGAGATTTATAATCGCGTGTTTCTAACGAAACTACATCATCACAAAGTGCAGATAAGAATTCCGGACAGTCTTTTAATTGGAAAAAGATATTCTCCAAAAGTAGCGGACTATAAAATTTTGAAAGTAATGATTTCTGTTCTGTAAGCTGTTCTAGGATTGGCTGTAAAAAAGATAAATAGGTTTCCCTTAAGTTATGTGAATCCAAAAGATAAGCAGTTGCGGCGTAAATACCTGATAATAACGCATGATAAATTCCTTCTCCAGTTAATGGATTAGCTAGACCAGCCGCATCACCTACCATAACAATATTATTGTAGAGATGGTTTTTCTGATATTCAAAACCACCAATAGGCACAAATGCTCCACGCCTTTTTGCGATATTGGTTAAGCCAATATGATTACATAATTTTGTATGTTTTTCCAATAATGAACAGTATTCCACACTGTCTGTAAAAGCGCCAGTACCTACAATGATATGTTTGGGATAAGGAACAATCCAACTATAGCCCAATTCAATCTCTCCGAAGTTTAGTTGAAGTTCCTGGAGATGTTGAAGTGATATAGGACATGTGTCTCGTTCAAATGTGTCCTGAATGCAAAATGCGGCAGGCATGTTTGGTAATCCAATCTGTTTACGAGTTTGGCTAAATATTCCATCAGCAGCGATTAAGTATTTGTATGTGAGTGTCTGCTTATTTGAAAGGATTATTTTATTCTCGTCAGGGATAATTTTTGTTGCAGCCACTCCCTCCATAATACATGTTCCGCTGTTCTGACATACATTTAGTAATTTATTGTCGAAGACATCCCTCTCAACAAAAACAAAGGGAGCCTGCACAGTAAATTGCCCTATATTATTTCGTTTATACCTTATTGTAACTTGATTGGAAGAAATAATTTGCTCCATCTTAAGAACACCTATATTTTCTTCTAAGAAGGATATTGTTTTTTGAGTCAAGATACCGGCACATGTTTTTTCGCGGGGATGCTTATTTTTTTCAATAAGAAGTGTTGATATGCCTGCTGCAGATAGTTTGCTTGCTGCAGCAGTTCCAGCAGGTCCCCCGCCGAGAATAATAACATCATATTCCATTTTATGTACTCCCTTTCAAAATATAGAGGTATGTTATGAAAAATAGTGTAAAAAAACATAAAATTCGATTACTGAAGGACAAATTAGCATCTTTGTTTTCAAAAATAAAGAATAAACTTCCCAAAAATTTGTTAGAAAAATGTATTATGTCATTAAAGACTGTTTCAAAAAAGTCTGTAATTAGTATATTAACAATTAACTTTATCCTTGGTATATTAATATTAAATTATTCAGACACATTTAACTATTTTTCCCCGCACCTAATTTGCCTTACTTTAAATATAGTTATCACACTATTAATTGGACACGAATATGCAAATACTATTGAATTTTTGGATAGTGAAATACTACCAAAAAGGTTTTGCAAAAAATATGTAGAACTATGTGGGGTTTACAAACAATTTCGGCATAAGACGTTCCATGATATTAATTTTGTTCTGTGTATTATAATTTTGACTATTTTCTTTTGGGGCATCTTTTCCCAACATTATATTAAACTGAATATTGTTGGTTGGTATGCCATTTATATGGTTGCAGTCACAGTTTCAATGAGTGTTATTGGATATGCTCAGTACTTATGGTTGTTATGGTTTTT
This sequence comes from uncultured Lachnospiraceae bacterium, assembly GCA_947643615.1. Classification (GTDB taxonomy): domain Bacteria; phylum Bacillota; class Clostridia; order Lachnospirales; family Lachnospiraceae; genus Acetatifactor. The sequence goes on from CANRWO010000031.1 coordinate 36,989, forward strand.
ATATCGAATAAATTATTGCTCTTTAATACCTTATAATAAAATTATACCAGCATATACTCCTTTTTTGGTCAAAATAGGGACATTAACCAAACATGCTAAATGGTGCTTTTTCATTGAAGGGTTTTTATACGTTCTTGAGTATTCTATACTTATTCCAAAAGGCAATATTACGCTATCGGAAATAAATGTACCCGACAAAGTCTCTTTTCTTGTCACGTGGGGCGTTATTTTTGTTGTAATAATATTAGCTTTTCCTGTAATTATTTTTATTCAGGAATCTCTTTTATCAAAAATTGTTAAAGATTTAAAAAAAAATCGTTTAGAGGCTTTACTGTATAATTATGATATTCAGGATATCAAAAAGAACGAACTAACTCCACAAATCTATATGCGTAATCAAATGATTAACAATTTGATAGCCAGTCCTGATTATCCTATAAAAATACAACGATTTGGTCCATCCGTTGTTGCCGCCGCCACTTGTGTTCTTCACATTGTCAACTTATTAGATCAATATCCAGAACTAAAGACATTTTTAGTCAATAGGTTCCTCTGATTTAGAGTTCAATCGTTCCTTAGCAATATCGATGATATTTTTGTAAAACTTCTGAAAATCAATTAAACAGGATAGATTTATGTCCTTAGTACATAACAGACTAAAATATTTTTCTATTTCATTTTCAATATCTCTTATATCACTTTTAATTGTTTTTTCTACGTTATATTTTTCATATAAACAAAGTATTTCTTCTGTATTCTTTTTTTCTGATTTTAATAAATTCTTTTTCTCCCGAATAGAACACGAGGCATAAATATATGGTAGCACTATATTTTTTCTGGAATGTTCAAAGTCCATATTTAATGAACCCTTATGATGAATAAGATTTGCAGCTGAGCAGAAAGGCTCTAAATCATTCATCGTTTGAAAAAGATATCCTATCTTGTCACCCATTTCCTCAATTATTTGGATAACTTCGAAGTTTTGCGGAAAATTTGTCAAATATCCTAATAATAGACTATTCTTTATTAAAGTAGAAGTTTCTTTACATATTATAGATACAATATTTTCATAATCATATAATTTTTCAGGAGTCATTGTTAATTCAGATAAACAACCCCTCGCCATTTCTTGAAGTGTTTTTGCATATATGTCATTGAGCGTATTTGTTAATCTGTTGTATTTTTGAGATAATAAACTAATTTTCTCAAAAGCCTTTCCCATCAGATAAACAGCAAAAATAATGGTTTCTTCAGGAGTATATTGAATATGAAATGTCGATTTATTGTGTCTTTTTGTATCATGGTCAATTAAATCATCAACTATAATAGAAACCTTATGTAATGTTTCTACGCAAATAGCTATCTCTAAAATATCTTCATCTAATAAATCATCGTCCATGTCGGAACCCAAAGCTTTTCCCCAATAGACTAATAGCGGCCTAAGATGGTTACCAACTCTTAATTGCAGAGCATTTTTATACGGCATTGCAATACTGTCTAAAAAGGCAATCCATCTGTTATGAAAATACTGTTTGCAGGACTGGTTTGAATCTCCCATAATTTTATTATAGTAAAAACTTCCGTTCTCATATTTCATATCGTCATCTCCTACTAAATCCAATTTTAATCTATATATAAGCAATCTTTAAATTTTATATTTGTCATTTTATAAAATTAGGTATTAATAACATACAGAAAGAAAGCAAATGAGCAACACATGTTAACAAAGAAGCACCTAATGAAACAAATCTATCAATACGATTAGGGTGATAGGTTTCCATCAATGACTTATGAACAACCTGTATAATATTCAAAATGGAAAAGTAATCTTGAAGGTTATTGTATAGATTTTTTTTCTTATGGTTTTCCACTATTTTCATTTGAAAGTCTAACTGAATGTATGCAACTATTTTATTTAGGCTTTGATTTCGTAATTGCGTTATACATGGAATAGCTACTACAACAGTAATAAAAATGTAAATCCATATTACCCACCATTCTAAAGGTAATGAAATAAGAAGGCTTGGAAGCTTCTTAATCCCAGCTAAGTTAGGAAGTGTCAACTTTTCATAATTGGCAAAAAACAGCATAGAATTTATCTAATTCTTTTAGACAAAACTGTAATATCAAAATAACTGATGATAACACAACAAGTAACATAGGAAACATAATCCAAAACATTGTATAGCCTTCAACAAATTCAAGAACAATTCCAATAAGTCCTATAATGAATAAGGTAATTGATAATCTGGTATAGTTTACTTTTTCTTTTATTAAGTTTGCCAATTCACCGTAAATCATATTTTTGTTTCCTTATTAATTTTTGGTTGTGTTATTATAAAAACCGTTTTCTTCTAACCCCCAATAATCAGGAATTATCCTTTATT
>CANRWO010000032.1 GCA_947643615.1 uncultured Lachnospiraceae bacterium
AAATATGAAAATGAAATTTTAAATTTGCAAGATGATGATACATAAATGATATTCCAGTTTATCGGTCTAAAAAAATCCAAAACAGTGTGGCGGGGCAGGTGTGTCCGTTCTGTTCTAACGCTTGATTGCAAAGCCCCGCCCATGTTGCAGAAAAATACCCTCCCGCCCTGGAGCCTGTACATTGCATGATGTTACAGGGAAAAATAAATTGTTCCATGTTTTACAATGGCTTTCCTACAGGGAAAATACAGAAATATATTTGAGGAAACTCCATAATATTTACTTCTTTTGGGAGTACTCTGCCATCCTGATGCCGTCTCTTCCATAGACACTTGATAGAGCCTCAAGCTGCCGGGGTGTGTTGGGGCGGAACGTTTGTCTCCTTTGCGCAATAAGCTGAAATGTGCTAAACTGAGATTCATAAAAATGGAAAGCAGAACAGGAAGCAGATGATTAAGAAGATAGTACGTTCCACTTTAAATAGTTTGGCCATAGCAGGGGCCGTATGCCTGCTGCTCACAGGCTGCGAAAAGGCAGATCCTTTTTATGCAGAATTCTCAGGAAGCGCTTACTCCCCGCTCCAGGGTGAAGCCTCCCCCCTGCCCCAGGATCCGGCGCCCCGGGCGGATACCGTTTCGCCGGAAGGCATTCCTATCCAGCCATCCGAAACAGCCACCCTCCGCCTGCAGTCCGATATTGCCGGAATCGGCTTACAAACGGTTGCAGATGCGGAACGGTCCCCGGAGATTACCCTGGTGATGGTGGGAGACATCCTGCTCCATACTCCCGTAGCGCAAAGCGGCCTGCGGGAAGACGGCAGTTATGACTTTACCGCTGTCTTCGCCCACACGAAGGATTTGATAGCTGCTGCCGACTTGGCCCTGGTCAACCAGGAAGTCATTTTAGGCGGAACCGAGCTGGGTATTTCAGGTTATCCCGCTTTCAATGCGCCCTATGAACTGGGGGACGCTTTGGCGGACGCAGGGTTTGACGTGGTGCTCCACGCCACAAACCACGCCCTGGACAAAGGCGCGAGAGGGATCACAAACTGCCTTTCCTACTGGGAAAACAGCCATCCCGGCATGGCTGTCCTGGGTATCCATGGCAGTGCGGAAAGCCAGGATGAAATTTATGTTTATGAGCAGGATGGTATAAAAATTGCCGTCTTGAATTATACCTACGGCACCAACGGGATTCCCCTGCCCCAGGGAATGGAATATGCCGTGGACATGCTGACCGACCTTGAACGAATTGCTGAAGACTTACAGCGTGCGGAAGAAGTGGCGGACTTTACCATTGTATGCCCCCACTGGGGAACCGAATACCGCCTGGCTCCGGATCCGGGCCAGGAGACCCTTGCCCGATTTTTACAGGAAAACGGCGCAGATCTGGTATTGGGGACACATCCCCATGTGATAGAGCCTGTGGCATGGGTTACAGAAGAAGGTATCCTGACCTGCGATCTGACCATACAGGACACGGAGCAGGGCGCCTGCCTCATGGGAACCGACACACCGGAGGGAATGCTGGTCTATTACTCCCTGGGGAATTTTGTGAACTGGACATCCGGCACTGGCCAGGGCGTAGCTAACCGCATGGTGGGCGGCATGGCAAAGATAACTTTGGGAATCACCGATGACGGGACAGTTGCAATCAAGGAATATGGTGTAGAACCCCTAATCTGCCATGTGGAAGAGGGCACGGACGGTGTCACAGTGTATCCTTATTTTGAATACACGGAAGAATTGGCGGAGAAAAATGCCATCCGGCTTCAGGACGGCATTTTCTCCTTACAATATTGTGAACAATTAATAGGACAGGTATGGTAAAAGCATTTTTTATATGGAATCTTCTTCCTTCCTTACAAACATCAGTCCATAAGTTCCTATGCCGCAATTGCTGGAAACAGTGGCAGAGGCTTTCTGGAGGATGACTTTTTCAAATGTTATATATCTCCCTACCTCTTCCAGCACTTCGTCTGTCTGGCGGGCAGAGCATCCCGCATAGGTAAGGAACAAAATGCGTTTGTCAATCTGCTTGGGGTGATGAAACAGCTTTTTCACATACCGTTTGTTTACCTGCCTCATGCTGCCTGCCTCTATCTTCCAAAGTTTCAGTCTGTTCTTGGACATGGACAGTACCGGATGCAGGTTCAGTGCGGTACAAAGCCTGCTCACGATACCGCTCACTTTGCCGTTGCGGGCCAGAGTCTCCGTACTGGGCACCAGGAAATTGGAGAATACACGGCTCCTAAACTTTTGCAGCGCCCCGCAGATCTCCTCCACGCCTTTCCCCTTCTCCGCAAGGCTGGCAGCGTATAAAACCATCAGTCCATGGCCGCTGCTGATATGGCAGGAATCCACTACGGTCACATTATCAAAGCTCCGGCTGGCCTGTGTCGCATTGGGGTAAGCGCCGCTTAAATCAACGGTTGCGGTAATATGGATCACATGCTCTGCAGCGGCAAGCGCATTGGCAAAAAAGTACTCATACTCTGAGGGTTCCGCCGTAGAAGAATAGGCGTAGTTCCCCTCCGTCCGCAAATAGGCCAGCAGGCTGTCCGAAGAGATCTCTGAGATATCGCAGAATCGCCCCTCCCTTGTGTGCACATACGTATACATAAGGCCGATCTGGAATTGCTCAAGCAGCTCCCGGGGCAGGTCGCAGATGCAGTCCGTAGTGATGGCCACTTTACGCTTTCTGGCGGTACTGACCTGGCTTACCGTATCCGTATCTTCCCCTTCCCTTGAAACAGCTTCATCCGCAGTATATTCAATCAATTCCCGGGGCAGATACTTCACCAGGCTGGCTTCCAGCAGAGCCGCATTGATAGGCTTTGCCAGATAACCGTCAAATCCCATATTGCGGTATGTTTGTTCCGCGTTGGACATCACATTGGCCGTCAGGGCAATTACCGGCGTCTTCCGGCAGAAACCTATGGTTTGGTTCCTGACAGCCTTCATGGTAGCTTCGCCGTCCATGTCCGGCATCATATGATCCATCAAGATGGCATGGTAAAAATTCTCGGATGTCTTTTTCAGGCACTCTTTCCCGCTCTCCGCGGTATCCACCTGTACCCTGGTATCACGCAATAACTTTACGGCAACCATAAGGTTCATGGTATTGTCGTCCACCACCAGTATCCTGGCATCCGGCGCAGTGAAACTCTGTTTATATCTTTCCCGCTGGCTCATCTGCTTTTGCGCTGCAAAGTTGATGGTGCCGATAGGACGTGTATTGACAATACGCTGTTTCAGTTCAATGGTGAAAATAGAGCCTTTATGGTAAACACTGTCCACGGAAATGGTGCCGTCCATCATTTCCATAAGCTGCTTGGAAATAGTAAGGCCAAGACCTGTCCCTTCAATATTCCGGTTTTCCTTCTCGTCCACACGCTTAAAGGAGCTGAAAAGGTCTTCCAGGCTATCCTTCCGGATACCCTTGCCTGTATCTTCCACGGAAATACGCAGCAATATCACATCCGGGCCAACCCGCTCACTTTTGGCCACAAGCGTGACGGACCCGGCTTCCGTATACTTCACTGCATTGGTCAACATGTTGGATACCACTTGTTTGATCCGCACTTCATCGCCGTACAGCATGGAAGGGATTTCCGGGTCAATATCTACCTTGAATTCCAGGTCTTTCTGATGGGCGCGGATCCAAATCAAGTTCACCAGGTCGCTGAACATGGCGCTGATCTCGTATTGCCTGGGAATGATCTCCAGCTTACCGGACTCCAGCTTTGACAAGTCCAAAATATCGTTTATGATAGTAAGCAGCATTTTACTCGCATTCTGGATATTAATGGCATTCTCGGCAATCTCATCGGATATATTTTCACGCAGTGTCATTTCATTCAGTCCGATAATGGTATTGATAGGCGTACGGATCTCGTGGCTCATATTTGCAAAAAAGGCATCCTTGGACCGGGCGATCTGCTCTATTTCCTCTTTCTGCTTTTCCGCGATCTGCTTTTCCCTGTCATATGTCCTGGTCTGGACTTTTAGCATAATCCCAATAAAACAGCTCACACAGGCCAACGTCACATAAGAATCCGTAAAGCTATAAGAACGTTCCACTTCAGGCAGAACATGGGGTTGGAAATACGCCACCGCATAAACACACAGATAGGAAGCAAGGGTTAGCAGCAAAGCCACCCAAAAATCCTTTCCCCTAAATAACAGGAAAATATATACCAACCCTAATACAAACCATATGGGAGTCCCGCTGTCCATACCGCTGCTCAAAATGAAGATGGACGGAAACAAAAAGCAATTAGAGACAATTATGAGCAGCCATGAGGCGAACCTGGTCTTGCGGTATTTGACGGCAATATGGAGAGACAGTGCAGAGACAAAACACAAGGGAATAAGCGCATCCAGAACAGCCGGATCTGCCCCGAACCATACTCTTCCCATACCGATCACAGCCGCTACAAATGCCATGAGAAGCACCATACGTACAAGCCGCTCCCGAAAATCGAGCTGTTCTGCCAAAAGGCTTTTTATATAATACCTTATCCTTCTGATCATAACCTTATGTACCTGACCTTTCTGCTTCCCATTGATCCAGCAGGTCGGATGCTCCGGGGAAATCAAACTCGGAAGTCTTCTCCCTAAGCTGCTCTGCCAGGCCCTTGAGAAGGACTCCCCGGCACCGGCAGCCTGCCAGGCGGCTCAGGATTTCATCAAGTCCTTCGCTCTCAAAATCTGCCAGCTTCTCCTTCAGGGACAATAGCAGCTCTTCCATCGTCGGCTCATCTATATCCTTCCATTCCCCCGATGTTTCTTCCGTCAATTCCGGGCCGCCTTCCTTCCACTGCTGCCCGGCTGTGTTCCCGTTCCCTGTCTGTCCCGGGCCGCCTTCCTTCCACTGCTGCCCGGCTATATTCCCGTTCCCTGTTTGTCCCGGGCCGTCTTCCTTCTCCGGCGTATCCTTGGCGGCCTCATCCGGATATACGAAAGTATTCCTGCCCAGAACCGCCAGAAGCTGATCGTGCATCTCCATCAGCCTTTCATGGTTTTCCAGGATATAGTCTATGCTGTTCCCCTTGCCTGCCATTTCCAGGTCCAATGCCAGGTCTGAAAGCTCCACCGCGCCTATGCCCTTGGAATTGCTCTTTAAAGCATGGACCGCTATCACATAATTTTTCCAATCCTGCTCCTTAAAATACTGCCGGAGCTGGCTGCTGCGTTTTGGTCCCTCTTTATGGAAGATTCCGATAATCTCCCGAAGGCCCTCTTTGTCGCCGCAATAAGAAATCCCCTGCTCCACATTGATTCCTGCACGGCTAAGCAGTGACAGCGCCATGGCTTCCGGTTCCCCCTGAGGGAAAGGATCCTGTCCATCCTCCACCAAAATCTGTTTCTGGGTGGGGATATAGCGCCGCAGCATGCGTTCCAACACACTCATTTCTATTGGTTTCGCAATAAAATCGTCAAAGCCTTCCGCCAGAAACATTTCCCTTGCACCGCCTATGGCATTTGCCGTAAACGCAATGACCGGAAGGGACTGGAAGTAGGCGCCCGGCTTCTGGCGAATTTTGTGCAGGGTCTCCACACCGTCCATTTCCGGCATCATATGATCCAAAAACACAAAATCATAAGTGTTCTTATCCATTTTCTCCAGTGCTTCCATACCGCCGCCTGCCATACTGACCTTGATCTGATAGGGGAGAAGCAGCCTTGCCATCACCTTCAGGTTCATGGCATTGTCATCCACCACAAGAACGGATGCCTGGGGTGCAATGAAACGTTTATGCAGGCTGATATGCTGTTCTTCCTTCCGGGCCACCCTCTGCCCATTGAACACCGCTGCAATGGACAACACAGTGAAAGGTTTGTAAATGCGGAACATATTGCCCCCCACCATGGTTTCCTGCCCATAGTCCAACAAAAGTACCACAGTATGCTTCTCTGCCAGCTTATCAAAATAATCCTTATCCTCGCAATACTCTTCCCAGCCTATAAAAGTATGGGAAAAATTTTCATATTCCCCACGACGTTTTAATTCAGGCAGGTTCCGGCAAACCCTGAACATAATACCCAGCTGTTCCACGATATGGCGGATGCAATTCTCATACCCCTCCCGCACCACAGAGTAATTGTATTTGTCCATATTAATGTAGCAGGCGGCAAAAAGCTGCCTTTTATTTTTTATGGAGACAATAGGAGTTTCATCCAGCACCTTTTGGGGGATGGCAAACTTAAATTCACTGCCCTTTCCGGGAGTGCTTTCCACAGAGATAAATCCGCCCATACTGCGCACCAACGCCTGGGTGATGGCCAGGCCCAGCCCCACACCGCCTTCTTGCCTGTTCCGCTTCGAATTGACCTGGCTGAAGCTGGTAAAGATTTTCTCCAGATCCCTGCGCTCAATTCCGATGCCGGAATCTTTTACACTGACCAGCAGGTTGATCCCGTATTTTTCTTTTCTGCACCCAATGCTGAGAATCACGCCGCCTTCCCTGGTAAATTTGATGGCGTTTCCCAACAGATTGATAATGATGCGGCGGAGCTTCTGTTCGTCTCCTACAAGGTTGCTGGGCAAATTGGCATCACAATCCACCACCAGCTCCAGATGCCTGCCGTTGTCCAGAGTCAATGCCATGTTGATGATGTCGGTGATAGTGGATGTGATATTGTAGCTCTCCTCCGCCAGCTCCATCTTTCCGCTCTGCAATTCGGAAAAGTCCAAGATGTTGCTCACAGTGGAAAGGAGATTCCTCCCTGCAGTCTGAATATCAACTATATCCCGCCTTACATTATGGGGAAGGTCCTCCTGTAGTATCACTTCGCTCATGCCACATACCGCGTTGATGGGAGTGCGGATTTCATGGGACACATTGACCAGGAAGTCATCCTTGCTCCGCTCGGCATTTTCCAGCTCTGCAATATTATCCATCAATTTCTGATTTGCATCCTGGCGATTTCGAATACTGAGCCATGTCACTGCCGAGACCGTATAGATGGAGAAAAACTCTATGAAAACCCTGATAATGTCACGAGGGGTCGAGACGGTGATGGACCTGACCACCAAACCATGAAAGAGAAAAACAAGAGCCGGGATAACAAAACCCAGGTATATGATCTGAGGGATAGAGAAAACACCCAGCAGGACAACCACTCCCGCCATAGTGATAAGCATACTGGAAAAACTGTCCGTACTGACGGCAAATAAAACAAAATTTACCCACACCATAATAGCAATAAAAATGGCCCGGCGCCTGTGGGTCCAGTAAGACCTGAAATATACAAGCCATCCGGCTCCGACTGTAACAAGTATGACCTCTTTGACATAAATGCTCCAATCCGACATTTGTGCCGAAAGAAACATAGCAAGGGTGTAGAACGTCAATATGGTTAATACTATACGCTCTAAACCCCTGCATGTTTTATCGCTGTGAATCTGTTGATCCCCCAAAGTAGATTACCATTCCTTTCCCGGCAGTTGAATTCTCGTTACCGTACGACCCTCCCGTGAAGCAGCAATGCACATTTATGCAGACCCTGCATACGCCAAACACCTCTCTTCAAATCAGGCAGTCCGGCATCTTTCATTTACCGGCGTTTTCATTTACCTGGATATTTAACATCTCCTTGAGAACGGGAAGCATTTCCATAAACACGTCAATGATCACCGGGTCAAACTGCGTCCCCCTGCCCTCGGTCATAATCTGCATAATTCTCTCAATAGGGCGGACGGGCGGTTTATAGCATCTCTCTTCGTACAGGGCATCAAACACATCCGCCACGGCCATGATCCGCGCCGAAAGGGGAATCCCCCCGCCAGTCAACCCGGTAGGATATCCCGTACCGTCCCATTTCTCATGGTGGTACATGGCAATGTCCTCCACTATCCGTACATAGTGCTCGTCTTCGATATCGCCGATAATCGTCTTGATGATCTTGCGGCTATATGTAGTATGCAGTTTCATCTCCTCAAACTCTTCGGGAGTCAGCTTACCCGGTTTCTGCAAAATCGCATCCGGCACCTTTATCTTCCCCACATCATGGAGGGGCGCTGCCTTGCATAAATCCTCAATATACTCCTCGGTAAGTTCTTCCGTAAAAAATTGCCGTTTGTATAATTCCTCCGCTATCATTCTCACATAGGTCTGTGTATTTTTCACATGTTTGCCTGTGCTGCCGTCCCTGCTCTCGATCAGGTTCGCCATGCCCACAATGACGGAATCCTGGATCATATTCAGCCGCCTGGTATCCTCCGTGATCTTCTCTGCCTGTTCCTGTACCATCCGTTCCAGGTTATGCCGGTATTGGTCCAGTTCAATGGTTTTCGCCACACGGCTTAAAAGAATGTCCGGCACAAAAGGCTTCGCAACAAAATCCATGGCCCCCATCTGAAAACACTTTACTTCCGTTTCCGCCAGATTATCCGCCGTCAGAAAAATAACCGGAATATTCGCTGTCCGCTCTCTGCCGTGCAGCTTTTCCATAACTTCAAAACCGTCCATTTCGGGCATATTGAGATCCAGCAGTATCAAATCGGGACGGTGATCCTCCAGATATTTCAATGCCGCACTCCCGGAATTACAAGCTGCAATGCGATACTGCGGCGCAAGGAGCTTCTGGGCGCGTATTAAATTGGTCTTGTCGTCATCTACCACTAAAATAACATTTTTCATCAAAAGCCCCCTCTGCTGCAAAGGCTGCCATAGTTTAACCCAAAACAGCGGCATGTACCATCGGCCATCTTATTTCCCCGGCATATACTGATACCCTACACAGCTGCCGCATTTGACCCTTCTGCCGAATCTACAGGGCCAATCCTTATGTTGTAAAAAAGTAACCGTATATTCCTAAATGTTATTTTAAAACAAGATGCAAATAAAATCAATGTATGATATTCTATATTATAACATATTCTATCTTTAAAGTTTGAAGGAGGTATTCCATGAAAATCCTGTTTTACGATACAAAAAGTTATGACAAAGACTCTTTTGATGCCGCATTGGCATCCTTTTCGTCCATGGAGATTGAATATACAAAGTCGGATCTTGAACCCAGGACCGCCGTACTTGCGGAAGGTTTTGACGCAGTGTGCGCTTTCGTCAACTCCGACGTAGGCACACAGACCCTGGAAATTCTGCACCAAAAGGGAATCCGGCTGATCCTGATGCGCTGCGCCGGTTTTAACAATGTAGACCTGGAAACGGCAAAGAAATATGACATGCGCGTCATGCGCGTCCCCGGATACTCTCCTGAGGCAGTGGCAGAACACGCCATGGCTCTTGCACTGGCAAGCAACCGGCGTCTGCACAAGGCCTATAATAAAGTCCGTGAAAATGACTTCAGCTTAAGCGGTTTAATGGGTTTTAATTTCTATCAAAAAACTGCCGGTATCATTGGCACCGGGAAAATCGGAGCAGCCATGTGCCGCATTTGTTACGGTTTCGGCATGAAGGTAATTGCCTATGATGTATATGAAAACGAATCGTTAAAAAAATTTGTCGAATATGTGCCTCTGGATCAACTGCTTTCGGAAAGTGACCTCATTTCCCTTCACTGCCCTTTGATGGATTCCACCTATCATATCATCAACATTGACACGATCAAACAGATGAAGGACGGTGTAATCCTGGTAAATACCTCCCGGGGCGCCCTTGTGAAAACGGATGACTTAATTGAAGGGATCCGCATGCATAAATTTGCCGGTGTAGGCCTGGATGTATACGAGGAAGAGACCGACAATGTTTTCGAGGACCGTTCAGATGAAATCTTAAAGCACTCTACCACGGCCCGTCTGCTTTCTTTCCCAAATGTCATGATCACCTCCCATCAGGGATTTTTCACCAGGGAAGCGTTGCAGGCAATCGCCGAGACCACCCTGCAGAATGCCTTGGACCATGAGACAGGTAAAGGCAGTCCTAATGATGTGATATAACGGCACGAAACAGTCCCGGCACATGAAATCTTTTATCAATGTGCCGGGACTGCATGATCGTCCAAATCTGCCATGGCAGTTTCCGTATATACCCCAATGCCGTCAATCAGGCAGCAAGTGTGTCTGCATTGCGTTCAGCACACCATTCAATCCAGATGAAATACCGTCTTCAGGTCAACGCTTACAGGACTGTTGTCAGGATTCGTCTCCATAATATCCGCCATAAAATCCCACCACTTTCGATTGATGGCAGTGTCGGCGCCCTTTGCCCAAAGTTCCTCATCCTCAATCTCAATGTAGCCGAACAGTGTCAATGTCTCCTTATCCAGAAAAATAGTGTAATTTTTCCCGCCATGCTCGTGAATCATATCCTGCATCTCAGGCCATAATTCATTGTGCCTTTTTTCGTACTCAGCCTCCTGGCCGGGAAACAACTTCATTTTAAAGCCTTTAACCATGGTTATAACCCTCCTTATACGTTATATCTTTATGCCTCAATTACGGATATATTATACCATGTCTTCAATCGTTTGCAACAGGTACTTACAGTCTGAACCCGCACGTTATAACAGGCTTTATTGCAGAAGCCTTTCACTGCTAAGTCCTTGTTTTCGAAAAGCTCCCGCCTTCCGTCCCCCTCCGGCTTCGGGACAGTCCTTTTGCATCAGCCTGGAATCCCAGGGCAATCCACATCCTTCCATGCCTCCTGGCCGGCACTGCGAGCCAATATCCGGCCATAAGGCTTATCATAGCCGGCATGGACCACCTCTCCACTCACCCTGCCGTCCTCCCGGACGGTAAAATGGTACTGATGGTACCGGCCCTCCCGGTAAGCAAAGTCCTCACCGTTATCCAGGTAATGGTCCCAGCTGCCTTCCCCGGGATAAACCTCCAAAAGTAAAGCATCCAAAGGCTTTTCTCCTACATAGGACTGAGGCTCCATAACCGGAAGGATGGTGCCCGCCTTGACATAGATGGGGCAGCAGTCCAGGGGAACTTCCCGCACAAACCACAGGGGGCCCGTGATCTTTTCCTGTGTCCAATAATCATACCATACGCCCTGGGGCAGATATACCATACGTCTCACCGCCCCCTGCTCCACCACAGGAGCCGCCAATATCCGGCTTCCCAGCATAAACTCGTCATTGCACACCCTGGCTGCCTCCTCCTTCTCATAGTGGAACACCAGGGGGCGCATAATGGGCGCACCCGTTCTCTCCTCCTCATAAAATAAATCATATAGATAGGGAATCCACCGATAACGCAGCTTTACATACTTCCGGTAGATGTCCGTCACCTCTTCACCAAACTGCCAGGGTTCCTGCCTTCTGGTCCCTGCAGCGGAATGGTTTCGGAAAAGGGGGGAGAAGCAGCCTACCTGAACCCATCTTGCCATCAGCTCAGGGGTAGTGTCCGCACCGAATCCCCCTACGTCCGTCCCCACAAAAGGCATACCGGATAAACCCAGGTTACACAGCTGAGGAATTGCCATCTGAAGATGCGCCCACATGCTGGTATTATCCCCCGTCCATGCAGTGGCATATTTCTGGCTTCCGGCATAACATGCCCTGGTGATCACAAAGGGCCTGCGCCCGTCCAGCCTCTTCAACCCTTCATAGGCCGCTTTTGCCATCAGATGCCCGTATACATTGTGCATTTCCAAATGATCCGTTTTCCTGTCTTCGTCCGTAAAGACCACATCTCCGGGCAGGGGGCCGTGAAAACTGGCCGGCTCGTTCATGTCATTCCAGATCCCCCTCACTCCTTTGTCCAACAGAAATTTCTGTTTTTCTCCCCACCACTTTCTGACGGCAGGATTCCCAAAGTCAGGGAAAGCAGCATCTCCGGGCCACACCGCATTAATGTACACTTCACCCTGGGGTGTTTTGGCAAAATATCCTTCTTCCACACCCTCGTCGTATACCGCGTATCCCTCCTCTTTTTTCACACCGGGGTCATTGATTACCACAGGCTTAAACCCGTCAGCCGAAAGCTTCTGCAAAAAAGCCGCCGGGTCTCCATGATAACGGCCCTCATTCCATGTGAATACTCTGTAATCCTGCATGTAATCTATATCAAAATGAAGTACGTCACAGGGAATGTCATGCTTCCGCATGGAAGATGCCACCTCTTCCATATCCTCCTGGGTCACATACCCCCACCGGGACTGGTGGTAACCAAGAGTCCACTTCTGGGGAAGGGGGCAGGTACCCGTCAGGTAAGTATATCCCCTGAGGACTTCCCCTACGGAATCCCCCGCAATGTAATAATAGTCCAGGTCCCCTCCGTCGGCTCCGAACCAATAATATTCCTCCGATTCCTGTCCCATATTGAAATAACTTTTAAATGTGTTATCGAGAAACAGGCCATAAACATGCGTATCCGTCAGCGAGATCAAAAAGGGGATGGATTTATACAGCGCCTTAAAGCTGTCCACCTGAGGGTCCGGGTTGTCCGTATTCCACATCTCATACTCGTAATGCCGCTTATCCAGGAACCCGGTCTTATCCCCCAAGCCGTAAAAATGCTGAGATGCCTTCTGCTTTTTCAGCACTTCAAACGCATGCTCTTGCCCAGGGCCGGCAGCGGAATGCCCCTCTTCTTCCAGAAGCCTTAAGGTTTCCTCGCTGACCCTCTGAAGAGGCTTCCGTTCCCCTCTGTAGTCTCCGCAGACCTCCGCCCCGTCCCTGTCATAAAAGTCCACAAAAAAACCGTCGCTTACCCTGGCCGAAACCTCTTCCGTATCAATCCATAAACCGTCCGTCCCCAGATCTGTTTTGAGAGATACGGGAACTGCCTTATCGCCCTCTATTGCCTTGGAAGCCGTGCGTTTTCCGTCTTCACTGTAAAACACATTCACAATTTTTGGGGTCAGCACACGGATCTGTGCCTTCTTCCCCTCAAAATCCAGAATGATGTCCTGCCCCTTTACTTCATAGCTTGTGAGTTTTCCGAATTTCATTGATATCCCTCCCTGTAATGTAATTTATGCTTCAGGACGCTTTGGGGGGCACTTACCCTTCCGAAAGGCGGAGGCCGGTTTCCTCTCCAGAAGAATGTCCGCTGCCTTCCGGAAATCCCCGTCCATAACACGATACGTAGCCCTGGACCTTCCGCTCTCCTCCGGCGATATGGCAGTATGGATATAAAGGGTATCCAGTCCTACGCCCTGGGCCCCGGCAATATCCGCTGCCCCGTCGTTTCCTACCATAATGCTCTCGGAAGGCTCCAGCCTGTATCGCTCCAGCAGTTTGCGGAAGAACAGCGGCGACGGCTTTTTACATCCCTGCTCCGAGGACAGGAAAATACCGTCAAAGAACCGGGTGAGTCCCAACATTTCTATCTCCGGCCGGGTGAAATCCGCCTGGGCATTTGATAACAGATACACTCTCCTGCCCCGGTTCCTCAGCTCACCCAGTAGCTCTTCCACACCGTCATAAGCACGTAAAAACCGCCTGGACAGGGCGCGGAAGGTGATTGCTGTCATTCTTGCCTGGGAAGCGTCGCAGAAAGCCTTTTTCTCATGGTACAGCATGGCAAATACTTTCGTCAAGTTGGGTTCCCCGTCCTCCCCGCCCAGCCGCTCCTTTTCCTCAAGCTCCAGCCTGCGGAAAGCCTGCTGCAGTTCCCCGGGGTTATAATCCGCGCCCATGGCCCCATAGATTTCACTCATCTTCTGCCATAGACGCAGATCATCCTCGTCCGTGCGGATATCAGCCAATGTGCCATAAAAATCAAAAATATAGTTCCGATACATGGTATTCTCTCTTCCTTGGACTCTCTGCCCCTCCAAAACACTTTGCCGCAATACAGTACGTCAAACGCCTCCGTCTTCCTTTAACGCATCATATACCCGGAGAATTTCACCCACGCTCCAGGCCTGGGCGAAACAACCTTTGGAAGAGACAGGGTTTCCGCCGTCATAAATCTCGGGGAGCTGCCCCACACATCCCTCCCCCAGGGCGGCCTTCATATACTCCAGCTGCTCCTTCACATGCCCCCTGGCTTCCTCCGAATATCCGTGTACCTTCAGGTACGCAAGATAATACCCGCCCAGGGGGAATACCCACACAGTGCCCTGGTGGTATGCAAGGTCCCTGTCCAGCTGACTGCCTCCGTAAAAGGGTTTAAACTCTTCATCTGCCGGATCCAGCGTCCTCAGGCCATAGGGGGTATACAGCTTCCGAAACACCACATCCACCACCTGCTTCTCTTTTTCCGGGGGAAGCACGGAAAACGGCAGCGACACCGCCCATATTTGATTACAACGGATCTGTGTATCGGCTCCGGTTCCTGACAACACATCTTTCAGGCAGCCTGCCTCCCCGTTCCAGAATTTCCCAAAGCTTTCCTTCACCTGCATTGCCAAAGCGCCGTAATCCTCCGCCCTCTCCGGGCAAAAATGTCCCAGCTCCTCCATAATGCACAGGGCATTATACCAATAAGCATTGATTTCCACCGGCTTTCCGTGCCTGGGTGTGGGCAGGATCTCCCCCACCCTGACATCCATCCAGGTCACCTGGTCGTAGTCCCGCCCTGCCATAATCAATCCGTCCGTATCCATTTTAATGCCAAAGTCCGTGCCCTTCCTGTACCATTCAATGATATCGGCCATGGTATCATACATGCTTTTTACAAAGACGGAATCCTTTGTCTTGCGGTAATATTCATAGACGGACAAAATAAACAGCAGCGCCGCGTCCACCGTATTATACCCCGGGTTCTCCTCCCCTTCCGGGAAGAGATTGGGCATCAGGCCCTTTTTACAGTATGCCCGGAAAGTCTGGAGGATGCTTTTTGCCGTTTCATACTGTCGGGTTGCCAGACAGCACCCGTTGACAGCGATCATGGTATCCCGGCCCCAGTCCTCGAAAAAAGGGAACCCGGCCAGAATGGTCTGTTTCGCCGTGGATGCGCGGTATGAAATGAACTGGTGGGCATTTACCGCCAGAGTTTTCGCCGCCTCATCCTCAAACCCCGCCTGCTGTGCCAGCTTTTCCCTGTGGCGCCTGATATCCCCACACAGTTCTTCCACAG
This sequence comes from uncultured Lachnospiraceae bacterium, assembly GCA_947643615.1. Classification (GTDB taxonomy): domain Bacteria; phylum Bacillota; class Clostridia; order Lachnospirales; family Lachnospiraceae; genus Acetatifactor. Next base: position 14,944 of record CANRWO010000032.1, read on the forward strand.
AGGGAAGCTCCGGCGTCATCCCATACACAAGGTTCAATATACCCTTTTCCCCGGCAGGCACGGTAAAAGTCACGCTGTGGTTCACCAGCGTAGAACCTGTTTCCCTCCTCCCGTCACAGGCATCATAGGCATAATACAAATGATCATGGAAAACCGGCGACAATTCACGAAAACATCCGTTGGTCTCACAATACAGCCTTTTGCCTTCGGAAAAGATGCTCTGCCCTTCCACTACAAATTGCTGCGTCCTCTCCAGAAGGGTTCCCTTTGGCACAAACTGAAGATGGGGCAGCACTTCCAGCACCACATCTTCCCGGGCGCCATTTCTGATCTCATAGGAGACCCCCACTCCGTTCCCGCCCTGCATCAGTGCAGCGGTCTTCCTGATTTCCACGCCCTTTACCAGGTAGCTCCACACAGGATAATCCTCAAAAGAAAATTCCGCCTGGTAGAGATACCCCTCTTCCCTCCTGGCTGTTTCCGTCCCACAGGGATCCCCGGCACCGGATCCTTTGCCGCCTATGGCCTCTTTGTCCCCTTCCCCATTGTGCGGTTTATAATCCTGGCTGGAAATATGGATCTTGCCGGACGTAAATGCCAATCTCTCCTCCAGCCTGTGAATCATATTATATCGGTGATTAGGAGATTTTACACACGCCATCAGCAGAGCGTGATCGTTTCTGCTGCAGGAGCCGATGGCAGTGAGGGAAGAAAATCCCCCCAGGCCATTGGTCATGAGATAACAGTTTTCCTCTCCTCTTTCGAATGTTTTCCAATCCTGCTTTCCATATATAAATTTCATATCAAACCTCATTTCTGCGCTGCCCAAAAGGGTGAGGCAGCGCCCAGACACAAATCACCGTGTAAAATTAGATTGCTCAAGCCTTTACCCGCGCCTCTTTATCATGGTCCCTTTCCTGTCCGTCCAAACGGAAACTGATTTTAGTAAGTCCGTATATTTTGTCCGTCACTTCCTGCGACAGAATGCTCTTCTCCATCCGCCACACCCAGTTCCCCCCCAATGTGGAAGGTTTATTAATCCTTGCATCCTGATCCAGCCCTAAATAATCCTGCAGAGGAATGATACAGGTGTCCGCCGTACTCATCATGGCCAAACGGACGAAATCCCAATACTTCTCCTCCTCCGGCGTATCCCCGTTATCCAGATATTCCTCCGCAAATGCCCTGCTTTCGTCGTCTAATCCACGGTACCATTGCACCAGAGTCTCGTTGTCATGGGTTCCCGTATATACCACACAGTTTTTATCATAGCAGTGAGGCAGATAACCTGTTTCCTCACCGGGGTCAAAAGCAAACTCCAGCACCTTCATGCCGGGATATCCGCTGTCCTCCAGAAGCTTATGTACGGAAGGCGTCTGCAGTCCCAGGTCTTCGGCAATGATGTCCTTCGGGCCAAGCCTGCCCTGGAGCGTTGTAAACAATTCCATGCCGGGTCCTTTTTCCCAATGGCCGTTCTCCGCCGTCTCCTCCCCCCAGGGGATACTGTAATATTCGTCAAATCCCCTGAAATGGTCGATACGCATTATATCATACAGGCGGAAACAGTGCTCCAACCGACGGCACCACCATTGATAACCGGTCTGCCTGTGGTATTCCCACCGATACAGAGGATTCCCCCAAAGCTGCCCCGTGGCGGAAAAGGCGTCCGGAGGGCATCCCGCCACAGCCACAGGCTGATATTCGGAATCAAACTGGAACATTTCCGGGTTGGCCCACGCATCTGCGGAGTCAAAGGCCACATATATGGGCATATCCCCTATGATCCTGATTCCCTGTCGGTTGGCATAATCTTTCAGCTTACACCACTGTTCCTGAAACTTGAACTGAATATATTTAAAAAATTCAATCTCAAAATAGCATTCTCTTCTGTAGTAATCCAGCGCAAATCCCCAACGCTTTCGGATGTCTTCCGCCCATTGGCTCCATGCGGCGCCGTCAAAGCATTGCTTCACTGCCATAAAAAGCGCATAATCCTCCAGCCAGCAGGCATTTTCCTGCACAAAACGGTTGAACTCGGGATTCTGGGAAATGTCACTGCGCTCGTAGGCAAGACGAAGCAATGTAAACCGCTGCAGGTACATTTTCTCATAATCTACCGCAAAGGAAGCCTCCCCAAAATCACATGCGTCACATTCCTCCTCCGTCAACACTCCCTCCCCAATCAATGCTTCCAAATCGATCAGGTAGGGATTTCCCGCAAAAGAGGAAAACGACTGATAGGGGGAATCGCCATAACTGGTGGGGGAGAGCGGCAGGATCTGCCAATAAGTCTGCCCTGCCTCCTTCAGCCAGTCAATAAATTCATATGCCTCCCTGGAAAAGCAGCCAATGCCATACTTAGACGGCAGACTGGTCACCGGGAGCAAAACGCCACTCGCTCTATTCATATACACCTAACCTCCAATTTTGCAGCCTGGCAGACCGCCTTTCCTGCTTTCAACCCTGCCGCCGGAGCAGCATCCCGCTGTGAGCCTCCACCAGAATACTCTTTTCTTTTTCTGCCACTGCCCTGTGGCAGTCCGCCTCCCTGCCGTCTGCAAGGATCACCCAGGTTCCTTGGGGAAGCTCTATGGCGCAGTTGTCAGAATCGGTATTGTAAATGAGAAACAGATCGTCCCCAACTTTGCTGCCGGAAGGCCTGTTATCCACCTGAAAAGAGACCACGCCATCCCTGTGGACCCGTCTGTCCGTAATGCGTCCTGCCGCCAGGGAAGACTTGTCGCACAGGCCCGGCAGCTTTTTCCTGAGGCGGATCAGTCCCCTGTAGTAATCTACCAATTCTTTATATTCCACCGTCCGATCCCAGTGAAGCATATTGACTTCCGGCGAAGAACAATAGCTGTTCCCCTCGCCGGCCTTGGTCCGCGCAAATTCCTCCCCTGCCTGCAGGAAAATCCTTCCCTGGCAGGTAAAATAGATAAAGGCAGCCAGTTTATTGGCTGTGAGCACATCCTCATAGCGCTCCGTGAATTCCTGCTCTGCATGCATGGTCATCACCAGCTTATCCCACAAGGTAAAATTATCATGAGCCGACACATAATTAATGATCTGGGCACAGCTTTTCGGCTCAAAGTCCGCACCGCCGTCCCGCCAGCCTGTGACGGCGTGGAGAAGCAGGGATTCCAACCCCCTTCCCCCGTTGACGATACCCGGTTCTTCCTCATAAAAGACATGCCCTTTTATCAGATCCCTGGTATCGTCACAGAAAATGCCCACACCATCGTCCAAATAGGCTATATTACTCTTTAATGCCGCTGTCTTACCTATCTCCATAGGCGAGTAATCCGCCCTCCAGGGTTCCCCGTACAAAAGCTTTTCGCCTTTCCCGAATTCCTCGTCTAATTCAGACCGGATGCGGTTCATCAGATCCACAGTCAACAGTCCCATCAAGTCAAAGCGAAATCCGTCCAGGTGATATTCCCTGGCCCAGTACATCACCGAATCCGCAATATAGTTATCTACCATTGCCCTTCCTGCGGCAATGTCATTTCCGCAGGCGGATCCGTTGGACAAGCTGCCGTCTTCCTGATGTCTGTAATAGTACCCCGGAACCATCCTCTGAAACCATGAATCTTTCCGGTAGGTGTGGTTATACACCACATCCATGACCACCCTGATGCCGTTTTCATGGAATGCCTGTATCATCTCCTTGCACTCCCTGATCCTCACTGTCCCGTCCTCCACGTCAGTGGCATAAGACCCTTCCGGCACATTAAAGTTCAGCGGGTCATAACCCCAGTTATACTGCCCTTCATCGCCTGCCTCATCCACGGAACCGTAATCGAAAAAAGGGAGAAGATGGACATGGGTGATTCCAAGGCTTTTCAGGTACTCCATGCAGGTAGGATAACTGCCGTTTGTCCCTTTTACCGTAAAAGCTTTATACTTTCCGCGATATTCCCCGGGCACGCCGCTCTGCACATCATAAGAAAAATCCTTAATATGCAGTTCGTATATGATCTGCTCCTCCTGCAATTCGGGCGCGGTATCCGATTCAAACCCCGGCGGGTCTGTCAACCCAAGGTCCACAACTATGCTCCTGCTCCCGTTGCAACCGCAGTCCACGGCGTATGGATCCGCAGTACTGTTCTCTTTGCCGCCAACCCTCACAAGGTAATCATAGTACACACCATGCATATTCTCCTGAAATGCAATCTCCCATACGCCCTTTTCCCCCGGCAGCAGCTCTTCTTCCCGCCACGCTTCCGAATCGTTATCCCTGTAAAGGCGCAGCTTTATTTTCTGTGCAAGGGGACTCCACACTTTAAAAACGGTCTTCCCCCCCTTGCAAACCGCTCCCAGGTCTTTGCCGTCATATCGGAATTTCTCCTCAAATTCCCTGCCGGCGAAGTCAGCATCCGAAAAAGTAATTTTACCCTTCAATTTCCCACTCCTCTTATATACTCGTCATCCTGCATTTCTGTCCACCACATTGGCTTCTCCGGTATTGTGTTTCCTCATTTCAAAGAGCTGCCGCAAAATCAGGTATACACATTCTGCAGCAGCTCCTATTTTGTCATTCAGCCTTACTGCATGACAGCTTTTTATCCCTTTACAGCTCCCGATACTCCTTCCACGTAACACTTCTGTGTCAGCAGGAAAAGGATCGCTATGGGAATGGAGATCATCACACATCCCGCATAGAACTGCGTATAATAATATTCCACAAATTCCTGTTCCAGCATGGTCCACAAGCCGATGGCAATGGTATAATACTGGGAATCATTGCCCATAATCACCTTGGCAAAAATGTAATCTACCCAAGGCCCCATAAATGCCGTGATCAACGTATACGTAATAATCGGCTTTGACAGGGGGATCGTAATGCGGATAAAGGTATCCCACTTTGTCGCCCCGTCAATATAAGCAGCCTCGTCTATGGACTTGGGGATCGTGTCAAAAAATCCCTTTGCCATGTAGAATCCCAGTCCCGCGCCGCCGGAGTAGACCAATACCAGCGCTATCTGCTTCAAAACACCGGCCTCCAACAATCCAAGCCCCTTCAGAATATAGTAAACAGCGATCATGGACATAAACCCCGGGAACATGCCAAGGATCAGCGCAATATTCATGAATTTCTTACGCATCTTAAAGCGCAGGCGGCTCATAACATAGGAGACACACAGCACAAAGAATGCGGAAAGGGCCGTGCTGAAAATGGCAATTACCAATGTGTTGGTGAACCATCTGGTAAAGTTGATATTGTTGTTCCCATGGAACAGATTGATATAATTGTCCAGAGTAAAGCCTCTGGGCCAGATATAACTCTTATAAGACCCGCTTTCCGCCCTGAAAGAAGTCAGTATCACATAGAAAATCGGCAGTATCCAGATAACGCTGAGCACCGCCAATAATATATGGCAGGCCGTATTTACGATAAATCTCCTCATCTTCATTATTGGAACGCCCCCTCATCTTTATATGCGCCTGTTCGACGATACGTGATCAGCGACAGGGTTGCCAGAATGATAAACACCAGGATACCGATTACGGCCCCTAAATTGTAATCCTTCTGGGTGATGGTCAACCGGTAGAGCCATGTTACCAGCAGGTCCGTCTTGCCCGCGTAATAGTAATCCATGGAATCAGGGCCGCCGCCCGACAACAGGAAGATTACGTTAAAGTTATTGATATTTCCCGTAAAAGCCGTAATCAGGTTGGGCGTCATGACAAAAAGCATATAAGGAAGCGTGATCTTCCGGAAGATCGTAGCCGCGCTGGCCCCGTCAATCTTCGCCGCCTCATAAAGCTCCGCAGGGATATTCTGCAGGATACCTGTGGTGGACAACATAGTGAAAGGCACACCGATCCAGATATTGATACAGATGATGGTGATCTTGGCGTACAGCGCATTGGTGAAAAACGGAATGGACTCCGTTGCCCCGATAATGCCAAGCTGCCTCAAAACTACGTTTACAGGGCCGTTTGCATTGAAGATAGTCCTCATACTCAGCAGCGTCACAAACTGCGGAACCGCCACCGACAGCACAAACATGAATCTCCAAAAACCCTTCGCCCTGGTCCCCTTACGGTTGATCAGGAGCGCCAGCAGCATACCAAGGATAAAGCAGCTGACGGTGGCAAACACCGCCCAGATCAGGGTCCAGGACAGCACCGGCCAGAAAGTGCCGGCCAGCTTGCTCCCTTGGGAAAACATGGCCTTGAAATTATCCAGCCCCACCCAGTCGAACAGATTTCCCGGCGGCTGGTGCTCGTGGTCATAGCTGGTAAACGCAATCAGAATCATGAAAATCAGCGGCACTATGGTGAAGCAGACAATGCCGATGATAGGGAAGGCAAGCAGGAACCCATGCAGGTTCTCTTCCTTCAATGACCGGATGTCATCCCTGAATGTGGGAATATGCTTCCCCTTCTCCTTACGCACCTGTGTGCAGAATGCACTCTTGCCGGACATACAACCCACAAATACAACAGCCACCGTCATCACCAGAGTGATCACGCCGTAAAGCAGGCAGAGCATAGAGTCGTCGCCCGCGGAATACTCATAAATTCCCAGGGCTGCATTGTACACTTCGCCCTGTTGTGCAGTGCCCAGGGTGATAAAATCACCCAGGGCGCCGATACCAAATGTAATCAGGTAAATGATATAAGCTATTTCCAGCGCGAGGAAAATAAGTCCTCTGCCGATCTGACGATTCATAAGATTTCCAAGGCCAAAGACAAAGAAGGAAGCCTTGGTGATCGTATTTCCTTTTTTAAATGCCTGTGATATATTGGCATCACTTGGCCTGTCATAGACAGGCTGGGCCTTTTTCTTCTTATTTCCCATAGAAACCCCCTACACAACTGCTATTTGGTCATTGCTTCCACAAAAGTATCCAGTTTCTGCTGCACGTTATCCTTGGTGATCTCGCCGCTGCGGATCTCTGTGGGGATGGTGTTGGCATAAGTCCAGTATCTCGCGCTGAATGTGGAGTTGGTAGGCTGTGCCACACTTGCCTCATTGGATTCCTTGATTACGATTGCTGCCAGAGGATCTGCCTTAACAGCCTCGCTTTCGCTTGCATTCATGTTCGCGGGGATCTGTGCGGATAATTCATAACGCAGAACCTGATTCTCCTCATTTCCAAGGAAGGTTGCAAACTGCACCGCTGCCGCCATGTTCTGGGACTTCGCGTTTACGCCGATACACTTGGAACCATAGAAACCCAGCAGCTGGGTATCTTTGCCGTTAAGATTAAAGGTGGGGATCACTGCCATGCCCAGGTCGTCACCCAGGATTCCCTTGTACAGATCATAGTTCCAGGAGCCGTCAAACCATGCCCCGATCCTGTGGTCCCCTGCAAGCTCGGAAACGGAGATCTCGCCGTCGTAAGCACATTTCGGGTTGTTGATCAGGTCGATCAGGTAATTGGTAACAGCCACACCTGTCTCATTGTTCCAGTCCACACCTGCATTCAGGTCATTTCCGTCGGGACCGAATACGCTCAGGCCTGCACCGTAATAATAAGCGCCCAGTTTCCATCCGCCTGCGGATTCAAAGTAGAAGTTATACACATTGTCAGCCGTTTCCTTCCCCATGATCTTCTCCAGTGAAACGATGTCTGACTCATCCAGGATGGTCTTGTCATAAAACATAAAGAAAGTATTATGTGTAAAAGGGATACCATAGACCGCATCGTCCACCGTCACGGTTGCGATTACGGATTCCGAATTGGTTTCCTTTACCATTGTCTCCGCATCACCGCCCAGTCTGGCAATGGCTCCGGCCTCCACCAGGGAGGGAAGCTGGTCGTTTGCAAACATGAATACGTCTGCAGCTGCTCCCACATCCTTCAGAATGCTTTCCGCACATTTATCCTCGCCCACGATCTCCGTGGTCCATGTAATGTTATACTCGGGATGTGCCGCCGCAAAGGCCTCCTGCTGCTGTGCCATTATGCCGGTATCCACCTGATTCTGGGGGCAATACACTTTCAGGGAAACATCTGTAGTGCCCCCCCCATTTGCCGCTCCGCCGTTTCCGGATGTACCGCTCCCGGATGTACCTGAATCTCCGCACCCAGTCATAGCGGCAGCCATCATAGTCGCCGTCAATAATGCAGCCAATAGTTTCTTTTTCATTTGATTACCTCCTTACAAGTTTTGTTAAGTTTTGTTAAGTTTCGTTGTGAGACTATATTAGCACAAAGCCTTTGCAATATCAATTTGATTTTTATGCACTTTTTCCTGTAAATGTCGTTTTTCCAAGCATAATTGTGCATTTTGTATATCGTTTCGAAAATTTGTCGAAACAGTTTCGCGAAACTTTTTCGAATTATTTTCGTTTTTTTCTGTGCTCTCTCCATAAAAACAATTTTATTTTCTCCGGTTTTCGACTATTTTATTTATACATTTAAAGTGAACCTCCTGTTTTATACGCAATTTCGGCATAAAATTAAGTTCCGGGCCGCAAAACACAGTGTTTTTCCCAATTAAAATGCCAACGGCAAAGTTTCGCTGCCATTCTTGTTTTCCCAAATTTATCCTGCTATAATTAGCTCAGGTAAAATAATAGTTTTCGTAATTTTTAACAAAAATTTAAGGAGTCGGGCCATGGCCACTATCAACGATATTGCAGCAAAACTGGGTATATCCAAAAGCACTGTCTCCAAGGGTTTGAACAACGCCGAAGACGTAAGCGCCGAAACACGGAAAAAGATCCTTGAAACGGCGGTGGAATTAGGTTATATCAACAAACGCCAGCAGAAGAAGGCAAAAAAGCTATGTATCCTGATCGAAAATATGGATTACGACACTCCCAACCAATTCGGCCATGATATTGTATTGGGTTTCAAACAAATGGCGGAACCGGAAGGTTGGACGGTAGATATTATCCCCATCAATATAGACTTCCAGAAGATGACGCCTTACGACATTTTTATGATGCAGGGAGGGTACCATGCTTCTTTCATTCTCGGCATGTCCCTTCTGGACCCCTGGATGCAGGAGTTTCCTTCTTCCACCATCCCCACGGTACTCTATGACAATTACGTCAAAGACAACCCAAACATTGCCTCCGTAGGCTGCGACAGCCAGGAAGGTTTTGAGCTTGCCATCAAGCATCTCATGAAACTCGGGCATAAAAAAATAGGACTGATATCAGGCCCGTTGGATTCTTTCATCCTGAAGGCAAGATACCACGCCTATATCAACGCATTGGAAAAATACGGCCTGGAAATCAACGAAGACTACATCGGCCTGGGATACTATGTGGCGGAATCCACGAGAAAGTATATCCCGAAACTGATACAGGAGGGCGTCACGGCCATCCTCTTCTCCCATGATGTGCGGGCCATCTCCGCCATCACGGAATGCAGGGACAGGGGCCTTCGGATTCCCGAAGACCTCAGCATCATAGGCTTTGACGACCTGCCCATGACCTCTTACATAACCCCTCCCCTGACCACCATCCGGCAAGACCGTGCTGCCTTGGGGAAGTGCGGCTTTTATGCCCTGTCCTGCCTACTCAACCATGTCGCCATAGGTTCCATCCTGCTGCGGGCCACACTGATCGTCAGAGGCTCCACAGGGCCTGCTCCCGGGACTTCGGCGGGACCTCTGTCTTCCGGGCAGATACCCCGGCCATAATGGCCTCCCCTGCGCGTGTTTGAAAAGCCACTCACGCCACTATATTATTCAGCCACACGCCTTTCTTCACCAGGATAAAACCTATCACACACTTGATAATATCCAGCAGCTGGCAGCTTAAGTACAGCGGCACTATAGGAAGTCCCGTATATCGGCTCAGTATGTATGCCACTGGAAGGCTGACGCACCACAGGAACACACTGTCAAACAGGAAGGTTACAATCGTCTTGCCGCCGGAGCGCAGAGTGAAATAGGAAGCATGCATGAACGCGGCAAGAGGCATACATGCCGCCGCTACCCGAAGGAGGGATGCCGCCAAAGCTTTCACGGCATCCGTAGTGTGATATATCCGGGGAAACAGCGGAGCAATCAGAATCAGCACCCCTCCAATCACCACACAGGAGAATACGGAAAAAGCGATCAGCTTGGCATCCGTATCTTTTGCCTCTTCCATCTCCCCTGCCCCCAGGAGCTGTCCTACGATAATGGATATGGCGCCTCCCATAGCCATATAGATCACGCTGAACAGATTGGTAATGGTGGTGGAGATGTTCAGCGCCGCCACCGCATCCAGTCCCCGCATGGAATAACACTGGGTCAGGGAGGCCATGCCGGCTGCCCACAAAATCTCATTGATCATCAGGGGAAGGCCCTTCTTGAAAATATTGCCCGTCAGCTGGCCCGGTATCTTAAACTCCCTGTAAGCTCCCAGGATGAAGGGCATCCGCTCCTTATGCCTGTGGGTCCAGGCCACCACGATGGCTGCCTGGACGTACCTTGACACCACCGTGGCAATGGCAGCGCCTACTACGCCCAATTGGGGCAGTCCGCACTTTCCGAAAATCAGCAGATAATTCAGCGCCAGGTTCACACAAACTGCGGCCACCCCTGCCGCCATCGGCACTTTCGTCTCGCCGCACTCCCGCAGGGTACTGGTATAGATCTGCTCCACACCAAAGGGCAGCAATCCGAACAGCATCACCAGCAAATATTCCTTTCCGTACCCCAGGGTGGCCTGAAGAGCCGCGTCATTCCCCTCACCGTGGAGGTAAAGCAGGATCAGCTGCTCCCCGCCGGCCAGAAACAGGAAAATTCCCACCAACACGATGAAGGCACAGGCATATATCTTAAAGCGAAATGTGTGGCGGACCCCTTTATGGTCCTTACAGCCGTAAAACTGTGCGCCAAAAATGCCCACCCCCGAGATTGCCCCGAAGATAGCCAGATTAAAAACCAGCATCAACTGATTGACAATGGCAATGCCGGACATCTGCTCCGTACCTACCCGTCCTACCATAATATTGTCTAGCAGTCCCACAAAATTCGTAATGCCGTTCTGTATCATCATGGGCACCGCCACCCCCAGAACCATCTTGTAGAATGCCTTATCTCCAAACAGCTTCTTCCGAATACTCATAATAACCGTTTTCTCCTTCCCGCCATAGCAACGGCCCAGCCTCAAATACATTGCAGTTGGGCACAATGCCACTATTCTACACCACGGAGTTCCACTTTGTCCATGTATTTTCCTGCCAAAGCCGCCATTTCTTCCATTTCTTTCCTGGAAAACGCTTCCATAATCCCGTTTCCGGCGCTTCTATCCGCCCCTGGCGTCCTCTCCGTTTCCTGAAAGCTTCCCTCTGCTCCTGGAATTCTCTCCTCTTCCTGAAAGCTTCCCTCTGCTCCTGGAATTCTCTCCTCTTCCTGAAAGCTTCCCTTCACTCCTGGCATCCTCTCCGTTTCCCGGGCACTACTTTCTTCTTTCAGAAACCTGTTTCTCATCCCCAGGACATCCCCGCCGTCCCTGTAGGCTTGCAAATAATACGCGGCGCTGCCCTGCAGCAATTTCCCGATCTCCTCAAACTCTTCCACCGAATGGATCCCCCTCACTGCCGTAGTACGGAATTCATAAGAAATACCGCCTGTCTGCAGCAGCCGGATGCTCTCCCGGATCTTCCCCACATCAAACCCCGGGCAGCCGGTTGCCCTGCCGTAATTCTCCGGCGAAGCCTTAACATCCATTGCCACATAATCCAGTATCCCCTCCTGCAGAAATTGCCCCAACAGTTCAGGTCTGTAGCCGTTAGTGTCAAGTTTTACCAGGAGGCCAAGCTCCCTGCATTGGAGGATAAATCTTTTCAGCCCCGGATCCAAAGTTGGTTCCCCACCGGTAATGCAGACCCCTTCCAGGACATTCCTCCGTTTCTTCAAATGGGCCAGTACTTCCTCTTCGGAAAGAAGTGGCTGCCCTTCCGGCTCCAGGACCAGGGAGCCGTTCTGGCAAAAAGGGCAACGAAAATTACAGCCACCCGTAAAAACGGTGGCTGCAACATGTCCCGGATAATCCAATAATGTAGTTTTTTGAAAGCCGTGAATCTTCATCTCTTCTCCCGCAATCCCGGAGTGCGTTTGGAAGACCGGCCGCACAGGGATCTGCCGCCTTAGGCACGAACTACAGGCTTACTCAGGGAAGCCTTCCGTACAGCTTTGTCATATCCCTCATCCGATCCGCCAGTTCCTTCGTAAAGCTGCCTTTCTCCATACGCCACTGCCAGTTTCCTCCCAGGGTGGAGGGAGTATTGATACGCGCTTCCGAACCCAACCCCAGATAATCCTGCATGGGGATCACCGCCAGATCCGCCACACTGGCAAAGGCGGCGCGTATAAATTCCCACTGCAGCTCCTCTTCCTTACATTCTGTAAGATTCAGGTAGCGGTCGCAATATACCTTATCCGGCATCGCCAGCTCCCTGTACCAGCCAAGCACCGTATCGTTGTCATGGGTGCCTGTGTATACCACGCAATTATGCCCGTAATTATGGGGGAGGTAATCGCTCTCCTCCCTGGAGTCAAAGGCAAACTGCAATACTTTCATTCCCGGATAGCCGGATCTCTTTACCAGCTTTATTACGGAAGGAGTGAGAAACCCCAAATCCTCCGCAATCACTTCCTTCTCCCCCAGCTCTTTCTTCATGGCGGCAAACAGCGCATATCCCGGCCCCGGTTTCCAGGTTCCGTTCTCGGCGGTCTTGTTCCCTGCCGGGATGGAGTAATACTCGTCAAATGCCCGGAAATGGTCGATCCGCACCACGTCATACAGGCGGTAACAGAAATCCAGCCGCCTTATCCACCACTCAAACCCGGTTTTCTTATGATATTTCCAATTGTATAAAGGATTCCCCCAGAGCTGCCCTGTAGCCGAAAAAGAATCCGGAGGACATCCCGCCACAGCAACCGGCCTGCATTCCTTATCGAATTGGAACAGCTCGGGATTCGCCCATGCATCGGAACTGTCAAAGGCCACGTAGATGGGAATATCCCCGATCACCTGGATCCCCTTCTTGTTGGCATAGGCCTTCAGCTTTTTCCATTGAACCTGGAACAGGTACTGCTGGAACTGATAAAATTCCTTTTCCTCCGCAAACCTTTCATTATACTTTTGGATCGCTTCGGGTTCCCTGGTCCTGATATCCTCATCCCACTCAATCCAGCTGGCGCCGTCAAAGGAATCTTTCACGGCCATATAGAGGGAATAGTCCTCCAGCCAACAGGCGCTCTCTTTGCGGAATTTGCGGAACCCCTTGTCTTCCCCGATATGGCTGTTCTTCCAGGCTGTCCTGAGGAGCTTGAAACGGTTGTGATAGATTTTGGCATAATCTATGGATTCCAAATCCTCACCGAAATCATAGCCGTCACATTCCTCTTTGGCAATCCACCCCTTGGCAATCAAGTCTTCGGGGTCTATGAAGTAAGGATTTCCCGCAAAAGTGGAAAAAGACTGATAGGGGGAATCCCCGTAGCTGGTAGGCCCCAGCGGCAGGATCTGCCAGCAGGACTGCCCCGCCTCCTTTAATAAGTCTATAAAGTGATATGCTTCTTTTGAAAAGCATCCAATCCCATATTCCGACGGCAGACTTGCCACCGGCATCAGAACACCGCTTCTTCTCATAGTGAAACCCCATTTCCTGACTATGGCAATTTAAATAAAACACCCGGGCCAATTACAATTTCCAGATATCCCGGTTATATTCCGCGATGGTACGGTCCGATGAAAAGAATCCTGCCTTGGCAATGTTCACCAGCATTTTTTTCTTCCATGCGGTACGGTCCTCATAATCCGCAAATGCCTGATCCTTTACTTTCACGTAGTCTTCCAGGTCTAACAGCGTCATAAACCAGTCTTTATTCAGCAGTTCTTTATGGAGCCGCTCCAGGTTTTCCCTGTGTCCTGCCGCCATTGCCTTGGGCCCTATAATAAAGTCCACCGCTTCCCGGATCAAGGGACTCTTTTCATAATAATCCTTTGATACATAATCCGCCTTGGCATAATGGGCAATTACGGTGTCGCTTTTTTCCCCGAAGATATAAATGTTATCATCTCCTACCAGCTCATGGATCTCAACGTTTGCGCCGTCGCTGGTGCCAAGGGTGACCGCACCGTTGAGCATGAATTTCATGTTGCCCGTTCCGGAAGCCTCCTTGGATGCCAGGGAGATCTGCTCCGAAATATCACAGGCCGGGATCAGCTTCTCCGCGTAACTTACATTGTAATTCTCCACCATTACCACCTTCATGTAAGGACTGACCTCAGGATCCTTGTTCACGATCTCGGAAAGCACCAGGATCAGGTGGATGATATCCTGCGCAATGACATAGGCAGGCGCCGCCTTTGCCCCAAAGATAAAGGTCATGGGGCGCAGGGGTTTCTTCCCGGCCTTGATTTCCAGGTACTTATGGATAATGTATAACGCGTTCATCTGCTGGCGCTTATATTCATGCAGACGCTTTACCTGGATGTCAAAGACGGAATTGCCGTCCACATCAATGCCTTCCTTTTCTTTCAGCCAGGAAGCCAGAGCCGCTTTCTTCTGCTGCTTGATTCTGTCTATGGCATCCAGGACAGCCATGTCATCCTTCTTGGCCAACAGTTTCTCCAGTTCTCCCGCATCCTTCTTAAATCCGTCCCCAATGGTTTCCGTCAGAAACTCTGCCAGCTCCCTGTTACAGGACAGCAGCCAGCGGCGGAAGGTAATGCCGTTAGTCTTGTTGTTGAATTTCTCCGGATATATCTTATAAAAGTGGTTCAGCTCTGACTCTTTCAAAATATCCGTGTGTATGGCCGCCACTCCGTTTACGCTGTAACCATAATGGATATCGATGTGAGCCATGTGCACCTTTTTCCCGCTGTCAATAATCTGTACCCTGGGGTCCTCATACTTCTTTGCAACCCGTGCGCTCAGCTCTTTTATAATGGGGACAAGCTGGGGCACTACTCTCTCTATATACTCCAGGGGCCATTTCTCCAATGCCTCCGCCAAAATGGTATGGTTGGTATAGGCACAGGTCCTGCTCACTGTCTGAACCGCATCCTCTATGGTAAAGCCTTCCTCCCAGGTCAGGATGCGGATCAGCTCGGGAATTACCAGCGTAGGATGGGTATCATTGATCTGGATCGCCACATGCTCATCCATGCGGTGCAGGTCGCATCCCTTTTCCTTTAACTCCTTGACAATCAGCTGCGCGCCGTTGCTGACCATAAAGTACTCCTGATAAATGCGAAGGAGGTTCCCCGCCTCGTCAGAATCGTCAGGATATAAGAACAGGGTCAGATTCTTTTCGATGGCTTCCTTGTCAAAGTCAATGCCTTCTTTCACCAGGCTCCCATCCACCGTATCCACGTCAAACAAATGCAGTTTATTGCAGCCGTTCTCATAACCCACTACGTCAATATCATAAAGTATGGAAGTCACCTTACGGCTGCCGAAAGAAACCGTAAATGTAGTATCCGTTTTATTCAGCCATGAATTCTCCTCTATCCAGTCATTCTTCTCCGCCTGCTGCAGCCTGTCGCGGAATACCTGCTTAAACAGGCCGTAATGGTAGTTCAGGCCGATGCCGTCGCCGGGCAGTCCCAGGGTGGCGATGGAATCCAGGAAACAGGCTGCCAGACGCCCCAGTCCGCCGTTCCCCAGGGAAGGCTCCGGCTCTGCCTCCTCAATATCGGACAGCTTTCTGCCATACTTGGCCAGCGCCGCTTCCATCTCGTCGTATAGCTTCAGGTTGATCAGATTATTGGACAAAAGCTTGCCGATAAGGAATTCCATGGAGATATAATATACTTTCTTGCTGCCGGAAATAGCAGGCTTTTTAGCCATTTCTTCTTTTGTCAGCTGCAGAACGCAGTTGTACAGCTGACTGTCGCTGCAGTCCTTAATGTTCTTCTTATAAAGTGTTTCGGTAAGTCCACTCAAACGCTGTTCCAGACTCATGTGATGCCTCCCTTTATCATTTCATTACTGATTTAAGCCTCCAATCAGGCTCTTCCATTTCCATATAATGCCATGGGAATCATTATACCCTATATTTTGTAGAATATCATAGGAAAACGATTTCCGCAACTTCTTTGGTAAAATGGCTGCCCAGCTTATCCCAGCATATCCTCGAACTCATTCTCCGGCACCGGCCGGCAGTAACGGTATCCCTGGGCCACATATGCGCCTATTTCCATCATCAGTTCCGTATCGTTCTCCGTCTCTACGCCTTCGCAGACTACCTGGGCATTCAGGTCACGGGCAAGGTTTACGATATTTTTCATAATATGTACCTGCCGGACGCGGTTCTCGTTGTTGAGGAGAAACGAACGGTCCAGTTTGATAACGGAAGCAGGAATCTGCTCAAATACCCCCAGGGAAGAATATCCTGACCCGAAATCGTCTATGGACAGGCGTACCCCTTTCTTCCTCAGGATATCCACGATCTCCTTGACCTTCTGCTGCTGCACTTCCTCCACCACCAGGGTCTCCGTGATCTCCACCTCGATCAGTTCCTTGGGGATCCGGTATCTTTCCATCACTTCCTCAAACCGCTCAGGAAATCCGTCGGTCGTAAAATGGATCCGGGAAAAATTGCAGGAGACGGGCACTACGTTTTGCCCGGCATCAATTCTCCTGCGCAGCATCCTGCACACGCATTCCATCACAAAAAAGTCAATTTCCCGGATCTTTCCCGTGCGTTCATAATAGGGCACAAAATAACCCGGTGCACGGATGGCCCCCTCCGCTGTGGGATCCTGGAAGCGCACCAATGCCTCCGCCCCTACGATCCGCTCATTCCGGATGTCCACCTTTGCCTGGTAATAGGCCACAAAGTCCTTACGGATGTCCGCCGTCTCCAACAGCTTCTCCCGGGCATGGTTCTCCCTGAGCTGCGCCCGCAGCTTGTCGTCATAAATTTGGACTACATTACTGTAATTATTTTTCAGGGAGTCCACCAGCTGGATACTCTCGGACAATGCACGCCGCAAATCGTTATCTCCATTTTCCAGGCACCCCACTCCCATGGCCAGGGACATATGCGTCTCCGCCTCCTCATAGATGCGTGCGGAAATCCGATCCGCAATATCCAGGAGCCGTTTCTTCAGCGCGTCCAAATCTTCATATTTCACAAACAGCACAAAATGGCTGCCGTAACTCCTGGCATACAACTCATTCTGCCGGTCCACTGCTCCTGAAAGCGCTTCGATGACCAGCTCCAATACCTTCTGGCCGGCATTCCAGCCGTACAGTGCATTGTAGCTCTTAAACTGACCGATATCCGTGTAAGCCACGGCATAATTCCCTCTCTTATCCGCAGCCAGTTTCCGGGTTGCCCTGTACCGCAAATAGTTCAGGTTCCATACATTAAATTCGGTGTCCTTGTACATTAACTTCTGCACGCGCACACTGTTGCGCAGCAGGAAAAACAAAACCAGGATAACTGCCGCCGCACAGGCCGAAAGAATCAATATAATGGGAATACTGTTATCGCTGATAAAGGTTTCAATGCTCATCTTGGAATAGAAATTGTCCTGCAGCATATAGTCATTTACCATCTTATCGCTGACTTCGATCAATTCCTTGTTCAGAATCCCCAGAAGCGGTGATTCCCCGTCCTCCGCCACTGCCATGTAGATATTGTGGACGTCTCTCAGCACGCTGTGGATCTCCATCTTGTTAAAATGAAACCGGGAACCCAGCAGATACTCCGCCAGATACCCATCACATATGGCTGCATCCGCCCGCCCTTCCTTCACCGCCTGCAGACAATCCAACTGTGTGGGAAAAATCAGCACCCGGGTATTCTCCCCCGTAAAATTCTGGGCCGCCTCCCCTGTAGCGTTGCCTTCCTCTACCGCCAGTGTTGCAATCGTGTCGGATTTATCATTCCTTCGCATAATAATAACCTGGGGTATCTGGGCATACACCTTTGTGGCCGCAAGACCTTCTTCCTTCATATCCCTAGAAGGTTCTCCGCAGTAACTCAAAATGTCAATGCTGCCATCCTTCAGCGCCCTTTTTGCATCTGCCATGTCTTCCAGCCGCACATAGTCAAAGACAATTCCAGTGCTTACGGACACCTCCTCCAGCACCTGCCTGGCAAGTCCCGAATATGCCCCCTCACTTTCATAGGAAATGGGATAGTATTCGTCCAGGTATCCTACCGTCAGCGTCCCCCTTGCCACAATATACTGCTTTTCCTCATTGGTGAGCAAAATGGTTTGATCCAGCCTGCTGTCATAATACTTCACCATCAGCTCATTCTCCAGTTCCGGACGGTTCATCTTCACATCCGCTATGCCCTGGTTAAGCTCCCGCATCAGATCGTCATTTCCCTTGTAAGATATATAATAGAACGGCATAGGCGCAAACCTGCCGACCACACGCTGTCCCTCCCTGACTTCCGTAAGGGAATGGACAAGTGCATCGATCTCACCCGAAGCAAGGGCCGCCTGCAGAGCCGCCGTGTTCTCATACTCCATCACATTGGGCCCGGAAATGCCATGGTCAGACAAATATTCATAGAACTCGTCTTTCCGTATGTAGCTTTCCACAACGCCAAACGTCACATCGCCCATGGCATCAAAATCTTCATAAGCCAGCGTACTGCCGCCGTTGACGGCAATTGCCCCGAAGGTATAACCGCTGGCCAGGCTGGCATATTGGTAAACTTCCGCCCTGGCCTGTGAATACTGCGCGGAACCCACCAGATCGATCTCCTTATCGGAAAGCATGTCCAGGGCATCGCCCCAACTCTCACACTCCACATACTCCACAGTCCAATTCACATAATCGCACAAGGCTTCCAAATACTCCACATCCATACCCGTTGGACTGCCGTCCGCCCTGATCTCATGGTATCCGCCCATAGGAAAGAACCCCACCCGCACCGTGCGTGCCTCTGCGCCATATGCAGTCCTGGCATATCCTCCGGGTACCGCTGCCGCAAATACCAGCATAAGCATAAACACCAAGAACCGTTTTGTACTGCCTTTCTCCTTTTTCCGCGCGTCTTCCATAATATCCCCCATACCGGAGCTTTTTGAACTGCCGGATCCATTGTCTTTTTAATCCCTATGACTTCCGTGCTATAAAACTGCCTGCCTTCCCCAAACGGTAAAACGATAGAAACCTATATAAAATACATAAAAATATCACTGTTTTAATTATAAGTTAAAATATTACTGTATTGCAAGTTCTTTTCTTGCTACTTTGTATCCCGTACCCTGATTGTGGCTGCGTTGGTCCAAAACAAAACGGCAGTCCTCAAATTGACGGATTCGCCATTTGGCCTTATACTATTGTAAAGAGCCTTTCCTGCAGTTATCGGAACGGACCTTTCTTCCCGGAATTGGAAAATCCATGGGAATGGTAGATTCCGTGGGATTGGTTTGCACCCGCAGAAGCGTTTTTTCAATGGAGGCATCATGGCAGCTATCACAAATCTTCAGGAAAAGTACATGAAAGAAGCCCTAAAGCAGGCACGGAAAGCTTATGCTCTCGGGGAAGTGCCCATCGGTTGTGTGATTGTCCATAAGGGCAAGATTATCGGAAGAGGCTATAACCGGCGCAATACGGACAAAAACACCCTCTCCCATGCTGAAATCACGGCCATTAGAAAGGCCAGCCGGGTAATCGGTGACTGGAGGTTGGAGGAGTGCACCCTGTATGTGACGCTGGAGCCTTGCCAGATGTGCGCCGGAGCCATTATCCAGGCCCGGATCCCCGAAGTGGTGATCGGCTGCATGAACCCCAAGGCGGGTTGTGCAGGTTCCGTCCTGAATATTTTGGAGATGCCGGAATTCAATCATCAGGCCTCCGTATATAGAGGCGTCATGGAGCAGGAATGCAGCGAAGCGCTGAAGACCTTTTTCGCGGAGCTGAGAATTCGGAATAAGGCAGAAAAATCACAATGAAAACAAAACAAGCCTGCCGACACAAGGAACATGCACGAAACGTTTCGGCGCACTTGACAAACTGCCCAAAAACCGCTACACTAAGATAGCCGTGCATTCGGTGTTGTGCGGCGGTGAAATTCGGTCTCACGCAATGGACATCCGCGAACCGTGTCAGGTTGGGAACAAAGCAGCACTAAGCGGAAACGTTCATGTGCCGTGAGGTCACCGGGTGGAGCCGCACACGCCGGGTGTACGGTATTATTGTGCAATTGACGGGCTTGCGGAATGTAAAAACGGAATTCCAAGGAGGCTTCTTATGCTCATAAGCACCGAGCAAGTCAACAAATTAATGTCCGACTGTACCTTGTGCCCCCGGGCCTGCCACGCAAACCGCCTTTTGGGCGAAACAGGTTTCTGCGGCCAGACAGCAGAGTTAAAAGCCGCCAGGGCGGCGCTGCATTATTGGGAAGAACCCTGCATCTCCGGCGAAACCGGTTCCGGCGCCGTTTTCTTTTCAGGCTGTAACATGCAATGCATTTTCTGCCAGAACCACAATATTGCCATAGGAAAAAGCGGCAGGGCAGTATCTCTCCGGCGTCTGTCTGAAATCTTCCTGGAATTACAGGAAAAAGGCGCCGCCAACATCAATCTTGTCACCGGCACCCATTTTATCCCCCAGATCGCATATGCACTGTCATCGGCCAAAGACCGGGGCCTTACCATACCCGTAGTCTACAACACCGGCAGCTATGAGAATGTGTCCTCCCTGAGGTTTCTTGACGGGTTGGTGGATATCTACCTGCCGGACTTAAAATATCATTCCCCGGAGCTTTCGGCGAAGTACTCCCATGCCGCAGATTACTTTCAGGCCGCTTCCGCGGCCATTGCAGAAATGTACCGGCAGACAGGCAATCCCCAAATGGATTCTGAAACCGGGTTGATGCGGCAGGGCGTTATTGTGCGGCACATGCTGCTACCGGGGGAGACAAAGGATTCCAAAAAGGTTTTGCGATATCTCCACGAGACATTTGGGGATGGCATCTATATCAGTATAATGAATCAATATACCCCCCTGTCACATGTGACGCAGCTGCCCTTCCTGAACCGCTCCGTAACGGAAGAAGAATACGCCCGGGTATTGACTTTTGCGGAACGCATTGGGATACGGCATGGCTTCTATCAGGAAGGGGGCACTGCCAGCGAAAGCTTTATACCGGAATTTGACGGGGAAGGCCTTTGATAACCCTTCCGCGGTCACCAAACCCTACAGCTGTGTCCTCATCATATAGTATCCGAAATCGCCCGGCTGGGCAGGCTCCGTCCCACACTCAAAGCTCTCGAAGCCGAACATGATGGCAACCTGTTTCTCCCTCTCATAATAATTTCCGGGAACACCTATGTAATAGGACGCTTCCCCTCTTTTTTCTATCTTTGCCAATATCAGATGATCATAATTATAATATCCATGCAGCAGGAAACTGTTGTTGGCGGCCCGGTATGCCTCATTGGGCAGCAAAACGAAGTCAGCCGGACTTATGGACAGATACACTCTCTCATCCTGAAAAGGATGAATATGGGGATAGATATTCCATATCTGTTGCCATTTATCTTCCATCAGCCTGACCGGCTTTTTCTCCCGGCCCGGCGCATAGGCGGATGTATTCCTCTGTGCGGATGTATTCCTCTGTGCGGATTTATCACCCCGCCGTTCCGGTCCCCTCCCGGACGCCATTTTTTCCGTGCCCGGATTTTCTCCCCCGATCACCGTTATATTTCCGCCGGATGCCTTGGGCTCTGTCTCCCTTTTCGTAATTGCTGCATCTTTTGTCCCTTTTTCCCACACTTTCCTTGTTTCCCGCACTTTCACCTCTTCCTTTGCCGCCGCTTTGGCCCATACTTCTTTTTGGGTTTCCCCGGATTCCGCCGGCATACCACATGCCTCTTTTTCCGCCGGTTTATCCGGCGCTGATTTTCCTGCCGCAGCAACCCTGGCCTCCGCTTCTCCTGCCGGGACCGCTCCCGCATCTCTTTCTGCCGCTTTGGACAAGATTTTGTCCGTTCTCTCCAGGGATTCCTCCACTGCTTTTATCTCATCCCAGGGAATTACCTGGATCTCCCTGTTTTTCTTCGGCTTGTGGGGTTCCTCTTCCTCCCTTTGCCCCACTGCACCGGCCGGCGGGGCGCTTCTCTGCTCCGTACCGCTTTCTGCTATATGACTCCCTGTGGCAGATCCCCTTTTCCCGTCCTGCCATTTACAGCAGATTTCCCTGGCTCCGCCTAATACGATCCGAATACCCTGAAGCTGCGAATAGTCCATAACCGTTTGATACGCAAACTGCCCCTGGCCTTCTTTCAATGCGATCCGGCCCACGGCATACTCGCCGTCTCCGGCCTGCAGCATAACGTCTCTTTCATAAGTATCCGTAGGATGAAGGCCTTTGACAGAAACCAAAAAGCTTATCTCCATACCTTTTACTTCTGTCTTGACAAATCCGGCGCCTCCGATACGGTCCCCGCCTTCCATCAAATCAAGATACTTTATCTTTCGCTCATAATATTTGTTCTCAACCATATAAATACCCCCAAATATGTTTATGACATGCTTTTGCCTACCATAAGTATATTCGGGGGTTTGTCCTCTGATGCAATGAAATAAATATGGATGCCATGGTCCAATAGCTGCACTATATTCAGCAGGCACATTAATTGCAGTCCAGATACTTCATATAATTTACTACCATTAAAGCAATCTTAAAAGTTAACGCATCATCAAAATTCCTCAAGTCCAAACCGGTGCTCTTCTGAATTTTCTCGATGCGGTAGACCAGTGTATTCCTGTGCACGAACAACTGCCTTGAGGTCTCCGACACATTCAAGTTATTCTCAAAAAATTTATTGATTGTGGTAAGTGTCTCCTCATCCAGCTGATTGGGAATATTTTCTCCGAAAATCTCCTCCACGAAAAGCTTGCACAGATTTACAGGCAGCTGATAAATCAAACGGCCGATTCCCAATATACTGTACGCTACCACATTTCTTTCCGCATAAAAAATTTTGCCTACATCCAGCGCCATTTTAGCTTCTTTATAAGATTTAGACACATCCTTCAGCTCCTGCACTACATTGCCAAATGCCACTCGGACATTCAGCATGGCCTCAGAATTCATCATCGCCACAATCGTATCCGCCACCGCCACCATGTTTTCGTGGGTGCTGTTCGGCGTTAAGGACTTAATCAAAATTACGCTGCTTTCATCTACGGCAGTAATGTAGTCGCCTGACTGGCTGGAAAACATTCCCTTTAGCAGCTCCGTCACTATACCGTCTTTCTCAAGCCTTGCTTCCACCAGAAATACTACCCTGGGCGCCCTTGCTTCAATATGCAGTTTCTTTGCCCTGTTGTAAATATCCACCAGCAGAAGGTTATCCAAAATCAGATTCTGGAAAAAGTTGTTCCTGTCGAATCGTTCCTTGTAAGCAGCGGCCAGGTTTTGTATCTCACAGACTGCGATCCTGCCTATCATGTAAGCATCCTCGTCAAGTCCCTTAGACACCAGGACAAACAGAAGCTCGCTCTCATCCCATATTTTCAAAAGGTGATGCGCACCGATCACCTGGCTGTCGGCCGGCGAATTGGCAAATCCAATAATCAATTCCTCCGCAATATCCATATCGTCCGCTGTAGAAGCAACAATTGTCCCGGCTAAATCGTACACACATAAATCCACCTTGGTAATTGCTTTCAATTCATCAATACTGGTCTGGATCGTCTGATTTGAGATCATACTTCCTCCTGAAGATATAGTACAGAAAAGGGGTGCTGTCACCAGCACCCCTTGCTTACTATTTACTAGTTTGTGATAGTCTGCTCGGTTTCCTTATCAAATACATGGATCTTGTCGATGTCAAATGCAAACTTAATGGAATCACCAGGTCTAGCAGATGTACGAGGATCAACCCTTGCAGTGAGCGGGAACTCATCCAGGTCAAAGTACAGGTTAACCTCAGCGCCAAGCAGTTCGTAAACCTTAACGGTAGACTCAAATACGCTTGAAGGCGCACCTTCCAGATGCTTGCCGGAATCATATACGTCCTCAGGACGGATACCAAAGGTAACAACCTTCCCGTCATAGCCGCCGTCAATCAGCTTCTTGGACTTTGCTGCAGGAAGAGGAATGCTGTATCCTGCGATTTCCAGGTTAGCGGTGCTGCCGTTCACTTTAACCTTTGCATCCAGGAAGTTCATCTGAGGAGATCCCATGAATCCTGCTACGAACAGGTTCTG
>CANRWO010000033.1 GCA_947643615.1 uncultured Lachnospiraceae bacterium
TTACTTAGAAGAAAATGCAAGTGGATTTTAGCGATAATTAATCACCGACTATATAGATGATGAATAGCTGATTTTGGAGAGAAACATAGATGAAAGAAATAATTGCATATGAAATGTTATATAATAAAGCATTGAAGTATCAGAATGACATAATATGTGTTCCTTTTCAAAAAGAATATTGGAATGAATATATGAAAATATATAATGAATGTTTTTACAAAATGAGAAAAGCGTTAGAAGTTGAGCCAATAAATTTTTACTATGATTATTCCCAAATTAAAGATAAAATGAATGATATTTTTCTTTTTTTGCAAAATGGAGTAATGGTAGGTGCTGTTTCTTGCTATGAAAATGAAATAGATGATTTGATTGTTGAGCAATCGTTTCAAGGACAGGGTATAGGACAAAAATTGTTGTTATGGGGAATGAACCATATAAAGGAACAAGGCTATGAAGAAATTATTTTGCATGTAGCTGAATGGAATCAAAATGCAGTGAAGTTGTATTTGAAAAATGGATTTAGCATTAAGAAAAGAGAGAGGGTGCGTTAAAGGAAATAGTATTTTTAGCAAATTTTCCTTTAATGATATTAAAGACATGGTGCTAGCACCATGTAACAAGGACATTATGGAGAAAATATGTGTTGGATTTGTTACGCTTTAGCGTCTTAGAATACCTTATTTTACAGGGCGTTGGGGGCATGGGTATGATGTGGAGGATATTTTATACTTTTGTTCTCAAAAATAGCTTTTATTGCATAATATTTCAAAAATGAGTTGCCAAATTGCCGGGAATTGCTATAATAAATGCGTGGCAACATTTTGGCAACAGAAAATCAGCAAGCCATAATAAATGATGTAATTGATGTAAAAATGGGCGTGTATTTACATAAAGCTTAAACAAATATAGTTAAGCGCAACAAAGAACAGGCCGAGGCTGACACGGAGCGGGACAACTATATGTCTGCGGAGGAGGCGCTGTCCTATGGACTGATTGACGCCATCATTGATAAGAGACAGATATAGCATATTTGTTTTTGATGTAAATCCCATGAGATGCTTTTATGAAAATCTCATGAGATGCTTGACACCATCGGCGGTCAATGCTATAATGAAACTCAATGTGGATCGGCAGCATTACAGGTATTTACGCGGATCACAGATTTTTAAGTTTTCAATAATGAATGGATGAAAAAACGGAAGGGAGAGCGCAGAATGTCCGGACTGGGTTATATACCAATCTGCAGCAGCAGTTCAATATCGAAAACATGCAGAAATTCATGTTTACGGGATTACTGCGCCCTTTTTTAGGCCATTGGCCGGATGCCCTCCGGAGAATGGGGATTAAAAACAGACTTTTTCGCAGTAATTCCAGAACAGTTTGACAAAAGGTGTCAGGCTGTTTTTTTGTTGCCGTGATACGGAACGGTTCAGAAATAAAAGGATTTATCCGCTGAAGGGGAAAGGAATTATTTATGAATGCGAAAAAGAATACTTTACAATTTAAATTAAAGAGAAACGTACCTCTTGACTATATCAGTGCTTTCATCACAAGTCTGAATATGCAGAGTTCCATATGGGTGTTGTATCTGGCATATTGCGGACTGAGCCTGGCTCAGATCGGACTGCTGGAGGGTATTTATCATGCCACCAGCATAGTGTTTGAGATCCCTTCCGGCGCCCTGGCAGATCTGCTGGGCAGGAAGAAGAGCATGCTTCTTGGCAGGATCTGCATAGGGATTTCCTGCGTGATCATGCTGTTTTCCAAAAGCTTCGGCCTGTTTTCACTTAGCTTTATTATACAGGCACTGGGAAACAACTTTAATTCCGGTTCGGAGGAGGCGCTTGTCTATGACAGTATGAAATACATCGGGCAGGAAGAGCATTATATGCGGGTCTATGGGAGGCTCAATATTATAATAGAAGTGTCTCAGGGGATTGCCACTGTGGCCGGAGGTATCCTTGCAGAATACTCTTATTTCTGGTGTTACGGAGCCTGTGTGGTAATCGCCGTACTGTCCCTGCTTCCGGTACTGCTTCTGACGGAAGCGCCCTGTGACCGTCAGGGGAAAGAGAGGACAACCGTCAGGGAGCTTGTGACCGCCCATTTCAGTGCATGCTTTCGCATCCTGCGGTGGGATGCGCGCATCTTGAAGAATATTTTGTTTTATTCCGTGGTTTTTGCCGCCCAGACGCTGCTGTTTTTCTACAGCCAGCAGTATTACCACGAATACGGATATAATAAAATAGAGATCAGCCTGATCCTGCTGGCAGTGAGCCTGGCTTCCTGTGCCGGGGCGGCATTGAGTGAGAAAATATACCGGCGTTTGGGAAAAAAGGTGGTGGCCTTGTCCACTGTTTTCATTGCCGGCTCTCTGATCAGTTACGGATTCGAAAATATCGGGGTATCGGTTGGGGCGTTTTGCACCGCCGGATTTTTCAATTCCGTTCTCTATCCGGTGCAGTCCGACTCCCTGAATCAGCTGATCCCGTCCGAGCAGAGAGCTACCCTGATTTCCGTCAACAGCCTGTTCTTCTCTGTGGCCATGATCCTCTTGTTCCCGGCGGCCGGGGCGCTGGCGGATCATATGGGCCTTACGGTGGTACTGGCCGGTATCGGACTGGCAGTTCTGGCATTTGCGGCTGTTTTCGCTTTAATAGTGATACCTTTTCCGGTTTCCGGCCAGAAACAGCGCCGTCACCGCCGCAGCCAATGCCTCCGCCGCAACGATGGAGACCCAGATGCCGTCGATGCCCCAGAATACAGGGAGAATCAGGATCGCGGCGACCTGAAACACCATGGTCCTCAGGAAGGAAATCACTGCGGAGATCAGGCCGTTGTTCAGAGCGGTGAAAAATCCCGATCCATAGATGGCGATGCCTGAAAACAGGAAGGAAAAGGAGAAAATGGAAAAGCCTCTGAGGGTCAGCGCCAGCAGTCCGGCATCGTAACCCACAAATAAAAGGGACAGAGGCCTGGCCAGGACTTCCCCGAGAAACAGCATTCCCACGGAGAACAGTCCGATAATGACCAGGCTCTTTCCTAGGAGGCTTTTTAATTCGCTGTGATTTCCGGCGCCGTAATGAAACCCGATGACCGGAGCCGTCCCGATGGTATATCCGATGAAGGCGGCTATAAAGATCAGGCACACATACATCAGTACACCATATGCCGCAACTCCGTTTTCTCCTGCGTGCTTCATCAGCTGCATGTTATAAAGCATGCCCACCAGGGACATGGAGATATTGCTCATAAGCTCGGAGGAGCCGTTTGTACAGGTTTTCAGAAGGGCCCTGGGATCTAAAACAGGCCTGGTAAGCCTTAAGAGGCTTGTGTTAGGGCGCAAAAAATAGAGTACCGGAATCACACCGCCGATGCACTGGCTTATGGCGGTGGCAATGGCAGCGCCGGCAACGCCCCAACGGAATACGGCTATGAACAGGGCATCCAGCACCATGTTAGCGACACCTGCGGCCACCGTGGTGTACAGTCCCAGCTGGGGCCTCTCCGCTGTGATAAAGAAGCTTTGAAATTCCTGCTGGAGCATAAAGGCGGGGATGGCTGCCAGTATGATCCGTCCATAAAGGACACAGTTCTCCAGCAGTTCTCCCTCTGCGCCCAGAAGGGAAGCCACAGGCCGGATGAGGATAACGCCCAGGACAGCCACCATAACACCCAGGGAGGCGGATACACACACCAGCATGGAGAACAGCCTGTTTGCCCTGGGGAGCTTTCCTTCCCCCATGGTCAGGGAGATCAGGGCGCTGCCTCCGGTGCCGAACATAAAACCGAAAGCCCCCAGGATCATGAGGAAGGGCATAATAAAGTTGACGGCGGCAAAGGGAGTCTTGCCCACATAATTGGATACGAAAAATCCGTCCACCACGCCGTATATGGAGGTGAATATCATCATGGCAATGGATGGAAAGGTAAAACGTAGAAGCTTTTTATAAGTAAAATGATCGGATAACTGAATGTTCATAAAATGATCAGGCCTTTCTTTGTTTTCTATGATGTTTTCTATGATACCCATGAGGGTTTTCTGTTATTAGCATACGGGACAGCGGTTTGCGTCAGGATTTTACTTTCAGAAATTCCCGAAGCAGGGAGCAGCGCTTTCCCGCCATTTCCACAAACAATTGATTCTCCTCGTCGCTGAAAGCGGCAAATACCTGATTTTCTGCCTGCTTTAAGGGGACGACGGTTTGCTCTGCAAGCGCCCTTCCCGCCGGTGTAAAAATTACATGCTTGCTCTTGCGGTTTCCCGGAACAGGCTCCAGCTTTATGATGCATTGCTGTTCTAAGCCTTTTAATGCTGTATTGATGGTCTGGCGGCTGAAAAACCAGCCATTGCAGATATCCGCCTGGGTGATTTCCTCCTCGGAGCCGTATACGGCATAGAGAATCCAGAGGGCGGCATCGGATAAATTATGGCGAAGTGCATAATCATGATAGATGTCATCGAGTTCTTTATCAAACTGATCCAGCATGGCGGTATACTTGCTGTATTGATTCGTGTGGTCCATGGGGAAGCCTCCTTATAATATATTCCGAAATCGGACAAAACACATTATAATCCGAAGCCGGACAAAAGTCAATGGCTTTTATTTTTGCGCTGTCTGTTTTGTACACTGCTCTGAACTATATTTGTGGCTTTGCAGGAACCCCCGGGTATCATCTCATGGATGTCGAAGGGCCTTTTCTCCATAATTGACAAAAAATACCGAAAGGCTATAATTATATAGAAGAACCTAAGCGAAAATCCGATGATGCTGCCGGAATGGAAGGCGAATGCCGCAAACACGCCCCAGGGTTAATAGGTACGAATCGTGAAATAGACCAATGCGGCGGATTACTTATCGGAGCGAAAAAATATTTGAAAAAGTTTAAGTAGAATGTCAGGCTGGAACATTCAGAAAGAATATTGTAGTAGATAGAATCAATGTGAAAGGATCAGACAGGGTGAGTAAGAGGGGGAATCGGATCAAATATGTCCTGACAGCAGTCTGGTGCGCCGGGATACTGGTGTTGGGAGGCTGTTCCGATAGAAACGAGGGTACATGGAAATCGGAATATGAAAAAATTATGGCAGTTATGGAACGAAAGCACAGCTGCAGAGGAGTGAGCGCGGCCAATGCCAAAACAGGGAGGAGATATCCTTATAAGTGCCCCGTAATGGAAAACACAGGTTTTTTGGAGCGGGGGAATACAAATCCTGAAAACAGTGTCCCGGAAGAAATGATTCAGGCATTGTCAACGGCGCTGCAAAATAATACCCTTGAGGAATATCTGGCAGAAATATCCGCTGAGTATGCCCTGCTTTCAGAGGACGAGATCAAGCGGTATGTGCGGAAGGATTCTAACGGTATACTGGAAAGTTTTTATATTGAGTATATGGAAGGCGGCGGGGAATGGTTTCTCTTTGGGAGGGACAATGACATAATCGTCCGCCAGAAAACGGATCAGGAGGAATATCCCTATTGTTATTACAAATTTTCCTGCCAGGACGAGCGGTACGGAAGCGCGCTCAGAGCATACGGAAAAAATGAGGACTATTTCTTTATCAGCTGGGAGGATGACGACTATCTGGTGGTTACGAAGAGGGCAGACGGGCAGGTGAACGGGATTGCGGTATACCAGATGCATGGATATACTTTTATCGGATGGATATTAGGGTTGGAAAAGACTTCTGGGGGAGGGGTTGAAAAAACCTTTTACACTTATGTTTCCAACGGTAATTATATACAGGGGACTTTTTTCCTGGACTATTAGGGCAGGGAATATTTTGGTTTCGCAGGGAAAGGCGTGGTTATCATTATGATATATACTGTTACATGCAATCCGGCTTTGGATTATGTCATAGGAGTCAAATCGCTTGAAACAGGAGCGACGAACCGTGCTGTTTCCGAGCAGCTTCTGCCCGGAGGAAAGGGACTTAACGTTTCAACCATCCTCCAACACCTTGGGGTAGATAATATTGCCCTGGGATTCATTGCCGGGTTTACGGGTGAAGAGGTCAGAAGAACGTTTGAGGCGATGGGGGGAAGGAGCGACTTTATAGAACTGAAAGAAGGTTTTTCCAGAATTAATGTGAAGATCAAGTCGGACTTGGAAACGGAGATCAATGCCGCCGGGCCTGTGATCGACAGCCGGGCTCTGGGGCAGCTTATGGAAAAACTGAATCTGCTGCAGGATGGGGATATGCTGGTACTTGCAGGGAGTATTCCTGCCTCACTGCCGGATACGTTATATCGCGATATCATGAAAATGCTTTCCCGCCGCAATATTAAGATCGTGGTAGATGCCGCAAAGGAGCTGCTTGTAAACGTACTGCCGCACAGGCCGTTTCTGGTAAAGCCAAACAGCCATGAGTTGGAGGAAATATTTGATGTAAAGCTCAGAACCCGGGAAGAGGCGGCTTTGTATGGGCGAAAGCTGCAGGAAATGGGGGCCGTAAATGTGCTGGTTTCCATGGCAGGGGAAGGAGCCGTACTTTTGGCGGAGTCAGGCGAAGTTTTGATGAGCAGGGTTCCCAGGGGAAAGGTCAGAAATTCCGTGGGGGCAGGGGATTCCATGGTGGCCGGGTTTCTTGCCGGCTGGTGTGAGAGAGGCGACTATGCCCATGCGTTTAAGATGGGGATTTCCGCCGGCAGCGCCAGCGCCTTTTCGGATCTGCTGGCAACAAAGGAAGAAATCTGCCGGGTGTATGACTCATTTGAAATTTCGCAATGAGCGGTTAGTCTGTATACAGAGGCCGGCGGGGGAAACAATCTTACAGCCGGCTCCTGCGTATGGGGATGAAAGTGCAATCAATACCGCGTAAAAAGTGTCGGCATTTATAAAGTTTGCCGTATCGGGAGGGAGTCCGCAGAATGAAGGAATATAGTGGGAAAAGCGCTTGTGGGGGAATTGCCATCGGCAGAATTCATCTGATGGACAAAAAGAGGGCAGCCGTCGCAAGGTATAAGGTGGAGGACATCCGGAGGGAAATCAGACGTTTTGATGAAGCCAGAAGAAAGGCCGAAAGCCAGCTTGCCGGATTGTATGAAAAAGCTGTCCAAGAGGTGGGGGAGGCATATGCGGCAATTTTTGAGACCCATCGGATGATGCTGGAGGACGACGACTATCTGGTCTCTGTGAAGGACGTGATCTCAGGGCAGAAAGTGAATGCGGAATATGCCGTAGCATCCGTGTCGGAACGTTTTGCGGAGCTGTTTGCGTCTATGGACAACACATACATGAAAGAGCGGGCGGCGGATGTCAGGGATATCTCAGACCGTGTGGTCAGGATCCTGAAAGGTTTGAATATTGAGGCAGAAGGCCCCGAGGAAGCAGGGCAGCCGGAGGGAACGGTGTGTGTCAGGGAAGCAGGGTGGCCGGAGGAAACGGTATGTGCCAGGGAAGCAGGGCAGCCGGAGGAGATGGTGTGTGCCAGGGCAGCAGAAGCGTCAGAGCAGGCGGCACAGTCAAAGGGGACAGCATGGACTGGAGAGGATGTATGGTCTGGGGAAGCGGGGTGGCCGGGCGAACCTGTGATTGTGCTTGCCGATGACCTGGTGCCCAGCGAGACGGTCCAGATTGACAAGGAACTTGTGCTTTCCTTCGTGACGGTGCATGGTTCTGTGGATTCCCATACGGCCATCCTTGCCCGCACAATGAATATCCCCTCCCTGGTGGGGGTCAATATTGAGATTTCGGAGGACCTGGAGGGAAAGATGGCAGTGGTGGACGGTTCCGGCGGAATGCTGTATATAGAGCCGGATAGAAGAACCATTGCCAGGATGGAGGAACGGAATCAAGAGGAAGCGGAAAAGCGGAGGCTCCTTCAGGGACTCAGAGGAAAAGAAAACGTTACAAAAAGCGGCCGGCAGGTTTTGGTCCATGCCAACATCGGGAATGTCAGGGATTTGGACGCTGTGCTGCAAAATGACGCGGGGGGGATTGGACTGTTCAGGAGCGAGTTTATTTATCTGGAGAGCAACACATACCCCACAGAGGAGGAACAATTTCGGATCTATAAAAAGACTGCCCAGGCAATGGCGGGAAAACGTGTAATTATCAGGACGCTTGATATCGGCGCGGATAAACAGGCGGATTATTTCAGACTGGACAAAGAGGAGAACCCTGCCATGGGACTGAGGGCAATACGGCTCTGCCTTACCAGGCCGGAGATTTTTAAGACCCAGCTGCGCGCTGTGTACAGGGCATCGGAGTACGGCAGGCTTGGCATTATGTATCCCATGATCACTTCTCTGGAGGAGATCAGGAAGATAAAGCAGATATCGGCGGAAGTGCGGGCGGAGCTGGACAGGGAAAGGATACCATACCAAGATGTGGAGGAAGGCATTATGATTGAGACTCCCGCCGCTGCCATTATAAGCGATCTCCTGGCGAAAGAGGTGGACTTCTTCAGCATTGGAACAAATGACCTTTCACAGTATACCATGGCTGTTGACCGTCAGAACCCCAAACTGGACGCGTTTTTTGACCCCCATCACGAGGCAGTCCTCAGGATGGCCGAGCTGGTGTGCAGGAATGCACATGCGGAAAACATCTGGGTGGGCATCTGCGGGGAGCTTGGGGCGGATTTGGAGCTGACAGAGCGCTTTCTCAGGATGGGCGTGGACGAATTCTCCGTTTCTCCGGCACGTATATTACCGCTGCGTGACAGGATACGGAGCCTGGAATAAAAGAGTATCTTTTTTGTTGGGCCTTTTTGGAAAAACATTGCATAAAAACTTCGTATGTAAAAACGAAAATACAGGAGGACACGGCCTTTGAAAGCCGTTGGAAAGAGCAGGAAGGACGCGCTGAAGCGCATACGGAGGTGTAAAAATGAGAAAGCTGATTAACGGAAACGGGATTGATCTGGGAGTCTGTTATTACCCTGAGCACTGGGACAAAAGCCTGTGGGCGGAGGATTTGGGCAGAATGCAGGCGGCAGGGCTTAAGACCGTCCGCATTGCGGAGTTTGCATGGAATCTGGTGGAACCCACGGAAGGGGAATTTTCATACGGTTTCTTTGATGCATTTTTAGACTTGGCACAGGAAAAAGGGATGCAGGTAATTTTCTGCACTCCTACGGCAACGCCGCCAGCCTGGCTGACGGACCGGTATCCTGAAGTACTGAATGCGGACAGGGAGGGCAATTTGATCCATCACGGCTCCCGCAGGCATTATAACTATAATTCCCCTGTCTACCAGGATTTCTGCAGGCGTATTGTGGAGAAGTCGGCCGCACATTATGGACAGCATCCTGCTATTGTGGGGTGGCAGCTGGACAATGAGTTTAATTGTGAGAACAGCGAGTTTTATTCCGAGAGTGACACCAGGGCATTCCGCATATTCCTGCAGGAAAAATATGGTACTTTGGATGCCTTGAATAAGGCCTGGGGAACTGTGTTCTGGAACCAGGCTTACACGGACTGGAATCAGGTTCATCTACCCAGAAAAACCAATACGGGATCTGTAAATCCTCATCTACAGTTGGATTATTATCGTTTCATTTCCCACAGTGTCTGCCGTTTTGCAAAGCAGCAGGCGGATATTATACGGAAATACTGCAAAGAGGGAGATTTTATCACCACAAATGGTATATTTGGCAATATTGATTATCTGAGGTTGCAGAGGGAAAGCCTGGACATGCTGATGTATGATTCCTACCCCAACTTTGCGTACTGCCTGGACGGCTATCGGGAGACAGATCTGATGAAAGACAGGAGATGGAGCCGTAACCTGGCGGAAGTCCGGGCGGTTTCCCGTAATTTTGGCATTATGGAGCAGCAAAGCGGCGCAAACGGATGGAATACGAGGATGGAAGCGCCTACCCCCCGGCCAGGGCAGCTCACCTTGTGGACCTTTCAGAGTATCGCCCATGGGGCGGACTTTATCAGCTATTTCCGGTGGAGGACCTGCACTTTCGGCACAGAGATGTACTGGCATGGTATCCTGGACTATTCCGGGCGGGAGAACCGTAGATTGAGAGAAGTGACAGATGTGTCACATAAGGTAAATGCCATACAGGAGGCGGCTGGATCCGCCTACAGCGCAAAAGTCGGTATTTTGAAGGATTATGACAATATCTGGGACTGCCAGGTAGACAATTGGCACCGGAGGGTGGACGGCGTCAGCCAGGAAGCCTTGTTTACGGCATTGCAGATAGCCCATGTTCCCTTTGATTATATTTATATAGAAGACGGAACGGATCCGGAGAGTATCTGTAAATATGAAGTGCTTTTTTATCCTCATGCGTCCATATTGACAGAGGGGAAGATGAGGCTTTTGGAGCAATATGTGTCCGGCGGCGGGAAGCTGGTGATGGGTTGCCGCACCGGATATAAGGATGAGAGCGGGAAATGTGTCATGGAGCGCCTGCCAGGCCTGGCGGCAAATTTAACTGGGACTGACGTGGAAGAGTATTCCTTCGTGGCGCCGGATGACGGCAGGGTCATGGCAGAGTGGGACGGTGAGGAGATAGAAGCAGCAGTGTTTAACGACTTGCTTGCCCCTGTGGGAGAAGGAGCGGAGGTTCTGGCAGTCTATACAGGCAGCTATTATGCGGGCGCCCCTGCATTGGTGCGCAACCGTTTCGGTAAAGGGGAGGCCTATTATTTCGGCGGTGCCTTTGCGCCGGGTACGGCAGAAGCGTTTGTGCGTAAACTGGGGATCGGGGAGCCTTACAAGGAGACCATGGAAATTCCATCAGGCTGTGAGCTGGCGGTGAGGGAAAAGGATGGGGTGCAGTACTTTTTTGTATTGAATTACGGGAAAGAGCCTGGGAAGATCTTATTGAACACAGGACTGCCGGAACTGCTTTCCGGGGAGGTATGTGAGGGGGCGCATATTCTGGAGCCATATGGGGTCAGGGTTTTTGTGAAGGGTAAGAGCCAGAGTTAAAGCGTTTCATCTACCTTTTGGGGTTTGTCCCGCATGGAAAAAGTCATGCGGGAAGGGCCCGGATATCAATAGAAAAACAGCAATTGAGAAAATTTGAAAAAAATTGCATTTTTTGTATAAAAAGTATTGCAAATTGGAAATACTTCGTGTATAATACATCAAGTAATACAGATAGCGCTATCGCCAAACGGTAAGGCAACGGACTCTGACTCCGTCATTTCAAGGTTCGAATCCTTGTAGCGCTGCGAAAATGCCCCGGTGGAGAGATTCACCGGGGTTTTTTGTACAGAAAAACCGGAACACAGAAGAGGCTTTTGGGAAAACGGCAGTAGAAGCAGCTAAACAGGCTGCTCAAATGAAAAGTATTGAAAAAACCATCAAGCAGCAGCTGCGGCAAAGGTTACGGCGGTAACATCCTATGGTACACACAGAAACGCAGGAAAATCAGAAAGCTCATAAAATAATATGCGACTTTGGGAAGGGATGCATATAATCCCACACTTATATCGGGGCAACTCAAAAAGAGCTTTTTCAGAGGATAAAAAAGAAATGATTCTGAATCACTGTTTTTTCTGTTTAACACTTTGATAATTTATGATAAAATCAAGCAAAAAAGGGAGTGTGGGATATGAAATTAAGAGAAGCATATGATAAATGTAAAAGGGCATATGGCACAATTGATTTCTATTATAATAGCCTGGTCCAAAGTAGCAAGAATACAGACTTTAATAAAAAGGCTTCCCTGCAAGAGTTCAATGTGATATGTGATTCATGCTATGAATTTGCTAAAGAAGAACTGGGGGAAATCCCTTTTATATCTTCATGCTTAGAGTATATTGAAGAGTGTATGACATGTGAAAGACGAGACATTGATAGTTTAGCAGGAGCCTTTTTTATATTGTACCAACGAGTCCAATGCATTCTTTCGCTATATGAATCTACGATATATCCAGTGGATGAGGAGTTAGGCTTAGATATTAAAATACCCAAAACAGATAATCTAACGGATTTGAAAAAATATATTGATGGTCTGGAATTTATTTTTTCGAAATGCCCTTTTTTTCAAAATAGTGAGGCAAGTTTAAAATTAAAGGCCGTTGAAAATGGATCGATATTGCTTTTATTTGGCATCGCAGCTTCCTTAGCTGTTGGAAGTGTCTTTTTAAACAATATTGCTGCATTTATTGATAAATGTTTTGTTATCAGAAGTCATAAACTAACATGTGAAATGCAAAAACAGATGGTTAAAAATGCAGAAATGGATGAAAAAGAGAAAGAAGAAATTATTAAAAGTGTAGATAAACTATATAAAGTATACGTCCAAAAAACAATAAAAGAATTGGAAGAGGAAACAGGATATCAAATACGAGATGGCGATGAAAGAGGAAGGGCAGAGCAGTCAATGGAAAAAATGGAAAGATTGTTGGATAAAGGAGTGCAAATATATTCATCAATTAACTCTCCCGAAGAGATAAAAGCTGTATTTGCGCCTATTGAAATGCGCTATTTGGAAATAGAGAAGGGATTAAAACAGATAGAAGAAAAAATAGATATGGATAGTGAATAAAGGAGGATGGGGTGATAATTTATTTTGCCTTTGATTTTGGCAGTGTAAAAAAGCTATCCACCCGAAGTTAATAGATAGATGGAGATGTAATGTCTTTAGAGTTTGGTATTGTCTGAAGCCATTATTTATATGAAAATACTGATAGACAGGTGGCAAAGGAGAATGAAAAATGATATACTGAAAAGTACAGAAGGGAAATTTTATGAAAGAAACTAAGCACCAAACATCTAAGTAATGGCTGATGTATCAGGTTACAGGTATGATTGAATAAGAAAAGTCGAGGCATCTTAAAAAACGGCAGAGTGGAGATAGCAATGAAAAGTTTTATTATAAAAAGTATATCACTTTCCAATTATAGGAAATTTGGAAATAATACATTTTGCCTGAATCCAGGGATGAATGTATTTATAGGGAAAAATGCCTCTGGCAAAACATCTGTGCTTGAAGCGGTGTCTGTTATCCTGGGGGCGTACCTGGCGGCTTTTAAGGAATATGTTCCAAGCCGTTTCGTCCAAAATATTTCAGACACAGATGTCCATAGAAAAAATAATGTATTTTTCAGGCAGCTTGCTACTCCACAGGGGGTGCCGCAGTTTCCGTGTTCAATTGAATGTGTGATGAAATGGGATGATAAGGAGATTTCTTTCCGAAGAATACTTGAAAAGGAAGGAAGCAGAACGAAATTTGCCGGAAAAAATCCCATGCAGCAAATAGTGAATTATTGGGAAGCATTAATAAAGTCGGCAGATGGTTCTGATGAAAAACTGGAGTTGCCATTAGTATTGTATCTCAGCTCAGCTCGGTTATGGAATGAAAACAGGGTTGAGGAAATGAGCAAAATTCCGAATAGAACAAATGCTTACCAGCGTTGCCTGGACAGAAAGAGGAGTAGCCAGACGGGTTTTGACTATATCAGGCTTCTGTCAAACCTGGCAGTGGAAGAGAATGGAGGAAAACCTCTTGACGCTTACGAAATTATAATGAGTGCATTAAAAGAAAGCATGGCAGGAGAACTAAGAGAAGGAGAGCAGATTATTTATTCGTCCAGAATAGGAGAGATAGGAATCCGGCAGAAGGATGGAACAGTCATTGAATTTTCGGCGTTAAGTGATGGATATCGGAACGTCATAAAAATAGTCACGGACATTGCTACTAGAATGTGTATTCTGAATCCCTATTTGGGCGCGGACGTACTGCGTTTGACTCCAGGGGTGGTTATTATTGATGAACTTGATTTGAGCCTTCATCCAACATGGCAGAGGCGCATCGTCCGAATATTGAAAACAATATTTCCGCAGGTTCAATTTGTATGCGCAACGCATTCTCCTTTCATAATCCAGTCTTTGGAAGAGGGGGAATTAATTGCGTTAGATAATGATATTGATGAACCATATTCGGGAGAGAGTATTGAAGATATTGCCGAGAACATCATGGATGTTTCGACGGCAAAGTATAGCGAAAAGAAAGAGGCCATGTACTATGCTGCGGAGGAGTATTTTCAAGCTTTGAACGGTGATGCAACGCAAGAGAGAATGGATGAACTGAAAGAGAGGTTGGATGTACTCAGCGCAGAATACAGTGATAATCCGGCATATAATGCGTATATGAAACTTAAGTATCTAGAGAAGAAAGCAGAAGCAGAGGAATGATATGAGACCAATAGATAAAGGTGAGGCTCCAAATGTCACGTTCCATTGTTATCAAGATGCGGAGCCATATTTGGAAGAACGTATAGGTGCTTATTGCTCATACTGCGAATTTCCAATTCAGCATGTGCCGGAGGTGGAGCATAAAGAAGCAAAAGCAAGGGGAGGCTCCCAGCTAGCCTGGAGCAATCTCTTATTATCTTGTAAATATTGTAATGCAAGAAAACATGACGTTGTCTGGGTGGGGGACAAGAACAGATACATATGGCCGGATGAAGAAGATACCTTTCATTGCTTTTCATATAGTGACGATATTCCTCAATTAAATGAAGATTATTTAGAGGCGAGAGAGTCTGTTGTCCGCAAAAGAGCGGAGGGACTGTATCAAATGGTTAAACTGGGAAATATACCAACAAGTCCAAAGGATAAGGATCGGCGCTATGCCAGACGAAGCTATGCCAGGCGCTGTGCAGAACAGTGCAGGACTGCATGGGAGAAGATAAGGAATTCTGTGGAGCAGGAGGAATATTTAAACTTGATGCTTGAACTGGCTAAGGCAACAGGGTTCTTTTCGGTGTGGATGGAGGTTTTTCAAGGAGACGGAGTAGTCAGACAAGGATTGATTGGCGCATTTAAGGGAACGAGGAGAGAATATTGTGAAGAATGATTTTTGCGGATTACAGCATTAATGTTACAGTAACGGGATTTGCTGTTTCTGGGGGCGGGTTCGAGAAGAAAATGTACAGAGCAAAATTGCATGTCGGGGAAGCGGGGGCCATGGTTCTTTCTCGGGAGTAAAAAGCTGGTGTTCGGACAAATACTATGGCAATGGATTAAGTTGACAAAGAAATCCGGCAGTGTAGGTGAAAAGCAGTTAGCAGGCTGCTTTGGAAACCTCAGAGGAGAAATCTTCTGAGGTTTTTTGCGCCGATGAGTTATGTAGAATAGATTGCGGGAAAAATAAAATAAGGAAGTGATTATATGAAGCAAATTCTGGTTGTCGAGGATGATATCACCATGAATAAAATGCTCTCGGATTTACTGGCTGCCGAGGGTTACAAAGTTACTGCTGTCTACACTGTTGCAGAAGCGAAACAGCGCTTTCGGCCGGATGTTTATGACCTGGCAATTTTGGATGTCAACCTGCCGGACGGTTCCGGTTATGAGATCTGCAAAACCATCAGGGAGAAAGCGCACACGGCCGTAATCTTTTTGACGGCCAACGATCTGGAACAGGACATGATAAAAGGCTATGAATTGGGAGCTGCCGACTATATTACGAAACCTTTCCCTAACACCGTGCTGCGGCACAAGGTGAAGGCAATTTTTTCCATGCTGGAAAATGCGGAAAAAGTTCCGCCCCATAAAATATATGACGACGGAAGGCTTATGATTGATTTTTCTTCCATGCGAGCGGCTTTGGACGGGGATGAGATCGCCTTTGCCCCGCTGGAGTATCGGATGCTGGAAGTCTTTACGGAGAATAAAGGAATTTTGCTTACCCGCCAAAAACTTCTGGAAAAATTATGGGACAGCCAGGAAAATTATGTGGACGAGCATACATTGACAGCAGCAATCAGCCGTATCCGGGGCAAAATAGAAAAGGACGGTAA
Source organism: uncultured Lachnospiraceae bacterium (assembly GCA_947643615.1). Lineage (GTDB taxonomy): Bacteria > Bacillota > Clostridia > Lachnospirales > Lachnospiraceae > Acetatifactor. Next base: position 15,723 of record CANRWO010000033.1, read on the forward strand.
TAAATATCTCCAAACCGTCTACGGCATGGGATATATGTTTACGGGTATATGTGGGAAAGGTATGGAGGATTAGATTATGGGCCAAGGGAAGGGTTTATCTCTCACGGGTATTTTGTGGTTTATAGGGGCGGGTATTGCCGTAACTTCTTTTGCCTTGTGTGTTGGCATATTTTTCGCTGTCCGGAACGTGGCGGCAGTGATTGCCTGCCTGGTTACATCGGCAGTATTATCTGTATGGCCATTTGTATTAGTCAGGGTTTTGCGGAATCGAATGGCATATTTTACAGATGAGCTATGCCGGAAAATGGATGATATGATGCAGGGTAAGGCGATGGGCAAAACAATTTTTGATGAAGATACAATGTTAGACCGAATCAGTCACCAACTAAACCGCCTGTATCAGATGTTACAGTCGAACAATAGGGCCATAGAGGAACAGCGGGCGGATCTGCAGGGGATGGTCTCCGACATTTCCCATCAAGTTAAAACACCGGTAACGAATCTGAAAATAGCTGCCACTACTCTTTTGGAACAGGAGCTTCCCCGCAAACAGCAGATAGAATATTTGCAATCCATAAATGGGCAGCTTGGAAAGCTGGATTTCCTAATGAGTGCAATGGTAAAGTCCTCCCGCTTGGAAATGGGGGTGATTACCCTGGAGAAGCACCCCAGCCTTATATATGAAACATTGGCCCAGGCATTGGGTGGCATCTTTCTGAAGGCGGAAGAAAAGCGTTTACGGGTGACTGTAGACTGTCCCGGCGATTTGCTTGTCCCCCATGACACAAAGTGGACGTCGGAAGCGTTGTTTAATATTTTGGAAAATGCCGTAAAATATACTTCCCCGGGAGGAAGGATTTCCGTAACGGTCGTTCCTTGGGAAGCCTGCACCAAAATCGACATAGCCGATACGGGGCGCGGTATTGCAGAAAACGTACAGGGGGCAATCTTTAAGCGGTTTTACCGGGAGCCGGAAGTGCACGATGTAGAAGGTATCGGCATCGGCCTGTACCTGACAAGGGAGATTATTTTAAAGCAGGGAGGGCGCATCAAAGTAACTTCGGCAGTGGGAGCTGGTACCACATTTACCATCTTCCTGCCAAATGATTAGGGCGGCGGGGGCCGCCTTTTTCGCGTCCTTTTTTCTGCAAAACCTGATCTTTAGAAATTATTATGGAAACGGCGACATTCTCGTGACATTTCTGTTTTATTATCAGGCATGAGATTGAAAATCAAGCAGGGGTATATGAATTGGGAAAGGTGGTATGCATTATGCCAATATTACAGACGGTAGATTTGAAAAAATATTATCGGCAGGGAGAAAATGTGACAAAGGCGCTGGACGGCGTCAGCCTTGAGATCAACGCCGGAGAATTTGTCTCGGTTGTGGGTACTTCCGGATCCGGGAAGTCAACTCTGCTCCATATGATGGGCGGCCTGGATAGTCCCACATCCGGCAGGGTCATCATCAACGGAATCGATATTTCTGAAAAAAGCGCGGAACAGCTTACCGTGTTCCGCCGCCGTCATATTGGTTTCGTATTTCAGAATTATAACCTTGTTCCTGTCTTGAACGCCTATGAAAATATCGTGTTGCCGGTTCAACTGGACGGGAGGAGGGTAGATGAAAAGCTGCTGGGGGAGATCGTGGAGGCTCTGGGGTTGGAGGATAAGCTTGAAAATTTGCCGGGCAACCTTTCGGGCGGCCAGCAGCAGCGTGTTTCCATTGCCCGTGCGCTGCTGACCAAACCGGAGATCCTTCTTGCAGACGAACCAACCGGTAATCTGGACAGTAAGACAAGTCAGGATGTGCTGTCCCTCTTCAAAGCCACCGGCATGAAATTCCATCAGACAGTGGTAATGATCACGCATAACGAAGAGGCAGCCCTGCTTGCCGACCGCATTATCCGTATCGAGGACGGAAAAATCAAAAAATAAATATGCCCATCTGTGTATGGGGCCGTTACTGCAAGGAAAGTGCCCATGGGAAAGATAACAAATGGAGGAGAGTTCAGCTATGAGGAAATTCATCATGATTTTTACAGTTTTGTTAATGATGTCATTGGCCGGCTGCAGTGATGTGAACGGCAATGTCATACATCAGGACGGAAATCTGATCGTTACTAATTATTCCGATCAGGTAATTACAGATATAGCGGTAATTCATGAAGGGGAGACGGTTTCTGTTTCTCCGGAAGGGATTAAAAGTACTCAAATTTGTTACTTTACGGTTGAGCCTTCCGTCGGTTATGTGTATACCGTTTCTTTTGTGGACAGCAGCGGAGAGGAACACTCCCGGGAATTTACCGATAATTTCACTGAGGATACGCCAATCCTGATTGCGGTCCGGTGGGTTGACAATGTTTGGACGATAGGCTATGACAGGTAGGAGGCAGGATTATGTTTTATAACGATACCCGAAAACAAATCAAAAAACTTGCGGATGAAATCATGTCCGGTAACCGCCGCCGTAATGTTTTTGTTATCATTGCTATTGCAATGACGACTTTTCTGATTTCTACCATTCTCTGCATTGGCAGCGGATATCTGAAAAGCGCAGACAAACAACAGAAAATGCTGAATGGCACAGCTGCGGACATTATCCTCACAAATCCGACGGAACAACAGCTTCAGGCATTGCGGCAGGATAGGGCCATCACCTATATGGGGGTCAGCCGCCAGATCGGCTTTATTGACACGGCGGCCTATCCCCGTATCAACAGTATTCTTCTCCGTTGGTGTGACGAGGTGGAATGGGAACGGCATATTGTCCCGACAGTGGGGAGTATCAACGGACATTATCCTTCATCCGGAAGTGAGATCATGCTGCCCACATGGGTTTTGGGGCGAATGGGCATTGAGAATCCGTTCCTTGGCCAGGAGATCATATTTTCGTTCCGATATGGTTATACGGATATCCATTGGCCCCCTTTGTCAGAAGCAGAAGAGTTTTCTTTTACTTTGTGCGGCTGGTATGATGACCATAGCGGCAACAAAATGTATGACAACGCTATTGCATATATTGCAAAGGACTTTTGGGAAAATTCTGCTGCAAATGAAACAAATACCAAAAGTGCGCTGTCGCTTACGGTTTCCGGTGAGGGCAGGGGAGAAATTTACTTGGAAATCGAACCCTTAAATGAGCTCCAGGAATATACGGACCTGTCAAAAGCCGGAAGCGGCAAAAGCAGTCTTGGATCAGCCGCAGCTGTTATCGGGTTGATAATAACTATTATGGTCTGTGGCTATCTGCTGATCTATAATGTCCTTTTTGTATCGGTAGCAAAGGATATTCGTATGTATGGACAACTGAAAACGCTGGGGACTACGGAACGGCAAATGAAAAAGATTGTTTCCCATCAAGTCCGGGTGTTAAGTTTTTGGGGAATATTCTCAGGCTTGATTTTCAGTGCGGCTACCGTTTTTTTAATTGTCCCCTTCGGGATACAGTCAATAGCCGGGAACCGGATCATGGATAGCGCAATATCCCTGTCATATTCTCCTTTGGCCTTTGTGGCAGCAGGAGTATTTTCCTTCGGCACGGTATTTGTCAGCAGCAGGAAGCCGACCCAAATGGCAGGCAGGGTATCCCCTGTAGAAGCTCTGCGTTACACAGGGGTGAATGCCTTCAGGCAAAAATGCGGTAAAACCTCTCGTGGCGATAAAGTGCTAAAAATGGCTGTGGGCAATGTTTTTCGAAATAAAAAAGGGACTGTATTGGTGATCGCTTCCTTGTTTATGGGAATAAGCCTGTTTGTAATTGTGAATGGCATACTTGCCGGATTGGACGCTTCTTATCTGGCGGATGAGTATATGAAGGATGACATTGTGATCGAAATAAGCCGGCAGACAAACCTGGACGACAGTATTCTGGAGGCTTTGCGGGCTGTTCCCGATGTGCGGGAAGTATCTTATACAACGAAGCTTTCAGAACAATGGTTTACTGACACCGGCAATGTCCTTGACAAGTATATCACCGATTTTTGCGTCTCGGGTAAAGTCCCGGAGGAGGCGGTCCGTCAGTATACGGATGGGAACAGGTATCAGGCGTATGTATATGGGATTGGGGAACAGGATTTTAATGAAGCGGTTTCCGTGATAAACAGTCCCCTTGATTATGAAGATTTCCGCAATGGAAAGACAGCCATTTTAGCGTCTGCAACTATTGTGCCTTATGAGGGGACGGCCATCGGCGGGCAGGTTCAGCTGCCCATAAACGGTGAAAACCATACGCTGGAAATTGCCCCCTGTTATTTATCCGCCACGTTCAAAGAAGACGGGAAAACGCTCATTGCCCCTAATATTTATGTCAGCCAGGAATGGCTGGAACGGATCGGCGCTGCCGGGCAGATTAACAGGATTGCTTTACAGACCGGCCGTTCGGAGCAGGCGCATAATGCTGTGAATGCCATATTTGATAATTACAGCGGAGTAACAGTTGCATCAAAGGTTGAAAAGATCAATGAACTGAAAACCAGTTTTATCGGAATCACTTTCTTAGGGAATGCCATCAGTGTGATCCTGCTGGGAATTGGCCTGATGAATTTTATAAACATGATGTATGTGAGCGTTAACGGCAGGGGCAGGGAGCTGGCTGTCCTTGAGAGCGTTGGAATGACGAAAAGACAAATTTGCAGGATGCTGCAAATTGAGGGAAATGTCTATGCCATCATAATTGCGCTATTAATTTTTACATTGGGTAGCGGAGCATTGTATGGATTTTTCCGGATGGTAAAAGCACAGGCGTCTTATGCGGTGTTCAATTATCCGTTTCTGCAAATAGCCACTTCTCTGATTATTGTGGCGATAATATGCAATCTGGTTCCTGTTTTTGTTTATAAAACACAGGCCCGCCAGGGTGTCATAGAAAGGTTGAGGTCCAATGAATCCATGTAGCGCCGCAATGAAAACACTATTAATTTATGTGTTTTATTAAAAACTACGGATTATTTCACTTCCGGGAAAAATACTCCGCTTATGACCTTGTTATAAGTAAATAATAGTGTTACAATTCAATGGACAGTTAGGCGCGGGCATATGGGATGCCTGCTGAAAGGGAGGTATCATTATGAGGTATGGAAACAATCATGTAGGGGATATCCGGATAGCATATATCGGAGGCGGCTCCAGAGGCTGGGCATGGACGTTTATGACAGACCTGGCGCTGGAGGATTCGCTTTCCGGCACTATCTGTCTGTATGATATTGACGGGGAAGCGGCAAGGGCAAATGCGCAGATCGGGAATAAGCTGAAGGACAGGGCAGAAGCCGTGGGGAAATGGGATTATACCGTTGCGGACAGTTTACAGGAAGCGCTGACAGGCGCGGATTTTGTGGTGATTTCCATTTTGCCCAAAACCTTTGAAGAAATGGAAGTGGATGTGCATATGCCGGAAAGGTTGGGCATTTACCAGTCTGTGGGGGATACGGCGGGACCCGGCGGTATCATCCGGGGACTCAGGACGGTTCCCATGTTTGTGGAGATTGCGGAAGCGGTAAAGGAGTACTGCCCCAAGGCATGGGTGATCAATTATACGAATCCCATGTCCCTGTGTGTGAAGACATTATATGAGGTATTCCCGCAGATCAAAGCGTTCGGATGCTGCCACGAGGTCTTCGGCACCCAGAAGGTGCTTGCCGGGATCGCGGAAAAAGAGCTTGGTGTGGAGAAAATAGAGCGAGAAGAGATTTGCGTAAATGTATTGGGAATCAACCATTTTACATGGTTTGACTATGCATCCTATAAAGGCATCGATCTTTTCCCCGTTTACAGAGGCTATATCGAAAAGCATTTTGAAGAGGGGTATGAGGAACCCGACAACAATTGGATGAATTCAACTTTTGCATGTGCCCACAGGGTTAAAATGGATCTTTTTAACCGATTTGGCCTGATTGCCGCAGCAGGGGACCGGCATCTTGCCGAATTTATGCCGGGGGATGAATATCTGAAGGATCCGGAGACAGTGGCCGGGTGGAACTTCGGATTGACCAGCGTAGCATGGCGCAAGGAAGATTTGAAGGAGCGCCTTGCCCGTTCCCGCAGGCTTGTGGAGGGTGAAGAGAGCATAGAACTGAAATCTACCGGTGAGGAGGGATGCCTGCTGATCAAATCGCTCTGCGGTTTAGGCAGGAGGGTCAGCAATGTGAATATCCCTAACCGTGGCAGGCAGATTGAAAACTTGCCTGAGAACGCCATAGTGGAGACCAATGCGGTATTTGAGCGGGATGCCATACGCCCCGTCCTTGCCGGGGAAATTCCTGAGAATGTGAAAGAGCTGATTATGCCCCATGTAGAAAACCATGAGCGGATCTTTAAGGCGGCTATGGAAGGGAACGCGGATCTGGCGGTAGAAGCCTTTATGAACGACCCCCTTGTGAAAGGCAGAGCATCCCAGGACGATGTAAAGGCGCTGGTAAAGGATATGATGGAAGCTACCCTGTAAGAAATTTACGGATACAAAAGTCTTAATAAGGCAGCTTATTCTGTCATAGGGCAAGCAGTTTTTACAGTATGATGAATCAGGGTTGCTAAATTACAAAAACAAAGGAGTTGTACATTATGGAAGAACCATTGAAAGTCACAAGGAAACATTTTTCCAAACTGGGCGGTATGTTTGTTTTAGGGACTGTCATTATTTACGCGGTACAGCTGATTCCGGCAGCCTTGGTCCAGATATTCCGTCCGGAGTGGCTGCAGGATGCAAATGTCAGCCTTTCGCTGTCCATGCTGCCTATGTATTTGATAGGTATGCCTGCCCTGATCGCATTGGTAAAGAGGGTCCCGGCAGTGACGGTGGAAAAGAAGGAGATGAAGTGGTGGCAGTTCCTGCTGGCATTGATCATGTGCTTCGGAGTAATGTATGCCTCCAATTTTATAGGGACTTTTATTTCTACCGTTATCGGCCTGCTGAAGGGCAGCGCGGTACAGAATGCCCTTCTGGACATTGCCACATCCATCAGCCCGCTTTTTGTGGTCTTATATATGGTGATCTGCGCTCCCATTATGGAAGAATATGTGTTTCGTAAGCTGATTGTGGAGCGGACGGTAAAGTATGGGCAGGGCGTGGCCGTTTTGCTGTCCGGCTTCATGTTCGGCCTGTTCCACGGCAACCTGAACCAGTTTGCCTATGCCTTTACACTGGGTTGCTTTCTGGCCTACCTGTATGTGAAGACGGGGAAACTGAAGATCACGATTATGATTCATATGATCGTTAATTTCATGGGGAGTGTGGTCAGCCTGAAGCTGCTGGATCTGATTGACCTGAACGGTTATATGGAGATTGTGGAGAACGGTATGGATATGAACGCGTTAGCGGATTTCATGACCGAGAATGCACTGGGTTGGACACTCTATATGTTTTTCGTTTTTTTCATCATTGCTTCAATATTGACAACCCTGGTTCTGTTCATTGTGAGCCTGGCTACCAAAAAAATCACTTTTGCCCGGGGGCAGGTGGTGATCCCCCGGGGGAAACGCTTCCGTACGGTGATCCTGAACATAGGGATGCTCCTGTATTCCATTTTCTGGATCGTGATGATCGTAATCCAACTGTTTGTGTAGAGCAGGGTGCGGGTGTGAGAAACGGCAAAGCGATGCCGGCGGAAAAGGATGGTTTCATTTATGTATTCATTTGACAGCAGGATAAGATATAGTGAGACAGACAGTGAGGGGAAGCTTACCATGGCTTCTCTTCTCAATTATTTTCAGGATTGCTCCACGTTCCACTCCCAGGATCTGGATATGGGGGTGGATTATTTCAGGGAGATACATCAGGTCTGGGTGCTTTCATCATGGCAGATTGTGGTGGAGAGGTACCCTGTGCTTTATGAGCGTGTTATTGTCGGCACACAGCCATATGAAATGAAAGGGTTCCTTGGGTTCCGGAATTTTGCCATGATGACGGAGGGCGGAGAATATCTGGCAAAGGCAAACTCTATCTGGAGCCTGCTGGACCTGGATACGGGCAAACCTGTCCCGGTCAGCCAGGAGATGGCGCAAAGGTACGGCCTTGGCGGGAAGCTTGAAATGGAGTATGCGCCCAGGAAGATTACCGTTCCCGAGGGAGGGACTTCGGGGGAAGCCATTGTGGTGAAAAAGCACCATCTGGATACAAACCGCCATGTGAACAACGGGCAGTTCGTGGATATGGCCATGGACTTCCTGCCGGAGGGTTTTGTAGTAGGGCAGCTTCGGGCGGAATATAAGAAGCAGGCATTTCTGGATGACATCTTGCTGCCCTATGTGGCGGTGTGCGGAGACAGGACAGTGGTGTCGCTGAGGGACGGGAAAGGAGCGCCCTATGCGGTGGTAGAGTTTTTGGAAAAAATTACAGATTGCGGAAAGATATGAGGATTGGTATGATTCGTTTAGGAGAAAAGCAGACATTGTATGTTGTGAAAAAGGTGGAGTTCGGTGTATACCTTTCACCTGAGAAGGAAAATCAGGAGGAAAAAGTGCTTCTTCCCATAAAGCAGGCTCCTCAGGACAGTAATCCGGGGGATGCCCTTGAAGTGTTTGTTTATAGGGATTCGGAGGACAGGCTGATAGCGACGGTCAGAGAACCGAAGCTGGTGATGGGGCAAGTGGCGGAGTTGACAGTGGTACAGTTGGGGAAAATCGGTGCATTTTTGGACTGGGGGTTGGAGAAAGACCTGTTTCTTCCCTTTAAGCAGCAGAGGGGAAGTGTGAAGGAAGGCGACCAGGTTCTGGTGTCTCTCTATATCGACAAGAGCAGCCGGCTCTGCGCTACGATGAATGTGTATGAAAACCTGCGTACAGACAGTCCATACGGGGTAGAGGATACGGTTACGGGCAGAGTGTATGAAATAAGCGACAATTTCGGAGCTTTTGTGGCGGTAGACAACCTATATTCCGGCCTGATCCCGAAAAGGGAGTTATATGGCAGGGTAGGGTTGGGCGATGAGGTGAGAGCCAGGGTAGTCCAGGTCAGGGAGGACGGGAAACTGACTCTGAGCATCCGTGACAAGGCGTATCTGCAGATGGATGTGGATGCCCAGGAGATTTTAGCGCTGATTGACAGCTATGACGGAGTTCTGCCTTTTACGGACAAGTCAGCCCCGGAAGTCATTACCCATGAGACAGGCATGAGCAAAAATGAATTTAAGCGGGCAGTGGGGCGGCTCCTGAAGGAGGGTAAGATCGAGATTGGTGAAAAGTCCATAAGGAGGATTTGAAATAGCGGAACAAAATAGAAAAATAATGGAGGAATGGGTGGCAAAAAGGCGGCAGATGTGTTATGCTGTATATACTTGAGATACCATCATGGTGAAAGGGGGCGTTTCCTATGGACATAGCAGGTTTGGCGATGGATTTGAAAGCGGTTTCCACAATGTCGAAAGTCAGCACGGCAGTACTCAGCCAGGCGCTGGATACCAATGAAGCGTTAGGGCAAGGCCTGGTGCAGATGCTGGATGCGGCTGCCATGGAGAGAAGTGTTAATCCGGCAGTTGGCGCTAACTTTGATATGCGTGTCTGAGCCGAATATTGGACGTGTGACTGCCTGAAGATAACTCTTTAGGCAGTTTTTTTGTGAAAATTCATAAAAAGCTATTGCTTTTTTATGTCGTTTTTTGTACTCTTTATATGAAAGCTTTTTTTGGAGCACAGAATTCGAGAAAGTAGGAAGGCCATGATTTCAAATCAGATTTTGCAAAATACCATAGAAGGACTGAAAGGGATAGCGCGAGTTGAATTTTGCGTCATGGATATCGACGGCAAGAGCGTTGCCGCTACCACAGACATGAAGAACTGTTCCAAGGCGGCGGTGGAATTTGCGGCTTCCCCTGCGGATTCCCAGGAAATACAGGGATATCAATATTTTAAGATTTTTGACGAGCAGCAGCTGGAGTATGTCCTGGTGGCCGGAGGGGTAGGGGAAGATGTCTATATGATAGGCAAGATGGCGGCATTTCAGCTGCAGAACCTCCTGGTAGCTTATAAGGAGCGTTTTGACAAGGACAATTTTATCAAGAACCTGCTTTTGGACAATTTGCTGCTGGTGGACATCTATAGCCGTTCCAAGAAGCTACATATCCAGACGGATGTGCCCAGGGCGGTCCTGGTCATAGAGTCCGGCAATGGCAAGGACAATAACGTGTTGGAGCTGGCCAGGGCGCACCTTGGCAGTAACAGCAAGGATTTTGTCACTGCCGTAGATGAAAATGATGTGATCGTTGTCAAGGAGTTATCGGACAATGATCCTGCCAGAGAAATTGACAAGACGGCAAAGATGCTGGGGAATTTCCTGGAGAAGGAAGGCATACGGGATATACGGATCGCCTATGGCACTGTGATCCAGGAGATCAAGGAAGTCAGCCGTTCTTATAAGGAAGCCAAGATGGCGCTGGACGTAGGCAAGATTTTCTTTGACGAGAGAGAGAGTATTGCCTATAGCGAGCTGGGCATCGGCCGTCTGATCTATCAGCTGCCCATACCGCTGTGCAAAATGTTTATCAGGGAAATTTTTGGCGGCAAGAGTCCCGACGAATTTGATGAGGAGACCTTGACTACCATCCATAAATTTTTTGAGAACAGCCTGAATGTCTCAGAGACTTCCAGACAACTGTTCATTCACAGGAATACGCTGGTATATCGCCTGGATAAACTCCAGAAGAGCACCGGGTTGGATCTTCGTGTCTTTGAAGATGCCATCACGTTTAAGATCGCACTGATGGTTGTGAAATATATGAAGTACATGGAAAACGCAGATTTTTAGGATACGGTTCAGGGTTGCGGGATGCGCGCGGAATGCCCCCACATCAGGCATAGGCGGCAGACCGCAGGAACTGTAGTGATTTAGAGGACCGGAAGGAAAACATATGGCAAATAAAGTAATGCAGAGAAGACGGCGGGAACAGATGATCGAAGAGCATGGCGTCATCTACCTGAACAATGTAAGTAAATCTTACTCCACAGGATCTCCTGCCTTAAACGGAATATCACTGAGCATTGGGAAGGGAGAATTCGTATTTATAGTAGGAGACAGCGGCTCCGGAAAATCCACATTGATCAAGCTGCTGCTGCGGGAGTTGACGGCTACCAGCGGCAATGTTTACGTATTGGGGCATGACCTTGGCAGGCTGCGCCACAGGCAGATCCCCAAATTCCGCAGGAACCTTGGAGTGGTGTTCCAGGACTTCCGTTTATTGAATGACAGAAATGTGTATGAAAATGTAGCATTTGCGCAGCGCATTGTGGAGACGCCGGGCAGGGAGATCAGGAGAAATGTGCCCGCCATTCTGGCTACGGTAGGACTTGCAGGAAAATACAAGGCTAAGACTACGCAGCTTTCCGGCGGGGAGCAGCAGCGTGTGGCGCTGGCAAGGGCGCTGATCAACAATCCTTCCATACTGCTTGCGGATGAGCCTACAGGTAATCTGGACCCCAAAAATTCATGGGAGATCATGAAATTATTGGAAGAGATCAATGAGAGCGGTACTACCATCGTAGTGGTTACCCACAACAGAGAAATCGTCAATGCCATGCGTAAGCGTGTTATCACCATGAAAAAGGGGATAATTGTAAGTGACGAAGAAGGAGGGGCATATATTGATGAAGATTAGCAGCTTATTCTACACCATCAGGCAGGGATTTGCCAATATCTTCCGCAATAAATGGTATTCCCTTGCTTCCATAGCAACGATTTCCGCCTGTCTGTTTTTGTTTGGACTGTTTTATGCCATTGTGGCAAACTTTGAGAGCATCGTGAAAACAGCGGAAGAAGGCGTGTCCGTGACAGTGTTCTTTCATTATGAGGGAGATGCCCTGGACAGCCTTGAAAAGGCTGACTGCAGTCCGGACCATGTGATTGCTTCCGACCAGAGGATTGAGGAAATCGGGCAGATGATTGCCAACCGCGCAGAAGTGTCGGAAGTGAAATTCATCTCGGATGAAGAGGCATGGGAAAAATGGGCAACGCAAAGTTACGGAGAGTATTTTTCAGTGGGTTTTCCGGAAAATCCTCTGTCGGGGGAGAACAGCTATGAGGTTTTTCTCAGCGATGTTTCAATGCAGAGCGCGCTGGTGACATGGCTGGAGTCCATACCTGAAGTGCGCAGGGTGAATTATTCGGAGCTTACCGCCAATACTTTGAGCGGTGTCAACCTGTTGATTGCATACGTTTCCATGGGGATTATCATTATCTTGCTGGCAGTAAGCATTTTCCTGATCAGCAATACGGTTGCTATCGGTATTTCCGTCCGTTCAACGGAAATAAATATTATGAAATATATCGGTGCAACGGACTTTTTTGTCAGAGCGCCTTTTGTGCTGGAAGGAATGCTCATTGGCTTGATGGGGGCGGCTATCCCGTTGGGGATTATCTATAGTATTTATAATTACGCGTTGAAGTATGTGCTGGAGAGATTTTCCATCCTCAGCAGCTTTCTGAATTTCCTGTCCGTGGAGGAATTGTTTGGGATTCTGACGCCTGTGTCGCTTTCGGTAGGCATAGGAATCGGCTTCCTGGGAAGTTTTTCAACCGTACGCAAACATCTTCGAGTGTAAGGACGGCTGCTTATGAAGAAACGATTTATTTGCATATGCATTGCACTGTGCATCGGACTTGTCATTAATATAAATATAACGGCATCGGCAGCCGGCACCAACATGTCTTCCATTACTTCGGAGAGTATCCGCCAGAAGGAGGAACAGATCAAGCAGGCGGAACAGGAAAGGGAAGCGCTTCAGAACGGCCTTACCAACCTGCAGACGATTAAGAAAGAGCTGGAAGCCCAAAAAGCGAACCTGAAGGAATACGTGGCGCGGCTGGACAGCAGCCTGATGGAAATGGAGCAGAATATTGAGGAGCTGAATCAGCAGATCAGTGCTAAAGAAGAGGAAATTAAGCTGAATGAGGCAGCCTTGGAAGAAGCTCTTCAACAAGAAGAAAATCAGAAAGAATTCATGGTGGCCCGCATAAGATTTGCATATGAGGCAGGAACGCCCCAATTCACGGATATGCTGTTAAAGGCTGCTAACTTCGGAGATTTCCTGAACAAGGCGGACTATGTGGAAAGAGTGGTGGCATACGACCAGCGGATGCTGGAGGATTATAAGACCATAAGGGAGTATGTGGAACTTTGCCGGGATGAGCTGGAGTTGGAAAAACAGATACTGGATCAGGCAAAGTATAATGTGGAGCTGGAGCAGCGGAACCTGGAGGAACTGATCGACCAGAAATCCAGGGACATCATCAGTTACGAGACGGATATCAATAATAAGGCCAATGCAATCAAGGAGTACGAGGCGGAAATAAAGGCTCAGGATGCTGAAATCGCGGCATTCGAGGCTGCGATCGCAGAGGAGAAGAAAAAAATCCTTGCCAGCAGCGGCACGGTGCTGACCTATGACGGCGGCGTGTTCAAGTTCCCGCTGGCCACCTATACCAGGATTTCGGACCAATATGGGATGAGGATACATCCCACCCTTGGCGTGGAACAGTTTCATAACGGCGTGGATTTTGCGGCGCCTAAAGGGACGGCCATCTATGCGGCATATGACGGCGCTGTGGCGGCAGCGGCTTACAGCGGCACTATGGGAAATTATGTAATGATTGACCATGGGGACGGATTGTATACGATCTATATGCATGCATCGGAGCTTTATGTGGAGAAGGGTGACATTGTGGTAAGGGGAGAAACCATTGCGGCAGTTGGCAGTACGGGACGCTCTACCGGCAATCATCTGCATTTCAGCGTGAGGCTGAACGGAGCTTATACTTCGCCATGGAATTATTTGAGCGAATGAGAATATGAGAGGAATCATGTGTGAAAAATTATTTTTCATACTGGACTTTGTGCCTGCGCGCTGCTTGCCACAAAGTCGTTTATGAGCAAAGAGCAGCGCAGAAATGGGGTATTTATGGACGACAATACAAGTTACTTTGACCGTATTTCGGCCGATGTGCCAGATCAATCCGGTTCCGCTGCGCCCAATTACAGCGCCGGCCGTGACAATCCGGCAAAGGGGACGCAGGGCAGCACTAAGGCATTGTTTTTCGGAGGCATGACTGTGGGATTGCTGTGTTCGCTCCTGGTCGTTGCCATTGCTTATGTCGGATTTGGTATGCAAAATTCCATACAGCAGATGACAGGGCAGGCTGTCCAGATAAATAGGAAGGAAGGCTCCGCCATTACTTCGGATCTGGTGGCAAAGCTGCAGGCCTTGGAAGAAACCATCGACAAATATTACTATTTGGGTGAAGTCACAAATGAGGAGCTTCAAACAGGGATTTACAGAGGCATCATGGAGTCCCTGGGAGATCCCTATTCGGAATATTATTCTGCCGAGGAATTGTCGGCCCTGATGGAACAGACACAGGGCGTATACTATGGGATAGGCGCATATATCAGCCTGGACACGGAGACCACTTTACCCAAGATCAGCGGGGTTATTGAGGGCGCCCCTGCGGAAGCTGCAAATCTGCGGGCAAACGATCTGATATATGAGGTAAACGGGGAGTCTACTTACGGCCTCACCTTGACAGAGGTGGTGGCTATGATCAAAGGCCCGGAGGAGACAGATGTGGTTCTGACCATTATGAGGGAAGGCGAGGCGGATTATCTGGATGTCACCGTAGCGCGGAAGAAGGTGGAGACGCCCACTGTCACTCTGGAGATGCTGGAGGACGGGATGGCGTATATCCAGGTCACCGAATTTGACGAGGTCACCGTAGACCAGTTTGCAGATGCCCTTGCCACGGCAAGAGGGTCAGGAATGAAAGGGATGATTCTGGATTTGCGCGCCAATCCGGGCGGCAGCCTGAACGCTGTGGTGGAAATGGCAAGGATGCTGCTTCCGGAAGGCATGATTGTCTATACGGAAGATAAAAACGGGCAGCGTTCGGAATATACATGTGATGGGAAAAGGGAGTTTGACCTGCCCATGGTAGTGTTGGTGGATATGAATTCCGCCAGCGCTTCGGAGATTATGGCAGGAGCCATCAAAGACCATGGGATCGGTGTTCTGGTGGGTACCAAAACTTTCGGAAAGGGTATCGTACAGCAGATTATGCCATTCCGTGACGGGTCTGCGGTTAAGATTACCATTAGCGCTTATTATACGCCAAACGGGCATAATATCCATAACATCGGCATTAATCCTGACGTGGAAGTGGAATTCGACGGTAAAGCGTATTACGGCAGCGAGGAGCGCCCGGATAACCAATTGGAGAAGGCCAAGGAAGTCCTGTTGGAACTGATGGGGAAATAGATGGAAAAAGAACTACCTGCTAAAGCAGAATCCCTCATTGTGTGACCCATCTTAAAAGAATAATGCAGTGTACAAAAGCAGGATATCCTAATCAGCGAAAGGGTATCCTGTTTTAATATTTCATAAATTATATATTTATTTGTATAAAGAGGTTGTGGGGTTTAGCCGAAAAGGGAAATGAGAACAAAAGTTTGATTCAAATCTATACAAATCCCTTCCGCAATGACACCGGCTCCCCGCCGGCAGCCTACAGTGAAATGGCTGTCCGTTGGGGCATCTCTAAAGCCACAGCAGGGCGTGTGCTGAAAAAGCTTGCTGACATTACTATAGAATATGTTGTATAAACAAATTTATAATTTGTTTTATGGAACGGGAGGATATAAACTTAAACGGCGTGCACCGGGAAGAGGCAATCTCTTCCATGGAGATTGCAACGGTGCATTATGACAACGAAGCAGCAAAAGAGCTGTTTACGGACTGAAAAAATTGTGCGAAGGCAGTCTGTAAAAGCCGTGAAAGCGCAGGTTTTTAGTATGTGGTGGCGGAAAGAAAAGAGGAGGAAGAATAAAGATGGGATTTCAGGACGTGATGAAACAGATGTTTCTTCGCATTGCGGCGGGGGATGTAGAACCGGAGGAGTGGGAACAATGGTGGAACAGCAATAGGCTTAAGCTGGAAGAGACTCTGACCCGGGGAGACCGGGGTCGGATTATGCCCGCTTTATGGAGTGCAAACTATTATTGGATGACAAAGACTCAGGGCGGTGTTGCCTATTATTTCCATGCCCAGGGGCGCCCGGTGAAGACGTCCGGTTATTATGAGGAAAAAGCACGGGAAGAGGAGATCCGTGACAGGCAGAAAGCCATGGAAGTCTACCACAGGAAAACGGCGCCTGCCAGGCGTCCCTGGGAGGAATATCTGAAGAAACATCCGACAGAAACCATCACTTTTGACTGGAAAAGCCTGCTGGGAACACCGCCCGGCCAGAAACCGGCGAAAGCTTTCGGCTATAAAAACGCAAGAACAACCGAACAGTGGAAAGAATGCGGGGAAGAACTGAAACTGCGCCTAAAGGAGAACCTTCAGGCAAAGATCGCTCCTGCCGCAAAATCATACGGTATGAAAAAAGCAGGACCCAAAACCTTTGTGCGGGAAAAGAACGGTCTGGTATCCCGGATTCAGTTTATCGGTTATTTCAGGGGCGGCGGATATGAGGCCATAATCTGTTATCTCTGCCCTATATATGCCATACAGTACGGAATATTAGGCTTGCCGGGCGATGTCAGCCAGGGGGAATATTTTCAAAAAGTGCGTAATGGGTGGGGCGTGATTGAGTATGGTGGGGAAGCCGTGGATGCTGCCTTGGTGGAGAGCATCAACGGAAAATTTGATGATATCCTGACTTTCCTGGCCGACGGCGTGCTGCCGGAGTGGCAAAAGATTGACAGTCTGGAGACCTACTTTGCAAAAGAGCGCCAGGATTACCTGAAAGCCACAGAGAAAGGCCCAAATGATCCGAGAACCGGCCGGCCTATGTGGAATCTGGATGCGGAGGGAAAACCGGATCCCTGGAGAGCGGACAGCTACCTGTTTGGCGTATGGGATCTGCTGAACGGAAAGGAAGCGGAAGGATATGCGCACCTTGAAGAATGCGTGAGACATAATTCCGATTTTATGGAAAACCATCTGAAGGAATTTCCGAATGCCTGCAATGACCCCAGAGACCCCATAGCGGTGATGTACCGTAATGCGCAGCTCTTTCTGGAAACAAAGGAGATTTCGGATGTACAAAAACGTCAAGACGCAATCCGGGAGACATATGAGGAAGTATGCCGATTTATGCGATACTACCACGGCCTGGCGAAAAAGACCGAAAGGAATGGATGTTTATGCTGATAATAGAGGTATCATAGCGGATGGCGTACCAGAAACAAAAGGGTATATGAAAGAAGTATTACCTAACCGGGAAGAAACAGAAAGCTTTAAAAAGGAATTGTTGGAGATTGTAGTAGATGTAACAGAATCTCTTCTGGATGCAGGATAAAAAAGAACAAAAGTTCGATTTTCTATCTATACAAATATAATGATTTGTGGTAAGATAAAATAGTTTCTTCAGTGCTGTTCTGTCCATATGGAATGGAAGAGGTGTGCTGAGTTGCAAAAACAGCAAATTGTGAACGGGATTCGTCGTGGGCCTGTTTTTTTCCAACTTGAGTAAATACCACGACGAAAATAAAATGTTCCGCGACCAACCCCAGGCGATTGAAGCATTAGTGAAAGGCTTTAAAGAGGGCAATCAATTCCAGGCTTTACTGGGTGTTACGGGTTCCGGCAAGACCTTTACCATGGCCAATGTCATACAGGCGCTGAACAAGCCTACTTTGACCATAGTGCACAATAAGACTCTTGCCGGACAGCCGTACGGCGGGTTCAAGGAATTTTTCCCTGAAAATGCAGTAGAGTATTTTGTGTCCTAATTTGGGGACAGGGTGAATACTGCATTATTTCGTGTTATTTGGTGCTGATTATACCGTATTTTATGGACAAAGTGGGGGATTATGGACGAAATAACACTAGATGGACGTCTCTTATAGACATTGATGATTTTTTTGGAATGTCCTGAAAATATGGATATTGTAAGGAAACATTATAAATTATGGCTTGAATCAACAAATGTTTTGAGTATGATATTTAACCAGAGTGTTTTTATTGACTGTGAATCGCTCTTATGTGACATTGAGGAAGATAGTCGAAGGTTTGTGGAAACCAGTTGCTATAATGAATGTATAGATATTCTTGAAAAGAAAAGGATGTTGCTTCTGCTAGGAATGCCCGGCGCTGGAAAGACTGTGGCTACCAAGATGCTTGCCATATATTATGCTTCAAAAGGGTATAGAATCCGTTACACAACGAATAGGGATATAAGTGATATCAAAAATGCGATTTCGATACAAAGGGATTTGCTGGAAAACATATTGCTGGACGATTGTCTCAGGTAGCATTATTTTAGGATGAAAGAAACTCAGGGGAATGAACTTATAAGTTTGGTAAAATATGTTGCTTGCCATAAGAATAAGAAATTGATTATGAACTTTCGTGTGACTATTTTCAGCAGGCCAAAGTCCTTTTAAAGCAAAACATGAGATATAATGGTTATTATGAGGATATAGATACAGAATCTGTTGTGGATACTATATGTGACTTTATAAAAGAGGATGTGGAACAGGAAGTTTTATCATTTCGGCTGGGAATTAATCTGTTGTGCAGAAAGTTTTGTAAATTCGGTAATTATCAATTACCGAATTGGAAAAGGAGATATTTCAAATGAAAGATATGAAAGGCGGTAATAAATTTTTTGGCCAAGTTGTGCAATTGTTTCGGGATGCAAAACGCAAAATGAGTATGGCAGTGAACATTGCTATGGTTTATTCCTATTATGAGGCTGGTCGGATGATTATAGATGAAGAGCAAAATGGCATTGAGCGCGCAACCTATGGAAAATATATTCTTCAGGAGTTGTCCAGACAGCTGACAGAAGAATTTGGCAGGGGATTTTCCTATGAGAACTTAAAACTTATGCGTCGTTTTTATGTGGTATATTCAAAAGATGTGATTTCCGATACGGCTTTTCCACATTCAGAGCAACTTCCCATGAATGATGAAGGCAGACGGTTTTACTTAAGTTGGTCGCATTACCTTATTCTGATGCGGATAAACAATTTAGAAGAACGACATTTCTATGAAATAGAAGCGTATAAAAATGGATGGAGCAAGGATGAACTTGGACGGCAATATGGCAGTTCTCTATATGAAAGGCTTGCATTAAGCAGAGAGAAAGATGATGTAATGCGCCTTGCTTTAGAAGGGCAGCAAGTTGAAAAACCGGATGACATTTTTAAAGACCCCTACATTTTGGAATTTACTGGATTGCCAGAAGAAGCTGTTTATTCAGAAACTGAACTGGAAAAGCGTTTGATAGACAATCTACAAATGTTTTTGCTGGAGTTGGGGAGAGGTTTTACGTTTGTGGGGCGCCAAGTGCGGTTTACATTTGAGGAGGAGCATTATAGAGTAGATCTGGTATTTTTTAATCGTCTGTTAAGATGTTTTGTTCTATTTGATTTAAAGGTTGGACAGCTGAAACATCAGGATATTGGGCAAATGCAGATGTATGTAAACTATTATGACAGGAAAGTAAAACTTGAGGATGAAAATTCAACAATTGGCATCATTGTTTGTAAGGATAAGAAAGATGCAGTGGTAGAAATGACTTTGCCAAAGGATAATAATCAGATATTTGCGAGTAAATATCAAACGGTGCTTCCAAGCAAGGAGGAGTTGCAGCAGTTAATGAATGAAAAAGAATAGATAGCTGGTTAGTATGGATGGAAAGAGTATTTTGGAAATACTTCACAGGGAGAATATTAGCATGGATCATTTTGAATTAGTATCGCAATATCAGCCAACCGGCGACCAGCCACAGGCAATTGAGGAATTAGTAAAAGGATTTCGGGAAGGCAACCAGTTCCAGACCCTTCTCGGTGTCACCGGTTCCGGTAAAACCTTTACGATGGCAAACGTCATCCAGCAATTAAATAAACCAACTCTTGTTATAGCGCACAATAAGACCCTGGCCGGACAGCTGTACGGCGAGTTCAAGGAATTTTTCCCTGAGAATGCGGTGGAATATTTTGTATCCTACTATATTGAGTGAATGAGCAACACTATATATTGGTGAAAAGATAAACAAGATATCAATATATTGTATGTAGATGGATTTAAAAGAACGAAATGGACGGCATAGATTGGACATAACAGTGAACAGGATTCGTCGAGAAAACAGTGGTAAAAGTAACGTGGTGTTCAGGGAAATATATTTTGCAGTAGAAAACGGTGGTGAAAATTATTCCGATTTCTGCTATAATGAAAAATAGAAGGAGAGATAGAATGTCAGTTATTGTTACATTTTGCTTGTATGATGGTATAGTTATGGCTGCCGACAGTCGAACTACTTTAACCAAAACATACCCAGATGGCAGACAAGAGGTATTGCATAAAGATGGGATTAAGAAAATTTTTCAGTTTGGGTATAGAGATATAGGTATATTATGGTGCGGGAATGCACAAGTAGGAGATGAAGATGTACCAGACTATCTAAATGGGCTGTTTAATAGACTTAACAAGACGGTAACTATTAAAGAAATTGCTGAAACTATTAAAGACGAGTGTAATGAAAGGGTACAAGGTGAGACAATACGTTGTCATATAGCTGGGTATGAGAATGGATTCCAATGCTTATATCAGGTTGTAGATGGTGTTGTTACCCATAAAAACATGAATCCGGAATTGGGTGTTCCTACAATATGTGTTGTATGGGATGGGCAAAGAGACATATCTAAAAATATCATTCGTTATAAAGAAAGGCTGGATATAGGCGGAAAAATGGTTGATGAATCAGAGGTTCCCCATTTTACACTGGACGAGGGTGTAAGATTTGCTGAAGCTATGTTAAAACGCTCATGTGAGGAACGGGAAGAATGTGGAGAGCCAATATATTCTCTTCTTATAACAGGGGAGGGACTTCAATGGATACACAAATAAGGGAAAATAAATGTCAAGGTGGTGTTAAAGATGATAAAGGAAGAAATACTACAAGACAACAAAACGGTAGAGCAGATTGTTGATGATATGAATTTATTTGATGATGATTTGATGTCTATGGTTTTTGATGGTAATATAGAAGCGACTGGACTATTGCTAAGGATTATTCTGAAACGGAACGATATTACTATAATAAGCGTCGTTGGGCAAAGAGAATTGCAAAGCCCTATTGCGGATGGGCGGAATGTTCGTTTAGATATTTTGGCAAAAGATAACATAGGAAAGCATTACAATATCGAAGTGCAGAAGAAACCAGAGGGCGCGCATACACGGAGAGCTAGATTTAACAGCAGTATGATGGACTCCCGGATGCTGAAAGAAGGACAGGAATTTTCGGAGCTTAGAGATTCCTATATGGTGTTCATTACGCAGACAGATATATTTTGTCATGGACTGCCGATTTATACGATAAACCGTCACTTTGAGGAAATTGATGATGTGTTTGATGATGGTTCTCATATTGTATATGTAAATGGTAGTTATAAAGGTGATGATGCTGTCGGTAAGTTGATGCATGATTTTGGATGCAAGAACTCAAAGGATATTTACTATCCGGAATTGGCAAAAGGTCTAAAGCATTTTAAAGAGGAAGAAGGAGGTCGAAAAGCTATGTGTGAGGCTGTTGAAAAATATGCCGAAAAGAAAGTTGCTATGAAGGTAAAAGAAGAAAGAAATTTAATGACTCAAATAGTTGCGGCTTTAGTTGCTGATAAGGATGACGATACTATTATAAAAGAATTGAGTTGTACGTTGGAGCAAATCATTCCGCTTCGTACAGTAATGGGTAAGTAGGAAAGTTATGTTCTGAATGATGTGAAATATGATTTCAGGTCGTTGGATATCTTTGTGCCAGTCGAAATAAAAGGCGGAGAAGGGCTGGTGAATATTATGGGTGGAACTGTTATAGAGACGGAATCTGACAAGATTAAGATAAAGTTGATTATTGAACTGGGGCAGGAAGATGGTCTTGACGATGAGGCAATTATCAGAAGATTACAGCAAAAAATTATAGGATTGCCTTTAAATAAGGCAGAGACTTATTTGGCAGAATATGGAAGACAGCTTGTGTAGTGCGGAAGAAACAGCAGAGAGCCGGATATAATCTGGTAATAAATAATGCATTGAGAAAACCGATGGCATTATATTTAGATGAAAAATAATAAAGGACACTAAAAAGAGAAGTATTTCTGCAAAATAGAGATGCTTCCCTTTTTGTGTAGAAGTTTTAAATCAGAGATTTAGGGTTTCTTATTATGAGAAAATTTTCCTATTTGATTGGACAATAATACATATACTTTAGCTGCGCCTTCTTCTGACAGGAGTTATGATACCAGAGGATGGCGGGGACACCAATGCTGCCAGAACCTTCTTCTTAGATACTGAGTATATTTCACTTGGCTTTTTGTCATTCCTATGAGGTAGCCCGCTCAGCTTCTTCAGGTCGGGTATCCTGTCAGGATGTCGCGTTAGCTCCTCTAGTAGCCATATGATATCCTGATTCCGCATATTAGAGATTGTGTAGGCGGCCTCAAATGTGATTCTTTTTTCATCAAGCAGCTGCGCAATGGACTGTAGCAGATTGTTCGGCAGCTTTATGATGCGCCGGTACTTGCTTAGAGTCGCTGTACTAATGCCGAGACGCTTGGACATCTTGTCCCTGACGGTGCTTCTTCTGGAATTCTCTGGAGACTTGTGTCTAGTTTGGACGCAAGTTCCATCCTCGGTGCCAATACATTTCTCCTTTTCCAAATCATTCCTCTTTCCTTGGCATGAAGTCTTCTTGATCAGATCTTCGATATATTTTACCGCCTCAAACTTCTGTGCATAGTTCCAGTCCGAGAATGAGTGCCGGTTCAGGTTGCTGTCATAAAACATTTCCAGTGCCTCTTTATCAGATATCCCATATCTTATCTCTGCCCTGATGGTGCCATGCCCTAAAGCCTTTACTGCTTTGGCGCGATTGTGGCCGCATATGATCTCATACTTCCCGCTATCAGCAGACCGGACGATGATTGGGTCGATCAGCCCTACGTGTTCGATGCTGTCCATCAGCTGCTGCAGGCGTGCCCCATCATATGTCCGCCCGGAATGGTGTTTAAAAGGAACGATATCCTCGAATTCCAATTCCCTAATCTCTCTGTCCATAGTATTCCTCCATGCATCATATATTACCAGATTTACAGTCCTGAGTCAAAGAGGCAGGGGGCAGTCATCGAATAGATCATATGGACAGATATATATTCTTATTACGACACAATAATAACCTCTATGCCAGCTGTGGCATGGGGATTCTGCTTTTTTAAGGAGGAGGACACGGAAGTTTGACAGTTGAATTATAGAAAAAATACTTGCAGGCTGCATAAAACCTG
>CANRWO010000034.1 GCA_947643615.1 uncultured Lachnospiraceae bacterium
CAACAAAAGAAAATCTGTATGAAAAAAACTGCCAACGATTACTTGACAGTAACAAGAAGCGTTACTGTCAACTATTGGATTGCATACAGTACCACAAATATGATATAATATCCGAAAAGGGCAGCGCCAGGGAAATTTTTGCCAAAGGTTTGCGAATAAACGAGGTGATATTTATGCAGCCGGTATACACTACATTAAAAGTCAACAATGAAATAGAACTTTGCGAGATTACAGACATGGAATGTAAACAGCTCATTGAGAGAGAGCTTTTAAAGGATCGCATTTCTTACTATATCCGATGGCAGAAACCTTCTCTGTTCAACAGGAAAAAGAATATCTGCATCATTTGTGTCAACGACAATGTAAAGGAAATCGCTGAAGATGTAGTGCGGAGTATCTGCGACGAAAAAGGATATTCCGTCAAATTCCTCATGCGCAGGGCACAGAACCAGTTTCTTTAATTCAAATGCCCCATTCATCGCATCAACTCCCATTTGCCCGCTTGTCGGGCGCTCATAAGGTGGATTAAGTCAAATGAAAAAAGAATTGAAAGAGGGAATGCGGGACGGCATTCCCATTGGTTTGGGATACCTTGCCGTATCCTTTTCTCTGGGTGTGGCCGCCAAGAGCGCAGGCCTCACTGCATTTCAGGGATTTATCGCCAGCCTGTCCAACAATGCTTCCGCAGGCGAATATGCAGGTTTTACTGTAATTGCCGCCAATGCGGCATACTTGGAAATGGCACTGATGACACTGATAGCAAACGCCCGTTATTTACTAATGAGCTGTGCCCTTAGCCAGAAATTTGCCCCGGACACCCCTTTAAAGCACCGTCTGCTGGTGGGGTATGACGTGACTGACGAAATTTTCGGGATCACCATTGCCAGGCCGGGGCCCCTGGAGCCTTACTATACATATGGCGCCATCATAGTGGCCGCTCCCTGCTGGGCAGTGGGGACCGCCCTGGGGGTAATCGCAGGCAACCTGCTGCCCCTGCGAGCAGTCAGCGCCCTGAGTGTGGCGTTGTTTGGCATGTTCCTTGCGGTGATCATCCCTCCCGCCAGGAAGAACCGCATTGTGGCCCTGTTTGTCCTGGTCAGCTTCCTTGCAAGCTTTGCCGCCGCTAACCTGCCCCTTGTTTCGCAGCTTTCCAGCGGGACAAGGACTATTATTCTGACGGTAGCCATCTCGGCGGTTGCCGCCGCTTTGTTCCCGGTCAGGGAAGAAGAGGAGGCCGTGGCATGAAACACAATATTTACGTTTACCTTGGGATTATGGCCGCCATCACCTATGCCATCCGCGTACTGCCCCTTACGCTGATCCGCAGGCAGATAAAGAACCGTTTCCTACGGTCTTTCTTATATTATGTGCCCTATGTCACGCTGGCCGTTATGACTTTCCCGGCTATCCTGGAATCCACCCAGTCCCCTGTTGCAGGCGCCGCAGCCCTGGCTGTAGGCATCATTGCCGCCTGGTGCGGAGCAGGGTTGTTCCCGGTGTCCGTGTCCTGCTGCGCAGTGGTGTTTGTCTTAGAATTATTTATCATATAGAACCATGCAGACCAGTGCCCCGTCCTGCACAATGATTTCTGCCTTTTCCCCGATAAATTCGTTGCTGATGCCGACGGGGACATCATTCGTGATAACGGCATCCGACAACGGATATTTCATATTTCGGATGGTGACGCCCCTGGTCTCCCTTACCAGGGAAAACAGGGACAGGATCCCTTCCAGGTTCCGCTGGAACCGCACTGCCTCATTGACAATAACAAGTGTCATCCCATTCCCGTCCACCAGATACCCCACAGCGTCATGGTTCTTTAAATACAGAAGGCACTGAATATTGGCCAATGTATGGTCCAGCCTGCCCCCTGTGGCGGCATAAATCCTGAAATCCCGGTATCCTCTGGCCAGTC
The DNA here is from genome assembly GCA_947643615.1 of uncultured Lachnospiraceae bacterium. Classification (GTDB taxonomy): domain Bacteria; phylum Bacillota; class Clostridia; order Lachnospirales; family Lachnospiraceae; genus Acetatifactor. The sequence goes on from CANRWO010000034.1 coordinate 1,916, forward strand.
CTTCCTTTAAGGCTGCCAGCATATCCGTATCATCCTTCTCCCTTGGGAACCGGATAATGCGCTCCGGTATCCGCCTCTCCAGTTCTTTCACCGCCTCTGCTTCCTGTTGGCTTATGGAATCGAAATCCCCTATAATAAGGTCGGGTTCCACTTCCAATATCCCGCAGTAACCCAGGCCACCGTCCACCGCAATCACGAAGTCCTCCTCCGCTGCCCTGAGGTCTCCAACAGTCAGGTCGCCAGCTCCCACTATGATGCATTTTCCCTTTTTACCGTCACGCGTTCCCATTCCGCACATCTCCCGCCATACTTTCTTCCCTGAACCGAAACCTTTCATTCTCCCGGTTATGCGCCGAAACCGCAGCTTTTCTTGTTTTATCAAATCAAAGACCCCGCTGCAAGCAACGGGGTATCAAACTTGCAGCGCTGCAGAACAACGGGGTATTTGACCCTCACGGCAGACGCCAAATGTCTGCATGCAGCCACCTGGCTCGTTGCTCGGAGGAATAAATCCGATGTTTCCTACAGGCTGGCAATATCCACCAAAGTCAGCTCATTGCTTGCATTCTCCAGGCTGGTGACCAGGGCCCTTGCGGTATCCATGGCAGTGATGCAATTGATCCCCGTCTCAATGGATGTGCGGCGGATCAGGAAGCCGTCGCGGCTCTTATCACGTCCCTGGGTAGGCGTATCAATCACAAGGTCAATGCGATGCCCCAGGATCAGGTCCATGACAGTGGGCGACTCCTGGGAGATCTTGTTCACCTTCCTGGCCTTTACCCCCGCTTCATTTAAGGCTGCCGCCGTGCTCCTGGTGGCATAAATAGTATATCCCAGCTTCTCAAAGCGGCGCCCTATCTCGATAGCCTCCCCCTTATCCGCATCCTTTACCGTAATGATCATGTTCTTATATTTCGGCAGGTTCACACCGGCGCCCAGGAAGGCCTTGTACAGAGCCTCGGTGTAGTCCTTTGCGATGCCAAGGCACTCTCCCGTAGACTTCATTTCCGGCCCCAGGCTGACCTCCGCCCCACGGATCTTCTCAAAAGAGAATACCGGCATCTTAATGGCGTAATAGGACGCTTCAGGCTGCAGGCCCGGCTCATATCCCAGCTCCCTGATGGTCTTGCCTATGATCACTTCCGTGGCCAGGTCCACAATGGGAATGCCTGTTACCTTGCTGATATAGGGCACCGTGCGGGAGGAGCGGGGATTCACCTCGATCACATACACGTCCTCACCGATGGCGATGAACTGAATATTGATCAACCCCCTGACATGGAGCGCCTTCGCCAGCCTCCTGGTATACTCCGCTATTTTTTCCTTTATCAAACGGCCGATAGTAGGCGCCGGATAGACGGAGATGCTGTCCCCGGAATGGACCCCCGTCCTCTCGATATGCTCCATAATGCCGGGAATCAGGATATCCGTGCCGTCACATACGGCATCCACCTCTATCTCCTTTCCCTGAAGATACTTATCTACCAAAATCGGGTGATCCTGGGCGATCCGGTTAATGATCTCCATAAATTCCTCGATCTCCTCGTCGGAAATGGCGATCTGCATCCCCTGTCCGCCAAGCACATAGGAAGGGCGTACCAAGACCGGGTAACCCAGGCGGTTAGCCACCGCTTTCGCTTCCTCCGCCGTATAGACAGTCCCCCCTGCGGCCCTGGGGATCCCCGTCTCCTCCAGGATCCTGTCAAACAGCTCCCTGTCCTCCGCGGCATCCACATCCTCCGCCTTGGTACCCAGTATGGGAACCCCCATCTTCATCAGGCTCTCCGTCAGCTTGATGGCTGTCTGCCCGCCAAACTGCACCACCGCCCCATCCGGCCTCTCAATATTGACAATGGACTCCACGTCCTCGGGTGTAAGAGGTTCAAAATACAGCTTGTCCGCTATGTCAAAGTCCGTACTTACCGTCTCGGGATTATTGTTGATAATGATGGTCTCATACCCCGCCCTGGAAAAGGCCCAGGTGGCATGGACGGAGCAATAGTCGAACTCGATCCCCTGGCCGATGCGGATGGGGCCGGAACCCAGCACCAGTACTTTCTTACGGCTGCCTGCCGCAAGGCCCTCTCCCCCATGGGCATGGAAATTACCCTCCGCACTTGCTTCGCACTTTCCCCCATATACGGAATAGTAGTAAGGCGTGGAAGCCGCAAATTCCGCCGCGCAGGTATCCACCATTTTATAGACCGCCCTGACGCCGTTGTCATAGCGCATCTTTTTGATCTCCTCCAGGGTCTTCCCTGTGAGCCGGGCAATCACGGCATCCGGAAACTCGATCCTCTTAGCTTCCTTCAGCAATTCTATTGTCAGGGGCCCCTTCTTCAGAGCCTGTTCCATCTCCACCAAAACGGCAATCTTGTCAATAAACCAGATGTCAATCATGGTGATTTCATGAATGGTATCATAATCAACGCCTTTCCGCAAGGCTTCCCCAATCACCCAGATGCGCTGGTCGTCCACAACGGCAAGGCGCTCCTTCAGCTCTTCCACAGACAATGCACCGAAATCATAGCTCAAAAGGCTGTCCACATGCTGCTCCAGGGAGCGGATTGCTTTCATAAGCGCCCCCTCAAAATTATCACAGATGCTCATGACCTCTCCGGTGGCTTTCATTTGGGTGGTCAGGGTCCTCTTGGCGGTAATAAACTTATCAAAGGGCAGCCTGGGAATCTTGACCACACAGTAATCCAGCGCCGGTTCGAAGGAAGCGTAAGTCTTTTGGGTGATGGCATTCTTGATTTCGTCCAGTGTGTATCCCAGCGCGATCTTAGCCGCCACCTTTGCAATGGGGTAGCCTGTGGCCTTGGAAGCCAGCGCGGAAGAACGGCTCACACGGGGATTCACCTCGATGACACAGTATTCAAAGCTGGTGGGGTGCAGGGCAAACTGCACGTTACAGCCGCCGGTGATTTTCAGCTCATTGATGATGTTCAGGGCGGAGGTGCGGAGCATCTGATATTCCTTGTCACTCAAAGTCTGGGACGGCGCCACCACAATGCTGTCACCGGTATGCACACCCACAGGATCAATATTTTCCATGTTACACACGGTGATGCAATTGCCTGCACTGTCCCGCATGACCTCATATTCGATTTCCTTCCAGCCTGCAATGCAGCGTTCAACCAGCACCTGGCCCACACGGGACAGGCGCAGGCCGTTTTCCAATATTTCTTCCAATTCCGTCCGGTTATAGGCAATGCCCCCGCCGGAGCCTCCCAGCGTGTATGCCGGCCGGAGCACCACGGGATACCCGATGGAATTGGTAAACTCGACCCCCTCCTGCACATTCTCCACTACCCTGGAGGCCGCGCAGGGTTCCCCGATGCATTCCATCAGGTCCTTGAACTCCTGCCGCCCTTCCGCGTTGCGGATGGTGGCCGCCGTAGTGCCTAAAAGCGTCACCCCATGGGAAGCCAGGAAACCGGACTCCTCCAGCTCCATTCCCAGGTTCAATCCGGCCTGCCCGCCCAGCGTGGGCAGGATACTGTCCGGCTTCTCCTTTTCAATAATTTGCTCCAGGACCTTAACGGTAAGCGGCTCAATGTATACCTTATCTGCAATATTTCTATCCGTCATGATGGTTGCCGGGTTAGAGTTCACCAAAATGACCTCCACACCCTCTTCCTTCAGGGAGCGGCATGCCTGTGTGCCCGCATAGTCAAATTCCGCTGCCTGCCCGATAACAATGGGGCCGGAACCGATCACCATAACACGTTTTACATTGGGATTCTTAGGCATTGCAGTCCCCTCCTTTCCTCATGGCCGAATGCTTTCTCATAAGCTCTATAAACCGGTCAAACAGATAACCGGAATCCTGGGGACCGCAGCACGCTTCCGGATGGAACTGGACCGTGAAAATATCCTTTCCCGTGTAAGAAAGGCCTTCATTGGTCCCGTCGTTTACATTGACAAATGCAGGCACTGCCACGCCGGCATCCAGCTTGTCCGTGTCCACCACGTATCCGTGGTTCTGGGAAGAGATATAGACCCTTCCCGTCTCCAGGTCCTTCACCGGATGATTGCCCCCTCTATGCCCATATTTCAGCTTATGGGTGTCGGCGCCATTGGCAAGGGCCATCAGCTGATGCCCAAGGCATATGGCAAAAATGGGGATATCCGTACGGTACAGCTTCCTAATCTCCTCAATAATGGATACGCACTCTTTGGGATCCCCCGGCCCGTTGCTGAGCATAATGCCGTCAGGCTTTGCCGCAATGATCTCCTCCGCGGCAGTTAAGGCAGGGTAAACCGTCACCCCACATCCTCTGGATGCCAGGGAATGGGCAATGTTATTCTTGGCTCCGAAATCCATCAGCGCCACCTCCAGGCCCGATCCGTTCAGCTCCCGCACCAGGGATGGCCTCTGTTCCCTCTTCCCGCTCTCATATGCAGCCCTGTCGAAACGGCCGGACCCGGACAGAGGGCCGTTCTGGGAAAGCTCCGTGACGGCATCCACCCTGTATTTTTCCCTACAGGTGACCTTCTCAACCACTTTACCCGTTCCATATGCTTTCAATCTCGGCTGTATCAGGGAAAAATCATAATTTTCATCCGTGGTGATCATACCGTTCATGGTACCTTTCTCACGGAGGATCTGAACCAGCGCCCTGGTATCGATACCGGCAATGCCGGGAACTTGATTTTCTTCTAAAAATTGCTGGATGGTGCAGTCATTTCTGAAATTGCTTGGCACACGGGAAAGCTCCTTCACAATGAAGCCGTCAGGCCAGGCTTTCAAGGATTCCATATCGTCCCTGCAGATTCCGTAATTGCCGATCAGGGGGTATGTCATACAGACAGCCTGTCCCGCATAAGAAGGGTCTGTCAATACTTCCAGATATCCTGCCATGGAAGTGTTAAATACGATCTCGCTGATCATCTCTCTCCGGGCGCCTATATGAATCCCTTCAAATACGGTGCCATCCTCCAAAATCAAAAATGCCTTCATCTTCTCTTCTCCATTCAATATCCGCGCTTCCTCGCCCGTTTCAGGACAGTCCTTTTCTTTCCTTCTAACACTTTTCGTCCCATTGTACCACAAAAGAAATAGACGGGCAATAAAAAACCCGTCTATTCCGCCATGATCTTTTTACTTATTCCTCTTTGCCGAACATCAGCTGTCTGTACCAGTGCAGGGATTTCATATAGCAGTCATTGACCACGGAAACCTCTTTGTCAGCCAGCAGCAACAAGCGTGTGACTTCCTGCCAGTTGGCATTTTCGTACTGCCTGATAAGCTCCATGATACTCGCCAGAGGCCCTTCCCCTTTCGTCAGCGCACGGTGCACCTCTCCGGTCACCTTCACCTTTTCCAGAGCTTCCTCCATCGGCTTCTCCAGGATCACGTCCAGCACGGAAACCAATCCCATCAGGAAAAGCTCCTCCTGCTTCACCATCATGCTGAAAGGCTGTGCCAGATATTCCGCAAACTTTGCACGAAGCAGGGAAAGCCTCGTGATCTCGCTGGGTTTGTCGGCATACATTTCCTTAACCACCGCCGTATTGATCCACTTCCTCAGTTCCTTCTGCCCCAGCATGGCCGCCGCATGGCGGATAGTGGTGATGCCGGAGTTGACAGTCATACGGTTTACCATCTGCAGCAGGGAAATGGTCAGCGCCGGATCCCGGCCGATGATATCCGCCGCAGCTGCCAGGTCAAAATTCTCACTGTTTACGGAATTCATCAAAGCGATGTAATTTACTTTCAGGGGTGTGATCTCCGTATTTCCCTTTGTCACGGGCACACGGTAGAAGTCTCCCTCATACAATTGATATCCGCCGGAAACCTTCAGCTTCTCAAAAGTTTCCATATCGCTGATCCCGCCTGCCACCAGTTTCACATTGGGATAGAGCTTCCCGAAATAAATCTTGGCCTTGTCAATGGCAATCTTGCGGTTGTTCAGGAGCACATAATCCATCAGCTTGAAGACTTCGCTGTAATTCTCGAAATCAGCCACTGCCAGTTTGCGGATCGCCAGCTTATACCCCATATCCTTCAGCTCCCGCAGGCGCTTTATGTACATTTCCACAGGAGGGATCGTATTGTCGATCAAAAATACGATGCGCTCGTGAGGCGCCCTGCACTGGCTCTCCACATCGGAAAATACGGAGATATTGCTCACGGAAACAAAGATTTCGCTGTCATCGGAAATGGTCTCGATCCCCATCTCTTCGATCATTTCCAAGCCGTATACGGCAGCCGCCCCATCATTCTGCCGGGTTCCCTGCATCATGGGATCCAGGAAAAAATTATCCCTCTGTGTAAAAATGGAATAGGCGCGGACAGCCATATTCTCGTCAAAAAGCGGTACCAAAGCTAATAACATAATAACTCCCCTTTCTATCGTTATCTTTTTTGTTACTCTTATTTAAAGTATGCCACACCGGATTCAAAAATCTTGATATCCTGCTCACCATAAATATTCATGGCCACACCTGCATCCCGTCTCTCAGAATGGGCCATCTTACCCAGGCAGCGCCCGTCCGGGGAGGTTATGCCCTCAATGGCACAGTAGGAGCCGTTGATATTGTACTCCTCGTCCATGGAAGTATGTCCCTCCTGGTCACAATATTGGGTTGCCACCTGCCCGTTGGCAAACAGCTTATCCAGCCACTCCTTGGGCGCTACGAAACGCCCCTCGCCGTGGGAAGCAGGATTGCAGTATACCTTCCCAAGCTCCGCCCCCCGGAGCCATGGAGATTTATCGGAAACCACCCTGGTATAGACCATTTTGGAAATATGCCTGTTAATCGTGTTGAAAGTCAGCGTAGGGGAATCCTCTTTCTGCCCCAGGATCTCCCCGCAGGGAACCAGTCCAAGCTTTATCAGCGCCTGGAACCCGTTACAGATTCCCAATGCCAGGCCGTCCCTCTCGTTCAGCAGTTTCATCACCGCTTCTTTCAGTTTCTCGTTCTGGAAGGCGGTGGCAAAGAACTTGGCGCTCCCGTCCGGTTCGTCGCCTGCCGAGAAGCCGCCGGGGAACATAATGATCTGCGCCTGCGCTATGGCCTTCCCAAATTCCTCCACGGAAGCCCTGATATCCTCCTCATTCAGATTACGGAACACTTTAGTGACCACATCCGCCCCTGCCCGCTCAAATGCTTTCGCGCTGTCGTACTCACAGTTGGTACCGGGGAATACAGGAATAAATACAGTAGGTTTCGCCACCTTGTTCTTACATATATAAACGCTCTCCGCCTTATAAAGCCTGCTCTCCACAGGCGCGGTGTCCCTGGCCGCCTTGGTGGGGAATACCTTCTCCAGCCTGGAAGTCCAGGAAGCAAGCGCCTCCTCCATGGTGATCCTTACATCCCCGTATACGAATTCCGGTTCCTCCGTCACGGTTCCGATCTCCCTCACATGGAACTCGGAGGCCATGATGACGGGAAGTTTCTCCGGAACCACTTCCACAAGGATGTCTCCCAGGGCATTTTCGAAGAGGGTGTCCACGGAAACCTCTTCCCCGATCCGCACTCCCAGCTTATTGCCGAAAGCCATCTTGGCCAAAGCCGCAGCTGCGCCCTTTGCATCCAGCGCATAGGCGGAGACTGCCATCTTCTCCCGGATCAGATGGCTGACAAACCGGTACAGATCCGCCACATCCTCATACATGGGAATGTCAAATTCATCTTTCTCTATCTTAAAGCGCACCAGCTTATTCCCTGCTTTTTTCAGCTCAGGTGTGATAATGTCTCCCTGTTTTGCAATATCCACCGCAAAGGAAACCAGCGTGGGAGGTACGTCAATATCGTTAAAAGTCCCGGACATGCTGTCTTTGCCGCCAATGGAAGGAAGGCCGAAACCCATCTGCGCGTCGTAGGCTCCAAGGAGCGCCGCAAAAGGCTGGCTCCAACGGCCGGGGTCGCCGGTCATCCTGCGGAAGTACTCCTGGAAAGTGAAACGGATCTTCTCAAAATCCCCACCGGAAGCCACGATCTTAGCCATGGACTCTGTCACCGCATAGACTGCGCCGTGGTAAGGGCTCCAGGAAGACAGGTACGGGTCAAAGCCGTGGCTCATCATGGTAACGGTATCCGTCCTGCCCCGGAGCACCGGCAGCTTTGCCACCATGGCCTGGGTCTCGGTCAGCTGGTGCTTTCCGCCATAAGGCATGAACACGCTTCCCGCGCCGATGGAGGCGTCAAACATCTCCACCAGGCCCTTCTGGGAGCACACATTCAGATCGTTCAGCAGGGCAAGCCATGCCGCTTTAACCTCTCCGGCCTCCAGCTTTTCTCCCACGGCGGGCACCGCGTATTGTTCGAAATAATTATCCTTCTCATCCGGGATATCCACCTTCACGGAAGTCTCCTGATGGGCCCCGTTGGTATCCAGGAATGCTCTCTTCAGGTTTACGATGGTCTTGCCTCTCCAGTTCAGGATCAGGCGAGGTTCCTCGGTGACAACAGCCACCGCCACTGCCTCCAGGTTCTCTTCCGCAGCGTACTCCAAAAACCGCTCCACATCCTTTGGCCCTACCACCACGGCCATACGCTCCTGGGACTCGGAGATGGCAAGCTCCGTACCGTCCAACCCGGCATACTTTTTAGGTACTTTGTCCAGGTCCACTGTCAGGCCGTCCGCCAGCTCACCGATCGCCACCGATACGCCGCCTGCGCCGAAATCGTTACATTTCTTAATGATGCGGCTTACCTCCTGGCGGCGGAACAGCCTCTGGATCTTCCGCTCCGTGGGGGCGTTGCCCTTCTGCACTTCCGCGCCGCAGCTTTCGATGGACTGCTCTGTATGCACCTTGGAAGAACCCGTTGCCCCACCGCAGCCGTCACGCCCGGTCCGGCCTCCCAGCAGGATAATGATATCCCCGGGATCGGAAGTCTCGCGGATCACGCTCTTCCTGGGTGCGGCTCCCATGACCGCGCCGATTTCCATCCTCTTTGCCACATAATCGGGATGGTAGATTTCTTTCACAAAACCTGTGGCAAGGCCGATCTGGTTCCCATAGGATGAATAACCGCTGGCCGCCCCGCGCACCAGCTTCTTCTGGGAAAGCTTGCCCTTTAAGGTATCTGCCACCGGGACCGTGGGATCCGCCGCGCCGGTGACGCGCATGGCCTGGTACACATACCCTCTGCCGGAGAGGGGGTCGCGGATGGCTCCCCCAAGGCAGGTGGCAGCGCCGCCGAAAGGCTCTATCTCGGTAGGATGGTTATGGGTCTCGTTCTTGAAAAATACCAGCCACTCCTCGGTCTCCCGGCGGTCGCCGTAGTCCATTTCCACAGGCACCACCACGGAGCAGGCATTGATCTCGTCCGACTCCTCCATATCCGCCAGCTTCCCGTCCTTCTTTAATTTCCTCATGGCCATCAGCGCCAGGTCCATAAGGCAGACAAACTTATCTTTCCGGCCTGCAAACAGCTCTTCCCTTGTATCCAGATAACTCTGGTAAGTGGTCTCGATGGGCGTACGGTAATACCCCTCCCCGAACTCTACATCCGTCAGTTCCGTGGAAAAGGTGGTATGGCGGCAGTGGTCGGACCAATAAGTATCCAGCACACGGATCTCCGTCATGGACGGATCCCGTTTCTCGTCTTCCCTGAAGTACTTCTGAATATGTAAAAAGTCTTTGAAGGTCATGGCCAGAGAGAGGGACTCATATAAATCCGAAAGTCCTTTCTCCTCCATCTGTGCAAAACCCTCCAGGACCCTGACATCGGCAGGTTCCTCAAAGGCCGTCATCAAAGTGTCCGGTTTCTCCATCCCGGTCTCCCTGGAATCCACAGGGTTAATGCAATACGCCTTGATCCTCCCGAACGCTTCCTCCGTAATGTCCCCCAGGATCATATAGGTAACCGCGGTCCTGATCACAGGCTCTTCCGATTCCTTTAAAAACTGTATGCACTGCACGGCGGAATCCGCCCTCTGGTCGAACTGCCCGGGCAGGAACTCCACGGAGAATACCCTGCCTCCTTCCGGTATTTCGAGGGTCTCCTCATACAGGTCATCCACAGGAGGCTCCGAAAACACGGTCCTGCACGCTTTGGCAAACACCTCGTCGGAAATATTCTCCACGTCATACCGGATAAATTCCCGCACCCCTTCCACATTGATCCCGAGATAGTTCTTTAACTCCTCATGCAGTTCCTTGGCCTTTACCGCAAAGGGTTCCTTTTTCTCCACATAAATTCGTCTTACGTTTCCCATACCGCTCCTCCACGCGCTAATCTGTTTCTATATTGTTCCGGGTTCCGGAAATTATGCCTGCCTGACATGCCGCTGCCTGGGGCACAGCCAATCCCGGAAAACCGCTTCTCACATTTCTACCCCAAGGGACCTTAATATGTAAAAGACCTCCCTGTCCACTGCATCCGCCGTAATGCCGATGGTCTGCGCGGAAATCTTAAGGCCTTCCAGCACAAACATGATGTTGCGGGCAGTCCCCTGGCAGTCGTCACAGTATAATTCCCCGTTGTCCACGCCGGTCTCAATGAGCTTTTCAATGATCTTCACCGCGGCGTCAAACTGCTTCCGCAGCACGTTTTCCTTCCTGCCCAATTGATTTTCGAAATAGAATTCATAAATTGCCTGGGTCAGGGTATCCTCCCTGCGAAGCAGTTCCTTCTTCTGCTCCTGCAAAAACAGGATGAGGATATCTGCGGCTGTGGCGTCTTCCGTAATGCTGTGGGAAAAGACATCGTCCGTCTCCTCGCTCTCCAGCTTCAGGACCTCCAGGAATATCTGGCTTGTACTCTCAAAGTAAAGGTACAGGCCTCCGCGGCTGATGTTGCATGCCTCCACGATATCCTTCATGGTAACCCGTTTAAATCCCTTCTCAACGAATACTCTTCTGGCCGTCTCCAATATATATCGTCTCTTCTGTATTGATTTCTCGCCCATACAACCTCTCATTCCGCCTTACGGTCATTCCCGCTATTCGTTACCCCTGGATTTGTCCCAATATTCAACGATCTGCCGCATCTGCTTCAATACCAGATAGAAAATATTCTCCTGCAGGCCCTGGCTCCACAGCACGCTTTTTGTCCTGCCGCCCAATACATATTTCGACAGGATCCCCCTCAGGATATCCCATTCCCGGATCCCCGCACGTTCAATGGCTTTTCTCTCGTCATCATGGGTCTTAATGCGGTTTCTGGTATAGACATAGGGATAATTGCGGTCCATCAGCGGCGAATTAGACGCTTCCTTGACAAAGTTCATGAGATTGGCGTCATACACCGGAATTGCCATGCTATGCTCATTAAAATCCGAACCCTTATAAAAAGTATTGCCCGCCTGGCCACCGCTTCTCTCGAACCACGGCAGGTATTTCAGCAGGGGCGCCGCCATCTCCTTGTATTCTTCCGTAAGCTGCTGCATGTACTCCAGATTCTCTTCCATTTTATGTAAACCATACCTTTCCCACAATTTTCAAAAACTGACACATATGTATTTTTATTTTATCACATTTTTATTAAAAGTACAGTAGAAAATTGCACCCCTTTTGTTGTATAATAAAAAAGAACCGTCTACACGGTTGAACTGTAGAAAAAAGCCGCGGCGCGGCAGAAACGAGAAAAGGATTATGGCGGGTAGTATTTTAGAAAAAGGGAAAACGATTTATTCAAGCGGCCAGCCAATGACCGCGATCCACATCATCACAAAAGGAAAAGTAAGGGCAACGTATCCCGGCGGCACCTACATGTTGGCCGAGGGAGACGTAATCGGCATCTGTGAGATTTGCTCCGAGGTACATTTTGTAGACTATGTCACCATGGATAATGTCACCATCATGACATATCCCCTGAACAATATCGATGCGCTGGAGAAGGTGCTGCGGTCACACGCGGCCATGGCGAAGCTGATTCTCCAGTCCTTATTCCGGCAGCTGAACAATGTCATGGGGCGGATCATACCGGCAGCTACCGGCTGTGACAACCTCCACCAGGAACTGACCAACGATTACAATGAATATACAACGCTCTGCAACCGGTACCGCATTCAGCCTCTGGCGCTGAATCTGTCGGAAGTCAATGCCTACCTGGGCGCCGAGACGCCGGATGTCTGGCTGGGGGACTATTATCTGGGATTGCAGCATGTATATGCCGGTGAGGCAAGCCGCTTCCTGTGCCAGGAGATCGGCCTTGCCATGGGCACCCTGATCCGGGGAAGCCAGGATTTCCGGCAGGCCTATGCCAGCCTGGAGGAACAGTTCCAGTACCGCAGGCAGATTGCTTCGTTCTATTTTAACGAATCCGGCGAAGACCTGTTTGAAATGCTGACCACACTGTATATCCGCCTGGGCCAGGGCAGCGAGGATGCCGACAAGCTCCAGTCCATCATAGCGCGCATCATCCAAAAGTTTGAAAAGGACCCTTCCGTTGACCGGGAGGCAGTTGCCCTGAGAATCCGGAATTTCCGGGAAAGCATTTCCACCATGGCAAACCCTGACGTTTCCCAGCCTGAGGCCGGCAAAGAGACCTCCTCGGCCGACCCCTCGGTTACGGCGGAGCTGTCCGGTTCGCTGACCACGATCCTTGGGTTTGCAGGCCTGGAACTGGAAATCGGCCCTTCTTTCCGCAAACATGTCATCGCCTACCGGGCGCTGGAGGACAAAAACTCAACGGAGGAGGAAGCCAGCAGGCTGCGCAGGCAGCTTACCACAGAGTTCAACGCTCTGTACGCCACCATATTCGAGCGGGCCATGCAGACTTCCGAGATTCCCGTCCCCGTGCGCATGTTCCTGTACTTCGGTTATGTGGATGAGGAGCTGGCGGGAGCCGAAAACTGTGCCATCCTTTACAACCTGGCGAACGGCATGGGGGATTATTCCGAATTCGGCGTATACACCTTTTACCACTGGCTGCGGGCCATCTATAACGGCGACAAAAATCCCAGCCGCAACGAATTTGACGAAGATTTCTTCGATAACATCAATAAACAGAAAGCCACGGGCAAGCTTACCGAGGCCCAGGCCAATGAAATGAAAAACGATGCCATGTTGAAAGTGAAATTTGAGGTGGAAAATCTATTTGTCTCCGCCAACAAAATCACTTCCGGCCGCATCACCACGTTCTGCCCTCTCTTTGCGGCAGATAACGTAATGAAAGACCTGAAAGCTTCCTACGTCACAGTAAGCCAGATCAGCAAGACGCTGGAAATGATCAAGGGGATCGACTATTCCGTATTCTACCGCGAAAGCCTTGACCTGGAAAATGCCGCTATCATGGGCAAAGAACCCGTACACCTGGAATTTTTGCCTGATGTGATCCTGATGCCCAACGTAGGCGTCCGGGGCGTAATGTGGCAGGAGATCGAAGGCAAGAAGCGCAACTCGCCTTCCCGCATGATTTTCTCCATCTTCCACATGGAGGACATCAACGCCACCATGGTCCGCCTGGCCGGGGAGTTCCGCTGGGAAATGTGCAAGCGTGTGCAGGGCAGCCGTTGGAACGATGTATCCGAGCGTTCCCTCACCAGCGAATATTTTGATTATGTGCAGTTCTTCCGAAAGAACCACGAGCTCACGGGAGAGGCCAAGGAGAAGATCAAGAACAGCCTTCAGAGGGCCAAGAACAGCTTCAAGGAAATGTTTGTCCGGGATTATATCGTCTGGATCCTGTTCGAGGGAACCGGCTCTCCCAGGCTGAACAAAGTTGCAAGGAAGATTCTGCTTACCTACTGCCCCTTCCCTGCAAAGCTGAGCAAAACATTGGAGCAGAACCCCATGTTTACGGAAATGATCGCCCAGCGTAACAATGTGATGCGGCAGAAGCTGCACCATGTGGATATGTTTATGCAGAAGCTCCGCAGCTGTAATACTGCCATCCCCCCTACGCTGGAAGCGGAGCGTGCCTTTATAAAAGGTGAAATCTGATGTAGACAAGGAAGCCTTTTTGAGGTATAATTATATTGAATTCCCCAATTGAATAGGAGGCACAGTACCGTTGATCGGTCCTGTGTCTCCTATTCTAATTTCCTGCTCTTTTTTATATCTCTTCTTCCCAATACCGGTTCTTTTCTTTATGCCTGTTTCATGGCAGGAATTCACAGGTAATAAAGGGATACGCCTAACCCTGCTTGATGTCCGTGCCCGTCTCCCCTCTCATTTTTTCCACATAAGGCGCGGGATCGCTCTCCATCCCCACCATGGTCTCGAAGGACGCCAAAAGCAGCCTCTGCTGCCTGAAACGGTTCATCTCATCATGCCGGTCCATATAGAGCTTAAAATGGTCAACCTGCCATACCAGCACGTCTGCCAGCGTATAACCTGCCACAGTGTATTTACAGAGGAACTTCCGGTAATCATGGTAATAGGCAAGCTCCTGCAGCAGTCCCTCCGAAGCTTTGATCCCCTGCCAGACCCTCTCTCCGTATTCCGGTTTCTCCCCTGCCTGTTCCGCTAGGTTCAGCACAAACCCGTGCAGTGTTGCAAGGGCCTGCTCCAGCTTATCCTTTACGTCCCGGTTCCCCTTTTCCCCATCCTTTACTTCCTGATGCTGCACTTCCATATAGATATCAGCTCCTTTCTGCCTCCGGCAGCCCCCAATGAAACCGGTATCCTGGTTCCGAGTCCCTGTTCCCCGGAAGGGCGCCTGCCCCAGGCAATAACGCCTGGGCCCTACTGCCATCCATTAAGAAAAGCCTGAGATTTATACTCTCAGGCTTCCAGCAGGGGAAGAGAGGATCGAACTCCCGTTAACGGTTTTGGAGACCGCCGCACTACCGCTGTACTATTCCCCTATGTTCTCGTCATCACTGACGAAAACCATTATAACACAACCCACCGGACTTTAGCAAGCACTTTTTATAATTTCTTCCCCGCTTATAAATACAATCCGATCAACCTGTCCAGCATATCCGAAAAGGACAGTCCGATCCCCTTCAGCATATTGGGATATCGGCTGTGGGATGTACACCCGGGGATCGTGTTCACCTCGTTGAATACGATCTCACCCGAAGGTGTCAGGAACATATCTACCCTGGCGAAGCCGGAACACCCCAAGGTCCTGTATATAGCCACCGCAGTCTCCTGGATCCGTCTCTCTGTCTGCACGTCGATCCTTGCCGGCATGTGGATCCTGGAAGTTTTCAACGTGTATTTCTCCGTGTAATCAAAAAAGCCTTCCGACAGCTCGATCTCATCCACCCTGCCCACTGTCAGCGTCTCGTTGCCCAGGATGGCGCACCCCACCTCGAAACCCTCCACCGCTTCTTCCACAGTCACCTCATCATCATGGCTGAATGCTTCCTCTATGGCCGCATCCAGGTCAGCCTCCCTGGTCACTTTTGTGATTCCAAAGGAAGAGCCTGCACGGACAGGTTTTACAAAAAGAGGATAGGACAGCCGCCGGGCAATCTCCCGCTTCGCCTCCTCCCTGCCATGCCCCTTGAAGGTCACGGCTTTCGGCACGGCCACCCCGGCAGTCCGCACAAGGGTATGGGCCCTGCCTTTATCCATGCAGAGGGCGGAGGACAATGTGTCGCAGCCCACCACAGGGATCCCTGCCAGTGCAAACAACCCCTGCAGGGTTCCGTCCTCGCCGTTCTTGCCGTGCAGCACGGGAAAAACCAGGTCCACCTTCACCACAAAATACTCTCCCCCAAGCTCCCCTGCATCCGCCCCGGAAAGCTCCAGGAACCCCTTTACGGAAGGACTCTGGGATACCACTACGGGTGTAAGGAATTCCTTATCCCTGCACCACTCGTTGGAGGGGATTTTACCATAACTGCCCCTGTAACGGTACCACTCTCCTTCCCTGGTGATACCGATCAGGATTATGTTATATTTCCCGGCATCCATATTTTCCAGCACAGAATACGCCGACTGCAGCGATACCTCATATTCCGTGGAATTTCCCCCAAAAATAACCGCAACTGTTTTCATATGCACAATGACCTCCTGACTCCTCCTGCCCATCCCTGCCCTGCAGCCTGCTTTGCTGCACAAGAAGCTTTTAAAGCTCCCGGGATGATCCTGGCTGTGGGGACAAATCAAAGCTCCCGCCTTTGATACAGATACTATACCAAAGGCGGGAGGCCTGTTTTTTTATTTCTTATAAATGATTTCCTAATTTTTTACTGCTAAATTCTTACGAATTTCCTACGGCATGAGGCAGGGTGCGTTTTATACTTCCCGATCTTCCCCACGGGCATTGGCCTTTCAAACATATCCCTCTCACAGCGCCGGGAGGGATACTTCGAATTCTATGGTCTCGTCCTCACTCCTGGCGGTTATGGTCCCATTGTGCAGTTCCACAATCTCCTTTGCTATGGCAAGGCCCAGGCCCGCGCCGCCGCTTTGGGAACCCCGGGCGCTGTCCAGGCGGTAAAACTGCTCGAAAATACGTTCCAGCTTATCCGGCGGAATGGTGTTCCCAGGGTTGGTGAAAGTAATATGCTTGTCCCTCTCGTCCTCCCACACTGCGATACGGATCTCCGCCTCTTCAAAGCTGTAGTTCACCGCATTCCGAAGCAGGTTGTCAAACACCCGCTGCATTTTGTCCACATCGCACCTTATCATAGTGTCCGGGGCGATTTCCAGGGTACAGGCCAGATTTTTCTCCGAAAGCATGGGCTTAAACTCAAAAGCCAACTGCTCCAACAGACGGGTCAGGTTTACCCTGCTGTACTCCAACGTGATATTGGACAGGTTAAACCTGGTGATCTCGAAAAACTCATTGATCAGGTCCTCCAGCCGTTCCGCCTTGTCCAGGGAGATGGACAGATATTTTTGCCGCAGCTCCTCGGAAATCTGCTGCTCGTCACGCAGCAGGGTCAGATAACCGATCACCGAGGTCAGGGGCGTCTTAAGGTCATGGGCCAGGTAGACCACAAGGTCGTTCTTCCTCTGCTCCGCAAGCTCCGCCGCCAGTTTCCGCTGCTTCATTGTATGGATGATATGGTTGATCTTCTTCTCCGTTGCCACCATCTCCGCCGACAAAGCCACATCATCGGGATCCTCCCGCATCAGTGCGTCCACCGCCCCGTTGATCTCGTTAAAGTATTTGGTAAAATTTTTCAGATAAATACGCATAATGACACAAAAGATAAACAACGTCCCCAGCATAAAAAACAGAGAGCTGTTATTCCTGAATATGCGTTGGTACACTACTATTGACTTGTTATAGTCATTATAAATAAAGGAGTCAAGCAGCCCTACTACCATATTCGCAAAATGCCCTTGCCAGATAAAGGTATACAGGGCCCATATGGCAAATATGGCCAGAAACATCAGCAGGATCGTCCGCAGGAAAACCTTTGTCTGAAAGGAGCCGTATTCGTCAGCCTTACGTCTCCCGGTTTTCCGGCCCTGCCACTTCCGGCCCACACTGTCTCGGCTTGTGCTTTCCCTGCTCGTGCTGCCCCGGCCTGCACTGTCCCGGCTCGCGCTTTCCCTGCCCACACTGTCCCGGCTCGCGCTTTCCCGGCCCACACTGCCCCGGTTCGCGCTTTCCCGGCCCACACTGCCCCGGTTCGTGCTTTCCCGGCCCACACTGTCCCGGCTCGTGCTGTCCCGGCCCTCCGGCCTGATTTTCAACCTATTCAACAGTATACCCCACTCCCCACACGGTTTTTACGAATTTCGGATTCTTCGCAGGCTCCCCCAGCTTCTCCCTGATCCTGCCGATATGTGCCATAACCGTATTATTGTTGTCCAGGAATTTCTCACCCCAGACATTCTCGAACAGCTCCTCCGAGGGAATCACTTTTCCCCTGTGCTCACACAGATACCAGAGTATGGAAAACTCCCGGGGCGTCAGCGTGACTTCTTTCCCATACAGGGCACACTTATGCGTATCTTTATTGATCACAAGCCCGTGGATATCATACTCCGCCACCGGCTGGCTTTTCCCCTCCATACCTGCCCCGTTATTATAACGGACATAGCGCCGAAGCTGTGTCTTGACTCTGGCTGCCACCTCCAGGGGGTTGAAAGGCTTCGTGATATAATCGTCCGCCCCTATGGTAAGGCCCATGATCTTGTCGGTATCCTCACTCTTTGCCGTCAGCATAATGATGGGGAAAAAGTACTGCTCCCGGATCTTCTGGCAGATACGGAATCCGTCCACGTCCGGGAGCATCAGGTCCAAGATTGCCAGATCCAGTTTTTGGGTCTCTATACATTTTAATGCCTCTATGCCGTTATAGCATTTATGCACTGTATAACCGTCGTTTTTCAGGTAAACCTCAATCAGGTCCGCTATTTCCTTTTCGTCATCAACAATCAGAATATTCCCGCCCATTACGCAAATCCCCTCTCCACATGGCATCATTCCTGTCCGGCGTTCCCTGCAATGCAAATACAACGCCTGTTTCCGGCACCTGCTAAAAATTATAACACCTGCTGGAGACTGCTGGCAAGACCCGTCTGCTTAATTGATTCTTCATTTGCTTCATTGATTCTTCTGCTTAACTAATCCACGTCTGTTTACCTAATTCTTCGATGCACCGGTATCTCCCATCTTCCTGTACCACTCCCTTTTCTCCTCATACATCAGGTCATCCGCCTCTGTGATCAGCCTGTCCATGCTGTCTCTGCTGTCAGGGCGCCACACACTGCCAATGGCCATATTCACATTCCATTTCAGCATTTCGGCCTTCACGATCTCTTTCCTCTCCTGCAGCTCCTTCTCCCCGATTCCCGCGCACAGGATGAGAAATTCGTCACCGCCCACCCGGAACAGGGCATAATCGCTAAAACCGTATTTTAAGCATTCGCTGGCACGAACCAACAGCCTATCCCCCTCCTGGTGCCCCATGGTATCGTTGGCTTTCTTAAGGCCTGTTACATCGCAGAAAAGAATGCCGATACTTTTTTCCGGCTGGAGCATTGTGACATATTTGTTCATTGCATGCCTGTTATCCAATCCCGTCAGCTGATCCTGGAAACACACTGTCTCAAGCCTTCTGACATGATTTCTTCTATGTATAAGGGATACCATAAAATGCCCAAGGATCTGGAACATTGCCGCAATGCTCCCAAGGAACCGCTCCGGCGGATTATCTACTCCGTAGAACCCGATGATCTTATCCTCGCTGACAAGGGGACTGACAATGACAGAGCGGATATTCTGCGGCTTCAAATATTCGTACAGAACCGGTTCCGCCTCCCTTAAGGCCTCCACATCTTTTATAATAATATTTTCACCGATACAGAACCAACGGTACCAGGGTTCCACCACCTCAAAGGGTACCTTCTGGAGATTATCCCTCTGGGGGGCCACCCCTTCCGCGCACCATTCATGGGTATTGTCGAAAACTCCCTTCTCCGACTCCTCAAAAATATAAACCCTTTCGCTCATCAGCGTCCGTCCCAGGTATGCCAGCAGATCCGAAATGGATTTATCCGGCGTATGGGCCGACAGGGAAACCCGCAGCGCTTCATTGACCATAACCGCATTCGCCTCATACTCCCTGCTCCATTGCTCCCATGCGCTCAGATCCACCGTCAGCTCCAGGCGGTATCTCTTGCCGTTTTCCTCCAACAATGTCTGCTTCAGGGCAAATCTTTTCTTTAACCCCGGATGATACCGCATCTCTTCCACAAAGCTGCCGGATCTAAGCTTCATGTTATTGCAGCCCGCACAGGGAAGCAGGCTGTTATAAAAGACTTCATGGCATTTTTTGTCGCTCAGTTCCTCTACGGAGTCAACGCCGTAAATCTCCCGCGCCTTACGGTTCATGTACACGATCCGGTTGCTGTCCACATCCACAGCAAATACCAGTTCATTCATTTCTTCATAAAAATTAAAAATTTCAGCAACTTCCATCCCGGTACTCCTGCCTTTCCTGTTTATGCCTTTCCTATTCCCATAGATAGGACGTGCCTGCATTTCCTCGTTGCACATTTTCATTTATTTTATCAAAAAAAATGTGCCACGGGAACCCCATGGCACAAATTGCCTTTTTAAAAGCATACTTCGCATATAATAAATTCACGGGGGGCCAGACGGTTTGGGCCAGACCTACTCAATAACATCCTCTGGCGTATCCTTCCTGATTTCCTTCTTCACACCCCGTATCACCAGCATGGCAATGGTAAAAGAAAGCATTGCCGTCAGGGCATTGCTGGCTGCCATGACGATCCCTACGCTCTCGCTGCCCAGGCTGGTAAAATTCTGCAGCGCCCAGAGAATGGGGATGCGGAACAGGAACACACGGCTGAAATTGCAGACCAGCGTCAGCTTCGTCTTCCCGAACCCGAACAGCAGCGCCATGCACGCACTGTTGATCCCCAGAGGGATACAGCCTCCCAGCGCCTCATAGCGGAACACATGCATGATCAGTTGCTGGAACTCCTCGTTGAAACCCTCCGCGCTGTTGGCAAAGAGCCATGTGACAGGCCCTAAAAAGACATTTAACAAAATCAACCCTACCGCACCGATGGATGCGTTGATGGCCACCAGCCGCCAGAAAGTCCCCAGCGCACGCTTTTTGTTTCCTGCACCCAGGTTCTGGCTGATAATGGAGGAGCCTCCGTCCTGGAATCCATTCTGGATACCGGTCACAAGGCCGTTGATATTATTGGAGATCCCCAGGGCGCCAACCGTGGTGGAGCCGTAATTTTTACTCATGGAATTCACCACCGTCTTACCGAAGGAAAAGGCCACCTTCTCCACAATCACCGGGAAAGACAGATTGATCATGGGGGCCACGACTTTACGGCGGAAAATTATGCTTCTCCTGTCAAAGGTAAAGGCGTCATCCCCGGCGCACAAATTCCTGACCGCCATCACAAACAAAAATGCCTGGGATATTACCGTAGCCACCGCTATCATGGTGATGTCCCCGTTCAGTCCGTAAATAAAGATTGCCGTCAGCACCAGCTTTAAGGATATGACAAAAAGGTTCAGCTTCAGGATACGCCTGGAATTCCCTCTGGATCGCTCAATGGCAATATAAACATTATTAAAAAAGTTCAATACCGTGGAAAACAGGGTCACCGAGAAATACCTGGAGCCTACCGCAATGAAGTCCTCCGGCGTGCCGAACAGCCGGAGCAGCCCGGAGGAAAACGGTATCATAAGGAGGACCACCAGGGCAATGCTGCCGCAGATTGCGAGCAGCGTACTCAGCCTCTTCTTCACCATCCCGTAATCGCCTGCACCGTAAGCTTCGCTGATCTTTAAGGTGCTTCCCGCTGCCAACCCGCCGCCCACCGCAGAGATCATGCTCTGTAGCTGGGACAGGTAAGCCACCGCCGATACCGCCACAGCGCTCACATGGGATGCCATCATGGTATCCAGGATATTAAAGAGATGGTTGATCAGCTGGAAAAACGCCAGGGGCACGCATACATGGAAAATCACCTTCCACAAATTGCCTGTCAATGCAAACTCCCTGAACTTTTTATCCTTCTCGGAAAGAGAAGCGCTTCCTGTCTTCGCCATAGTATATTTACCCGCCCTTTCGGCATATCCTCAGAAAATCTTCCCTGCACTACATTCCGGCCCGACTTTCTGGCAACAAACCATTCTACCTGCAATAACACAAAGTACTTTACCACCAAATGAAAGCGGCTTCTACTTCCCAAACAACTTTTTTCTCTTGGAACCGCTGTTATTTTAAGCTTTGCATAAAGTCCCACATCTCCCAAATACTGAGAAATACACAGAAATCTGCCCGGAGTTTAAAGCTTGACAATCTATTTTCCATATATTAGAATTAATAAAAGGTTTTTAGAATCATTCTAATATTAACATATCAAACAGTAAAGGATCCGTATGACAAAGTATGAGGTAGAAATCTATAACATCATTACCACATCTACAGAGCATTTGACTGTGGAACAAATCTATACGGAATTAAAAGGAAGGTATCCGAAAGTTGTTATGGCAACCGTCTATAACAATGTGAACAAGCTGTGGAAAGCCGGGATGATCCGCAAAATATCCGTAGAAAATATGCCGGACAGATACGACCGGACCACAAGGCATGATCACCTGGTTTGCCAGAAATGCGGTAAACTGGCGGACATCACTTTTGAAGACCTGACTGCTTCACTGCGCAGGCAGACGGGCAGTGGATTTCTGTATTATGATTTGAAAGTCTTTTACGTCTGCCCGGAATGCCGGGATCGGGAAGGAAAGCGCAGACATACATAAACCTACATAAACCATTGAAAAAAAGCTAAGATTGAAAATCAAAATTTTCAGTCGCGAGATTTGTGCCTGGGCGCTGCAAAGTCACATATGACTTGTCACAAACTCGTAAGCCATATATGGCTTTGCGCAACAAAGCAGCGCAGAAATGAGGTAAACTATGAGTGTTTTCATGAAACCAAAAAACAGAAGCCTGTTATTGTCAATATCAGAGCTTGCGGAAGCGGATTACGGTAAAAGCTCCGCCGAGCTGGAGCAAATCTACCACCGCCTGCTCACAGGGCGCACACAGTTTGAAAAGGTGATGGCAAATATTCTGGATTCTGTGATGCAGATCAGTTCATTGGACCTCTCCCTGAGCCACTATTCCGAAATCCTCCAAAAAGTGTCGGACAGTGTTTCGGACGCTACCGAACTGATCCACAAGGCTTCCAGCGAGGAGGACGCCATTTCCAAAATGGTATCCGCACAGCACGAGGAGCTGACCAACACGATCATTGACGTTTCGGAGGAATCGGGCGCCGTCTATAAGCGCATCGATGAGAGCCAGCAGGAACTGACCGATACCAAGAAGCTGTCTGACAGCACGGTGAGCGCATCAAAGGAAATGCAGCAGGATATGAACCAGCTTTTCGAGATCATTGGGCAGATGAACCACGTGATCTCCGATATTAATTCCATTTCCGCCCAGACAAACCTCCTTGCACTGAACGCCTCCATCGAAGCGGCAAGGGCAGGGGATGCCGGCCGGGGTTTTGCGGTTGTGGCCGA
Organism: uncultured Lachnospiraceae bacterium; assembly: GCA_947643615.1. Lineage (GTDB taxonomy): Bacteria > Bacillota > Clostridia > Lachnospirales > Lachnospiraceae > Acetatifactor. The sequence goes on from CANRWO010000034.1 coordinate 24,764, forward strand.
TGAGATCCGGCAGCTGGCAGACGAAACCAAAAAGCTGACCGCCAACATGGGGCACTTTGTGACAAACATACATACCGCATCTGCCAAGAGTGTGGAGAGCGTGGACCACACCATCGAATCCATGGAAACCGTGATACAAAAGATTACCCACGTGTGGCAGCTGAACGAAGGCAACCGGCAAAATTTAGAGAAGATCACCAATAATATCTCATCCCTGGCAGGCCTCAGCGAGGAAATCAGCAGTTCCATCATTGAGCTTGAATCACTCTCTTCGGACATCAACAGCCAGTGCAGCGTGCTCCACCAGGACACCCTGCGTTTGCGGGAACACGGCAAAGAGATTGATCATGTTGCAAAACCGCTGGGCGCAATCGAATCCTCCCTGGACGACTCCGTTAAAGCCATGGGCGCCATGGCAAAGGATGCCTTCTACCGTCTGGAGGACCGGAATTTCGCCGTTTATATTGAAAAAGCCGTCACCGCACACAAAAACTGGCTGGAAAATCTGGGGCGGATCGTCAGGGAGCGTACCATTCTGCCTCTCCAGGTCAATGACAGGAAATGCGGGTTCGGCCATTTCTACTATGCCATAGAACCCACCAGGCCGGAAGTGATGCAGCTTTGGAAAGAGCTCGGCGAAAAGCACAAGAAGTTCCATGCCTACGGCAAACAGGTGATTGATGCTCTGTTTGACGAGGATCACGATAAAGCAGAGCATGTTTTCCGTGAGGCGGTTCGATACTCCGAAACTTTGATCCGTGACCTTGAGGAGATCAAAATGCAGGTTCTCAGTTAGCGCGCTTGAGTGTTTATGCCAGCGCCAGGTCCATGGCCTCCTGCACCGTCCCGGCACCGATGATCTTTATCCTGCTGTTCTTTTTACAGTCCTCCGCGCACACAGCGGGAAGGATGCAGGTGTCAAACCCCAGCTTCTCCGCCTCAGCCACGCGCTGCGCCGCCTGGCTGACGGCCCGCACCTCGCCGCTTAAACCCACCTCGCCGAAAGCGATCAGCTTAGGGTTCAAGGGACGGTTCCGGAAGCTGGAGAGAAGGGCCAGGACAATCCCAAGGTCAATGGCCGGTTCCGCCACCTTCATCCCCCCCGTAATATTGACATAGGCATCACAATCCCCCAGCTGTACCCCGGAACGCTTCTCCAGCACCGCCATCAACAGGTTCACCCGGTTAAAATCCGTCCCGGTGGTCTGCCGCCTGGGGATCCCGAAATTGCTGTGGCAGACCAGCGCCTGGATCTCCACCAGCAGCGGCCGTGTCCCCTCCATGGTGCATACCACTATGGACCCACTGGCTCCCTCAGGGCGCCCGTTCAGCATATATTCGGAAGCATTCTGCACTTCCACCAGGCCTTTCTCCTGCATCTCAAAGACCCCTATCTCATTGGTGGAGCCGAAACGGTTCTTCACTCCCCGCAGGATGCGGTAGGATGCATGCCTGTCCCCCTCAAAATACAGCACGGTATCCACCATATGCTCCAGCACCCTCGGGCCGGCCACGGTCCCCTCCTTGGTCACATGGCCCACGATCATCACGGAGACCCCCAGTCCCTTTGCCAGCTGCAAAAGTATCCCGGTGGATTCCCTGACCTGGGAGACACTGCCCGGGGCTGCCGATACCGCCTCGTTGTACATGGTCTGGATAGAGTCAATGACCACCGCCTGGGGTTTGCTTTGCCGAATCACTTCAGCGATCTCCCCCAGGTTCGTCTCACACAAAAGCAGCATGTTCCCGGTAAAATCCCCAAGCCTGTCCGCCCGCATTTTGATCTGCGCCAGGGACTCCTCCCCGGAAATATACAGCACCTTGTGGCCCGCCGCGGACAGGTTCCTGCACACCTGGAGCAGCAGAGTGGACTTTCCGATGCCGGGGTCGCCTCCCACCAGGGTCAGGGAACCCTGCACAATGCCTCCTCCCAACACGCGGTCCAGTTCCTCCATGCCGGTGGACAGCTTATCCTCCTCCCGGATCACAATCTCTGACAATACACTGGGTTCGTTTTTCGTCCCCCGCCTTCCCGCCGATGAGGACGCCACTCCCCCGTGGGGTGTCTTCGCCACTGTCTCCTCCACAAACGAATTCCATTCCCTGCACCCCGGGCACTGCCCCATCCACTTGGAAGACTCATAACCGCAGTTCTGGCAGAAAAATATAGTTGAAGCTTTTCCTTTTGCCATAATAATCCCCATTCCGGAGCGTTTACGCGACGGGGCGGCGCAAATATCAAATTTGCGGCTGCCATCATACAAATTTGTGACGCTCCGGCACAAATTTGCGTGTGAAAATCAGCACATCAGTGTGATTTTTCACACTAATCCTCCATGTCAGAGCAGTTTACTGCGATGACACGCGATGAGAAATTCGCGCAGGCGATTTCTCATCTGCGATCAGGGCATATTTGAGGCTCTGACTCAAATTGCCGATTGAAAATAAATTGAAAATAAACCTGACCCGGAAAAATGCCATACAACATTTGTATCCCTGCACTTCCGTGTTCAGCAATGGCCTATGTATCGGATGGCCAAACCAAAAAACAACAGGCTCCCGGAATCAGCCGCAAAGGATTCCCAGAGCCTGTTACATTGCGGGACAGCATTTCTGCCCTGCCCGCAAATCCGTTTTAACTGCATTTCATGCCGTCATACTGTTTCATGCGCCGCTCTGTCCACGGCACAATTATATTCACACACGCACAACCCGAACCGGTATCTCGCCCACAGCTCCCAACTCCACGCTGAGGGAAAGCTTTCCGCCCAGGCCGGTCTTCATGGTTCCGGTGCTCTTACCTCCTACAAACACCTCATACTCGGTATCGTCGTTGAGTCCAATGGTGATCTGCGCATCCTCGTCGCCTTCCACCACAAATTCCACACCGTCTTCCTTTTCCACAAAGTCCAGAACACTGGTCCCGGGTACCGATTCATAAAGGAACATCCCGTTCTTTTCAAGCTTTGTGATCTCATTGTAAGTCTTGACCTTCAGCAGGTCACCCGCATGCTTGTAATCCTCCACCTTCGCCTTCCGGGGTAATTTGTGATTGCCGAAACTGATCGCACCGCTCTCTTCGCTGCGGAGCAATTCTTCCACAACTGCCATGTGTATATCCTCCTGTTTTTTACTAGTACCACGAATATTAATTAACTGTCACCTTGCATATGAAATAATCATTCTGCGCCAATGTACCAGAAATGAATGGTTCGTTGTACTAGCTGCATACCTTACAGCTATACTTACAGTATAATATAAAGCGCGGCATTAATCTACAAAATTTTTGTAAATTTTTACTTAACAGTAAAGCAGACTTTACCGTTCTTAAAGCCTGCGGACACCGTATCCCCCGGCTGTACCTTCTTCATAAGGATTTCTTCCGCAAGGGCGTCCTCCACCACGGACTGTATGGCTCTCTTCAAGGGCCTTGCCCCCATTTTGTTATCCGCGTACTTTTCCACCAGATGCTCTTTCAGGGAAGCCGTAAGGCTCAGGCGGATATCCATCTGGGCCTCGCACCGCTTTGTCAGGTTGCCTGCCAGCAGGTTGACGATGGATTTCATGTTTTCATTGTCCAGCTGGTGGAATACAATGATCTCGTCAATCCGGTTGATAAACTCCGGCTTAAAGCTGCGCTTTACCTCTTCCATAACGCCGGACTTCATCTTCTCGTAGTCCCTTTTGGCGTCGCTTACGGACGCAAAACCAAGGTTCTTCGGATCCACGATCCTCTGGGCCCCTGCGTTGGAGGTCATAATCAGTATGGTGTTCTTAAAACTTACCTTTCTGCCCTTGGAATCCGTGATATGGCCGTCGTCCAGCACCTGCAGCAAGATGTTGAACACATCCGGGTGGGCCTTCTCGATCTCATCAAAGAGCACCACGGAATAGGGGTTCCTGCGCACTTTCTCGCTGAGCTGCCCGCCTTCGTCAAAGCCTACATAGCCGGGCGGCGAGCCGATCATCTTGGACACCGAATGGCCTTCCATGTACTCGGACATATCCACCCTGATAATGGCTTCCTCAGACCCGAACATGGCTTCCGCCAGGGCCTTGGAAAGCTCCGTCTTGCCCACGCCGGTAGGCCCCAGGAACAGGAAGGAGCCGATAGGGCGCTTAGGGTCCTTCAATCCCACCCTGCCCCGGCGCATTGCCTTTGCCACCGCCGTCACGGCCTCCTCCTGGCCGATGACGCGCTTATGCAGGACGCTCTCCAGCTTTAACAGCCGCTCGCTCTCCTTCTGCGCCAGCTTCTGCACGGGGATCTTCGTCCACATAGCCACCGCCTCGGCAATCTCGTTCTCACCGATGGAATGCTGCCGCAGAGTGTCCCTGTTTTCATTGCGCTTTTTCATGCGCTCATACTTTTTCACCAGTTCGTCCTGGGCACGCTTGATCTCCGCAGCCTGGGTGAATGCCTCCATACGGATGGAGCGCTCGATCTGGAGGTCCATCTTCTTGATCTGCTCCATCAGCTCCTTCTGCTTATCCGGCATATCCATGCCCTTCAGCCTGGCGCTGGCCGCCGCCTCATCGATCAGGTCGATGGCCTTATCCGGCAGGTTTCTGTCATTGATATAACGTGCGGACAGCCGCACTGCAGCCTCCACCGCCTCCGAAGTGATGGTGACCTGATGGTGTTCCTCGTATTTTCCTTTCACCCCTTCCAGAATGCGGATCGCTTCCTCCTCCGTAGGCTCCTCCACATTCACCGGCTGGAAACGCCGCTCCAGGGCCGCGTCCTTCTCGATGTATTTACGGTACTCCACAATCGTGGTGGCCCCGATCAGCTGCAGCTCCCCCCTTGCCAGGGAAGGCTTCAGGATATTGGAGGCATCGATAGCCCCCTCCGCGCCGCCCGCCCCGATGATGGTATGCAGCTCATCCAGGAACAGGATCACGTTGCCGTCATCGATTACTTCCCGGATCAGCTTCTTGATCCTCTCCTCAAACTCACCGCGGTATTTGCTGCCTGCCACCATACCGGAGAGATCCAGAGTCATCACTCGCTTCTCCCGCACGGTGGCAGGGACCTTGCCCTCCACAATGCGCAGCGCCAGTCCCTCTACCACGGCAGTCTTTCCCACGCCGGGTTCCCCGATGAGGCAGGGATTATTCTTGGTACGGCGGCTTAAGATCTGGATCAGGCGGCGGATCTCGTCTTCCCTGCCTATCACCGGATCCAGCTTCCCCTCCCTGGCCATGGCGGTCAGATCCCTGCTGTACTGGCCCAGGGTAGAGGGTTTCCCCTTTCCGGAACCCCTTCTTGCCAGGTCTTCCTTGTAGAGGTTGCCGTCCTGGCCGATGGCCACCAGCGTGTCGGAATATATTTTCTGGATATTTGCGCCTAACGTATTCAAAAGGCGCACCGCCACATTCTCCCCCTCTTTGATGATGGCCATGAGAATATGCTCCGTGCCTGTCTCCCTCTGCCCGAACCTGGCAGCCTGCTTATGGGCCTCCTCCAGGATCTTCCTGGCCCTGGGGGAATAACCTTCCCTCTCCTTCACGGGCGTCCCGTTGTCAAAGGCGATCAGCTCCTGTATCATGTCCATGACGCCGGATACCTCCACGCCGTTGTCCGCCAAAACTTTGTAAGCCACACCGGACTGTTCTTTCAAAAGCCCTACCAGGATATGTTCCGTTCCCACATACCCCTGTTTCAGGCTGCGCGCACACCGGGAAGCATAGGACAGCGCTTCCTGCGCCTTATCTGTAAACCGTGACTGCATATATCAAACCTCCGTCTATAAAAGTAAAGAGCTGCACTGAAGGAACCTGCTGAATATGACCGGGCATTTTCAGGTATAGTCCTCATAAATCTCCTCGATCAGATCATGTATCTCTTCTTTTGTGATGTTCTTACAGCTCCCCTTGGCCAAAATGACCTGAAGCTCCTTTTTTAACTCCGCTAGAGTCCGCATACGGTCCACATCAATGGCTATGACAGCCCCTCTGCGCCTGTCTACCTTGACATATCCTTCCTCCCTCAATACCGAATATGCCTTGTTTACCGTATGCATGTTAATCCCGATGGAATCCGCCATTTGCCGGACGCTGGGAAGGGAATCGCCCTCCCGGAACTGAGAGGTGGCGATCCCCATGATAATCTGATGGTACAGCTGCATATATAATGCTTCACCACTGTTGAAATCCACTTCTATTATCATGTGAGGCCCCCTTTCGACCACCGTTGATCTTTTGATATACCTATCATAGCACAGATATCCCTTCTGTCAACCTTTTCATACTCCCCGGGCAAACCCGCACTGACCTTCACTGCATTTCACATATGGCGCCAGGGTGGGGCGCCCACGGTCCCCTGGCGCCATATGTGCCCCTCCGCCGGCCACACAGGAACGGGAACCGCCACTATGCCCCCGTGTCCAGAAGCTCCAGTACCTCCGGGTGGAAACAGTGCCCGCCTTCCCGTATGTCGTGGGCGAAGAGAGCTTCCCTTTCCAGGAGGGCATAGGCTTCCCTTATGACAGACGTCTGCCCGTACACGTTTTCCAACCCCCGCCTCCCGTTCAGGTGGTCGTCCCTGCAGGACTGGACGATGAGCTGCCTCGGCGCGATCAGGGAACCGATATCTCCCATATCCGCTAGCTGCCACAGTCCCGGCACATAATTACAGCTGCAGTTCCCGTTCAGTTCCAGCAGGGAATCGCGGTAACCGTACATATAACCGCTGACAACAGCCCTCCGTATGCGCACATCCAACGCGGCCAGCCAGAGGGCCTGCATCCCGCCGCCGGAAAATCCTACGCATCCCAGATTTTCCGTATTCCACTGTCCGCGCCTGAAAACATAGTCCACAAGCCGCATGGCATCCCATGTGCACATACCGATAACCGTCTGCCCCAAAGGCTCCGCCATATGCGCCAGCTGGAAACAGGTGCTGTTCAGGAACTGCTCCTCCGAATCCCCCTGCAGCGCTTCGTCCCGCCTTTCCCCGAATCCTCTGTTATCCGGGCACAGCGCCACATAGCCTCTCCGGGCAAGCTGCAGTCCATAGTCATAACGGAATCGCTCAATGCTGTCCCTCACGGCGGGAATTTCCCTGCAACCCGCCACACTGTACTTCCCCGCTCCCATATGCCCGGGCAGCGCCAGAAAGGTTCCCTTAGGTTCCCCCTTGGGAAACAGTATATACACAGGCATCCGGACATCCGGCTCCACCTGCAGCAAAAGCTTCTCCCTGAGAAACCCCTCTTCCGTCTCCATGCACTCAATCACCTTCGGATCCGGATCGCATTCCTCCATCCGGGGCAGCCCGGCCAGTTCTCCCAGGCGGACCCTCATCTCTTTCTGCCAGATTTCGAACTCCTCTTTAGTATTACCCATAAAACGGCCGCTTCTGGCATTTTTATCAAATTTTTTCAGCATCCCCTGCAGGCTGCCGTAATATTGCCCTATATGGATTGTCCTGTTTTCTTTTTCCTGCTTATCCATCCTGATACCCCTTTCCCTTAAGCTATCCCGGTATTTGAGAAAGAACCGGAATGCCTTCCCATCGGCATTTCCGGTTCTCTCATCCTACCATATCATTGTGTCCGTTACAAGGATCCTATTTGCCCAGGGCCTCGGAATAACGGTTATACTGATTCTGCTTCACAGTCAGGACTTCCTGCAGCTTCAGGGCATCCAACCCTTCAATGTAGCTGTCAAAGCTGTCCAAACTCTTGGTCCCTGTGATAAATGCGGTAGCATTCTCGTTTACGTAAGTCTCGATATCAACCATATACGTGTTGATGACTTCAGATTCCTCTGCGGTGGAGTAGATGAAAGGCCAGGGATCTACCACAAACTGCTGCTGCCATGCGTTGCACTCCGCATGCCAGTCCGCTACCAGCGCGTCGGTGGAAACAACGGACTGCTGTGCGGGGAACACGAAGGAAGGGTTGATGCCCAGCTGCTGCAGCCAGTCATTGTCGCTGGCCTGCTCCGTGTAGGACTTATTGCCGGAAGCGTCAACGGTGTAGCTCTCTCCCTCAATACCCCACTGATACATGGTCTGGCAGGGTTCGCTCATGGCATAGTCCAGGAATTTACATGCCAGCTCTATCTTTTTCGAGGAAGCACATACGCCGAACATGTTCCCCAGTTCCACACGGCCTACATAATAACCCTTATAGTCTGCTGAAGACAGGGGCGCCGCTCCCACAAATGCGGTATCCGCCGTTCCGTCATAGTAAGGGAGCACATTGCTGTACATCATGGACATGGCCCAGCTGAAGTCAAAAGCAACACCCGTGAGGTCCTTGGACATACGCTCGATCACTTGGTCTCTGTCCAGGGAAGTGTATTCTACTTCCAACAGGCCTTCCTCGTACAGGCCGTTAAGGAACTCCAGATACGCCTTGAAGTTCTCGGAATCCGCATAGGCATAAACCACGTTGCCGTCCGCATCCGCCTGGAACCCGCTGACAATGTCAAGGCCGAAAGCAGGGCCGAACATGTAGGGCAGGTAATCCGCCATTATGCTCATGGGAATCTCGTCATCCGTACTTCCGTTGCCGTTCATATCATGCTCCTTGAAGTAACGCAGCATTTCCACAAACTCATCCAAGGTCTCAGGCGCTTCCATGCCCGCCTCATCCAGCCACTTCTGGTTATACATCAGGACAGGCTGATAGTCCTTGCCTACGTTGGTGCCGGGCACGTAATAAATATGGCCGTCCTCAGCAGTCAGCTCCGCTTTGATGACAGGATTGGCGTCCAGCCATTTTGAAAAGTTGGGCATTACGCTGAAATATTCGTCGAGGGCCACGAACTTATGGGATTTGATGTATGTCTGATTCTGATCCTGGTCGGGAAGCAGTACAATATCCGCATCCACGTTCCCGGTGGTCAGCATGGGACTCACAGAATCGGTATAATTGGCGTAATCCACCAACTGCCAGTCCACGGTAATCCCCGCGTCGGCCACTACTGTCTCCACGATTTCTGCACTTGCAATGTCAACATTGGTGTAGTTAGAGGTCTGTGCCAGGATTTTCAGGCTTGCACCGTCTTCCTTTGTGATGGGCGCTTCCCCTGCGTAAGTATAACCGGTACTGTCGGCCCCTCCCACAGGTCCGTTGGATCCCGCACTTTCGTTGCCGGAACCGCAGCCTGCCAGCATGCCTGCCGCCATTACTGCTGCCATGGACATTGCCAAAACTTGTTTCTTTTTCATCTTTTCCTCCGTTCTGCCGCAATTGTACGGCTCTTTAAGCATCATTTATAGTTAACGCACCTCTTTCGCGCCAAACAAAATCCGTGCGCCACTATTCCGTTTTAACCCTTTACCGCTCCCAACATGGTTCCCTCCACCAGGTACTTCTGGACAAAAGGCACCACCAGCATGATGGGCACTACCGAGACCACAATGCAGACATACCTGACCTGAATGGAAGACTGGCTGGCCGCCGCCATGGTCACGCTGGAGGTCTGCATAATCTCCGCGCTGGCCTCCAGGAGGATCCTGCGCAGGAACAGCTGCAGGGGTTCCAGCTCCTTTTTGCTGATATAGAGCATGGCGTTAAAGAAATCATTGTACCGGGCAACCGCATAATATAAGGTCAGCACTGCCAGGGTTGGTTTGATCAGCGGAACGGCGATCCTGGTCATGATCAGGAAATCGTTGGCTCCCTCCAGCGCCGCCTCCTCGAACAGTTCCTCGGAAATCGCCTCGAAAGCGGAGCGGCAGATCATAACGTTATACGCGCTGACCAGCACCGGCAGGATCATGGACCATCTGGTGTTGTAAAGTCCCAGGCCCGTTACCACGATATAGATGGGAATCAACCCGCCGGAAAAATACATGGTAAACGCCAGCAGGAAATTCATCTGCTTCCGGATGCAGAAATGCTTCCTGGAAAGCGGGTATGCCGCCAGGCAGGTAAATACGATATTAAAAATGGTGCCCACTATCGTATAGAAAAAAGTATTCCCATAAGACGTCCAAAGCTGATTGTAGTTCAGCACTTTTTTCAGTGCGTCAAAATTCAAATCTACAGGGAACAGCACCACCAATCCCTTATTTACCGCATCCCCCGAGCTTAAGGCCACGCTGACCACATACAGGAAGGGGTACACACATACCACTACCGCAAAGATCAGCAGCACCGAAACAATCAAGTCAAATATAATATCTCCCAGGGGCTGTCTTCTTATTTTAAAAGGTCTTCTTTTTGTCTGTGCCATATGCCGCCTCCTACCAAATCGCCGTATCCGTTATTTTCCGGCTCAGCTTGTTCGCCGCAAATACGATCGTGAAGTTGACTACCGAGTTAAAAAGTCCCACTGCCGCCGCATAGCTGTAATTATTGCTTTGTACGCCCTGCCTGTAGACATAAGTCTGTATCACATCCGCCGTCTCGTACACTGCCGTGTTGTACAGAAGGTATACCTTTTCAAAGCCGACGCTCATCATACTGCCCAATGTCATGATCAGCAAAAGGATTATGGTAGGCTTAATGCTGGGCAGTACCAGATGCCAGATCACCTGGCGCTTATTTGCCCCGTCCATTTTCATAGCCTCATACAGGTCAGGAGAAATACCCATGATCGCCGCCACAAATATAATGGAGTTAAACCCGAAGCTCTGCCACGACCCCGAAATAACATAAATCGGCCGGAACCACTCAGGCATGCTCATGAAATTTATGCTCTCGATACCCAGCACATTTAAAAATTGATTGATAATACCGCTGGACGGCGACAGGAAATTTTTGATCATACCGCATACCACAACAGTGGAAATAAAATACGGCAGATATGTGGAAACCTGCACCACCTTCTGGATTCCCTTCCTCTGCAGCTGCGTCACCGCCACGGCAAACAGGATGGGAATGGGAAACCCGAAAATCAGGGAATAAAAGGAAAGAAGAAACGTATTTCTCACCAGCCTCCATACGTACACCGAACCGAAAAACTGTTGGAACCATTTCAATCCTACAAAATCACTGTTGAAGATGCCCGCCAGACCGGAACCTATCCTGTAATCGGTAAACGCCATATACAATCCCGTCATGGGAAAATAGCAGAATACCAGGTAAAAGATGACTACCGGCAGGATCATAATCAGTAAGTACTTGTCACGCTTTAAGTTCTTTTTCCATCTGCGTTTTGTCTCAGCCTTCATAATACATACCGCCTTTGCTATGCTGTTTTTAGTAATATTCACTTCTTCATGTTTTTCCGAAGTGCTTTTTATTATATGTTTTTGCCAAAAATATGTACAGATTCAAAATAGGAATGGGTATTTTGCACAAATAAAAAGGTAAAAAATGATGCATCCCTTACGGGGGGTTCATTTTTTACCTTTTAGTAATCTTCATATTCACCGTTCTTTTTTTGATTCTTTACAAACTTTTATTGGTAATCACTGGGGTTTATGCCCATAACGCTTTTGAAGTTCCTGCGGAATGTGAGCTGGTTTGCATATCCGCACATCACTGCAATCTCTGACAGACTGTACTTTCTTTCCGAGAGCAATTGGGATGCCTTCCGGATCCTTTTGTCCTGGATGTACTGCAGATAGGTCATTTTATAACGCTTCTTACAGAGGAGCGACAGATATTTGCTGCTGACTTTAAAGCGCTCGGAAATCATCTGGAGGGACAGCTCCGAATCAAAACAGTTATCGTCAATATATTTTAATATCTCATCTTCCAGGCGCGAATCCTCCTGGGCCTGGACCGCCTGCTCATAAAGCGAATCGGCGATGGAGCACAGCGCCGCCCCGTAATAATCGAATACCTCCTGCAGGGTGGCCAGGCCACGGTACTTTTCCACACTGAAATGAGTGGTATTCAGCTCCGTGATCTCTTTTAAGGTCTTGATAATAGAGAGATGGAGTTCATCGATCAGGCCCCGGTACATTTCCGGGTTCCCCCCCATATCCCAATTCCTTCGATAAATATCCGCAAGCATGTCTCGCAACTCTTCTTTTCTGTCCTTTTCAAGGTATTTCTTTAATTTCTCCCGGAAACAGGTGGGGAAATAGTAATCCGCCGTCTTTCCGCTGTTCTCCTCCAGAAAATAGACCTCTCCCCTGCCGTCGGTCAAAATGCCGTCCAGTGCGGTCATGGCGCCCTCACATGCCTCCTGAAGCTCATTGATGTCCTCCCGGAGGATATCCACCCCCATAGTCACCGCGTATTGATCCTGCCCCAGTGCGGTACACAGATACTTATGTATCTGGTAAAACAATTGGTCCATGGGTCAATGTCATTTAGTATTAGGAAAATTCTGTTAAGTTAGCACAAAAAGCTGAACCACTATTTTTACACTTAGTAGTGGTTCAGCTTTTACCATAATATAATTGCTTCACATTAAATTTTGTACAGTTAATTATTGATTATATCCGACAGACGATAAAAAATATAATATTCTGCCTCATGTTCGTCTAACATATGTGCTTCCGTTTCCTCTATTACTTCATCATTCCCTAAATGAACTTCTGATGAACCATTTTTCTTGATATATAATATTGCTCCATCAAAATCATTAGGTATTGTAATGATATATGTTTCATCTGCCGCAAAATTATAAGTCTTAAAGGCAATATTCTCATTATAATCCCAGTCTGATTGAGAAGATGAGGTTTCCTCAATATTCGAATATCCTATTGAGTACACATTTCCATTCCATTCATAGTCTTTGGTAAATTCCGCGAAATCACTCCCTCCTCTGCCAGTATATGAACTACGGTCAGGAACAACAAGTCCTGTATAATAATCGCCAACAGAAAATTTGGGAAATGTTAAATTCCAACCATAAGACCCATTATATATATTAGTGTCTTGATACACGGTCGCTGAAAAATGTACTTGATATGGAATGGTAATATCTATATATCCTTCCATTTCCGAAGGATTACTAGTAATTTCACCGAAAGAAAATTTCGCTTTTTCTGTTTCAAGCCACATTCCTTCTATATCCACAATCTGCCCATTTTCAGTGAAATCCATAGCAAATGGCAACTCCATATCTTGCAGATTTTGAAAAGTAATATTGTTTTCGATACAATAAGGAGTTGGCAAAGGTTCTCCTTCAGTCAAGCCACATAAAGAACAGGTTTTTGGTTCTTCATAGGTAGCGTCTAACCATTCATGGCTTAAAGGTTCTCCATCCGTTACCCCACATACGTCACAGTATTTTGCTTTTTCACAAGAAGCTTCTACCCATTTATGGTCTGCAACTTCGCCCTCGGTTTCTCCACACTCGCTGCATGTTTTAGGTACCAAACAAGTAGCATCTACCCATACATGCTCATGTCCACAGCCATTCAGGCTAATTGCAAATGTGCATATTATGGGTAATAAAATCAATTTTCTTTTCATTTTAGTATCTCCCTCATTTTTCATATATGTATTGGTCGGAATCATGTGGTCTATATTAACATATATGTGTGAATATTTCAAGTATAAAAATAAGTGAAATTTCAGTGTGTATAATATCGTGATATTTTAAAGTATACTATGCACAAGAAAAACAAGGTGGTAGTTAATATGCTAAAAATTCAGAAAACAGAATATCAAAATAAAACATTTAGATTACCAGTTGCATTAGTCGAAAAATTAGGTGAAGCCGCTCAGAAAAATAATATATCAATGACAAAGTTAGTTATTGACTCAACTTTCCCACCAGTAAATCCGGTGAAGATGCTTGAACTTTCAAGCAAA
>CANRWO010000035.1 GCA_947643615.1 uncultured Lachnospiraceae bacterium
AAGAATAAGTCTGTAAGCTGTTTTTCTTGCTTACAAACTTATTATACGAGGAGCAGAGGAAATGAAGAAAGCAAAAATAGTATTGGTAGGCATCGGAGGCTATGGCAATAACTATCCCACTCTGTACATCGACTATCCGGAGCTATATGCCCACAAGGCCGAATTTGTGGCGGTGGTAGACCCTTTTGCCGAAAAAGCGCCTAAATACGATTGGATTCGGGAGAAGCATATCCCGGTCTTTGGGACGCTGGATGATTTTTACCGACAGGGCAGCGCTGACCTGGCCGTTATATCCACCCCTATCGCGCTGCATAAGGGACAGGCTTTGACCGCCGTTGAAAACGGATCCCATGTACTTTGTGAAAAACCTCTGACGGCAACCGTAGAGGATACTTACGAACTGATAGAGGCTGCAAAAACCTATGGCAGGAAGATCGGAGTGGGGTTTCAGTGGAGTTATACACAAGCCATAACCCGGCTGAAGTCGGATATCATTGCCGGGAAGTTTGGCGCCCCCCTGGAACTGAAGGTCCTTTCCTGTGAACAACGGTGTGATGCGTATTATGCCAGTTGGAAGGGAAAGATCAAAACGGATCAGGGGGACTATATTTTGGATTCCATTGTCACAAACGCCTCTTCCCATTATCTGCACAACCTGTTTTATGTACTGGGGGATACCCCGTCCGGCGCTGCCATGCCGGATACCGTGTCGGCGGAGGTCTATCGGGCAAAGGAGATTGAGTCCTTTGACACGGTGGTCATGAAAGGAAGCTTTTCATCCGGCGCAACATTCTGGTTCGGTGCAACACATTCCAATGATAAGTATGATCTCCTGCAATTTATTTTCCGGTTTGAGAAGGCGGATATTTGTTTTAACATGACCCAGAAGGATGATCACATGTATGCGGTGTACCCGGACGGAAAATCCCAGGACTACGGTGAACTGAGGGGGCCGGGGGTGCGTAATATGAAGTTCGGGACAATGATCGACGCGTCATTGGACGACCGGATGGCAGTTCCCTGTACGCCGGAGTCGGTTCTGCCCCATGTAAAGGTGTGCAATGGCCTTTTCAGCAGAGTGGGAATAACGACTTTGCCGTCCGGCCTCACGATACATACCGGGATAAAACCGGGAACCTATGTGGAAGGACTCTGCGACATTATGGAAAGATGCTTCCGGGATGGCTTGCTGTTTCATGAGGCGGGAGTGGACTGGGCGGCGGTCCCGGAGACCTTTTCACCCGGTGAAATCACGCGTTTTGAAGGGGTAAGGTATTTGAATTGAGAGGAAAGGCACGGGTATGAAAATGAAAGTTTGTTTTATCGGCGGCGGGGCAGGACATTCCGCCAGCGTGTTCGGCAGCAGGTGCGGAGAACTGGATTATGTGGGGGCGGCGGCATATGACGGAAACGACAATTTGGATAAGCTTATCGGCCGTGCCGCCCAGTTGGGGCATACTATCCCTGTGTATAACGGTTGGAAGGAGATGCTGTTAGAAGTAAAACCTGATATCGCTGTGGTGGACACGGTGTTTTCCGGACATGCCCAGGTCAGCGGGTTCGCCCTGGGGCGTGATATCAATGTGTACGCAGAAAAACCTGCCGCCACGGATCTTGCACAGTTGGACCGGCTGGAGAAAAGTGTATTGGAAAGCAGGGGCGTATATTTTTCCATGCTCACTGCCAGGTTTACTCCCTGCTTCTACACGGCCAAAATGCTTACAGACAATGGGGCCATAGGGAAGATCCGCATGATTAACGCGCAGAAATCATACAAGCTGGGTCAACGGGCACAGTTTTTCAAGAGCCGGCAATCTTACGGAGGAACTATTCCATGGGTATCCATCCATATGATCGACCAGATCCTTTGGGTCACCGGAAAAAAGTGCCTTCACATACATGCCCTGCACAGCAGAGGTGACAATAACGGGCATGGGGAGCTGGAGACCACGGCCCAGGTCACCATGTGCCTTGAAGGCGATATCCTTGCATCGGTAAACACGGATTATTACCGCCCCCAGACGGCCCCTACACACGGGGACGACCGCATACGCATTGTGGGTACAGAGGGTGTCATTGAGGTCAGGGATGAACAGGTCTTCCTGATCAACCGTGACAATGACGGAGAGTTTCCAGTATCCAATGAAGTCCCGGAAAATATATTTGACGGCTTTCTAAAAGTCATCGGCGGATCCCGTGATCCCGTGTATCGGGACTGCGGCGGCCTGTATTCCTCCAGGGTTGCCCTGCTTGCCCGGGACGCTGCGGATAGGTGGCTTTAAGAAAATAGGTTGTCCGCCATCCGTGCAATTTCCAGATTGTGGGTGACCATGACAATGGCTGCTGAGATCAATGCTTCCTATGTATCATATCATCTCTATATTACGGCAAAGGTACATTTTTTGTAACTTTGGAAGAAAAAGACAGGAACTTCCGTTATAGGGAAGTCCTGTCTTACAATACTGTGCAGGATCTGTCATGTGTCAGGACGCAGGATCCCGATTATGCATATGGGTGCTGCCTGGCCCTGGGATATGGCTCCAATGACGTGCTGCAGATTTTTAAGGGATTGATCCCTTCCATAGGAAGTGTATTTACCGGCTGTCTGTTTGTAGGCGTTATGGAGGATGTAACTTCCGGCCCTGCCCTTTGTAACGGTGACAGTGTGTATCATTTTGCGGATGTCGTTCCGGTCGTTATATGCCGTGATGATTACGGTATCCCATGTTTCGCCAAAAAGATTGATCATGTCCGGATTTGTACCGGTAACCATAGCCGCTTTGTATTTCCGGCGGATAAAGTATTTGTAAATAGATCTGGGCGAGCATCCCCATCGGCCCTGCAATTCGGCTCCCTTGCGCTCAAAGGAACGGATCAGTTCTGCCATATCCCCGGCAGTCATCTGCTCACCTAAATCCAACAGGGCATTGTACACTGCCATAATCTCACACCCGGAATATTTCATTGTGGACAGGCCGAACCTGGCTTCCCCCCATTCATTCTGGTTCTCAATAAAATGTCCGGGGACAAAAAAACCGGATTTTTCCGTAGAATGCACAAAGATTTTCTCATTGGCCGTGCGATTGTCCTCTATTTGTTTCCCGGGAATTTTGACAATTGTAAACAACGATAAGATATTTATCATGCAGCAATTGGGTATGTGAGTAATGGCGCGGCTTCCTGTATGGAGAAGCCTGTTTTTGATGGTTTGGAGTTTTTTGAATTTTTTCTTCATATCCTGCTCTTCGTGATATTTGCACCATTTTCAGGCGGCATTACCTGCTATGCGCCCATCATTTGGAAGGGATCTCCCACATTTGACAGAAAGCATTTTCAAACACGTCCGGGGAATACCGCCGGTGCATCATTTTAACAGAAGTATCGGCATATCTGGCGGGGATATTAAGGGTACCGAGCTTGTCATTTCCAAAGGACTGTGATATCGTATTTAACATGGTATAAGTGTGAAAAGAAGTTCCAAGGCGTCAAAGAACACCGCCCGAGAACGTCTAGTACAGCATTGCGTTAATCTTGAAGTAAATCAGTGCTTGATGTTTGCGTCAGCGTAAGGCGGAGGAAGGAGGCGATGCGGTGGCATCGTTGACTGACGACAACGCGGCGATGGCGTGAACAGCGAGTGCTGATTACTCAAGAATTAATGCAACGATGTACTAGTATAATCCACCTAAATTATCCCTATGTTTCGCTGGTCTAAATTTCCACCTGACTGCGTTGGCTTCACTCAACGATGCCACCGCATCGCCTCGTTCAGCCGCCTTGCAGGCTGAAAATTTATCCTGCGCCAAACATACGGGCAATTAGGGTGGATTATACTAGGTTTCACACTGAAGAATGCATAAAGAGTGCATGTTTCTCACAAATTGTTTGTGCCGCTGTAAGCGGCATGATGGGAAGTTTGAAAGTAAAAGCTGCGTTTGCAAATAAAGCAGAGCAGAAATGAGAATAAAATAGGGAGGCGCCCATTATGAAATTTTATGAAAAAGAAAACCGGCTCTATTTTGCAAGAGAGGGTGAGCTGGTGTGCTTATCTGCCTGCGGCAGAGACAGCATACGGTTTCAGGCATCACCGAACGGCAGCATCTTGGATCAGGACTATACACTGATGCCAAGGGAAATGGCTGGGGAAATTCAGATTGATAAGGATCGGGCAAGTATCGGCAACGGGAATCTGCGTGCTGTCATATACGGAAACGGAAGGGTAGAATTTTATTGGAATGACAAAAGGATCCTGCGGGAAAAGAGCGAATTGGCGTTTGATGCCGGGATTCGGAACTATGTGAACCGATGCGGTAATATGTGGCGTGCAAGGGTTACCTTTGAAGCCAGCCGTGAGGAACATTTCTATGGCATGGGGCACGAGGCCACGGATTGCTTTGACCTAAAGGGTTGCACGATGGATCTCCGACACGTGAATGCAAAATGCACCATTCCTTATGTGTATTCTTCCCTGGGATATGGTTTCCTCTGGAATCTGCCTTCAACAGGGGTTTGCGAGCTTGCGGGAAACCGTACCCGGTGGACAAGCGACTGTACGAGCCAGGTGGATTATGTGGTGATAGGAGGCAGTCCCAAGCAGGTATGTGAAACCCTTGCTGACCTTACCGGCCATGCCCCGGTATTCCCGGATTGGGCGCTGGGGTTCTGGCAGAGCAGGCTCCGTTATGAAACCCAGGAACAGGTGCTTGAGGTGGCACATAAATATAAGGAAAACCATATACCTTTGTCGGTACTGGTCATAGACTATTTCCACTGGACGGAACAGGGTGATTACAAGTTTGACCCCAGGTATTGGCCCGATCCCAAAGGAATGGCAGATAAGCTTCATAGCATGGGCATAAAATTAATGGTCTCCATGTGGCCCACCATAAACGAAAAAAGTGAAAACTACAGGGAGATGCAAGAGAATAATATGCTGATGCGGACAAGGTCCGGCTCAAACAGGGTGTTTGACTTCTATGGCCCCCAGGCGGAAATTGACCCCACGAACCCGCAGACGCGGGAATTTGTGTGGAGAAAGCTAAAAGAAAATTATATGGATAACGGTGTTGATGCATTATGGTTTGATGAAGCGGAACCGGAAATCCATCCGGAACGGTTTGACAACCTTATTCTCCATATGGGAAACGGTGATGAGATCGGGCTTTTGTATCCTTACTATTATGCAAAGCTGGTATATGACGGTATGAGAGAGTCGGGCAGGGACGATATTTTGACTCTGTCAAGGTGTGCCTATACCGGCGCCCAGAGATTCGGTGCGCTGGTGTGGTCGGGCGATATCCCGTCAACTTTTGAGAGCCTTAGAATGCAGGTAAAGTCCGGCCTTAATATGAGCATGTGCGGCATTCCCTGGTGGACAACGGATATCGGCGGATTTTACGGCGGGGATATTGAATCTGATTATTTTCGTGAACTGATCGTCCGATGGTTCCAATACGGTGTGTTCTGCCCTGTGCTGAGGCTCCACGGAAGCCGGAACGGACATGACAGAACCCGAGACATTATCGAACCCACAGGCGGGGAAAATGAGATATGGAGTTTTGGGGAGCGCAATTTTGAAATACTAAAGGACTTGATCCTGCTTCGGGAACGGTTAAAACCATATATCAAGAAGCACATGGCCATGGCTTCGGAGAAGGGTTATCCCATTATGCGTCCAATGTTCTTTGACTACCCGGAGGAGGATGTGTGCTATACCTTGGGTGAGCAGTACATGTTTGGTGACGAAATTATTTTCGCCCCTGTTACGGAGCAGGGAGCCACGGAAAAACAAGTGTATCTGCCGGAGGGAGAATGGGTGCTGACAAAGGATAAGTCAATGTACCGGGGCGGCAGATCTTATACGGTAACGGCACAGATCAATGAATTTGTGGCATTTGTGAAAGAGGGAAGGGAAGTACTGAAGGCATTTACATAACGGATTCGCTGCAAGATAACTGCAGTGGCGGCGGTTTCAGACGATCCGTCCGTGCCGGAGGCATACCACACGGTCCGCAAGCTGTGCTAATTTTAAATCATGGGTATCAGGATCAACGTTAAAATGAATATCAAAAGACAAACTTTTTCAAAAACTCATTCTCGAAACCATATTCCGGCAATGCATAAGCTTGCCGGAATATGTAGTGGGATAATTTCTGCATAAAGTCTGGTACATAGTTTTGGCCAAGGCAGGCATGGTTCCTATATTGAATTACTTTCTGGGGATTTTTTATACTGCTGAAAACTAATATATATTCTACATTTGTTCTCATAAATGTAAGGGGAGAATTATAGTCAAACCAAGGATAGGCTGACTTATCATTTTGCATTTCAAATAAAACATCCAGTAGTAAATAAGCGTTGGAATAAGCTTTCTTCGTTACACTGTCTTTGGCATTTTTTATTTCCTGGTCTTTATATTCAATCAAAAACCATCGATTATCATGGCTGATGAAGAAAGCGTCAGCAGAGTTGGGAGAATCATTTTCTGTAATAGATTCCGGCCATACTCTTTTCCTGTAAATTTTTTTTGCAAAGGAATCCATGTCAATAGCCGGAATTGCTATTTTGCATAGATTTGTGCCGGTGTTGCGGTTACAGGAAGTCGTTGCCGTATCGCTTTCTATATTGGTGTGAAAACCATTTTTATTGATATAGGTATTCAGCATCTTTGAAAAATGACTGTAATTACTCATCTGTATCCTCTTCCATCTGGCAGCGCATTTTATCGAGTAAAATGCTGGGGTCTACCATTTGCGAATATATTTGCCGTATATCGGAAGACACATCTTGTATGACACATCCGCGTTCCGATTGCTGTGATAAGTAGTAGGTGCAGTAGTCTGTTCTCCCGTATTTTTCGGAAAAAAATTGCAATGCTTCCAGAAAATGCTGGCTGTGTGTAGTAAGAACAATTGTCAGGTCAAATGCTTTCTGGAGTAGTACGATTAATTCTGCATAAATAAGCTGCCATTCCGGATGCAAATGGATTTCCGGTTCATCAAGGATCAGCACATCCCGTTCTTTCAACGTACCATTTTCCAAAAGCATTTTTATAATCACAAAGGATTTTAATCCTGCAGACAGATTGCTTAAGTTAAGTTTTTTCCCTTTTACGCTATCTTTATAATAGTAGGATCGTGCTTCCCCAATTTCTACAATACCCGCGGAAACTTTATTTAACTGTGACATCACAGGCTTTAATTTTTCTGAAATGTAATCCTGCTGTACCACATTGTCCACTGCTTCCATCGTATGCAGCAGCTTTCGGATCACGTTTCGCTGTATATCATTCAATCCGGATAAACTGGTATTTAATTTATCCAAAACAAAGGGATTGTCTAAATAAACGGCTTCATTTGTAATATCAATTTGTCTTACTAAATCCGTGCAAACATTTTCCTTAAACTTAAGATGTATGGTTTTACCTGCAATCTGTGCATCAATGACAGTATTGGCATTTTCCTGATAAATATTTCCAATTTCACCATAGAATATCCTCCTGAAATATACGGAGATTGCTGATTTGACTAATCGATCCTCAGGCAGATTATTGATTTCCAATATATCATTTATAAGGCTGTCTATGAAAGATTCGTCGTAACGTTCCCCAAGGACGTCTGTTAAAAATGCTCTAATTTCACTATATTGCGAGTACCCGGAGATACGTTGTGCCCAATGTAACGGTGAAGGCAGTCCTCTCTGCAGCCAATCATAGCGGTCATTAGGGTCTTCAAACAGTTTCTGATCAAAAAATTTAGCAATAAGGCTGGCTTTTTGGTCTCTTATTTTGCTATTAATGTTAACCATGGAATTAAATAAAGAGTACACTGTCTTTCCAACGGTGCTTTTACCTGTATTATTGTTGCCTGCAATTACGGTAATACCTTTTAACTCCAAGTCTGCGGATTCTATTTTTGCTACGTTTCGCATACTTAACTTCATTGTTTACCTCTATATGTGCGGTTTTTATACAAACTGACGTGAAACCCAAATGTAATTTTATCATAAAGACAGGGAAAAGAATTGTCAACACGTTTTCAGATTAACTTTTGTCTTCTCACGTTGTTACAGTTCACACGCGCCATTCGCAAAATATCTTGCCTGAATTTCCATCTGCAGCGTTAGATTTCCTAGACGTAGCCACCACTACGCCGTCGGAAATCTGCCTTGCAGGCTGAAAATTTATCCTGCGCCAAACATACGGGCAATTAGGGTGGATTATACTAGGACTGTAAACTGCTCATCTCATCGCCTGCTCCACATAATAGAAGAAGTTGTGGTCTAATATTCCCATAGAATATTCGTAAAGCTGCCGGACCTTTTGTTTCATGGACTTGACATATTCTTCATCCAGTTCTTCGCCTGTTGTGCTGAGAGTATCCCCTGTTTTCTTATTATAAGACATATCTTCTGAAATAAAGCTTCTGTCTGCAAACATAACCAGTCCCTGGCTGTCCGAAAGCATATCCGTTCC
Organism: uncultured Lachnospiraceae bacterium; assembly: GCA_947643615.1. GTDB lineage: Bacteria > Bacillota > Clostridia > Lachnospirales > Lachnospiraceae > Acetatifactor. Next base: position 8,474 of record CANRWO010000035.1, read on the forward strand.
GGCATAAAGCCTGGAATCGTAGGAAAAGCCGAAGAGATTATACAGCGTAGGCAGCAGATCCATAGCCCCGCAGGGTTTTTCTATGATTACAGGTTCCTCCATTTTGGAATTCCACAAAATCAGTGTATTTCTGTATATTTCCAACGAATTTTCAAGTTCCGCTCCGGCCAGTTCCTCATAATGGCCCAGCTCCATCCCGTAGGGGTAATGGTCCGCGCTCAACGCAATCACGGTGTTATCCAGCTTCCCGGCTTTATCCAATTCGGCAATGAGGTATTCCAGGGCCTTATCCAACTCTATATTGCAGGCAACATATGCTTTCCCTTCGTCGCTGTACGGAAGACCGGCTACCGCGTCTTTATTTTTAGAGGACATGGAATTTCCGGAAAAGTTATAGTTCATATGTCCGGAAACAGTCATATAGTAAACATGGAACCGGTCTTGGCCAATATATTCCGGCAAAGTTGCCTTGACCATATCCAAATCGGAGGAAGGCCAGCGTTCTGCATTTTCCATCTGGAATATCTGGCTTCCCCATTCCTCTTCCGACAGGTCCCCCAGTTTGATTGCCTTAAAATCATATCCTAAATTCGGATGGCTCAAATGCCTGTCATAGTAGTCCAGAGTATTATTGTGGTAGGCAAAGCTTTTTACGCCTTCCGCTGAAAAATAGGCAGGCAGGGAATAGGGCTGTGCGTTACTTGCAGACTTCCGCATGCTGAACTGCCTGGAAGGGACTTGCCCCAGCAGATTGACATACTCGCCGTCGCTGGTACTTGTCTGCCACAGGGGCACATAATAATTTTCGGCCACAAAGCCTGAGTGGGAAAGGCGGTACAGGGTAGGGGTCAATTCCTGGGATACGGCATAAGTCGAAAAACCTTCCGCCGTAAGGTAAATGAGGTTATAACCCCGGAACATTCCCGTGTATTCGTTTTTGTTGGTTGGTGTCCTTTCTTCCAAATAGGAGATCAGCTTTTCTGTTTCCTCATCGGGAACCAGTTCCCTGAGGACCTCAAAGTCAATATCCAGTGTCTGGGGAGAGGTATCCGTGTTTCCGGTAAGTTCTATGCCTGTTTCTTTAGATGCCTGTACTCCGGAAAGGACTCCTTCTGTTACCTGGGCAATGGTATCCATTGTGCCTTTATCAACCGGTATTGGGTTTAGGGTCACTGCGGAGCTGGTCTGCATATCTGCCCCGGGCAGCACGTCTCCCATCCAGTCTCTCTGAACAGATGCCAATATGCCATAAGTTTTTGCCACATATCCCGGATCGTAAAAGCCTTGATAATCCTGATAATAAGAATATCCTCCCTGATAGCCGATGAACAGCACCGTCCATATGGCGACCGTCCCTGCTGTTACGGAAACGATGCCTGTAAAGCGGCACCTCCTATGCACTCTGCGTATTGTATTCTTTTCCTTCGAACGGTACAGGTTCCTTTTTCGATGAAGCAAGATACCGGTGGCAAGAAGAGGTACTGCCAGAAGGAGAAGGCAGACTATATTTTTACCGATTGCATACAACAGCTCCCGCCAATAATTTTTCACGGCGTTTTCTCCGGCGCTTATGGCTGCCGCCAGCAAAAGCGGCTGAGTAAAAATGCGCATGTAAATCAGTTGGCTTGCAAAGAGTAAAAAATTGACTATCTGAACCGTCCATAAAATCCCCTTGTTGACAACATGCTTTCCCATGGAAACCAAAAGCAATTCAATTCCTGCCAATATGAGGATCAGCGGAAACGACAGCAGCGGATTCAGCCATTGCATCCCTGTAACACCGACATGGTAGACCGTCTCCATGTATGCAAATGTTAAAACCAATGTCAAAAATAAACGATACATTTCCCGCTCCTTATAGCCAAGGCCTGGAAGGTGATTCAAATTGGGATTCCTTGACGGAAAGCAATTTTCAAATTCACTCCGGATAAAATGCCCCGGCATTGGGTTTATCTTTCTGTAAACTAATATATTGTTAAAATAACGTAATGATTCTATGTCTATTCTAGACGATTTTATGAAATTTGTGTTTTAATTTTTTATAAATAATTTGCATACTAATTGCATAATTTCCCATAAAAGCCGGGCATTTCATATCATTGAAGAGACGAAGGTTTATTCTAAATGCCTTTAAATGGCGAACCGGATAAATGCCGGTAGCATCGAAACAGGCAGAGCCATTGGATATACAGTGTGACGCCATCTTCATGGGCATGGGGAAGTCCTGCCTGCTTTAATGCGGTCGATACCTGCCGTTTGGTGAGCAGGCTCTCTTTTCTTCCAAAACCGTATTTTCTGGAATGGGATATAAATGTTTGGAAGTTCTGGTATTCTTTTCTATCTAGATCGGGGGATTCTTTCCTGGAAAAGTGTACCAGTACAGAATCTGCGGAGGGCGCGGGGTGAAAGTCCTCCCTGCGGAAATGGTAGATGATTTTCATTTTCCAGCCTACTTTAAGGAGCAGGGATTTTTCGGTCTCTTTTCCTGTGCCTGTGAACCTTTTGGCGGCGCCCTTTTCCATGACCAGCCAGATATCTGTGGCCGGGTTAGGTGCATTGGCCAGTTTATCAATGATCTGGGTGGTAATAAAGTAAGGTATGTTGGCAAAGACTTTGTAACTTCCTTTCGCGGGAAGCGTATACCGGAGAAAGTCTCCCTGTATCAGCTTTAAATTGGGGTAGGAATCCAATTTTGCTTTTGCCTGCCCATAGAGCTTCGGGTCCAGCTCCACGGAATAGACGAAGCCGCTTATCCGGCACAGCGCTTCTGTCAAATGCCCTTTTCCGGCGCCGATCTCAATAACGGTATCGCTTTTATTGATGTTGCTGAGTCCTGTAATCCTGCGAAGCAGTTTTTTGTCTGTTATGAAATTTTGGGAGTAGGACAACTGTGTTTTATAATCAGGTGTGGATGGTTTCTTGCCTTTCTGCATAGTTTACCTCTTTTCTTTGCTCTAAATGTCATCAAGCTTCGGATTTAAATTCAGGCAAACAAAAAAGCAGAAAGTCTCCGAAACGGAAATCTTTCTGCAGAAACGATACAATAAGGCAAACGGGAGAAGACACGGAATTATCCGTATCTACCCCGATACATATGAAAAATTGTATTTGCACGCAAAAAAAACCCACTTACATGAGACAGTTTATCTGCTTTTTTATCGCCCCTGGATATGGGTACGAATGCGTGCAACACAATTTATCATACGTAAGCCACCTTTCTGATTATCATTTTCAAACAAGAACAATTAAATAAATAGCGGCACATAATCACTTGCTTTCCATATGCTGAGTGTTTTGCCGTATTAACAAAAATATTATAACAGACATTGAGGAATGTGTAAAGCATTTAAAAGGCTGTTTTTTCAGTCATCCAGGTATTCAAAATAGTCAAAATCCGCGGGAATGCGTGTGCCGCAGCCGCCGTTGTTGGCGTAGATCCCCACCAGTGTACCGGTATGGCGTTTGCGGTCGTCAGGCACTCCTTCGTCACACAGGTAGATGCAGTTTTCAAGGATGCCTGCCAACTCCCAGTTTTTTCCGTCATAACTGTAGTAGAAGCTTCGGGTAAGCTTATCCACCTGGACTTTCAGGTATATACTCTGGTTTTTGATTTCGTCCACAGATGCAATCAGCTCTTCCCCGTGGTTGCGGTTGATCACCAGCTGGAGTTTTCTGCCTTCTTCATAGCAGAGGGAAAACCTCGCATAGGTAGCGGTGCTGTAATAGCAGGTCAATCCTGCCTGCTCCCCGTCCCTGGAAGGGTAAAAGTCCAGTTTTGTAGATGCGGTGTATCGAAGCTCCTGTTCCCGCCGTACCAGGGTATTCTTTGCACGGATTTCCCAGAGCTGCCCGTCGCCGGTCCAAATGCGGAAATATCCGGGCCGTTCTGTCAGGGAATAACTTCCCCTTGCAGGGTTCCTGACGAACTCCCAATTCAGGTTCAGCTCTTCGCTGTCAAAATCGTCTTTTGTCCACTTCTCAAATTCGTATAAGGGAAGTGAGGGAGCAGTCTGCTGTGAACTGGGGCCCTTTCTGTCGTTGACGGTGAACCAGCCGTCGTCCAGCCATGTGACGGGATCCATGCCGGTCTCTCTTCCGATTGTGGTGTAATGCCCTTGGTTGGCTCTTCCCATGAGATAGTATACCCACCAGTCACCATCCTGGGTCTGTACCAGCTTACCGTGGCCTGTGCGCTGTATCAGCGCATCCGGGTCAAACTGACGCATCACCGGATTGTAGGGGGAAGATATGTAAGGGCCTTTCAGTTCCTTCGAACGGCCCACATTGATTCCATGCCCGTAACCGGTGCCGCCCTCCGCCACTATGGCGTAATAATAATCCCCGTGCTTCATCAAATGAGGCCCTTCGCAGCACCTTTCCCCTGTTCCGGGCCATACCGGGATCATATCGCCGACAACCCTTGTGCAGTCGTCGCTTAAGGGAACCAGATTAATACCGGGACTGATTACCATATAATGTTTCCCGTCGTCATCCACGAAATGGGAGGGGTCAATGCTGTCTACCTCCAGCCATCTGGGTTTGCTGTAGGGACCTTCGGGTTTATCCGAAGTGACCACAAGCTGTCTGCGCATCACATTGTTGTCTCTGGTTCCGTCCGCGTTGAGCCGGAGTGTTGCCATAATAATGAACTTACCGTTGTGGTAGGAAATATCCGGCGCCCATATGCCATGTGAGTCTTTTATGCTCTGCAGGTCCAGATAGTCCGGGTCCGTCACGGCATGGCCGATAATGCGCCAGTGCACCATATCTTTGGAGTGGCTGATAGGAATGGCGGGAAAGTATTGGAACGTGGAATTAACCATGTAGTAATCTTCGCCTACGCGGATTACGGAAGGGTCGGGGAAAAATCCCCGCTGTATCGGGTTTTGATAGGTATTTTCCAAAGTGATCCTCCTTTTATATCATGATTCAGAACCAAGCATTTACTCAGCGCCTGGTTCTGAATCGCTGCCTAATTCTTAATTTCTACTATAAACAACCTGGTCGGCCGTCAAATATCCTTTGCTGCCTTTTTCCCCGGAAGCACAGAAAATTCCGCTTTTCACTCCTACCCAGCGGCCGGGCATGGCGGTCATTTCCCCTGCTTTGCGGTAGCTGCTCCCGTCTGTGCCGTATTCAATGGTGACAAGCTCCAGGGGGAACCCTTTCTCGTTCTCGTTTAGATTTCTTGTACCGGCCTGCTTTACGGTGTATTTCACATAGATTTCCTTTTCCGTTCCCGGCTCAATGGCGGCAAGGGGTGTGGCAGTCTCTTCCGTGAAGTCCGGTACGATCTTGCCGTATTTTTGAACCCCGGCAACATAGTACGGCACAAACCTATCTTCTTCTTTTTTAAAAGTGATCAGGCCGTAGCTTGTGCCCATGGAGATCACGCCGGCTTCGTCGCCGTTTTCCAAATGAGAGAGGTCAAGCTTTGTGACACAGCTGAATTCTGGGGCAGGCCATTTCTGTAACAGCAGGTTGGGCATATCCCCGTATACGGTATCTTTATAAACGGCATTTAATTTCAGTCCATGGCCTGTCAGCTCATACCAGTTATCCTCAGGATTTGCATTCCATTGCCACTGCAACCCCAGGCTGTCGCCGGTAAAGTCGTCAGAGGTGTCAGGCTCGCATATTCCGGCGCTGCATCCGCCTACGTTGGGTTTTTTGTATTCTATTACCGGTTCGCCGTAATCGTTGCCGTCTTTGGCGATTCCGATCACAGGCCAGTCTTCATGCCAGCTCATGGGCTGCAGGTGGGTAATGCGCCCGGCAGCATAAACGTCCTGGAAATGGAGGAACCAGTCTTCACCTGTTACGGTGTCCACCCATGCGCCCTGGTGAGGGCCGTTCACAATGCTGTCCCCCTGGCGCATCACCACTTTGTATTCGTAAGGGCCGAATGCATTTCTGGAGCGCAGCACTGTCTGCCAGCCGGTTTTTACGCCGCCCGCCGGGGCGAAGACATAATACCACCCGTTTCTTTTGTACATTTTGGGTCCTTCGATGGTTACCTGGCCGTTTTCGTTTCCGTCGAAAATCCTGACTTCCTCACCGATCAACCCCATTCCGTCCGGCCGCATTTCCACCATATGCAGGACACTTTTATAACCGATACGACTTTTTGCCACGCCTGCCACCAGATATGCCCTTCCGTCTTCATCCCAGAAAGGACAGGGGTCGATCCAGCCTGCGCCGGGCCGGATATTCACCGGCTGGGACCACTTACCAAATGGATCCGTTGCAGTACTCATATAGATTCCTTCATCGGGCATGGGGAAGCAGACGTAATAAGTCCCCTGGTGATAACGGATGGAGGGCGCCCACACGCCGCAGCCGTGTACAGCGGCATCGTAGCGGTCCTCGGGGATCTTGTCTATGATATAATTTACTACTTTCCAGTTCACCAGATCCTTTGAGTGGAGAAGAGGAAGCCCCGGGGCGTTGCTGAAGCTGGAAGCGACCATAAAATAATCTTCTCCTACGCGGATTGCATCGGGATCGGAATAATCCGCATAAAGTATGGGATTGCGGAAATTCCCGTTGCCCAGATCCGCATTCCAAATGTTGCCTGTCATCATACCTGTACCTGCCTTTCTGTTGCTGCGGCCGTTTCCGGCAGCAAGTGTATGTTTATTTGTTTCATGTTGTCTCTATTGTAACCTGCCGATATCAAAATCTTCAATGTCCTGCCGATGAATTTATGTGCCAAATATTGCGGTTTGTCCATAGAAATGCTATGCTGTTTTATGTGAGAGGAGAACAGTGTAATGATCTATCAGAACAGAGAGGAAAGTCTTTCCGTCAAGCTGACAAATAACAATAACTGCCTTGCCCATATACATCGCCAGGTGGAGATATTCTATGTGTTGGACGGCGCTATCGAAAGCGTGATTTCCGGCAGGAAAAAGGTATTGGAGAAGGGCATGGTATCCATTGCTTTCCCCAACATGGTACATGAGACATGTACGCCTGCAGGCTCCTCCGCTGTCATGATGATTTTCAGCCATGATTTCCTGCCGGATTTTTACCATGAATTTAATATGCAGGAACCCTGCGATCCCTTTATAGATGCCATGCAGGAAGCGGACCGGTTTTCGTTCCTGGTGCAGGGACTTCTGGAAAGTGTGCAGAAGAGCGGTGACATCCGTATTCCCAAGGGATACCTGTATACCATTGTTTCCATGATATTGTCACAGCTTCCGCTTATGAAACAGCAAAAGGTTTCCGCCGATATCTGCCAGGCGATTTCCGGATATGTGAACCAGCATTTTACGGAAGATATCAGTTTACCCCAACTGGCCGCGGCCCTGGGTTACAGCAAATATCATATTTCCCATATTTTTAAGGAAAAGTTTGGCTGTTCTTACAGCGATTATCTCAAGAGGATTCGCGCCGAGCACGCTATGGGCCTGCTGGCGCATTCTGAGCTGACGGTGACAGATATCTGTTTTGCCAGCGGGTTTAACAGCCTGCGTTCCTTTTACCGGGCGTTCCATGAGGTTTATGGGGTGGCGCCCAGATCCCGGAAGTGATAGGCCGGTTTTGCAGTATTTTGTGCTATACTGTTGTAAAAGGGAGCAGCACTTTTTTAGAGAGAAATAAGAAGGAGGATGTGGCCATGCTTCCCCAGAAATTTTTAGATAGAATGCAGCAAATGCTGGACGGTGAATATGAAGCTTTTATAAGCACGTTCGGACAGGAGAGATACCAGGCATTGAGGCTGAATGCGCTGAAAACGGGGTTAAACGGGAACAGGGCGTCAGAATTGCCGGAAGCGTTCCCGGGTCTTGGCTTTGCCCATTTGGCAGAGGTACCCTGGGCAGAGAACTGCTATTATTATGATGCGTCGGACCAACCCGGGAAGCACCCGTATCATGCGGCGGGGGTGTATTATATTCAGGAACCCAGCGCCATGGCCCCGGCGGAGCTTTTGGAGGTGAGGCCGGGGGAACGGGTTTTGGATCTTTGCGCCGCCCCCGGCGGAAAAAGCACTCAGATCGGGGCAAAATTAAAGGGGGAAGGATTTTTGCTTTGCAATGAGGTCAACGCTTCCAGGGCAAAGATACTTTCGGGCAATGTGGAGCGCATGGGAATCATAAACGCATATGTATCCAATGAGACGCCGGAACACCTGGCAGACATTTTCCCGGAGTATTTTGACAAGATATTGGTGGATGCCCCCTGTTCCGGTGAGGGGATGTTCCGTAAAAATGAAGCCGCGTGTGAGGAATGGAGTCCGGAAAATGTGGGCATGTGTGCCGGACGGCAGGACGGGATCCTGGATTGTGCCGCCAGGATGCTGAGGCCCGGCGGAAGGCTGGTCTATTCTACCTGCACATTTGCTCCGGAGGAAAACGAGGGCAGTGTCCTCCGGTTTTTAAGACGGAAACCGGAGTTTCGGCTGCTTCCCATAGAAAAAGGAATATTTGGGGAAGCGTGCTGTGACGGCAAAGCAGCATTTTTGGGAGACGGCGGCCTGCCCTGTCTGGAACATACGCTTCGCCTTTGGCCCCAGAGAGTGAAGGGGGAAGGACATTTTGCAGCGGTTTTGGAAAAAGCGGGAGAACTGCCGGATGAATACAGCAATCCTTCTTTGAATGGCTTTGTGACAGGAGCGTCGGAAAAGAAGCTGACAGCATACAGGCAGTTCTGTCAGGAAATTTTTGGGAAAAACGAGATTCCTCTCGGGAGGGAGGGCGAGCGCTCCTATCTTAGGTTCGGGGAAAACCTTTACATGGTTTCCGGCCGCTTCCCTTCGGTGAAAGGACTGAGGATCCTGCGCCCCGGCCTGCATGTGGGTACGCTGAAAAAGGATCGGTTTGAGCCGGCACATGCCTTGGCGCTTGCACTCCCGCCCGGACAGGCCAAGCATGTCTGGAATCTGGTTCTGCAGAAGGCTTCAAAACAGGAGGGGTTCCACGAGCAGGGAGTTTCCGGCTTTCAGCAGAGTGCGGCGGCGTACTTAAACGGCCAGACATTTCCCGCGGACGGGGAAAAGGGTTGGTATCTGGTTTGTGTGGACGGCTTTGCCATGGGTTGGGGAAAGCTGGTGGGGGGAATGATGAAAAATCATTATCCCAAGGGACTGAGAATCCCGATGTAGGGTGCGTTTGAAGGAAACAGGACTGATTTTAAAATGCGTTCCGGGGTGTGGCAGGGACGGACAGAATATAATGGGACGGAAAAGCAATGAAAACAGAAATTATTTATGAAGACAAAATGCTGTTGGTAGTGCGGAAGCCTGCCGGATTGGCCGTTCAGACAGCCAGGGTGGCACAGGCGGATGTGGCCAGTGAACTGAAGAATTACCTGAAAACCCCTTATCTGGGCGTTATCCATCGGTTGGATCAGCCGGTGGAGGGACTCCTTGTGTTTGCCAAGACAAAAGAGGCCGCGGCGGCCTTGTCAGGGCAGCTTGGGGAAGGGGTGTTGAAGAAGTGGTATTATACGGCAATCTGTGGAAAACCTGTGGCAGAACAGGGGGAGCTTGTGGATTACTTGTACAAAGACACAAAGGCGAACCGTTCCCTGGTGGTAGGGCAGCAGGACAGGATCCGTTATCCGGAGGCGAAAAAGGCGGTTCTGCGGTACCGCCTGCTTGTCTATGCGGAAGAGCAGGACCGTTCGCTGCTGGAGATTCAGATCGACACAGGCCGATTCCACCAAATCCGCGCGCAGATGGCCCATGCAGGGATGGCGCTTTTGGGGGATGTCAAATACGGGGAGGCAGAGGCCAAGGGGACAAGTGGCAGGCAGGGCGGCGATAATTTGGCCCTCTGTGCGTATTATCTTGAATTTCAGCATCCTGCGCAAAAGAAAAGAATGTGTTTTCAAATACGGCCGGAAGGCAAAGCATTTTCCTGTTTCCATTACATATTTTGAGCTGATTTTACCATACTAAACCGGGAGAAAGCAGTAGAGGACTTGGCTTGCGGAAAGGTATGGTATCGGGAATGGTGAAAAAAATATTGGACAACAAATTATTGCTGCTGCTCCTTCTAACAGGGGCGGTATTTTTTTTCCTTAAGGTGGTCACGCCACTGACCGCGCCGGTGCTTCTGGCGCTTTTGTTTGTCACCATTTTCGGGCCACTGCTGCAAAAGTGGCAGAGCAGGCTCCATCTCCACCGTCAGGTGGGCGTTATAATTCTGCTTCTTTTAGCGTGCGGTATCCTTGCAGTGTTGGTGTGGGTATTGTTTTCCTGGATCGTAGGCAGCTTGCCCGGCTGGGTCACCGGACTGGATACTTTGGAGCAGGAGGCCTCCGGGGTCATCCATGAAGTCTGTCAGTTGGTGGAGAGGACCATGGGGGTTGACGGGGAATACCTGGAACAGATGATCCTGAGCCACCTGCAGGAAGGGATCAACTACTTTCAGCTGGAATTTCTGCCCGGTATGCTGTCGCAGTCCCTGGAATATGTGAAAGGGTTTGCTTCCGTGGGAGGTTTTCTGGTCACGTTTCTGATTGCGGCCATATTGCTGGCAAAGGATTATGACGAGTTTATGAACCAACTGCTGGACAGGGAGGAGTGCCATGTATTTCTGGAGATCATATGCGGCATTATCCGATATCTGGCCACTTTTGTGAAAGCGCAGGTCATTATTATGAGTGTGATAGGCATCCTGGCAGCAGTGTTCCTGGGAATCTGCGGCATACGGCATGGGGTGATGTGGGGATTGCTTGCGGGGATATTGGATGCGCTGCCTTTTATAGGAACGGGAATTGTATTGGTGCCGTTGGGTATCCAGCAGCTGTTTTACGGTTATTATGGCAGGGCGGCCGCCTGTCTGCTGCTTTATATTGTCTGCATTTTCCTGAGGGAAATTTTGGAGCCGAGGTTGATCGGGCGGAAAGTGGGGGTTCCTGCTATCGCCATATTACTGTCCATTTATGCCGGGATAAAAATGTTTGGCGTCTGGGGGATCATAGGCGGGCCGTTGGGATTTATCATGATCCAGCAGTCCTATTTGAGCCTGGAGCGGAGAAGAAACAAATTGACGGACGTTTCTGATTAGGATATCATGAAGTTAAATTTAATGGTAATGATTCCCATGCGGATGGTTTTGCGGCAGGGCGGCAAGAACCGCAATGGGTGATTCAGCGGGGAATTTGCGATATCGGAGGAAAAGGGATTGTTATGGGCCGGAAAAAGGGGAAAAAGGCAGTAGAGCCTGTGGCTGCCACGCTGCAGACATATACAAGTATTTTGCTGGATGTGGCTATTTGTGCCTACATATTGTTGATCCTTGTGGTGATGCCGTTATACCATCAGGAAGGTTATACCCATATCGGTACGGACAAAGCCAGGTTTTTTGCCGATGTGAGCACGGGAACGGCAAAGATCGTCCTGCCGCTTCTGGCTCTTTCCCTGTTTCTCTCGGCGAAGAAAGCATGGCATAAAAGGGGGAATGCTTCCCGGCTTTGGATTTACCTCAAGGAAAATCTGTCCGCCACGGATGTGTTTGCCCTTGCATATGGGGCCAGCCTTTTGCTCTCTTACCTCTTTTCACGTTACAAGGGTGATGCCCGGTGGGGAGTGGCAGGCTGGTATATGGGATTGTATCCGCAGTTGATCCTGGTGGGGATCTATTTTTCCATATCCAGGGCCTGGAAACCCAGGAAATGGATTTTCCATGCGCTTTTCCCGGTATCAGCGGTGGTTTTCCTGCTGGAGTATTTAAACCGTTTTGACATTTATCCCATTGATATGGGTTCTTATGGGCCTTCGTTTATCTCTACGATTGGGAATATCAACTGGTATTGTGGGTACCAGGTATCTGTATTTTTTGCCGGAATGATTCTGCTTTGGCAGGGAGTGGCTTACAGAATGTGGCAGCGGTTGCTGCTGATGGCATATGTTTTGCTTGGCTTTGCCAGCCTGGTGACTCAGGGAAGCAGCAGCGGCATGTTTGCCATGGCGGCAGTGACCCTGGTTATGTTTTGCATGTCGGTGTCGGACAGCGGCAGGATGTACCGGTTTTGGCAGGAAATGGTGTTGTTTGGCGGAGCCTGCCTGTTGACTTTCGGAATACAGGTTTTTACGGGAAGAAATATCAATTATAAGGATGATTTTTTATTGTTCCTGTCCACAAAAGAAGCTGTCGTGTTCCTTTTTGCCGTGTCCATGTCCATGCTTGGCGTTGCGGCCGTAGACAGAAAGAGGCGGAGCCACTTGGAGGGGTTCTGGCGTACCTTGAAAAGAGTTTTTGTAGGAGGAACCGTTATACTGATATTGGGGTATTCGGCGGCTCTTATTGTAAATACACTGCATCCGGGCAGCATTGGGGCGCTGTCGGAGAACCCTGCATTTCTGTTTTCCAACGCATGGGCCAGCAACAGAGGGGCCACCTGGAAGGCGGCTATGTTGTGTTTCCTGGAACAGGACTTTCTGCATAAGCTGACAGGGGTCGGCCCTGATGCCATGAAGGCATACATATATAATGGGGGCAGCCCGAAGCTTTTGGAGATCGTGGAAACCACTTTTGGCACAACCCGGCTTACAAATGCCCACAATGAATGGCTCACTGTCCTGGTGGACACGGGAGTTTTAGGACTTGTGAGCTATGTGGGGTGGATGGCGTCAGGTATGGTGCGTTTCCTGAAGGAAAGGGACAGTAACCTGATTTCACGTGCCTGCGGTTTCTGCCTTCTTGGGTTTACGGCCAATAATATATTCAGTTTCCAGCAATCTATGAGTGTGGCAACGGTTTTTGTAATTTTCGGCATGGGGGAAGCTTTTTACAGGAATCGGAAATAAACTCCGGCAGTAGCCTGACGATGCAGGTTTAATCAGCCGTTGGTTAAGAAGGGAATGGTACCGGATTTCCGGGAAAATCTGCTGCCAGCTTCCTGATCAACCCTATATCCGCCGGAAGCCAGTCTACGCTGTCCAGTTCCTCCCTTGTCAGCCACCGGGAAGCTTCGTGTTCTTTCAGTACCAGGTCGCCTGACCTGACTTTGCACAGAAAGCAATCCATGGAAAGATGAAAGGTAGGATAATCATATTCCACTGTATCCACCAATTCCCCCACATCTATCTCCGTATCCAGTTCTTCCCGGATCTCGCGAATCAATGCCTGCTGCGGGGTTTCCCCCTCTTCAATCTTTCCACCGGGAAATTCCCAGCCGTCCTTAAATGCCCCGTATCCTCTCTGGGTTGCAAATATTTTGTTTTCTTGCAGGATAATTGCTGCCGCAACTCGAATTGTTTTCATGTCGATATCCATTCCTTTGCCAATGCTCATTTGTTTTAAACAATATAGCATATCGCTGTCTGTTCCCCACGTCTAAATCTTCATCATAAAAGACAACAAAAAAACACGGACTTTCAAAAACCGTGTTTTCAAAGCAAAATCGGCGTGACAGGATTTGAACCTGCGACTTCTACGTCCCGAACGTAGCGCTCTACCAAGCTGAGCCACACGCCGATAAGAAGTAACATTAAAATAATATAAAAAAAGAGATTGATTGTCAAGGGAAAAACGCATAAGATATAAGAAAAAGTGTGCGTGTTAAGTAAAAAACATTGTGGAAGCTGTGAGAGGGAGCGGAATGAAAAACTGCCTGGGTTTATTTGACAGACAAACAGAAGTGTGGTTTCGAGACCGGCTGGGCAGTCCTACGCCTGTGCAGGAGGCTTCCTGGCCTGCCATTGCTGCGGGAGGGCATGTGCTGGTGTCGGCGCCTACCGGAACGGGTAAGACTCTGTCCGCATTTCTGGTTTTTCTGGACAGGCTCAAAAAAAGGGCGGAGGAGGGGACTCTGAAGAGGGAATTGCAGCTGATTTATGTGTCGCCTTTAAAATCTCTGGCGGCGGATATCCGCGAAAATCTCAGGAAACCGTTGGAGGGGATCGGAGGGGAAGGGTTGATATCCGTGGCAGTCCGAACCGGCGATACCTCCCAGCGTGAAAGGCAGCAGATGGTGCGGAAGCCGCCGCATATCCTGATCATTACGCCGGAATCTCTGTATCTCATGCTCACATCCAAGACCGGGCAGAATGTGCTTTGCACCGCCGGGGCGGTGATCATAGATGAGCTTCATGCCTTGATCGACACCAAGCGCGGCGCCCATCTCATGCTTTCCCTGGCCAGGCTGGATCAGCTCTGCAAGAGGAATCTCCAGCGCATCGGCCTGTCCGCCACCATTGCCCCTTTGGACAGGGCGGCGGAGTATCTGGCCCCGGAGCCGGTGACGGTGGCGGCGCCTTCCATGGAGAAAAAGGTGCAGCTTCAAATATTGGGTCCCTTTGCAGATGCGGGAAAGAGGAAAAAGGATCCTGTCTGGCAGGAGCTGGCGGCGCTGGTGTACCAATATTGCCTGGGAAACCGCAGCGTGATTGCCTTTGTGGAGGGCAGGCGGTATGCAGAAAAGCTTGCCTATTATGTGAACCTGCTGGGAGGGGAGGATTTTGCGAAAGTCCATCACGGAAGCCTTTCCAAAGAACAGCGCCAGGTCACGGAGGAAAATCTGCGGAGCGGGAAGCTGCGGCTGTTATGCGCCACATCTTCCATGGAGCTGGGGATCGATGTGGGTGAGATTGACCAGGTGCTGCAGGTAGGGTGTCCCCGGACAATTTCCGGCACCATGCAAAGGCTGGGGCGGGCGGGGCATAACCCTTCACGCACCAGCGTCATGTACCTGTTTCCCAGGACAGCTGCGGAGAGCGTTCTCTGCGGAATGACGGCACAGCTTGCCAGGGAAGGAAGGGTGGAGCGCATTAATCCGCCGGAAGGCTGCCTGGATGTGCTGGCCCAGCATCTTGTTTCCATGGCGGCTTTCAAGGGGTATGGACTGGACGAAGTGATGGAGGTCGTACCCAGGGCATGGCCTTTTCGGAAAATTACAAAAGAAGATGTGAAAAGCGTCCTGGAAATGTTGGCGGGAGACTATGAACACAGAAGGGATGTGCCGGTGCGCCCCCGTGTTTTGTATGACAGGATCCATGAACGTGTAGAGGGGGACGGCTACAGCAGGATGCTTGCCGTTTTTGCAGGCGGCACGATTCCGGACAAGGGACTCTTTACCGTGAGGACGGAAGAGGGCGTGAAGGTGGGCGAGGCGGACGAGGAATTTGTCTATGAGACGCAGAAGGGAGACCGGTTTATTTTAGGGGCTTTTGCCTGGAAGGTCACCCATATCGGCAGGGATACCGTGACCGTGACGCAGGCCCCTATAGAAGGCGCCAGGCTGCCCTTCTGGAAAGGGGAGATCAAAGGCAGGAACCGGGAGACGGGCACGGCTTTCGGAAGAATTCTCCGGGGATTGTGGGAGGCGGAACAGGACGGACGGCTTACGGAAGCCTTGAGGGAATTGGGGCTGGACGAATCCGCCGCAATCCTTTCCGCCCAATACCTGGAACGGCAGATTGCATCCACAGGCAGCTTGCCTGATGACCGCACTATAATAGCGGAGCATTTCAGGGACAAGTCGGGGAACCGCCAGCTTATGGTCCACTCTATTTTCGGACGGCAGATCAACAGTCCGCTGGCGCTGCTTGCGGTGCAGACAGCCAAGGAAACGCTGGGGATCAATGTGGGGAGCGTGGACGAGGAGGATGGATTCCTGCTCTATGCTTATGGAAATGAAGTGATTCCGGAAGGACTGCTCCATCGGATCATTGCGGAGACTTCGGAGGAGATCCTGTCGGCAATGCTGCCTGCTACTTCCCTGTTCAATATAGCTTTTCGCTACAATTGCGGAAGGGCGCTGATGATGGGAGTCCGCGGGAACGGGCGGCAGCCTCTTTGGATGCAGCGCCTGCGGAGCGCGGAGATGCTGGATCAGGTGGTGCGGGAAAAGGAACATCCTCTGATCCGGGAGACCCGGCAGGAGTGCATGAACCAGCTCTGGGATGTGTCGGGAGTCCGGGAAATCCTGGAGAAGATCCATGCCGGGGAGATTGTAGTGCGGGAAGTGTATACGGATTCCGCTTCTCCCATGTCGCTGCCCCTGCAGTGGGCACAGGAAGCGGCAGAGATGTACGACTATGCCCCCACACCCAGAGGGATCCATGCGGCGGTTGAGGAGGCATTAAAGCAGGAAAAAGAACTGGTGCGCCCAGGTGCGGCAGAGCTTTCTCATGTCCAGGAGAGGACAAAGATTCCGGAAGACGAAAGGCAGCTGCATTCTTTCCTGATGGCAGAGGGGGATCTTGCCGCGGGAGAACTGAAAATTCCTGTAGAATGGCTGGAAAAGCTGGCGGAGGAAGGCAGAGCCGCTTATCTGGAGCAGGGATTGTGGATAGCTGCGGAGCAGCAGGAGGAATACCTGCAGGCATTGGGTCAGCCGGAGAGCGAGGAGGCCGCCGGTGTGGTTCGCAGGATGCTGCGTTACCGCGGAGGCGCAGGAGCGCTCCAGGTGGCGCTGCGGTACGGCTGGACGGAGGAAACGGCCCGGGGGATTTTGGAGAAGCTCTGTGAGAGAGGCGAGGCCGTGGGGCAGGAAGAGCCGGAGGTAGTCTATTATCATGCCCGGTTATATAACCGGGCCAGAATCCAGACCCTGAAAAACCGCAGGGAGGAAATCTCCACCTGCCCGCCGGAGAGTTACGCGGCGTTGCTGCTTTCCCGCATACAGCGTCCGGCATCTCCGGAGGAAAGCCTCAAAGCGGCAGTGGACTCCCTTACCGGCGTTCCTCTTCCGGCGGCTGCCTGGGAGGAATGGATCCTGCCTGCAAGAGTTAGGGGTTACAGGGCAAATCTGCTGGATTCCCTTCTCGCTGCAGGAGAGTATTTCTGGCATCTGGAAGAAGGCGGGAAGATTCGTTTTGACCCCATGCAGGATATTGATTGGGACAGGGAGCCGGAGATACTCCGGGAGATGCTGGCGGAACCGGAGAGGCTTGTTGTGGAGGCACTTTCCAGGCGTGGCGCCAGCTTCATGCAGACATTG
Organism: uncultured Lachnospiraceae bacterium; assembly: GCA_947643615.1. Classification (GTDB taxonomy): domain Bacteria; phylum Bacillota; class Clostridia; order Lachnospirales; family Lachnospiraceae; genus Acetatifactor. The sequence continues at coordinate 25,373 of CANRWO010000035.1, forward strand.
AAGGGAGTATTGCCGGAGGGAGAGTCTATTTATGACGTGCTGCAGGTTTTGCTGGAAAAGGGAGTGGTGTGTGCAGACAGTTTTGTGCCGGCCCGGCAGTGGCTGGACCGGGAAAAAATGCGGAAAGCGTCGGCAAGACAGAGGGTAAACACCCGGGTGAAAGCGCTGCAGGCAGGACGCTTTGACCTGGTGCGCCCCATCCGGGCCCTGTCAGTGCAGGAGCAGATGGACAGGTGTTTTGACCGTTATCTGATCCTGTGCAGGGAAACGGCGGCAGCCTGCTGCCTGCCCTGGCAGGAGGCCCTGAACCTTCTGCGGGTACAGGAATATACGGGGCAGGTGAGAAGAGGTTATTTTGTGCGGGGACTGTCGGGAGCGCAGTTTATCCGCGGAAAAGATTTTGAGAGTGTGACATATACTCTCATGCATCCTCCTTGTTCTTCCGGCAGTTTCCAGGCCGGCGCCGACGGCGCTGATCTTTCCGGGCCGCCCACGCCTGCATTGCCGGGTTCAGAGCTTGCAGACAAAAAAGCGGTCCATTCCGTCTTTCGTCCCTCAGGCGGGATCTTCTGGCTCAATGCCGCCGACCCCATGCAGCCATGGGGTAAGCTGTTTCCTCACGGGGAAGGCAGAGCTTTTATGAATGTTCCGGGAACGGCAGTTGCTTTTCGGGGCGGACTTCCGGTGGCGTTATTCGAGAGGCAGGGGAAAGCTCTCCGTGTCTTTGAGGGAGAAGGGTTGGAAGAAATTTTGGCATGTTTTGCGGAAGAATATAAACGAGGCAAAGTCTTTTCGGGCAGAAAACGTATTGTGGTGAAAGAGTATCCTGGGGAGGCGGCGGAGGCTTTCGAAAAGGGAGGTTTTATGCGGGAGGCACAGGACTTTTGCCTGTATAGGTGAGGAAGAAAGGATGAATTGTAATCTGCGCTATCATGCAAAAGAGAATTCCGGCATCGGAAGGGTTTCAGAATCCGTAAAAGCCTCTAAGGCCGGAAGATGGGAGAGGAGGGCAGCCGTCTTTTTTACGGTGGCACTGATGTCGGCCTGCTCATGGATGATAAGTACTTTGTGGAGCCGGGACTGGATAAACGTACCCTCCTCTAAGAATGTACAAAGTTGTGGGAAATATGTGCCGGGAAGGGAGATTTCCCAAGGTGAACGGTTTTGGCTGCCACAATATCAACGTCATGCAGAAAGACTTCTGCAATTAGGAGGCACAGGAGGAGCGGGCAATGAAACAACAAAGGCCGATGTACAGATCGAAAGAGAAAGAATCGGGAAAAGAGAAGCTGCAGGATATCTTGAAGGTATTGGGGCCTGTCCTGATTGCGGCAGGTCTATTGGGAATGCTGATTTCCATTGACAAGTTTACCATAGCAATAAAACCGGCGGTGGATTTTGAGCGCCTTTTAAACGAATCCGTTCAACCCGGGGAGCATATCCAGGGGAGGGTGCTCTATGCTTACGGATGCTTCGCGGAGTCCTCCGTGATTCATGCGGAATACGGCAGAAAGACCGGGGAGACGAAAAACGGTTATTATTACGTGGTTCCGGGTAACGGAGGCGTTATGATCCTGGAAGTACCGTTGCGCTACAACAATGTTATGGAAAAACTTACCCAGGAAACTTTTCAATATTTGAGCGACGGCCCGGAACCCCAGTCCAATGCGTGGATCAACGGCTATGTGGTAAAGAACCGTTCCGAGAGCCTTCTTCGTATGCTGCGGGAATATCTGGCGGCCCTGGGTTATACGGAAGGGCAGATCGAGGGTATGGGCGAGGTTTATATAATTGACCAGGATGACAGCTTGACGGAATTAAGGAACCTTTTTGTGGGCAGTGTCGTTACGCTGGCAGCAGGGTTGGTATTGCTGCTTGTCAGAAAACGGGAGGAGCTTGCGGTTTTTTTGGGAAAAAACAAAAGAAACCTGAACCCGGAACAGGAATCCCGCCTGGGCAATATTCTGGAACAGGTATTTACGGACCGGAAGGTAATTATCAAACAGGTGGCCATACTCATGGGAATGGGCCTTGTGCCGGCATCCCTGTTTTGTTATTACAAGTCTTCCCAGGGATATCTGGCCGGGTCGGTGATCCTCGCGTATTTGGCAGCCGTGGCGTTCGGCCTGCTGCCTTTGGCTGGCAGCAGAGAGTATATTATTTTCTATGAAAACGGCATGAACTATTGTGGGGAAGCATTTCTTTACGAGGAATCCGGCTACCCTGAATTTCAGGTAATTCCCCAGAAAAACGGGAAAGTGACGGTGTTCCTGAGATTAAAGAACAGGATATTCAACGTTTCCGGCATGAAAGATTTTATGGAGAAATATAAACGGGCATATGGCATTATGTAATATTTTACCGGTGTACCGGAAATAAGGGGACAAGGAGAGGTGTTATGTATCAGACGGTTGTAACATTAAAAAAGGGACAGGGCCGTACCCTGAAAGCAGGGGGCATGTGGGTGTATGACAATGAAATAGAATCCATTAAGGGTAGCTTTGAGGATGGGGATGTGGTGGAAATCCATGACTTCGACGGCTATTGTATGGGATGCGGATATATCAACACAAAGTCAACGATTACAGTCCGCCTTCTCTCCCGCAGAAAAGATGTGGCCATTGACGATGCTTTTATGGAGCGGAGGGTAAGGAACGCATGGGAGTACAGGAAGCAGACCATAGATACTTCCTGCTGCCGGGTGATTTTCGGGGAGGCGGATTTCCTTCCGGGAATCGTGGTGGACAAGTTCTCGGATGTGCTGGTGGTGGAATCTCTGGCATTGGGAATTGACAGATGGAAGCTGACCATTGTGGAGTCGTTAAAAAAGGTTTTGGCGGAGGATGGCATTACGGTCCGCGGCGTTTATGAGAGAAGTGACGCGAAGGTGCGGCTGCAGGAAGGGATGGAGCGCAGCAAAGGTTTTATCGGGGAACCCTTTGACACCAGGGTGGAGATTACGGAAAACGGTGTAAAGTATATTGTGGATGTGGAGGACGGGCAGAAGACAGGCTTTTTCCTGGATCAGAAGAATAACCGGGCATCCATTCACAGGTTCTGTAAGGATAAAAAAGTGTTGGACTGCTTTACCCACACAGGGTCTTTTGCCTTAAACGCAGGGATTGCCGGGGCCTCCAGTGTGCTGGGGGTGGACGCGTCCCGGCTGGCAGTGGAACAGGCGGAGGAAAATGCAAGGCTGAACCATTTGGAGGACAAAGTCAGTTTCCGATGTGCCGATGTGTTTGAATTATTGCCTGAATTGGAAGCATCGGGGGAGAAGTTTGACGTGGTGATCCTGGATCCGCCTGCTTTCACCAAGTCCAGGAATTCTGTGAAAAACGCGGTAAAAGGTTATCGTGAGATCAATCTGCGGGGTTTGAAGCTGGTGCGGGAGGGAGGTTTTCTGGTGACCTGTTCCTGTTCCCACTTTATGGAGCCGGAACTTTTTGCGAAGACTATCCGTGAGGCGGCATCCGGCGCCCACAGACGCCTGCGCCAGGTGGAATTCCGCACCCAGGCCTGCGACCATCCTATCCTCTGGGCAGCGGACCAAAGTTATTACTTAAAGTTCTATATTTTCCAAGTAGTGAGCGAAGGCTGACCGGAAGAGGAGAGGATAGTAAACATATGGGACAAATTTTGACGGAATCTCTCATTTATGAGATACTATCCGTAGTGGAAGAGATTCCTTATGGCTGTGTTGCTACCTACGGGCAGATTGCGAGACTGATCGGAAGGGACCGGAATGCGCGGCTTGTGGGTAAGGTGCTCAGTATGGCGGAGTTTTACGGCAGATATCCCTGCCACAGGGTAGTAAACCATGGGGGCCGTCTGGTTCCCGGCTGGGTAGAGCAGGGAGACCTGCTGAGGCAGGAAGGTGTTTCCCTGAAAGACAATTTATGTGTGGACCTGAAACACTTTCAATGGAAATGCTGACGGGAGGAATCAATACCAATTTTTTACTTGGCGATTTGTGTCTGTGCGCTGTTTGCACAAAGTCGCTTAGGCAGATGGCAGCGCAGAAATGGAGATTACGATGGAAAAACAGGAAAACATTTTTGTCATGGAACATCCGCTGATTCAGCATAAGATATCACAGATCAGGGATGTGGGCACCGGAACCAATGAATTCCGGAAATGCATCGAAGAGATTGCCATGCTGATGGGGTATGAGGCTCTCAGAGACTTGCCCCTGGAGGATGTGGAGGTGCAGACCCCGATAGAGACCTGCATGAGTCCGAAGATCGCGGGGAAGAAGCTGGCAGTGGTGCCAATCCTAAGGGCAGGCCTTGGTATGGTGAACGGCATTTTGGCCCTGGTACCCAGCGCCAAGGTAGGGCACATCGGACTCTACAGGGACCCGGAGACCCATGAACCCCATGAATATTACTGTAAGCTGCCGGAACCTATCGGTGAGAGGACCATTGTAGTGGTGGATCCCATGCTTGCCACAGGCGGTTCAGGCTCCGAAGCCGTTCATTTTATCAAACAGCACGGCGGGAAGAATATTAAATTCATGTGCATTATAGCCGCGCCGGAAGGGGTGGAGCGGCTGAGGAAGGATCATCCGGATATCCAGATCTATATCGGGCATATTGACCGCTGCCTGAATGAGCACGCGTATATCTGCCCCGGACTGGGTGATGCGGGAGACAGGATATTCGGCACGAAGTAGGAATGGATTACAGGTTTTCTTCTGCCGTAAAGATTTTTTCCTCCACTGTCCTTACGCCGAAGGCCGCTTTGACTGGGCATATGAACGGCTCGACTGGTTTCCCGCTTGCTTGGTCAAGCCACCAGGCGGCGTCGTTAAAACCAAGCTTGGCCCGAAATCCCATGGTGCTGGAAATCCTGGGGTTGATTTCAAATACATAGTATTTGCCGTTTTGCTTCCGCATCTGTACATTGACAGAACCTTTAAGGGAGAATAAGCCTGCCAGGGTATGTGCCAGTCCGCGGATTTCCTTATCATCCGCCAGCTCCACATACCGGCTCATCCCGCCGAACCCCAGGGTTCGGCGGAAGGCAATATAATTTACAACTTTTTGATCCGAAAATACGGTGAGGGTATATTCCTGGCTGGCATCTCCGATATATTCCTGTATGACCGGATTTTGCATATCGCCGAAAGCTTGTTCCAATTCACTTTTGGTATGCACCAGGCGTATGGAATGGGAACCGCACCCGAAGGCTTCCTTCACAATTAGGGGATAATTGCCCCGGACGGATTCCGGCCGGTCCCATGTTTCCGGCACATGCACGCCCCCTGCCTTTAAAAAGGAAGCGGTACGGGATTTATCCAATGCAATATGCAGCACATTCGGTTCGTTTATGATAACGGATGTGGGGTGGAATTTATTTCTGTTTTTATCCACAAGAGTTATTTCCGGTTCCGTAATGGGCCAGAAGTAATCTACGTGGTGTTTGGAGAGAAGCTCCGTCACAAAATCCAGCCACTTTTCCTCCTCTTTATATTGGGGAGAAAGGTAGAATTCATCTACCAGGTCATAGGAGGCATTGTATTTTGTTATGTCAAACCCTATAAAATACAGCTCCCGGCCGCTTTCCCTTAACGCTTTTATGACGGCGTACCCGATATCACCGCCGATGGCAGATATAAGTATTGTCTTCATGGGTTCCCTCCATATTTTTCACATAGATAGTTGCATACTTTCCGGTGGGGGTCTTTTCTCTTCACTTCACTGAGCAGATCTTCTATGTTGACATATACATTCTTAAACTCACAGGTATCATCACAAGGATTCAGCACACAGTAACCGAACCCCAATCCGTCCCTGGGTTGCCCCAGGCTGCCCGGGTTAATGATTGTCATACCATTTTCTTTGCGCAGGAACCTGTAATGGGTGTGCCCTACGACCAGGTAATCGTATTTGTCTGCGGCCAGATCGGCGTTTATGCTGCTGTCAGGGTAAATGCGCTGGTTCAGGGGATCTTCCATGCCGCCATGGAACATTCCGAACCGTTTTCCGGCAAGCTCGAATTCCAGATATTCCGGTAAGCTATCCAGATAGGCTGCCTGTGGCCCTGGCAGAGTAGTATAGTATGAGCTTCCGTATTGGTCGGCCAACTCTTGCTTCTGTTGTGCGCAGCAAAGAAATTGGTAGTCATGGTTGCCCTTAACGGCAAAAAGGTTCCTCATGCGGATCATTTGCCCCATGATTTTTTCCTGCCCATAAAAGTATCCAAAAATATCCCCTGCAAAAAGGAAATAAGACGCATCGCCCTCCGCTTCCAGCATCCTGCAGAAAGCCGGGTAGTTTCCGTGGATGTCCGAGAAAATACATATTTTCACAGTTTATACTTTTCACGTATCCCGGTTGCCGTCCAATGGGATACATACCTTTCTATCAATTGTTCCGCTACGGCGGAGGGATCAATTAATCTGCCGCTTTCTTTGTAGGAGATAAATGTTTCTACCCGGTCAAAGACTCTGCTGTCTGTCTCCCGGATCTGTCTCTGCATATCCGTATCCATGACTCCGGGATCAAAGGAAACGATCTTGAAATCCGGGTTTTCCAAAGCAACTACCGACAAAAAGGAGTTTAGGTATGCCTTAGACGCACAATAGTTTCCCCAGCCGCTCAAAGGGAAATCAGTGGCTCCGCTGTCCAGGTTAATGATCCTCAGCTTCAGGGAACGGCAGCGGCAGCGTCTTATGGCCTCGTTGATCAAAGCTACATTCTGCCGTATGTTTCCGCCGGTCATTCCGTCAATTTCCTGATAGGAGTATTCTCCTGCCAATTTAATCGGGGCAATGGAAAATGCATTTAAAATCAGCACAATTTCATCCCCAGGCAAAGCTTCGATGGTGTTGCCCAACGGCACGTAATCGTCTTCCATGAAGGTTTTATAAGAATAAAGATTGGATCCAAAATGCCCGAACAGTTTTTGGAATTTCATTTCATCCCGGTAAACGCAGATCAGATTGCCGATTCCCTTACGGACAAATTGATTTGCCAGGGCAAACCCCAACCCTCCGGTAGAACCTGTTAAAACAATTGTTTGCATGGGACAATCCTCCATCAACTGTAAAATGCGTAATATGCTGCAAGGCGCAGATTTGGCCACCATGGAAATAGGATAGCATATAAACGCCTTGTTTTCAACACAGTGCATTGTAATAAAAGTACATGAAAACTAAAAATATTGCATTATTTGAAAGTGCTTCCATAAATGCGTAAAGAAAATGTGAATAAATAGTTTATGTAATTTTAAATTATTCCATGTAAATAATACAAATTTTTCACTATACTTGTGGTACAGTAAGTTATGGCACATTCCTCCGGACATGGAAATGAAAAGTCCGGCGGCCATGGCTGATGTAAAAGCACCTGCCTGTGGCAGGTATAGTAAGCAAGGAGGATTTGATATGAAAAAGAAAGTACTTAGCGTTATGCTGACTGCTGCAATGATGGCTGCTTTGCTGGCCGGCTGTGGCAGTGACGGCGACAGCAATGCATCAAGCGCCAGCTCCAGTGCTCCGGCCAGCTCTCAGGCCAGCTCCAGCGCAGCGGGAAATTCCGAGGCATCTTCACAGCCTGCCGCTTCCGCAGAGCCTGTGACTTTGAAGTGGGCGATCTGGGATCAGGAGACCACACAGTATTGGAATGATATTAAGGAGGCATATGAGGCAAGCCATGAGGGCGTGACCATTGAGATGGTAGACCTTGGCTCTACCGATTATATGACCGTTCTGGCAACGGAGCTTTCCGGTTCCGGTTCCGATTTTGACGTTGTTACCATTAAGGACGTTCCCGGATATGCCACTCTGGTACAGAAGAATGCAATTCTGGCGTTGGATGACTATATTAAGGCTGACGGCGTTGACCTGAGCCAGTATGCAGGCGCTACGGACCAGGTTCTGGTGGACGGCAAGCTGTATGAGCTGCCTTTCAGAAACGATTTCTGGGTAGTGTTCTACAACAAGGATCTGTTTGACGCAAAGGGAGTGCCTTACCCTACCAACGATATGACTTTCGAGGAGTATGACGCTCTGGCAAGGCAGATGACCGATACCACATTTGGTTCCCAGGTGTACGGGACACATTACCATACATGGAGATCCGCTGTTCAGCTGTTTGGTGTACTGGACGGTGAGCATACCATTCTGGACGGTGAGTATTCCGCATTCCAGCCTTACTATGATATGGTCCTGAACCAGGAGAAGGACGGTGTCTGCAGGAAATATACCGATCTGAAGACCGAAGGCCTGCACTATTCCGCAGCATTCTCTGGCGGTGATGTAGCCATGCTGAATATGGGTTCCTGGTTTATCGCAACCATGATTTCCAACCTGCAGTCCGGCGAGTATGATTCCAGCCTGTGCGGTAACTGGGGTATTGTTAAATATCCTCATGCGGAAGGCGTTGAAGCAGGTTCCACCCTGGGCACCATTACCGGTCTGTCCGTAACCGCTGCTTCCGACACTCCCGATGCAGCATGGGAGTTCGTAAAGTGGGTGAGCGGCGAGGAAGGTGCGGCAGTTATGGCTTCCTCCGGTAACTTCCCCGCAATCATGACGGATGAAGTTAAGGATATGATCGCAGGCCTGGAAGGATTCCCTGCCGATCCTGAGAGCAAGGAAGCGTTGAGCGTATCCAACCTGTACCTGGAAGTTCCTTACGGTGATAAGGTATCCGAGATCAATTCCGTGCTGGATTCTTACCATGGTTCCATTATGACCGGTGAGCTGTCCATCGAGGAAGGCATCAATAAGATGAACGAAGAGGTTAAGAAGATCCAGGGCAACTAATCAGGTCCGGAAAACTTCGGGTTACCGCCCATTGACAGCGGTAACGGATATAAAGCAGCACAAGGGGTCGTCCTAAAAAGCGGCCCCTTTCTTTTCCGAAAGCAGTATGCTTTAGGGTACGAAAGGTACGAATCTGGTATACACTATACGGGAAGAGATAAGTTACATACGGGACGATAGTTCCGCGGGATTGGTTTGTGCCGACTGCGTCGGTATGACGGGAAGTTTGAAAGTATGTATCCGAAGGGAAGAAGGATACATGAATCAGGAAAGGAGGCAGTTTCTATGCCAAAGTTGGACGGAGCTCAGAAGGAGGCTAAAATCCAAAGCCTGCAGAGCGGACTGACGAAGCTGATTGCGGATGTCAGGACGGAAACGGACGATAAGAAAAAAAGAAAAATGATTGCTCAGATTGGCAACTATAATCGTCAGATAGACAAGATCAAATCCGGCAGGATCCTGAGCCGCGAGACAAAGCGGGATATGATTGCATATTCCTTTATTGCACCTAACTTTATCGGGTTCTGCGTATTTACACTTGTTCCTATTATATTTGCCTTCGCACTTGCTTTTTTAAAGTGGGACGGAAGCAATCCCATTGAGATGGCGGGGTTCAGTAACTTTGCAAGGCTGGGGGACGATACCTTTTTTACTGCGGCGTTAAAGAATACTATCATTTACTGTATCGGTACAGTTCCTCTTACCATGGTAGCATCCCTTGCGCTTGCCATTGTATTAAATCAGAAAGTATTAGGGAGAGGTATTTTCAGAACCTTATCCTTTTTCCCATATGTTGCGTCTCTGGTGGCCATTACGGCTGTGTGGAAGATGCTGTTCCACCCTTCCAAGGGACCTATCAATAATATATTGTATAATGTCTTTCACATGGCTCAGGAAGAACTTCCTCAATGGTTCAGCGGCGGGTTGGTGCTCTTTTCCATGATCCTGTTCAGTGTGTGGAAGTACATGGGTTATTATATGGTCATCTATCTGGCAGGCCTGCAGGGCATCTCAGCGGAGCTGTATGAGGCGGCCAGCCTGGACGGCGCAGGCACATGGAATAAGTTCCGCTATGTGACATGGCCCCAGCTTTCTTCCACTACGTTTTTTGTGGTTGTTATGCTGACCATCAACTGTTTCAAGGTGTATGATATTGCAATTATGTTGGCCGGGGGAGGAAGCGGTGAATTGACCACCTCTGCTACGGTACTGGTATACTATATTTATCAGAAGGCATTTATTGACTGGGATCTGGGATATTCCAGCGCGGTGGCAATGGTACTGTTCCTCATGGTTTTGGTGGTAACGATCATCCAGTTCAGGGGCCAGGCAAGGAGAGAACGGGCATAATTTGGAAAGGCAGGGGTAAAAATGGCAGTTTTAGCTTTGAAGGTTATCGACAAATATGAAAATACAATCTGTGTCAGCAGCGGTGAGGATTTTGTGGATTTGGTGTGTATGCATGAGTATCAGGAGGGGGACAGGATCGTCCTGGAGACTTCGGATAAAAACATATACGTAAACTGGCAGGTAGATGATGCGCTTGGTTCCGCATTTGTCTATGTGACTGACAATGTATCCTATTATGTGCCTTTCGGGGAAAAGCGTGTGAGTTATTCACCCAAGGTGTTCTCCGGAAGCAAGCACTATATTTATGCGGAGACAGCCAGGGAGGACGAGGTCAGGGCATACCGGAATCTCGCCCTGAATCCTGCGGACCAGCACTGTGACGTCCCCTGTTTCCCCCACGCCACCGCAAATGTGGAGACCAGAGGAGAATCCATATTTGCAGCCAAGAATGCCATTGACGGAGTCAGGGCAAATCTCTCGCACGGGTATTGGCCCTATGAATCCTGGGGGATCAATCGGCAGGATGATGCATCCATGAAGGTTGATTTCGGCAGGAAGATACGTACGGAAAAGGTGGTTCTTTACACCCGGTCTGATTTTCCCCATGACAACTGGTGGACACAGGTGACGCTGAATTTTTCCGACGGAAGTTCACAGGAATTCCCTTTGGAGAAATCCACAAAGGCCCATGTGCTTACTTTCCCTGAGAAAGAGGTCACATGGATCGAACTCTGCAAGCTGATCAAAGCGGACGACCCCTCGCCTTTTCCGGCATTGAGCCAGATTGAAGTATACGGATATAACGTAGAATAGGATCCGGCCAAGAAAAGCAAGCAAAATACAGAGAACATTATTAGCCGGTGCATGTTGTGGCCGGCCGGATATAAAACCGGGATAGGAGGCAATATATGAAATCAGCACATAAAAAAGCCGTTGCAGGCAAAGTGATCGTATATGTAATTTTGATTTTGATTGCTCTCATCATGGTTATTCCGTTTCTCTGGATGCTTTCCGCGTCTATTAAGAGCGACAGGGAAGTGTTTCAGATGAATCCCTTTGTGTGGATTCCGGAAAACCCCAAATGGAGCAACTATGCGGATATCTGGACGAAGATTCCGTTTTTGAAGTTTGTTGAAAACACGGTATTTCTGACAATTGTAGTGACGCTGCTGCAGCTTTTGACAAGCAGCTTTGCGGCGTATTCCTTTGCGAAACTGCATTTCCGCCATAAGAACGGGTTGTTCCTGGCATATATCGCAACCATTGCCATGCCCTGGCAGGTATACATGGTTCCCCAGTTCATTATGATGAGAAGGATGGGGTTGAACGATAAACTGACGGCAATCATCTGCCTTCAGGCATTCTCCGCCTTCGGCGTGTTTATGATGAAGCAGTTTTATGAAGGGATCCCTGACGATCTCTGTGAGGCTGCCAGGATCGACGGCATGAGTGAGTACAGGATTTACGCCAGCATTATGCTGCCCCTGTCAAAGCCGGCGCTGTCCACATTGACCATCTTTACCTTCGTTGCTACCTGGAACGACTATCTGGGGCCTTTGATTTACTTAAAGACCCAGGAGAAAAAGACCATTCAGCTTGGACTTAAAATGTTTATAAGCCAATATTCTTCCGATTACGGGTTAATCATGGCAGGCTCCGTTCTGTCTCTGATCCCGGTGCTGATCGTGTTCCTGATCCTGCAGAAGTACTTTGTGGAAGGCGTGGCATCCACCGGATTAAAAGGCTAACTCGTTTTTCATTTTTATTTGAGCCGCCCAAAGGCGGTATGGGGGATAGATTGAAAAATAAGTCTGATGACTTTATTTATCAATCGGCAATTTGAGTCAGAGCCTCAAATATGCCCTGATCGCAGATGAGAAAT
>CANRWO010000036.1 GCA_947643615.1 uncultured Lachnospiraceae bacterium
TATTGAATTTTCAAGGTGCATAGGCACTTATTCAAGTGCGAAGTTTGAGTTATTTATTTGTATACTTTATATTATATCGTTACCACATCGTTTTTTCAAGTAATTTTGCCATTTTTTGCAATGCTATTTTTCTATGATATATATTTGACGTTCAAATTGCGTAAACTGGCACAGCACTGCGACGAACAGGCAAAAATGTCCGCGATATAACTGTTATGCTCAAATTTGTTTGCATGCATATCGATTTCACTTTCTCAGACATATGCCTGCAGGTGTAATTTCTGAACTGCTTACTACACCATGTGTTTTTTTTCATAGCATGCCATGCAGGTTCTCTGAAAACTGACAGTCTGTCTGGAACTATCGATTTTTCTACTATATTAACTCTCACAGGTCATTTATTGAAAAAAGAAAACAGGAATTTTATCGGAAACCAGCTTCCCACCAAGAAAAAATCCTGCATTCCATCTAAGACGTCATCACAGGTACGGCAGCTTTTGCCTGTTTCTTCATCTTTCTTGAACATTAGTAGTTTAATAAGCATCATATCTTCATTATTTCTTAGGAAAATAGCATGTAAAAATTCAAAACTAGAAAGCCCTTGTCCGGTAAAATGATTACCATACAAGGTTTTTGATATGCTTTATGAAAGGAGTTGTTGATTTCCATGAAAGAACCAAAAAAACTTCCCATCCGCAGGCGCAGAAAACGTAAGAAATATCGAATGTGGCTCCATCTTCTTCCGCAGGTTGTCCTTATCACCGGCTGCCTTGCAATCCTTATGTCCATTGCTTATAACGTTTTGGGCAAGGAAAACATACCTGATAAAATGGTTTCCGACGAAATCATTTCCGGTGAAACATTGCCGGAAAATCCGGTGGCTGAAACAGATGATTTCCAAAAAGATACAGGGCAGCCAGAAGCAGCGGACACGGAGATTCCCTGGTATCTTACCCTGGTAAACAGAGAGAATCCCCTTCCTGAAAATTACATGGATCATCCCATCGATCTGGTTGATGTACCCGGCGGCGAGAAGGTCGATAGCAGGATCTATGAACCCCTCATGGAAATGCTGAATGATGCTGAGGAATTAGGGTCTATCGTTGTTTCCGGCTACCGAACCCCTGAGAAACAGCAAAGTTTGTATGATAACAAGATCAAGGAATATATGAAACAGGGGTACTCTGAAAACGAAGCCATAGAACTGGCACAGCAATGGGTTGCCGAACCCGGCACCAGTGAACATCAGTTGGGACTTGCCGTGGACATCAATGGGGCCACTTACGACATTTATCTCTGGCTTCAGGAAAACAGTTACAAATATGGTTTTATCTTCCGCTACCCCGGTAATAAAACCCACATTACCAATGTGGCCGAAGAGGTATGGCACTATCGATATGTTGGAAAAGAAGCAGCGGCAGAAATCCGTGAACGTGAAATTTGTCTGGAGGAATACCTGGAAAATCCTGAAAACTAGTGTACTGTATCATTCATTTCTCATACATTGGCGCAGAATGCAACATCATATGAACTGCGAAATGGCGAATGGATTGTCATTGAATTTTCCATAAATATGTGGCAATCCGCCTGGCACTGCCGGCAAGACTATAAAATCGAGAAAATCCCTGATTTCGGAAATGTTTTTCTGACGCTCTGTGATAGAATATCTCTTAGAAAGAACTTCTGCAGAAAGTACTTTTCAAACAATATTTAAAGGAACTTACAATAAAAGGGCGGGAAGTATGGTTTTGGATAATCTCGACAGGGTACAGCTTACGCTGGACTATATGGAACAAAATCTGAAGACAGAAATACAGATAAAGGAGCTGAGCAGAATGGCAGGTTATTCTGAAGCTTATTACAGCGAGCTGTTCAAAAAAATAACCGGTATACCCACAGGGCAGTATCTGACGCGCAGAAAACTTGCCCATGCCATCTGTGAAATTGCAGCAGGCAGAAAGATGCTGGAAACTGCGCTGGATTATGGCTTTGATACTTATGCCGGTTTCTACAGGGCATTCTGCCGGGAATACGGATGCAGTCCGGCTGTTTACCTGAAAAACCATGATCCTGTCAGACCCTATAAAATCAATTTAAAGCAGGAGGAGAAAATAATGTTATCAAAGAAAGCGATCAGAGGAATTCTGGAACATTGGGAAATGGAACAGGAAACAGTCGGTGAAATTTATTACGAAGGGAGCGGGAGAAGCAGTGAAAATGATTTTCAGGTTGGAGAAAAATATATACTGAAGACCTCTGCCCTGGCCGGAGGATTGAAACATCATATCGAAATCTCCCAGGCGTTGAAGGAATCAGATATTCATGTTTCTGAGCCGGTTCCGGCGAAAGATGGGAAACTGATTGTGCAGGAAGGGGAAATCTATTGTATCCTATGCCGCAAAATGAACGGGAACCACCTGGATTCCAAAAAGCTTTTTGCCCAGGGAGATGAAGAAATGGCATACCGTTTCGGTGAAATCACAGGAAAGTTTCATCTGGCCCTGAGCAGACTGGAACAGGATATCTGCCAAGAGAATCATTTGTACGATTCTGTTCGCACCAAAGCATTTCAGGAGATGCGGAAAAAAGCAGGATTACAATTACCGACTTCTTTTGAAAAAGAATATGAGCAGAATTTCGGAGAACTTTATGAAAAACTGCCGAAGCAGGTGATTCACCGGAATATGAATTTGAGCTATATTTTTGTAGAAGAGGGGAATATGACCGGGGTTACGGATTTTGAACTATCAGAATATGGCATCCGCCTGTTCGACCCCTGTTATGCGGCCACGGGAATCCTGGCTGAAAATTTCACGGACCAGGAGGAATGTATCTCCAGATGGCTGCCGCTGTACAGGAATATCCTCAAAGGATATGATGATGTGGTCCATCTGACAGATGAGGAACGAAAGGCCGTTCCTTATGTGGTGTTTTCCATTCAACTGATCTGTACGGCATATTTTTCCGGCAAAGAAAAATATGCAGATCTGGCTGAAATCAATGAGCGCATGCTGATGAGGCTGATGGAACATCAGGCGGAGCTTTGTTTTTTGGAAGAATAGTGCACGATAAAGACCTGGAAAAAGCCAAAAAGAAACTGCATCTGACACAGGCAACCTGAAAAAAGCTTTAGGTCTCTTGATATCCTTTGAAAAATCGGAGCATTGAGAATGCATATCATATCCGCTTGCCTCTGCCTGGGCCTGTGCATAAATGGGGATACCCTATTTCCGGTATCCCCGATCTTACAATTCAAATGTCCGGCATTAAACCAATAGGGCAGATTTGCCTGCAGACAATATGTACTAAATAGAAGCTTCCTTCCGTATCACGATGCCATCCGTTGCATCTTTGTTTACCAGTCTGCTTCCCTTTTGAGAACTTGCCGTTTTTCCCGCTTCACTGACAGAAAGAGTATCCCCATGCAGTGAAGCTGCGTCATAGGATATCGGTTTCTTTTTGGCATCATGCTGCAGCTTCACTTCTTTCCATTCTACCGCCCTTTCCAAAGAGTTTTTCTGCTGTTTATACGCACTGCCGTTGACTGTCTGCTCCATATCTGCCGTTCCTTTTTTTTCAACTGTAATTTCCATATCTGTCCGCTCCTCGTTTTCTTTTTCATAAAAATATATTTCCTCATTCATTCAGCACAATCCCGTGAACCGCCTCTATTAAATCCACCACTGCGGAACGCTGCACAAATGATACCGGTTCCCCGTCCACGACTGCAAGGCATTCATTCCCGTCATACCGATACAGCTCAATCTCAACCGCCGGGAAATTTTCATTGTCCAAATATACTACCAGTCTGATTTCCTCTTTTTGTTCCGGCTGTTCTTTTGTAAAGCTGACAGCATTCAACTTCTTCAGACTGCCCTTAAAGTTCGCCATATCCACATCTTTCCCCTGATAATAATAGATCCGCTTGCCTTCCTCCTCATCTTCTTTTGAGGTAATCGTATAATCCATACCTTCCAAAGTAATATCAATTTGACGGATATCCATAGTATCGGCAGAAAATACCTCCTGATGCCGAAGGGAATCATAGGATACTGCCATCAGGTTCTTATAGCTGTCTCCGGAAATCTGATACACAATCTGCGATTCACCCACTCTTACATATGCGGTAATTTCTTCCTCCTCCGAATCGCCGTCTTCTTCCTCCGTCTCTCTGTCAGCCACTCTCTCTTCCGGACTGCGGCTGATATTCATGACAAATGTATTTGAAATTTGTCCGCCGCTTTCCTCCTCAGACAGATATGCAACAGTCACCGTCAGTTCCGGTTCATCCAGTCCATAGGCCGTGAGTTCTTCACTGGTCACGTTATAAGTTACATAATCCGTCAGAATCAGACTGCTGATATTCTGAAGATATTCCTCTACTCTGGCCGTATCAAGGGGCAATGTTTTCTCATCTTTGCTGATAAAATAAATATCATCCGCGCAATAGGTATTGGAACTGTCTTCTTCATAGGTAATGTCATAATTTTCGGTACCTGTGAACCCAATACCCGTTGTCTGCTCAAAAGAAGGAATCTCATCATGATCAATCAGGTCACTGATATCCACATCAAAATAATCCAGTGGATCATTCCTGACCAGATAGACATTTCCATCCCCAATGGAAACATATCTCTGAGAATCCATGCTGCTGTAGCCGCCCAACTGTACTTCATAGGATTGTTCCTCTGTAACCAGTTGTATGGTGCAGACTGGCTCATCCAGTCCATACTGTCCGAGGTTTTCTGCTTCTTCTATAATGAATGAAGCTCCAAACTCCTGAAACTGTTCCAACATTCCATTGATTTCTTCTTCCTCTACCGGAAAAGCTTCATCCTCATCATAAAACCACTTTTCATCCCTGTGGAATGCAAATGTCTCCGACTCACATTCCCATGACAGTGACTGTACGGAATCCATGGGTACAGCCAAAATAACCTCATCCGTATTTTTAATCTTCTCCTTATGTTCCTCCATCTGCATAACTCCGATCGTGGCAGCACACACAACTGCCAGGATTCCCAATAACAGATATATTTTCTTAAACCGCTTCATTCTGCACCCTCCTTCTTCTCAGAACCACATAGATTCCAATTCCCAAATAGCACAGTGGAAATACACCGATCATGGTCACTTTCAACAAGGAACCTGTGGATTCACTGATGGTCAGATAATTATAATTCAGAGACTTACTGCGGATGGCTATGGCTTCCCTCTCTCCGATCAGCGATGACAGAGCATTCATTGCCATGTCCACATTGGCGCCGGAGGAATATGCATTATACATATCATCCAGAAAACCTGATGAAGCAAACCAGACAATTTTACCATCATTACTGCTTTCTATGGAAACTGCCACAACAAACGGTCCATCAATATCGCCCTCCTCCTTATCGTAAGTAGAAAGATCATAACCGGCAATTTTGCTGAAGGAATCATATGATGTAGTGAGCAGCTCCGTCACGGTTCCGTTATCGGAGGAACCATTTACCACTAATCCTCTGGACGTGGGCATGATTGGATAATAGTTCTCTTCTATCAAGGAGTCCGTTATAGCATGACTGGACATATCGGGCAGAAGAATATAGGGACGCTGGAACGCATAATGCATCCGGTCTGCCTCCACGACAATGCCCTCCTGTGCTTCCACCCCATAATCTGAAAGTAGGCTGTACAGGTTTTCCAGTCCGTCATCTTCTGTGGGACCAGCCATCACCAAAAGCTTTCCGCCCCCTGTCACATAATCTGCCAGCATATCTTTTTCCTCCGTGGAAATATCACTGTCCGGACTGAAAATGACAATACAATCGGCATCCTCCGGAATGGTATCAACGGTCAGCAGAGAAAGCTGCGATGCCTCCATGTTTTCTTTTCCCAGCTGTTCACTGAACGTAGAAGGAAGCTCCATTTCCCCATGCCCCTCCAGAACATATAATTGGGGAAGATCCTCACTGACCACATAATCTATTGCAGAAGTGATCGCCCCTTCTCCGTCAAAAGACGTGGTATAATTGTAAGAATACATGTTCTCTGATTCCACAAGGTAAATGTCACTATAGCTTATAAACCGGCTGCGATCCCCGCATTCCACGATCAGGCTGTTGTTCTGGACAGTCCGGTCTGTATACTGCTCTGCAAATGTGGGGAATATATCCGGATTCTTTTTCACAACTTCAATATGTTCCGAAAGACTGTCGTATTTATTCAGCAGATTTTCAATGACAGCATCTTCCTGATCCGCCTGCACCACCCAGTAGATTGTCACATCTTTTTCCAATGCATTTACCACCACTTTTGTATTACTGGTAATGGAGTAGAGCTTCGTAGAGCTGATATCATATTGGGTTGATGCGGCAGGCAGCGCAGAAGCAAAAATATTCACCGCAACTAAAACAGCCAACACCACACCGGTAATCATCAGCGAATAGGAACCGCCGCGAAAAGCATTTCCGTTTCTTTGCCCCCATCCGGAAAATTTCAGACACTCTGTTTTATTCATCAGTTATACCTCCTTTTCTCCATGGACTGCACCGACAGGAACAGGAAAAAAACGGCAACCGTAATATAATACACAATAGAAGTCATATCAAAAATCCCGTTCACAAAACTGTAAAAACGCTCAAACAAAGACAGTTTTGCCATAATGCCTGGCAGAAGCCCTTCAAATTTTGTCGCATCCACAATGTAGGCAATCACTACTCCGGCAATCAAAGCAAAGCTGACGATATAGGCAAAGCTGTTGTTTTTTGTCAAATGACGTACCACTGCCCCCAGAATAAGGATGAGTACACACAAGGCAACCGCTGATCCCACCGCTGTAGATGATACATATTCCGAAAGCCTGACGCTGTAGTAATTCAGCAGAATAACCGCAATGCCGATACCTGCGGCAAAGCCCTGATTGTCCGTCAGAGAAGAAATAAACACTCCCAGAGCAATCAATGCGGCTCCCATGATAAAGAAGGCCAGAATTGATCCATAAGATGTCAGCAGATAGACATCACCGTACTGTGAAAAAATCAACGGATACAGGCAGATCAGGCACATGGGAATCAGGTAAACCGCCAGCAGCGCCAGATATTTTCCGATAATTACCTGTGTCGTAGTGATGGGGAGAGCATACAGGAGCTGATCCGTCCTTTGCTTCCGTTCCTCTGCAATTACACGCATGGTTAAAATCGGTACAATGAACACAAATACAAGGCACCCAAAACTTAAAACAAACTCAAAGTTGCTGACTGCCGCCTGTATGTTATACAGCATTGCGCCAATTCCCACAAAAGCCAGCAGGAAAGCTCCGAAAACATAGGCTGTCAGCGAGTGAAAATAATTCCTAAGTTCATGTTTTAATACCGCAGTCATCTGTTATCCACCTGCCTTTCCATCCATTCCACATTGTTGTTTTCTGTGAGTTCCGTATCCGACTTGTCAGTTTTTCCTCCGTTATCCACAGATGCCGTATCCACGCCGCTCTCTGTCAGCTCTAAAAAGACATCTTCCAGATTTGCTTTCTTTGATGACAGTTCCAACAGGGCTTTTTTCCTTTGGGCAAACGCAAAAAAGATATGACGACATACATCCGATACTTCGCCAAACTCGATTTTTACATCTACGCGGACACTTCCATTCTCCTGTGTTTTCATCTGCCAGTCTGCAACTGCTTCCAGTTCTTCCATGACTTCATTTATTTCATCGGTTTCTGCTTCTGCAATGAAAGAAACCGCATTGGAGACCATCAGGAGTTTTTCCAGGTTTTCCGGTTTATCAAATGCCACCAGTTTCCCTTTGTCAATAATGAGAACCTTTTCACAGATCGTCTGGACCTCCGAAAGAATATGGGAGCTTAATATGACGGTATGCTTCTGCCCAAGCTGTTTAATCAAATCCCGGATCTCAATAATCTGAATCGGATCAAGTCCCACTGTGGGTTCATCAAGGATGATAACCCCGGGATTCCCCAACAGTGCCTGTGCAATGCCCACCCTCTGTCGGTATCCCTTGGAAAGATTTGAAATCAGGCGATCTTTCACATCCTCCAATCTGGTCTGAGAGATAACACTTTCAATCTGCCGATCCAGTTCCCTGCCTTTCACTCCTTTTGCCTCCCCCACAAATTTCAAATATTCCAAAGACGTCTCATTCATGTATAGGGGCGGCTGCTCCGGAAGATAACCCATGAGTTTCTTTGCGCAGTCCGGTTCTTCAAAAATATCATACCCGTCAATCCTGATATGCCCTTCCGTCGCAGACAGGCAACCTGTCATAATGTTCATCGTAGTGGATTTTCCTGCGCCGTTGGGTCCCAAGAAGCCATATACATGCCCGTCTTCAATCTCAAAGGACAAGTCATTTACCGCCGTAAAATCTCCGTAACGCTTTGTCAAATGTTCAACTGTTATCATTTTAGTCCTCCTTCTGTCATATTGGCATTTTGATTATAAGATATGAAGTTGAAATGACACTGAAAATATCAGGCAAAACCATCAACTCTCCGTATCTTTCTCAAGCCCTTCGCAAAATCCGTTTTCCAGCATATCCCGAATGGTCTGCATGGATATGTCCGTAGCCGCAATCTCATCTGCACATCTTTTCAATTCTTTGCGGATTAACTCTTCACATGGAATCTTTTGTTTATATTTCAGCTGATGCTCTAAAGTAGCCCAAAAGTCAATGGCCATTGTACGTATCTGTATCTCCGCTAATGTGCCCGCCGCACCCCCTGCACAGAGCCGCAGGCACAAATGATAGCTTCGGTAGCCATTGGGTTTCGGCCATGCAATATAATCCTTTCGCTGAAGAATCTCCAGCTCCTTACGCTTTTCAATCCAAGCTGCAATTTTATATACGTCATCCACAAATCCGCAGATAATCCGTATACCCACTGCATCATAAACATCATTGAGCGCGGAATGCAGATTCGTCATGAATCCTCTAGCTTTTAATTTCTTCCTCATGCTTTCTGCCGATTTGATACGGGATTGACAGCTTTTGACAGGAAAATCCGCCCCCTGTTCCCCGTACACGGCCGGATACTCTGCAATAACTTCCAGCAGGAATTGCTCCGCAGCTTTCAAGGTGCATAATGCCGGCCCATAAAATTCTTCATCTGTCATAGAGTAAATACCTCCAATTGATAGGTTCCTATATCTACCGTGCTGATGCCTACATCCGCATGCAATGCCTTGAGTTTTTTCCTTAAAAAGGAGATATAGGCCCATACCGTTTCTTTTTCCTCTTTGCCGGCTGAACCCCATATTTTATCCAAAAGCATATTTAATGAAATCGGAATACCGGGATTTTCCATAAATACTTTCATCATTTGAAATTCCTTTCCCGAAAGCCGAAAACTGCTTACATCCGAACTCATTTCCAATGTTGCATGATTCAATTTTATATTTCCTGTCTTTAAAATTTCATCCGTCTGTGTCCCCTGTACCCGCATCATCACTCTGATTCGAGCCAGCAACTCCCGCGTGTCAAACGGTTTTGGCAAGTAATCATTTGCACCGCTGTCAAGTCCGATTACTCTGTCGTCAATATCTGATTTTGCAGTCAGTATCATAATTGGCAGCATATTACCATTCTTTCTCAAAGTCTTTAAAACAGTAATACCGTCTGTACCCGGCATCATGACATCCAATATTGCGGCATCATAAATCTGCGTTTCCAGATACTTCAGTGCCGAATTGCCATCATATACAGCCTCGACAGAATAATTATGTTTTTCCAATACTGTGACCAGCACTTCAGATAAAGCCTTCTCATCCTCCGCCAATAATAATTTCATAATTCCCTCCAGTCTCAATAAGGTATTTTCAACGTATGCTTTTCTGCCCTTTAGATTCTGTTCCTTTGAAAAGCATCATAGCAATCCTAACTGAAACCATACTGAAAAACATATTAACTTTTTAGAAACTCCACCTTTTTCAGTTTCATTTCAGCATTGAAATGTACTATAATAAAAAAGAATTTATCGGAGAAAGCATTATGAAAATACTTGTGGTTGAAGACGAAAAACTGCTGGCGGATTCCATTCAGACATTACTGGTAAATAAGGGATTTGAAGTCGAAGTTGCCTACGATGGGGAAACTGGCGAAGAATATGCCGAACTGGGAATCTACGACCTGTTGATTTTGGATGTGATGATGCCGAAAATGAACGGTTATGAAGTTGCAAGGAAGGTCCGTTCCCAAAAATGCGGGACACCCATTTTAATGCTGACGGCCAAATCCGGATTAGAGGACCGCATTACCGGACTGAATTCCGGAGCCGATTACTATTTAACCAAACCGTTTGATACGCGAGAGCTGCTGGCCTGTATTAACGCTCTGCTGCGCCGACAGGGAGCACAGGTAGATGAGGTTGCCTTCGGCAACACCTCTCTCGACTTATCTTCCGGCATGTTGATATGCGGGACAAACACCGTGCGCTTATCCGCAAAAGAGTTCGATATCATGCGGCTTCTGCTCCAATCCGGTGGCCGCAATCTCTCCAAAGAAGTCATTCTTGCAAGAGTATGGGGATACGACTCTGACGCGGTTGAAAATCATGTAGAAGTATATGTGGGATTTTTGCGCAGAAAATTAGCCAGTATAGAATCCAACATCCACATCGCGGCAATCCGCAGAATGGGCTACCATCTGGAGGAAAAAATTGAAAATTAAAATTTTTAATTACGCGATTTGTGTCTGCGCATTGCTTGCCACAAACTTGTAAACCATGTATGGCTTTGTGCAACAGCGCTACGTAGAAATGAGGATCAATATGACCAAAAAACTCCGCTGTCAATTTGTGACCATTACCATGAGCATTGTAACGGTTATGCTCTGGGCCATTATGTTCCTAATTTATTTTTTTACAAAGATGAATCTGGAAAATAATAGCATCAATATGATGCAGAATATTGCCAGCCATCCCTTCCTGCTCCATCTTCCCAATGAACTGCAGGAAGATGTACGTCTGCCATACTTTACCCTCCAGTTAAGCAAACAAGGTGATTTAATTGCAACAGGCGGGGGATACTATGATCTTTCGGATGAAGACTTTCTGAAAGACTTGATCAATGCAACCTTTTCCAGTTCCGAACGCGTTGGCATTATAGAGGAATACAATCTCCGCTTTTACCATGCAAGTACCTCTGTCAGCCAGATTCTTGTATATGCCGACATCTCAAACGAATTGGCCATCCTAAACAGTCTGGTCAGGAACTGTATCCTTGTTGGACTGGCCTGTTTTCTGGCTTTTCTTTGTATCAGTTTTCTTCTGGCAAACTGGGTGGTAAAACCCATTGACAGGGCATGGAACCAACAACGGCAGTTTATTGCTGATGCCTCCCATGAATTGAAAACTCCCCTGACGGTGATTATGACGAATGCAGAGCTTATGCAAAATCCGGATTGTGATGAGGCAAACCGTATAAAATTCAGCTCAAGTATTCTGGTTATGTCTAAGCAAATGCGGAATCTGGTAGAACAGATGCTGGAGCTCGCCAGAGCCGATAATGTACAGTGCAACACTGTTTTTTCTTCCGTAGATTTTAGTCGGCTTATTTCCGATGCAACACTTCCGTTTGAACCCATATTCTTTGAAAAAGGACTCACATTGCACACAGAAATCTCAGACGGTATTACAGTCAACGGCAACCCCGCACAATTGCGCCAGGTTCTGGATATTCTTCTGGACAATGCACAAAAATATTCATGGGAAAAGGGAACTACATGGGTGACTTTGAAAAAGCACAGTAAAGGACGGTGTTTATTGACGGTGGCGGATGAAGGCGCAGAAATACCCGCCAGCGATCTGCCCCATCTCTTCAAACGCTTTTACCGCGCTGACAAGGCAAGAAGCCGGACTGGCAGCATAGGCCAGTCCGGCAGCTTCGGCCTTGGTCTTTCCATCGCCGAGACCATTATTGTACAGCACAAAGGTAAAATATGGGCAGAAAGCAAGAATCATATCAATCGTTTTTTTGTGGAACTGGGGACAACTCTGTAAACAGTTATTCCAGTTTGGCTTTCCCTGGCCAGTTTTGTTTAAGAAACATTGTCTGTCAAGTATGTAAAGCTCTTTACAATTTGATATATCATATGAATCCCCAAGCCACCCTTGCAGGATATTTCACACAGTAAGTTTGAGCTATATGGTAAACAATCGAAACCCATCCTGCTGGCAACTTATTTCCTGTCAGGCTTTCGGGCAACGATACACAACGAAAAGAGATAAAAATACACTGCTGCGGAAAGGATGGAAACCAAATTCCAATATGGCAATAACGGCATATTGTCTAACTCTGCACCGGCAAGCAGATAAAAATCCATGATACAAAAAAATGTATCTTTCCAACTGCCTCCCAGTAATTCACAGCTCGGCGGCACACACCATGCAAGTTCCACAGCTTTCCATAACAGAACACTCCCTATGCAAGTTCCCAGAACCTGTAACACATTGATACGGAACCATTTCGTGTCTATATTCCCAGTCTGCTTAAAAGCCTCTATTCGTAGAATGCCCTTCTTCCATTTCCATACCGGTCTGCAGGCAGAAAATATTGCATATGCACCTGTTGTTATCAGCAGGGAAAGAAACCTTTGCCGGAAAATGCCCTTTACCAGGCCTATCTGCGTAATCTGAAGCGTTTCTATGGGATACCCCGCTTTCTTCATCACCAGCGCCGCATCAGCCAGGTTTGGGAACCCGCACCATATCTGGCTGATTTCCAAATCATGAATTTCCAAAAGGTTCTTTGTGGAATATGGTATATATATTCCCGCTTCTTCCCCGTCCCGCTCTGCCATGATTCCTGTGACCCGATAAGGCACTTGATTCAGATACACCGTCTCACCCATGCATTCCCGGTTCCCAAAAAGTTGAATTGCTGCCGTCTCATTAAGCACCATTACCGCCAGCTTCCTGTCTATCTGCATACCGTTAAAAAAAGCGCCTTTCTGCATGTGGGTATTTGTAAAAAATGCGTAGTTTTCGTTGGTCAAAAAGACAGGAATTTCCTCCCTGCGGAAACCGTTTGACACATCAGGGTAAACCTGCTGCGAATAGGTCAGTCCAATCCTCTCCTTCTCAATATTGGCAATGTCGGTTTCGGTAAAAAACCGGTCCTCACGCTTGAATGATAATGCATATATCCCTTCCCATACCGCACTCTGCATTTTCAGCCAGGACAGCAGGCACATTCCTGCCGCTCCCGCAAGAATAAGCAGCACCGGTAATTTCCTTCCGAATATTCCTTTCATCCTATGTCAACTCCCTCGTAAAATACGTTGCTTCCGTCCCCGATTTCACTTGTAGATGCTATGACAATCAGTTCATCTGTGGGCAGTCCTCTTACTGCACAATAGGCTTCATCTGAATCCAGTAAATCCACGGACATCCTGTGGACCTTGTACCCTTCCCCCAACACACTGTTATTCTCCTGCACTGCCAGGACATAATAGCCTGCTGCATCTTTGCACAGCGCTGCTGCCGGAATAAGCGTATCATACAGCTCGCTGTCTTCCCTGATGGTTATTTTCACCCGCGCCCCTGCCAGGGGCGCATCTGCACGCCTCACTGTGATATTTACTTTATAGCCTTGCAGATCCTGGCTCTCATAGCCAAAGATGGAACTGATTTCTCCCTCCACCGATTCGTTCTGGTCCACAAGCTCCAGCACCGGAACGCTTTCCATGCTGATATGTTCAAACTGTTCTTCGCTGATGATCAGGCTGCATACCCATTCTTCCGACTTTTCAGCAATCTCATATAAAACCGTATTCTGGGTGGAGGACACATATATCCCTTTGCTGACGCCGACCCATGAGATAATCCCAGCTTTACCCGCCTTGACATCATACATTTCCCCTGTTCCGCTCGTTTCAACCCGCATCAAGGTCTGGCCCGCCTTTACCTCATCCCCCGCATCTACCAATATCTCCCTTATTTTGCCGTCGATGTCTGCATAAACAGATTCTGTGTGCGCATAGACAAATTCTGAAGTCTCCTCCACTGTAAAGATAAGTCTGCCCTGTCTGGGCAGTGCTGCTGTTACCACCGGAAGCCGGTAGTTATAAAAGGATTTTGAAAAAAATGTCAGCGCCAATAAAACAACAGCGAAAACTGCAAACATTTTATGAAATCTTTTTTTCCATCGGAACGCTTTTTCCGATTGGAACGCTTTTTCCGATTGGAGTGTTTCTTCCGATTGGGTTGCTTCTTCCCATTGGGTTGCTTTTTCCCATTGGGTTGTTCTTTTTCCATTTTCTGCCTGATTCATTTTAGTCACCTCTATATGCGCTTCGGCGCAAATATCAATCAAAATTTGAGCGTTTACTTTCACACTTCCCGTCATGCCGCTTACAGCGGCACAAACAATTTGTGAGAAGAATGCACGCTTTATGCATTCTTCAGTGTGAAACTTAGAAGTTCTCAGGCAGTGTTCTTTGACGCCTTAGAACTTCTTTTCACGCTTCATTCCTTTCTTCTTTCTGTCATATTCCCACAGGACAAAACTTCCGGTGATACCTTAAATTCTTATCCCTTCAGCCCCGTTATGGCAATTCCGTTTTTC
Organism: uncultured Lachnospiraceae bacterium; assembly: GCA_947643615.1. Lineage (GTDB taxonomy): Bacteria > Bacillota > Clostridia > Lachnospirales > Lachnospiraceae > Acetatifactor. The sequence continues at coordinate 14,562 of CANRWO010000036.1, forward strand.
AGATACTCCTGGCCATAAAGCAACACCAAAAGTACGGGCAGCGCATAGAAACAGGAGCCGGCAAACGCAATTCCTAATTCACCGCTGTTGATTTTTGCAAGAAAAACAGATAACGGCTGAGCTTCTGAATCCTGTATGAATATGACTGCCTGATCCACCAGATTCCAGTAATCCAAAAGGGTGAGCATGGCCACTGCCGCTATCCCATGCTTTACCATTGGCAGCACCACCCATAAAAATATCCTTCCATGCCCTGCCCCATCCACCATTGCCGCCTCAATATAAGCATCCGGCATACTTTTCATAAACTGCCGTAAAAGAAATACTCCCAGCGGGTTGAAGATACCTGGCAGGATAATGGCAAGGCAGCTGTCCGTAATGCCCATCCAGTCCGCTACGATATAATTAGGCATCAAAGTTACCTGCAGCGGCAAAAGCATAACGATAATGTACAGAAAGAACAGGCCTTCCTTCCCCCGGAACCTCAAAACAGTGAATGCATATGCCGCAGGAGCCGACACCAATATCTGCCCAAGCACAATCGGCGCCACAAGCTTCACGGAATTCCAGAACATATGCAGATACACCGGACTGTCAAATAGCAGGGAGGCATATTGTGACAGCGTTGCCTTTTTGGGCACCACATCCATATCAACATATTCGTCTGCCCCCAGGCTGCCTGTAGAGTAATTGTTTTCTACTTCGCTGCTTCCCATGAATGAATTTGTAAAAGTGATGATTAGCGGCATCATGTAAACTACAGCCATTACAATCAATAACACGTATAAAACTTTTCTTTTCATTGCCCTGACTTTTTTCATCTTATTTCCTTTCTGCCGCACCCCCACTAAGTCTCCCAAATCTGGTCCTGCACCCTGCAAAATGCGACACCCTCACCGGGGAAGGCATTTTCAAACACGCTCTAATAATGCAGATCCTCCGACAGCTTCCTTTCTGCCCGGAATATGCAGACCACAAACAGTACAATGACTATCGTAAGGATATAAGTCGCGCTGACCAGCTTTGAATAATTCAGGGAGAGGAACATATTGTTCATATAATGCTGCAGGACGTACAGACTGTCCGGAGGGTACTCTCCTGTCATAATATAAATCTCCTTAAAAACCTTAAACGAATTTACAAATGTCATGATCAGCACCAGAAACGTAATCGGCGTCAGGTATACATAAGTGATATTTCTGAACTTCCAGAGCCTTCCCGCCCCTTCCACATCGGCGCACTCATAATATTCTTCCGGAATGCTTCCTAAGCCGCTTATGAACAGCGCCATATTATATCCAACATTTTTCCAGATGAATATGATTACCATTACCGCCATTCCATAACTGCTCTCCAGCCAGTCTATGTCCTCTACGCGGAAAATCCACAGAAATCTGTTCAGAGTTCCATGCAGGCCAAAGAAATTTTCCCAAAAAAATGCGGATGTAGCGGAGGGAATCGCCAGCGGTATAAGAAAAACCAGGCTGAAGTAATTGGAATGTGCCTTCATTTTCCTGACGACAATAGCAGCACACAGGGAAAGGACCACATTCAATGGAATGCTGACTGCCATAAACCATGCTGTATTTTTTATCCCCCTCAAGAAATAGACGTTTTGGAACAATGCCTTATAGTTCAGCATCCCGCAAAACTTTCCGCTTACCGGATTGTCCATGACAGAATAGGAAAAAGACAGCAGAAACGGAATCAGGTAAAAGAAGCAAAACCCTGCCAGACTGATAAGAAGCATCATGCATGGCAGTATTCTATTTCGTTTCCTTTTTTTTATCATATACATACTCCTGATCATTCAAAAAACTTTGATAATTCGATAAACTCTGCCACCATTATGTTCATCATACCGCTTCTTCTCCTATTCATTAAAATATTGTTCCAGCTGTCGTTGAAGTCTCCTGGCCGTGTCCTCCGCTGTCTGCCTGCCCGAAAAATATTTACTGTTTTCCTCATCTATTAAATCCGTGATACTCGAATCCAGAGTGTCGCAGCCATTGATCTGTTCCACCCAGCTTTCCAGGATTGCCTTGTATTCCGCCTGGCTTCCAAACCCGGCTCCGCCATTGCCCTCTTTGTAAAAAGCATAATAACGCTCTGCCGCTGCTTCCAATCCTTTCCGGCTCACTGTAGGGCCATGAAAAGAGGGAGACGTCTGCGCTTCGTCAGACAGCAGGTATCTGATAAATTCCCATGCCAGATCCTTGTTTTCCGATGCACTGTTTATGGCCACACAGGAATTTGATTTCATAAGCGTCCTGCCTTCCGCATCTGTAAGAGGCATACAATAGTTCGTTCCGCTTTTCGTATCCATGCTGTAATAAGCGGCCTGCACATCATAATCACATTCTGCGGCAAAATAATATTCCATGTTATAAAAATCAATCTCCGAATCAAAATAGCCTTTTTCAGAAAGAGCCTTTACCGACTCCAACAGCGCAATATATTCCGCTGAATCCAGGTTTACCTTTTTGGAGTCCACATCTATAAACTGGCCAATGGAATCTTTGATCAGATAATGTGCGTAGGACACCTCATTCATCTGTATCAGGAACGCATTGCTTTTATCCGTTTCATCCACCAGCTGTTTTGCCAGATCCATTGCTGTCCCAAAGCAGATGCCCCGGATATCATTTTCAATGCCGCTATGTTCTGACATAAGCTCTGCTGAAAACGCCAGCGTGTCAAATCTCGCCATATAAGGGACGATATATATTTCCCCACTATCCACTTTCGCCGCCTGCAGTACATTCATGAAATAATTTTCATCATTCAGTTCCGGTGTTTTTTGGATATATCCGCTCAAATCTTCAAATACGCCCATTTCACTGTATTTTGTAATGGGAAGGAAACCGGTAAGCAAAATATCTTCCGCCTTACCCGTCATGATCTTTGTATTCAGGTATGTCCGGTAATCTTCCACTGCGCTCTCGCCGGAGGATTCCTTATAACTGTTAACGGTCACCTTTATATCAGGATACCGCTTCATAAACTGCTCTGCGGCAGCACTCAGAAATTCTTCCTCAAACAGACAGGATATGGTTATCTCCCCCTTCATTTCCGGCTGCCCATAGGGTACTGCTTCCTGTATATCCGGTGTTTTCCCTTGGACTCCCTGACACTCCTCTGTCCCTGATGCCCCACCTGGTTCCTGCACTGGAGCACCACTTTGTCCCCCATTGTTTTCCGGTACAGTTCCATTGCCACATCCACACAGAACAGACACCGCAATGAGCAGAACCCACAGCAAACTTTTTCCTTTTCTCATAAAATAAAAACCTCCTTGCCAAATCTTTTACAAATGCTTTGTAAAATAGTTTAGCAAGGAGATGTCTCATACCTTCGTCTGTGATGTGTCAAAACTGTCAAACTTATCTTTCTCTTTTTAAACCGCACCCAGCCAGAAATCTATCACAATAACCGGATCCTGATTCTTTACGGCAATCTGGTATTCTTTTACCGCTGCGTACACAAGTCCCCCTGGCATGATATCACAAGTGGTATTATTTACCAGATTTGCGGTTTCCGTGCTGCCTCTGTCAATGAACGGAAATGCAATCCCCAACATTTCTTCATCGCTGTATTCATTTGGTACCCTGTCGCTTTCTTTCATGGAAAGGCTGGCCTTCCATATTTTCCCGCTGGAAGCATGCACCGTAAGGCTGACCGCCACGTTGTTCTCCGTATACCGGACCAGCCAGCAGCTGAGCAGGCTATCGTCAAAATCAACCTGGGTATCCAGGGTACACAGCCTGGCAGTAACTTTATCAAAATCACATTCTGCCAATCCCTCCGGGACAATGCCGCATTCCGCCATGACTGCGATCCACTCTTTTCCTGTCTCAATTGCCTGCTCCATATTCATCTGTCCCTCTTGGGGTTCATGGGGCAGCTCATTTCCTCCGCTTTCCCAGACAGACAGCACCTGCGCCATCATCTCCTCGGATAAGGGACGCCCTTCAAATAAAGCGCCTTCCGCCAAATCCCCACCCGTTTCCCCCGGCTGATCGGATGAAGAAAGTGAGGTTTCCGCAGGCTGCAAGGCAGAGGGCATTCCTGTCTGCCTTGCAATCCGCCCGGTTCTGTCGAGAAATTCTTCCTGTTTCTGAAGAAGCAACGCTTCTGTCAGAAACCATCCGCCAATCACCACTCCAAACAACAGCAGAAACAGTACCACCAGGGCATATGGTTTGCTTTTATTCAGGTTTATTTTCCGAAACAAAATTTAACCTCCTCTGCATTTCAGGCATAGCCTCACACTCGTCCCGCTCCTGCCGTCACTTTCAAATTCCAGCCTGCTTCCATGTATCTGTGCTATTTTATCCGATAAGGCAAGACCGATTCCTGCGCCATGCTGCTTCCTGGAACGTGACTTGTCCACCATGTAAAACGCTTCCGTAATTCTCTTTATCTCCTGCTTTGGGATGCCGTTTCCATCATCCCTCACCTGCATGGTAAAATAAGTTCCATCCGCCATTTTTTCCACAATCCCTGTTACCCGGATATGTTTTGCGCCTGCTTTTATGGCATTATCCAAAAGATTCAGGAACAGCGTTTTAAACAGGTCATATTCCACCTCGATACAGGCAGGCTCCACAGTGCAGTCCAGCGAAACCCCTTTTTCATCCATAAGATACTCCACATCAGCCGCAAGCTCCTGAAACAAAATGTCTGTCTTTACTTCCTGCAGACAGAAATCCTTATGGTTTAATATGGTCAGATCCATCAGCTTCAGCGACAGGGCCTCCAAACGCATCCCCTCGTTCCAGATATACCATGCCGCTTTCTTCTGTTCCTCCCTGGGAAGTTCCTTTTTATATATCCGGTCCGCATAGCCGATAATGGAAGTCAGGGGCGTCTTTAACTCATGTGCGAAATTGGCCACAAAATCCTCTTTCTGCCTTGCACTGTCCGAAAGCTCCTGCACCTTCTCATCCACAGCCTCTGCCATCCGGTTAAAATTTCCCGCAAGCTGGCTCACCTCGTCGCTGCCGCCCTCTGTGACACGTTCCCCGTAATTCCCCCCTGCTATTTTCTTAGTAGCTGCCGTCAACCGCTTGATCGGTCTGGTTATGAAATAAGAAATGCCGAAAATCAGGAAGATGCCTATGCCCACTGCCGCGGCATATACAGTCCCAAATTTCCTTATGATCTGTGCCTGCTGGTTCTGGATTTTTTCCACGTCAACCCCTGTTATGAGAGATACGCTTATCTCCCCGTGGGCAACGATTCCTGCAGTCAGAAGAAATGTCCTGTTATTGATCTTCATAAACCGATAGCTTACCATATCCCGTTCTGCTTCTGAAAGCAGCAGGGAAAGCTCTGTGTCAGCAGGAAAACCGGAAAACAGCAGGGAACCGTCCGCTGCCAGAAAAGCCACCGTGCCGTTCATGTCCGCAGCCATGCTGCTGATGTCATACTGCCCCTCCGCCGCACCTGCAAACCAATCCTCCCCTCTGGTGATCAGGTTGGCCTGCACCACAAATTTGTTGTACTGGTACTGTTCTATGGCTCCCTCAACTTCCCTTTCCATGGTAACCTTATAAAAATAGGAAATAAGGACATATCCGCCAAAAAGAAACATGACACAGAAAAATATCATAATGGAGACTATGATCTTTGCGCCTAATTTCATATCATCAGCCCTCCAGACGATACCCTATCCTGAATATGGTCTTTATATGCTCCTCCCATCCCAGCTTCTTCCTCAGCCTCTGGATGTGCGTATCCAGCGTCCTGGTATCCCCCAGAAAAGGCTCTTTCCACACCTTCTCATACAGCCTCTCCCTGTGCTGTGCCGCATTCTTATTCTGCATCAGTTCCACCAACAGGTCATATTCCTTTACTGTCAGCTCCACTTCTCTCCCATTCCGGAATACCTTTCTGCACTCCAAATCTACTGTAACATCCGCAAAGGAAAGCTCCTTCCGGTTTTTCCCATACCGCCGCAGCACGGCTTCCATACAGGCAAGCACTTCTCCGCTTTGGAAAGGTTTCACAATATAGTCATCCGCTCCCATTTTCAGTCCGCGTATGCGGTCGCCTACCGAGCCTTTCGCCGTCAGGAAAATAACAGGGATATCCATGGGTTTGATATATTCCAGTAGTTCATATCCGTCTATTTCCGGAAGCATGATGTCTAACAATATGAGATCAAATCCCTGCCTTTCTTCCAGCATATCTGCTGCAGTTTTCCCATCATGGGCACATACACACTGATACCCCTCATCACTCAGATCCATATATAGCAAATTGGCGATTGCCTCATCGTCTTCTACAATCAAAACATTCATCCCAAAACCTCCAATATATTTATTGTAGCAAATAGATGTGTCAAAGTTGCGTATTTTCCAAATCTTCCTGCATTATTCATGAATATACTGCATATCTGATTGTCGGTCTTGCATCATAACAAACAGCACCCGCGTATCAGCGACACAGGTGCTGCAATCTGTTTCATTATATCCACATAAAATCCACATAAAATGTAATTGGACAGACTTCTTTCCGTTCGGTAAAGGACTTTCTATTCAAGACATTTTCTACCCTGCATCCGCTTTCTTTTTCCCAATTCAAAGGACTTTTATATATCTTTTTTGCCGCCTGGATATAAGCAAATAAATCGAAAACCAAACGACACAATGCAGTAATAGAATAACAATGTCTTTGCCTGCAGCCGCCATATCGCCATTCGCCAGGCCCATGATTCCCTCAAAGGTGGCACTGGAGGGAATCAGGTAACAAATGTATAAAACAACTTTGCTTCCTCCCACCGCCAGATACTTCAGCAGCGGAATTGCCATAAACACGATCATAACGATTTTGATATAAACCACGCCTGCCATCAACCCATCCGAGATACGTCCAATAAACAAGCCGATCAAGGCTGATACAAAGGCTGACAATATGATCAGCGTCAGCATGGCCAACGCCCCGGCAAAAGTGAGGCGGAAACAGAGCGCCGTGGCAATCACAGAAGATAAGCAGCCAAATATAAAGCCAATAAAAATTTTCTGGACTACATATTGCCTGGATGTCATAGGCAGTATTTCATTGATCAGCGAAATCCCGTCTTCCTTTTCTGTAATGATGTTCATTGCGTTAAAGGTACCGCCCATGAACATCGCAACAATCAGTGTCATTGCAATAAAAAGGTTCTGGTACCCTGCCAGCACATCTGGCTGCTCTAAAATCTGTATGCCCGCCTGTGCCGCCGTTCCCCGCTGCCTGTAGAGCACCGGGAGTGTACCTGCCATCTGCTGCCATATCGTTAATTCATCGCCGGAAATAATCGTCTTAATACCATTTCCATCCATTTCCACACCGATCATATTCGTTGAAGGTTCGTTGATTGCTTGAACCAGCTCTTCCCTCGTCTGACAGATTGTGACGGAACCATATCTCCCAAGCCACATATGAGTTTCCGGCGCCAAATCGCCGGCAATCACACCGAAATCATATTCCCCCAAAGAAGAAAGGTCAATAGAGCCGATAAAGTTCAATGACATGGCTACCACAATGGGCAGGAAGAAAGACATGATACAGAACTTGTCCTTCCTGACACTTTTAAGCTGATAGATCAACCCTTTCATTGTCACCCCTCCCTTCCCATTTCTTTGCGGAACGCCGATCCTACAATGCCGAAAAGAAGGATAATGGCACACACTGCACAAATATAATAAACTGGGTTTGTAACGGGCATACCGAAAAATGCGTTTTTCAGTCCCATATATACATGATAAAAAGGATGCCAGTCAATCCATGCCATTTTAATCGAAGTGTTGGCTGACAGAAAAACAGGCGTCGCCACAAAGAGAGCAATCACCAGATAGGCCAGCGAAAATTGCCTGAAATCCTTTAACAGCATTGTGCAGCCGAAACCCGTAAGCGCCATAATCAGAGATAAGATGGCAGTCTGTACCAATATGGCAGGCAAAATACTTCCCGCCTCTGCCGGCCCCACATTAAATAGAGTCATCAAGGCTGCAAATGCCAGATCCGTCAACAAAAAGAGAAAAACCTTAGAAAATATAAACAGATCCTTTTCCAGCGGCACAATGGCATGGACACGGATCACACCCATCTGTTTTTCTTTAAACAGCACGGAGGCAATCCCTAAAAAGCCTACGGCAACAATCTCAATAAACAGCAATTCACAGGTGATCTCCCTGCGCTGCTTCATTTCCGGCGTGTTGCCGCCCACTGCTTCCGGTGTATACTCTCCGGAAAAATGCAGTAAAGACAATGCATAGTCGGCTCTATGGCGGTCTGCTTTTTCTGCTCCCCTATATAATATTACTTCCGGCCTGCCATCTATTATGCGGATCCCCACACCACCGCTTGTGTCCCCGGCAAGCGCTTCATCTAATTCTTCCTGAGAGGCCGCCAAACGGACAAGGGGAGAAACCCCGTCTAAAGATCCTGCCGGGTCATACAGATATACATTGTAAATACTGGCACTGCCCTCCATTAGTTTCAGATAACCAAAGTGGATGAATAATGTATAAAGCAGAAGCGACCCCAACGCCACAAAGAAGAATTTTCCTGACGCCATCATCCGGCAATCTTTTATGAAAAGAGAAAAAAGGCTTTTCCACATTAAGACAGCCCCCTTCCCGCATATCGGATGAATACATCCTCCAAAGTCGGCTCCTGCGAATGAACGCTTATCAGTTCATCATACACAAAAGGAATACCTTCTTTCAGTTTGGGCGCTTCAATCGTCCGTTCCTCCCGCCTGCCTTGGTACAGATAATCAACAACAATGCTGTGGCTGCTGTTCTGCTCCTTCAGATTTCCCGGCGTATCAAGGGCGACAATGTTCCCGTTTGAGATGAACGCTACCCTATCGCAGAGCAGGTCTGCGTCAAACATATTGTGGGTAGTCACAAATACCGTTGTCCCTTTCTGCCGCTCATTCTCTATGATCCTGCGAAAGAGGACAGCTCCGGCAGGGTCAAGGCCGCTGGTAGGCTCATCCAGAAACAAGAGTTTCGGACTGCTGATCAAGGCCCTCGCCATACTGACACGCTGTCGCATCCCTTTTGAATAAGAAGACACGGGTTTTCTCAGAAAGTCCCTCTTAAATTCCAGCTGCTCGAGCAGTTCTTCCGCATCCCGCAGTTGTTCTTTGGGATAGAAAGAAGCGAAATAATGCAGATTGTCAAGGGCGCTTAAATTGGCATACAAATAAGGGAACTCAAACAGAACGCCGATCCTCCGGAAAAAGTCTTGTTTATGTATGCCGTTTATGTCTTCCCCGAACAGGGATACCATCCCCCCATGCCCTTTTAAAATGCCGGTCAATATCTTTTGCGTCGTAGACTTCCCGGATCCGTTGGGTCCTAAGAATCCAAAAATTTCCCCATCCTCCACTGTGAAATTCAGGCTGTGTAGCGCCTCTTTGTCTTTTCCATAGGAAAAGGTCAGGTCTTTCACTTCAATCATTCACCATCCCCCCATTTTCCACGCTGCCCCTTTTTCTTTTCCTGCTCCTGCCTGCCCCACCATTTCATAAACTTTACCTTAAATGGGATAGAGATGATGAGCACCGCCAGAATGACAATCCACCAGTACCATTCCAAACCTAAAAGCATGATCCTTACCTCCTTGTTGTAAGGATAAAAAAGTGCATTGAAGTCCATGTGAAATTGATGTGAAGTTGGTGTGAAATCTATGGCCCACTATTATACTACAACGGGAATGGAAAAGTAGAAGGTCACCCCATCCGGCTGATTTGCGACACCGTATGTGAAGCACTGCATAGAAAGTATCTGTGCTACAATTGCCAGTCCAAGACCTGAACCACTGTATTTTGAGTTTCTGTCACAGTAAAACTTCGTCCAGATTTTTGGAAGGTTTTCCGGCGGGATGGGCATCCCCTGATTAAAGACAGAAAAATCCAGCATACCGCCACGCTCCTTCAACGACAGATCCAAAACACCCCCCGGCCGGACATTTCTTTTTGCATTGACGATCAGATTATTCAGCACCTGCTCCATCCGGCTCCTGTCTGCATTGACATAAACAGGCTGCTCCGGCAATTCATATCGCAGTTCAAAATCGGCATCCGGAATATCCATCAGCAGCCTCCCGGCTACAGTCTCCAGAAATTCCACAAAATCGAAACGTTCCGGGCGAAGCTGTGCAGCCCCATTTTCCAGGGCAGACAGGTCAAGCAAAGCAGTGATCAGGCTGCTCATGCGCTCCGTTTCCGCTATGATGACCTGGGCATAATTTTGTCTTTTTGCTTCATCTGTTTCATCCTGCAAACCCTCGGCATATGCCCGGATCACCCCCAGCGGGGTCTTCATTTCATGGGAAAGGTTATCTGCCAGTTCTTTCCGCTCCGCCAGCAGATGCTTTTTCTGTTCCACATCCTGCTCCAGTTTGCTGTTCACCTTTTCCAGTTTTGAAAACGCTTCCTGCAGGCTTTCGGCCATAAGATTCAGACTGCAGGAAAGCTCTCCGAATTCATCATGGCCTGCCACCCTGCAAGGCTGGGCAAAATCCAGGTCTGCCATGCTCCGGGCGGCATCATTCAACTCCGATACAGGCTTTGTAATAAACCTTGCCATCCATAAGTCGATTACACAGATCAATGCGGCAACAAAGGCAAGCCAAATCATAAAAGAAACATCTGCATTCAGAGGCAATTCGGTAAAAAATACATAAGACAGCACCAGGATAACACCCATCAGTTTTGATGCCAGCAGTATTTTCTTCCGTATGCCGAAAACATTTCTATTGCCACTTATTTTCATGCCGTCACCTCGAATTTGTAACCTGAACGAATCAGCGTTACAATGTGCCTCCCCTCGTTACCTAATTTCTGGCGGAGAGTTTTGATATGCGTGTCCACTGTTCTTGTGGTCCCTTCAAAATCATAACCCCATATCCTGTTAAGCAGCTGCTCCCGGGTAAAAACCCGTCCGGGATTTGACATTAGAAAATGAAGCAGCTCATACTCCTTATAGGTCAGGGTAATTTCCTGGCCGTCCAGAAATACTTTATGTGAAGCAGGAATTACTGCAATTTTTCCTCCATTCACAGTGTCTACGGTGTCTGTTGGACTGGCAGAAGTACGCCGCAGCAAAACATTTGCTTTCGCAAGCAGCACTTTAGGACTGAATGGCTTTGTCATGTAATCATCTGCGCCCAGGCCATAGCCTTTCAGCTTATCATCCTCGCCGCCCTTGGCAGTTAACATGATAATAGGGATATTGCTGATTTCCCTTGCCATTTTACAGACGGAAAAGCCATCAATGAGAGGCATCATAATATCCAGTATCATTAAATCCATTGGATTGCTCTTCAATACCATCAGCGCATCCACACCATCGTCCGCTGTATAGCAGGCATGGCCGCCCCGCCGCATATATTCTGTGATAATCTCCTGCATATTCTTTTCGTCTTCAACAATCAGAATGTTTGCCATAGTTTACCTCATTTCTGCGCTGCTTTGTTGCGCAAAGCCATACATGGCTTACAAGCTTTTGACACCCATATTGATTATAGCATTTTCGTTTCCTGTTTGCCACAAAACGAAATAATTCTCAAAGCGCAAATGACAAAATAGCGACGAGATGCTATAATAAGAGAAAGAGAGGTACATTTATGCCGAACACAAACAAAACCATTCAGCAGTTAAATTTGGAAGACGATTTCCTTTTTGCAAAGGTAATGAGCGATCAGGAGGTCTGCAGAAAAGTTTTAGAAAAAATACTAGATGTTTCGATACGGGAAGTTTCCGTACCTGCCACACAGAAAACCATCAATATGCTCTATGACGGAAAAGGTATCCGACTCGACGTATACCTTAACGATGATGAGGGAACGGTATATAATGTGGAGATGGAACGCGGTAAGCATAAAAAAGCCATCCTTCCCAAGAGGTCAAGGTACTATCAGGGAAACATCGACCTTGACATCATTTCCGCAGGAGAAGATTACAGGAAACTGAAAAAATCCTTTGTCATCTTCATCTGCACCTTTGATCCGTTTGGAGACCGGCGCCATTTATACACCTTTGAAAACAGGTGCGTGGAAAACCCTTCCCTCACACTGGGAGATGAAACCACCAAGATTTTCCTGAACACAAAGGGCAATATGCACGATGTCGATCCGGAAATGCAGGAATTTCTCTCTTATGTGGAGAACACAACAGATGACTTTGCAGCGCAGGCCAGGAGCCCACTCATAAAAGAGATCCATAAAAAGGTTACTGAGGTAAAAGAAAGTAAGGAAATGGAGGTCGAGTATATGACTTTATTGCAGAGAGACCGGGAAAATATTGAATTAGGACGCGAAGAAGGACGCGAAGAGGGACATAAGGAGGGCACGTTATTTGCTACAAAAATCCTTAAATTGTATAATAAGGGCATGGGTTTTGCCGATATTGCGTCTTCCCTGAAACTTGATCCCCAGTATGTCAGCTCTGTTATATCTGATTATGAAAATGATTAAGGTATAAGAAACATACACAATGAAGGACCGGTTCCCGCCGGTCCTTTTTAACTTTCATTTTACACTGTTCAACTCCGCAATAAGCATGAAGTCATCCATATAAAATTTTACCCTTCTCGAAGCGTTTCATAAAAAGAGAAGTCAACCAGACCACTTATTTTATCCAACGCCCCGCTCTCCAATTCCTTTATCATAAGACATTCGGGACTGGGCAGATGAATATTAGGCCCTGCAGTGATACCGAACTTATAGCTTGGCATAAATCCGCGAGGATTATAGTTTTTCGGGTTTCCTTCTACAAGGATAGCCTTAAACCCCAATTCTTTTGCCTTCTCAAATCCATACTCCAACATATCTTTGGAAATATGCTGCCTTTGCAACTCTGTTTTTACCGCAACAGGTGTCAATATCAATAATTCATTTTCAAACCTGCCCTCAATATGGAAGCGGGAAAGCATGGCATAACCGATCACTTCATCATTCTCATCAATTGTCACCAACTCCAGCTCCGGAAGGTAATATTCCCTGGCACGGATTTCTTCCACCAGCCGCCGCACAAGTTTTCCTTCCTCGGGACTATCAAATTTTGTAAAAACATCTTCAACTAATTCAAGCGATGAGAGCAGATATTGCTTCTCCATAGATTTAATGTTTCGTTTCATATTTTCCTCCAAATAAATCATACCATATTCATTTTTAAATCACAATAATAACCGACTAAATCATGTTTTATACCCTGCTCTCTTTCTTCGTAACCACCATGCGGCTATCCCCACCATAAAAGCAGATAAAGCCACCGCAACTGCCGGGCACCATACCATGGCATGAAATGTCTTTCCGGCAAACCTGTATATTTCATTATGGATATAAAAATCCTTGCTGACGGAAAGTCTAAGGGGCATAAAATTGGCAAATACATGATTGACTTCAAAGCTTATCATCTTCTCCATGATAAGGAGCAGTATCCAATAAAAGCTGACTACTACAATTCCTGCCATAATCCTTTCCATCAGAACCGAAATCAGAATTGTCATGGAAATTACAAAAATAAGCGCTATATAGCCACGGCTGCAGTTCCAGACAAACTGCTTTGCATATGTGATATGGAATACAGAAAAAAAAGTATCTTCACTGCTCTGAATATACTCACCGCTTCCTGAAAAACCAAAGGGAATCATTTTTACAAAAAAATAAAAAATGACTGCCACAAAATATAATATGCTCCCCACACCGAAAGCCGTGGCAATCCTCGCCAGATCGAGCCTCTTTTTCCCATTTTTTGCGGACCGGCTGAGTTCCTTCATCTTAGTCTGTGCATCATCAGCAAAAAGAGGCATTATGATGACGGATATCATAATCAGTATAAAAGGCATAAGGCTGCCCATGTCACGGTTCAGTAACTTCCATCCTTCCGCAAAGCCTACCCTTAATTCGGTAAGTTCCCCCGCGTTCTCCATAAACATCTCTTTTTCACTTTCCGTATAATGAAAATAGCTGCTTTCATCCAGCCGCCGTTTTATCGTCCTTAAACGGTTTTCAAAAAATGAATTGATTTCCCCATCTGATAATTCTCCTGCCCCTCTGTCCGAATAATTCAGGGCTATCAGTTTTTCTATATTTGTTTCATCCACATAGACCGCCTCCTGAGTATTTTTGAGCATCACAATGGCTTCCTCAATACTTCTGTTTCCCGCATTTTCTTTCCCATGCTTCAAATTTTCCCACCCACTTGCCACAAACCCGTCCCCGTCCCACAATTCATAGCTCTTTACCGCCTGACAGCTGCTGCTCAACGACAATATAAGGACAACAGCCAAAAAGGCAATAAGCGATTCTGTTTTCAGTATTCTCTTGCTTTCTACCTTTATAATAGATTTCACTGTCTTCACCACCTAATTCAAATAATATTTCTTATCCCTTCTCCCCAGCCAAAAAGCAAACACCCCTATATAGATCACTGTCAGGATCAGAACAACAGCCATATATGGCACCAATATTTTCCCACAGAAGAAAAAGTCTTCCACTACTGCGTCACTGCCAAACTGAAGCGGATAAAACAATTTCATCTGGCTGTACGTGTTGGACAGCCTTGTCAGGGCTGCAACTGTCAGCACCGAAGCTGCGGAAGTTATCTTCAGATTTCCGGACAGGCAGGACAACAGCATGATAAAGTTTGCAAATACCAAAACGCCAAGCAGACCTCCAACAATCTTAAAGAGCATTCCTGTACCAATATTTATATTCAAAATACAGTGAAACCAATAAGTCTGCGCCGATGCCCCAAAACCTCCAAAAGAAGCAACCGCGCCATGCTCTACGAGCAGCACCCCGATAAAGATCATATAGACAGAAGCTGTAAACAGATTTCCCGCTGTCCATCTTGCCCGGAAGTCTTTTTTTCTTCCCTTTGCCGCTGATAATGTCAGCTCATTGACACCGCTCAGACTGTCTTTTGCATAGGTGCATGCAAGGGCAAAAGCAATCACAATAAAGAATACCGGATACTCCAGATCATACCAGTTCATAAAATTGGAGATCCCCTGACAGTATGCAATGCGGACAGGGGTATTGATCCCGGCGATTTTCTGATCCAGCACCTTGATCTGTGACTCTGTAAATTTCACCAGACCGGCATACTGATTCTCATACATGAGTTGTTCTTTTACTGCTTCCCGATACTTCCGGTAAAATGCCTCCTGCGAATCCAGAAAGTCATAATCCAGCCCCATCTTGTTATTTCCATTGGACATGTAATAGGAATAGTAGGCATAATTGATAAAATAATTGGGGTACATATATTTTGTCATTCCTCCGGTGCCTAAAAATCCCCTGTGTTCATCCAGATACTGCTTATCCGCACTGGCCTCATACTGCTTTTTCAGCTCCTGCAGATATTCACCATCCATTATGCCCTCGATATCCTTTGATGCCTCCTTTAATGCCCGATAAGATGCAAGGCCGCTTACAACCTCCCCGTTTTTATCAATAGCCCTCCACTGCGAATTCATGTCCAGATAGATAAAGGTATGAAGTGTGGAGAGGATGCACATTGCCATGACAGCAACAATGGATACCCGGTTCCAGAGTTTCCTGTATTCAAATTTAACCAACATCCTCATAGCTCTCACCTCCGGCTCCCCTATTCCTTATAACTGCTTCCATCATGGATCACGTTCCATGCGCTGCCCTTACCGTCACGGACAAGGATCAGGTACTGCCACACGCCATCTCCATTGCAGTATTCGCAGACAAAAATATTACTGCTGTCATACCCTGCCGCAACCCCTTTATCCTCATCATCATAAATCGCCAGCACTCTCGGATCGATACACATATAAGTCACCATCTTTGTACTTGGCATGAATCCAAGTATCTCTGTCACATAAATCCGTGCGGCAGCATAGGCTTCCGTAATTTCCCGTGTGTCAAACCTGCTTGTATAAAATGACCCGGACATATCAAAGGAATAATTGTCCTCATCCGGTGAACCTCCTTCCACCAGACCGTCAGCCTCCTGAATCATATCCTCCCGCTCCTGACGGTAATTTTTCAGTTCCTCCTCAAGCTTTGCATCTGTCTGTTCCTCCACACTGCCCTCATTATTCTCCGGGATTGGTGTCTGCATCTGGGATTCCCCCTGTATCTGTGTATCAGAATCATCCTCTCCTATGACAGATGATTCTATCTGTATCGGCGTATCCGGTTCGTTCCCCCTTTCCTTTACACATCCTGCCAGACCCACGACCACTGCAAATGCCGCCATTGTTGTAAACAATTTCTGATTCTTCATTTCCTGTTCCTCTCTTTCCATCCAGAATTTTCTTCCATAATTCCGCCTGCAAAAACATAGTAATCTTCCAATGTCGGCTCTGCCCGGCTGCCCTCTGCCTCCGGATATTCCTCCCCGACGAAACGCACCTGCACTTCACTTCCCTTCTGCTTTAAATGGATGACAGAGCGCTCTTTCCTGAGCTTCCGGTATCCCTTCTGGCTGACTACTGCTTCCCAGACCTGTCCCCGGACTTTCCGAACCAGTTCCTCCACGTTCCCAGTCTCCAGAACCTTCCCTTTCTTTACCACTACAAGCTCCGTGGCGATGGCTTCGATATCTGACACAATGTGGGTGGACAGCAGCACGATCTTATCCTTGCCCATATCACTGATGATATTGGAAAAACGGATACGCTCTTTCGGATCAAGCCCGGCAGTGGGTTCATCCAGTATCAGTATCTTCGGTTCGTTGATGATCGCCTGAGCGATCCCTATCCTCCGCTTCATGCCGCCCGAAAAAGTCTTCACTTTCTTGTCTGCCACTTCTGACAAGTTTACAAATTCGAGGACCTCCATGATCCTATCCTTCAGCTTTGTCTCCGGTATGCCCTTCAGGACACCCATATATTCCAGAAAATCTTTTGCCGTAAATCCGGGATAAACACTATAATCCTGTGGCATATACCCGATCAGGCTGCGGTATCCTTCATCCATGTCAAAAATATCCTTCCCGCCATACCGGATGTTTCCTTTTGTGGGAAAGTCCACCGTAGCCATCATCCGCATAAGGGTACTTTTTCCCGCACCGTTTTCTCCCAATAGTCCGTAGATCCCTCTTCGGAGTGTAAAGCTGACATCCTGCAGCGCTTCTTTTTTTCTGTAAGATTTGCATAGATGTTCCACCTGCAATTCCATATTTGATTCCATCCAATTGCCTCCTGTTCTGATAGATTTCCTGCCCGCATAAAAACACCCGGTCAGGATATATACTATCCTAAACGGGTGTTGTGTTATTTTTTCGTTATTGATGTGTTATTGGTGTAATATTTTCAGTCTGTCAATATTTTACAGGTAATCACCACATACCTGTCATGAAGCAGCTCCCTGCTGGTATACTCTACCACGGCATTATCCCCAAGGACTACATTCTGATAATTGAGCCCCACATACAGCAGACCGTCTTCCACCACAAGGGTTGCCTGCGTTTTTTCTTCATTTATCTCTGCAGCGTCATCCGTTACCTGCAGACCTGCCATCTCCACAAACTGCCCCAGTTTTTCACAGGGCAGTTCCTCAGGAAGATTATCATAAAAGGTGACCTCTGCTCTCCATACCTTGCCGGTAACTGCATTCAGATATAAAACGGCATCTGTATAGGAACCTGAAAAATGCACTGTCCAAAAGCTGTAATAAGGTTCCAACTGAACCCTTGAAGAACCCTTTTGTATACCAACGCCCAACGCTGCTTTTACAAATTTCAATCCATCAACTGCTCCCTGAGCTTCCCCTATCCCCATTGATATCAGCCATTCTTCCCCCTCCTGTACCGCTTCCTCCATGGAAACCTGCCCTTCTACCGGATCGTGAAGCGTCTCCCCCAATCTCTTATTCCAGCTTTCCATAGCATCCCTCACCTGAACTGCTGTAAGGGAATATCTTTCTCCATCCTCCTTCTCATCCGGTTCATTTCCCCACCCCTGCCATGGACGGACCGGCGATTCCACCACCGCCATTCCGCTTTCCGACAAAAGCTGGTCTTCCCTTATATATAGTATAAAGTTCATGACCGCCATACTGCCGAAGATAAAGGCCAATGCAAGGAACATAGTGAGAAACGTATATTTATATGTTTTCTTCATCTGCGCCTCCTTCATGCAGCAGGAATCCAATGCTGATCACCGTACCCATCTTCCCATCGCTTTCTATCTCCATCTCCGCCCTGTGTATCCTCACAATCTTTGATACCAAAGCCATCCCCAGCCCTGCCCCATGCTGTTTTCTGGAACGGGA
The DNA here is from genome assembly GCA_947643615.1 of uncultured Lachnospiraceae bacterium. Lineage (GTDB taxonomy): Bacteria > Bacillota > Clostridia > Lachnospirales > Lachnospiraceae > Acetatifactor. The sequence goes on from CANRWO010000036.1 coordinate 32,820, forward strand.
CTTGTCCACCATGTAAAAAGCCTCTGTTATACGCCCCAGTTCTTTTGGCGGTATCCCTTTTCCGTTATCTCTGATCCTGATCCGGTAGACATCCCTTCCCCGGATCCCGCTGATCCATACATCCTTGCAGTCTGCCTTGACTGCATTGTCAACAAGGTTTAAAATCATGGTCTTAAACAGGTCATAATCCACATCTATCATGCCGTCTTCTATTTCCATATGCAGTGTTGCCCCACGCTTCCTGCATACAGGCTCTATGCCCTGAGCAAGGTTTTCAAACATTTCCTTCACAGACATCCTTTCCAAAAGGAAATCCTGTTTATCCAGCACAAACAGGTCCATCAGCTTTAAGGACAGGGATTCCAGCCTCATACCCTCACTCAGGATATACTCGGCGGCACTCTTTACTTCTTCCTTTGGCAGCTCCCGGCGGTACAGCATATCTGCATAGCCAATCACTGACGTCAGCGGTGTCTTCAACTCATGGGCAAAGTTTGCTGCAAAGTCTTCCTTCTGTCTTGCCACATCGGATAACTCTGCGACTTTTTCCTCTACCTGCCGGGCCATCAGGTTAAAGTCAGAAGCCAGCTCACTGATCTCATCCTTTCCCTCTATGCGGATCCTTTCGGAATAATTTCCCTTTGCAATCCGCCCTGCCGCTTTTCCCACCTTTTTAATAGAGCCTGTCAGTGCCCTTGTCAGCAGGAAAATCACAGGGGAACTGATACACAAGATGGCTATATATATTTTTTGGAAATAGGCAATCATACTTTTTTGTGCATCCACCACGGAACTGATGTCTGTCTCTGTGACCAGAGAGACTTTCCTATCCCCTTGCTCTATGCAGCCGTATACAAAAATATCGCTTTCCTCCCCTTCCCGGAATATCCGGAAAGCTACCCGGTCATCCTCCCCACCTTTAAAGCCAAAAAAATCAGGCTGCATACCTGTATTGGAAAAGATACACACCCCATCTTCGCTGAAAAGGGCAACGGGAACAGTAAATCTTCCTGCCATATTGGGCAGGCTGCCTGCACCGTTTTCAAAAAGCTCCGGCTCCAGATACAGGATTGACTGTAAAATATACTTGTTCTGTTGGAATTCCTGAAAGGCATATTTTTTCTCCTGCTCTATGGCATTCCCATAAGCATAGTTCACCAGCAGAAACCCTGCGGCTTGAAATGCGATCCCAAAGAGCAGTACAAAACAAAGGAATATCTTATGGAATAATTTCATGAACTTTCCTCCAGCCGATATCCCACACGAAATACGGTCTTGATCTGTTTCTCCCAGTTCAGCTTCCTCCGAAGCCGCTGGATATGGGAATCCAGTGTACGGGTATCCCCCATGAACACCTCTCCCCATATCTTTTCATACAGCCTGTCACGGTATAAGGCAGCGCCTTTGTTCTGCACCAGCTCCACCAGCAGGTCAAATTCCTTGAATGTCAGTTCCACCATTTCCCCTGATTTCGTAACCGTCCTCGATACCATGTCGATCTCCACATCTTCAAAGGATAGCTTTTTATTGATCTTCCCATACCTCCGAAGCAGCGCCTCTACACGGGCGAGCAATTCCCCTATCTGGAATGGTTTTACGATATAGTCATCCGCCCCCAGCTTCAGTCCATGGATACGGTCATTTACTGCGCCTTTTGCTGTCATGAAAATCACAGGTGTCCCAAAAGGTTTGATATATTCCAACAATTCATACCCATCAATCTCAGGCAGCATAATATCCAGCAGAATCAAATCAAACGCTTCTTTTTCCAGATAATCCGCCCCTGCTTTTCCATCATAAGCACAGGTACAGTGGTATCCTTCCGCCGTCAGGTTTATCTTTACTAAATTTGCAATCGCTTCTTCATCTTCAACAATCAATACTTTCATCCCAAATCCTCCACTGTATTTATTGTACCAAAAAGATGTGTCAAAGTTGCGACTTTTTCCTGTCTCTCCAGATTTTTTATGAACAAACTGCATAACCGATCATCGGTTTTACAGTATAATGTACAGCAAACAGCGCTATTACCCTTTGGCGTGTTTAAAAAAACAGACACGCCAAAGGGCCAGTTAATTAATATTCGTTGTACCATCGCCAGATCCTGCACCTGATGAAAAGGCCCCCGTCCCTTAATGGGATTGGGGCCTTTCCTCTTAAAATTACAGGAATGTTTCTCCCAAAAATCTGTTACTCATCATCAGTAAAGAACTTCTCTGACTTTTCGCATTTCCCTCCAAACATTATCCCCGTAATTGCTCTGCTATCGGTGCATTCCCAAGAATGAACTCAGTCAGTTTACTTTCCGGATCTCCCCAGTTTATTACTACATAATATCCCATATATTGAAGAGATTTGTGTTCTGTTGTTGAACACTATTATTCCCTAAAATATACTTTTTGTTTATTACGGCACTTAGCACATACTTTTCAAACCACAAATCCGAGCAAATAAAATAACCTTTATGTAAGCCGTTTGTACCGTAAGAATTTTCTATTTTCCATCGTTCCGGCTTTCCGTTTTCTCCTAAATGAACCCCTGTTAACAGCATAGAATGGCTTGCAGTTCCAGCCTTTAACTGAAAATAATCCTTCCTACTCATTTCAAAATCAAAGCCTGTCACCTCCATATAATCAAAACTATCATTATCCCACAACTGTAATTCTTCCATGCACATTTTATCATCATCAGCCATGCATACTACAGGAATTCCGTCCTTGAGCTGTTCAATGCATTTTTCTTTTAATTCATGCAAGGGTAAATTTAAAAACTGTTCCTCCTGGCCGCCAATCACTTGAAAAACATCTGTCAATACGCAGGTTTCCCCAAAAGGCAGTTTCTCATAGGGGAGAGAAATAATATTTACAAACTGATCCAAAAATTCTCCCCCAAAATCATCATAAAAAGATTTAGGGGTATATTGTTTCTTTTGCTTTCCATCTTCAAACGAAAAGGTAAAAGTATCCGGCGGACAGCCATAACATCTGCACAAAAAAGTAAAAATTCTTTTCATTGCCTGCTCTTTTATTTTATCAATATCCTCGATATTTTGTCCCTCCGAAGCTGATTTTCTTATCTCCGCGCTGATTTTTCGCAGATAATAATTCAAACGGTTATTCATTTCTTCTGTATTCGAAGATTGAAATGTTTCCTGCATTATTTCCGCTGGAACAATACCATGCTTTTTTACAAGTTCTTTGAAATTCGTCCAAAATCCTCCGTCTGTTACTGCATATTGAAACCATGAATATACTTCTCTTTTATCATAGGATTCATTTCTATATTGAATCGCTTTTTCCAAAAAACAATTTGCTTTCTCCAATTTATCCCAAAAGCAAAGATAGCTCAGAGAAAGCTGAAAATCATTACATTGCAGAGTACTTTTTCCAAGCCTTTTTACTATGTGTTCTCTTAAGAGATTCAATCCAGATACAATCCAGCATCTTCCGGCCCTGCCCTGCGCAACAGCTTCCATCGTTGAAATATCTACGGAAAATTCAAATGGTTGTAACTTTGCTTTTTCTTTATTAAATGCAATATCTGATATATATTTCATTCTATATTCTTCTTCATAAATACTATTTTTTTCGTCTGCTTTATACGCTTTTTTATTACTCTGAATCCAAGATGCTGTAATTTCTTTCATTTTAACCTAACCCTCCCTAGAACTGTGCCCCTTTTAAAAGCATTTTAACATAATCTGCGGTAACTTCATCTGTCAATTTTTCATTCATTTCATCGCTTAAATTCTCATTATACACAACTTCATTCCCACCGTCTTCATAGATTCGAATCTCTGTGTATGGAATTTCCGCCGTATCCAGGGGATCGCGTAAAATGTTATACACTATGCGGTTCAAAAAAGCTTTATATTTATGAAATCAATAAAGGCAATCATCTATTTGCTACCATCATTCCGTTATAAATGCAAATTTGCATTTCCGTTTTCAGTAGAGATTAGTCCTGTAATAAAGTTTATATTCTCATCAATTGGCTTTGTTCCATCCACCCGCATAACCGGGCACTTCAAAGATTTTACCCATTCTTCAACAGTGTTCTCATTTCTGGATTCAACAAAGCGGAAAAATTTTTCTTCCTGCTCAAACAAATCCCCGCCTGATAACATTCTATTTCCAAACTTCTGAAAAGAACGCTCTTTCACTCGCTGCAGTCTAATATCCCGTGGAACATCAATCAATATGGCGCACTGAAAAAAAGAATAAATATCTTTCCCATAATCCCCTTTAACAGAAGAAAGAATAAAGTTTTCATGCATTTTCATTTCATGTAACAAAATCTTTTTAACTTCTTCACGAGTACGCGGAGATGCATACATATAATTAGGGTTTGTTTTAGGAAAATATAAATTTTCGTAACTATTCAGAACCACCTTATTCAAAGATGAAATCAGGATGACCTGAGA
>CANRWO010000037.1 GCA_947643615.1 uncultured Lachnospiraceae bacterium
GCAAATTTGATATTTGCGTCGCCCCGTCGCGTAAACGCTCCGGAATGGGGATTAATATGAGCATAACATTTGAAGGGTATCCTGAGATTACGAAAGAGGAGATTCATAAAGCGCTGGAATTCTGTAACAGCCAGATTCTTCATATCCTGCCGGAATTTACGGACAAATTCCAGCAGGCGTACAGCGAAAATGGTTTCTATCCTCCCATAGAGAATCATTATTGGACCTGCGGATTCTGGACCGGGGAGGTATGGCTTGCTTATGAGTTCTCAAAGGATGAGAGGCTGAAGAAAGCGGGCCAAGTACAGGTTAAGAGTTTCCTGAACCGTATTGACAAAAAGATTGAAGTGGATCATCACGATATGGGATTTCTCTATTCTCCCTCCTGTGTGGCGGCATATAAATTGATTGGGAGCGAGGAAGGGAAAGAGGCTGCCATCAAGGCCGCCGACCAGCTGATCACCAGATATCACCCTGTGGGGGAGTTTATTCAGGCCTGGGGCCCTATGGACGCGCCTGAAAATTACAGGCTGATCATAGACTGCCTGCTGAACCTTCCGCTGCTTTATTGGGCATCGGAGGAAACGGGGGACAGCAAATATCGTGAGATTGCGGAAAAGCATATCCATACGGCAGTGGCTAACGTGATCCGCGAAGACTACTCCACATGGCATACTTTTTTCTTTAACATGGAGACGGGAGAGCCTGACCATGGGGCGACCTGCCAGGGATATCGGGACGGTTCCGCATGGGCAAGAGGCCAGGCCTGGGGCGTATACGGTATGGCGTTGGCTTATAAATACACAGGCAGGAAGGAATATATCGAACTGTTCCGGCGCGTCACGGAGTACTTCCTGGAGCATTTGCCCAAGGATCTGGTTCCTTATTGGGATCTGGAATTTACCGACGGCGACGACCAGCCCAGGGACTCTTCTTCCGCATCTATCGCGGCCTGCGGTATGCTGGAAATGAGCAAATATCTGGAACCGGAGGAGGCAGGGCATTACAGAAAAATTGCATCCCGCATCATGAAGTCAGTGTATGACAATTACGCGGTGAAAGATATGGAGGCCTCCAACGGCTTGGTGCTGCACAGCACCTATTCCAACCATTCGCCTTACAACACCTGCAACCATTACGGTGTAGACGAGTGCAATTCCTGGGGCGATTATTTCTATATGGAAGCGCTGACCAGGATGAGCAGGGATTGGGAGTTATATTGGTAGTTTAGGAAAGCGGCGTCATTCCTTCGGGAGTGTGCGCCGTTTTTCTATGAACGACATTTTATGTATGCAGGATTTGGGCGTTACAGTTCACACGTTAGTCTTACCCAGATAAATTTATGCTTGCATAAGAAGTTATCTGGGTAAGAACGGACGAATGGCGCGTGTGAACTGTAACATTTGGGCAGCCGGAGTGAGGGCGCCACGCAATACCGTGTTGATATTTCGTGGGGTGTTGTGTATAATGTGGTAAGACAAAACGGGCAGCGAAGGGGAACGGGCAGGAACTGCCGCTGAGGACTGTATGCAGTCAGGGGCGCCCGGGCCGTAAATGCAGAGTAGATATCTGTCCGGAAGGGTGAGTTAATCATGGGATTTTGGGAAGACAAACGCAAAAGGCGACAATTTATTTACAGTTATATCACGTTCATGTTAAACGGCATGCTGGCTCTGTCCATCGGGTCGCTCCTGCCTTTTATCAGGGACGCAAGGGGGTTGGAGTATGCCTTCTGCGGCCTGCTTGTAAGCCTGCACTCGGTGGGAAACCTCCTCTCCAGCTTTTTCGCGGGGGCGCTTGCGGTTAAGGCAGGGCGAAAGAAAAGCATTTTGTTATTCAATGCTTTTTATGCCATTTCCTATCTGCTGATCCTCCTGGGAGGGAATACAGCCTGTCTGGCGCTTGCCTTCCTGCTGACGGGCATGGTCAGGGGAGCTACCAGCAATTTCAGCAATATGACCATTAACAATCTGGCTCCCGGCCAGGCATGGATCCTGAACGGACTGCATGCCATGTTTTCCGTGGGGGCATTCCTGTTTCCCATTTTGCTGACTGTCCTCACTGCGGACTCTGCCGGACGCTGGCAGCTGGCCTGCTGCTTTATGCTGGCTATGGGGATCCTGAGTTGGGTCCTGTATAGCATGATGCCGGTGGATGAGATATTGCAGGGGAGAGAAGCTGCTGAAGGACAGGGTGAAGAGGATGAAAAGAAAAGGGGCAGTGAAATCAAGAACAGGCCCCGTGTGAGAAAAAATACAGGGAGATTTTATAAGGAACCCATGTTTGCTCTTTGCACGGCAACTCTTTTCTTTTATCTGTGTGTGGAGCAGGGAGTAATCGGATGGCTGGTGACTTACTTTAAGGATACAGGGTTACTAAATGCATCCCTGTCCCAGATCATGGCCAGTGTACAGTGGGTAATGATTCTGGCGGGAAGGTTGTCCACGGCATATCTTTCCACCAGAGTGGACAAGGCAAAGCTGCTGCGGATCATGGGAGTTGGACTGATTTTGTTTTTTATCGTGCTGATCACCGGAAAGAGCACGCCGCAGATAGTAGTGGGCATTATGGGATTCGGCTATAGTATGGCGGGTATATACCCCACAACGGTTTCTTTTGCCGGAAAGCTGATCCAAAAGTATCCCATGTCGTGGAGTTACATGCTCACCATAGCCAGCCTTGGTTCAATACTGATGCCTTCAGTGATCGGGCGGATCGCGGAGAATGCCGGTATATTCTATGGAATGAGTTCTATTGTAGTTGTGGTGGTTATTGACATGGTGTTGATGATTGGATTGACGGCTTATATGAAGCGGAGTGGGTCGGATTGATAATACGGCTTCCGCCGTGCCGTTAAGGACGTTCTGCCGGCTTCTTGGGAGGTATTTGCTTAAGTGGCAGAGCAAATGACTGCCGTTGAGATTGACTGCTGTTGAAAGGAGAGTCATGGCGGAATATATTTTGATCGTAGAGGATGATGCCTCACTGGCCAAGGGACTTTGCCGTGCGCTGGAATCCCCGGAGATACGGACGGAGTGCTGTGGCACGCTGAAGGAAGCGGAGCGGCGGCTAGAGGAATGGGGGCAGGAAAGGGGCAGGCTGCCGTTGTTGCTGTTGGATGTAAACCTTCCGGACGGGAGCGGCTTTGACTTTCTGAAAGCAGTGAAAGAAACTTATGATATACCTGTTATCCTGTTGACGGCAAACGATATGGAGCTGGATATTGTGGCCGGATTGGAGCAGGGGGCGGAAGACTATATCACGAAGCCTTTCAGCCTGGCGGTGCTGCGTGCCAGAGTGGCGGCGGTATTGCGGAGAAGGCATCCGGGGGCGTCGGAGGAAAGTGCCCGGGAAGCAGATGCGGCTCCTCCCGGCCTGCAGAAAGCAAATTCAGACGCATCAGGGGTAATGGTTGAGCCGGAAGCTGCGCACTGGGGAGACAGTGGAGATGCGGCATGTAACGACTTGCATGTTATATTTGATGAATATGACCTTGACTTTGGCAGGATGCTTTTTTGTGTAAAAGGGCATCCCATAGAACTTGGCAAGACGGAACAAAAGCTTCTCCGGTATTTCATTGCCAACAGAGGGGCCACATTGAACAGGAGTATGCTGATCGACAGGATCTGGTCAGACGGCGCAGAGTATGTGGATGAAAATGCATTGTCGGTAGCGGTGAACCGGCTGAGGGAAAAGCTGTCGGCGCGGGCATATATTAAAACCGTGTATGGCGTCGGATACGTGTGGGCAAAGGAGCGGCAGGAGCCATATGAATAAAGAATTCGGGATAGCCATACTTGCAGTGTTCCTTTTGGCAGCGCTGGCAGTATCAGGGACGATCCTTTTCTACCGATATAAGACGTTGCATATATACCAGGTACTGGACAAGATGCTTTCCGATGCCAAAGAGGGCATATTTACGGAGGAGCATTTTGACGAAACAAAACTATCTGCGTTGGAGGCCAGATGGGCGGAGTATCTTTCCTCAAACGAGCTGACGGTAAAGCGGCAGGGGGAGGAAAAGGAGAAAATCAAGACTTTAATTGCCGATATCTCCCATCAGACAAAGACACCCATCGCCAATCTTTCCCTTTATTCCGAGCTGCTGCTGGAGCAGGAGCTTTCCCGGGAGGCAGGACAGTATGTGACGGCATTGAGGGAACAGGTACAGAAGCTGAACTTTCTAATCACCACGTTGGTCAGGATGTCGCGCCTGGAGACAGGGATACTGACCTTACGGCCTGAGACGGGGTCGGTGAATGGCCTGGTCCGGACAGTGTACCGGCAGATGCTTCCCAGGGCCGAGGAAAAGGGTTTGAAGCTGATCTTGGAGGAAACGGAGGAAGAATATTGGGCGGACTTTGACGAGAAGTGGACAGAGGAGGCAGTTGCCAATATTGTGGAGAACGCGATTAAGTATACCGATCACGGCAGCGTTACCATGAGTGTATGCCCATTTGAGCTATTTTGCAGCATCCAGGTCAGGGATACCGGGATCGGAATTCCGGAGGAAGAGCAGGCCAGGATTTTCGGCCGGTTTTATCGTGGTGCCGCAGCAGGAAACAGCGACGGAGTGGGAATAGGCCTGTATCTTACCAGAGAGATATTGTCAAAAGAAGAAGGATATATAAAAGTATCTTCCCGGCCCGGCCAGGGCAGTGTCTTTTCCATATACTTAAAGTCAAAGAGCTGACCTGATCCGGCATCCCCAAATGGTGTGCTGTTCTGAACTGCAAAACCGGCCATAATACCGGCGGATGAGCCTACTGGAAATCTGGATTCCGGAACCGGCCAGGATGTGCGCGTGAACTGGAAAACATATATAATTGAAAAATGAACCATATCATGTTATCATAGATACACATAAACTAATAAATGAAGTTATGTGCCTATGGGGATGATATTATGAAGATTGAACGAGTGGATGAAAGAACGGTAAAATGTTTCCTGTCTAATGAAGAGCTGGAAGAGTATGATATTGATTATAAGGACTTTATCCTACGCAGCGATAAGGCCAGGGAGGTAGTGCAGGAGATCATTGAACAGGCGGAGGAGCAGGTGGGATACAAGCCGCCTAAGTTTGCCTTTGATTTGCAGATCATGCTGCTGCCTGACCAGGGGATGCTTTTGACCTTTTCGGAAAAAGATCCTGACCTCAGGGATGGGGAACAATTGATCGAATGCCTGAAGGAGATGAAGCAGATCTTGGAAAGAGCCAAGGATAAGATCGGCACGGTTTCTACGGGAGGGGATACCAGGGAAGCCGTTCCCGAACAGCCCAAGAGACAGGCGGTGCAGCGTCCCGATTTTGCGGTATTTTCTTTTACCGTGTTGGCTAATGTGATGAGTTATGCGGCGGCAATTCCTTCCAACCTGAGGATGGACAGTGAACTTTATGAAATGGACGGCAATTACTTCCTGTTCCTTCGAAAAGGATACGCATCTTATGAGCGTTTCAGCAGGGCCTGCGTCCAGGCTATGGAGTTCGGGAGCCTGTATACTGCGGACGAGGAGAAGACGGCACATATTAAAGAACACGGAAGCTGCCTGATCGAAACCAAAGCGTTGCGGAAATTAAGGAGTTAACCCGAAAACATATTTTTGTGGGCACTTTTTATGAAACCCCATGATTCCGTGAGGCGGAATCATGGGGTTGGTTTTTGAAACGGCAAATTATAAGATCTTCACCGCTGTCCCGTAAGCGATGACTTCTGCAGCGCCGGACATAACGGAAGATGTGCCGTATCGGACATTGACAATGGCGTCAGCACCCATTGCCTGTGCTTCGTCCACCATACGCTTGACGGCAATCTGCCTTGCTTCGTTCAGCATTTGGGTATATCCTGTCAGCTCACCGCCTACCAGTGTCTTCATGGCAGCCATAAAGTCACGGCCTACGTTCTTGGTGTGGACAACGGTCCCTTTCACAATGCCCAGTGCTTCGATCTCTTTTCCCGGGATATGGTCAATATTTAGAAGCTTCATCTAATTCTCCTCCTTTAATTTCTTTCAAACGTTCCAGCAGAGCCGCAAGTGTGCCGATAATTCCGAGAACCGGCATTGCAGCAAGCAACAGCAGTATTGGCAGGGGCGGCATATGTGCCGGATCAATTAAGGATGCCCACAATAGAATGCCCAGAAAAAATGCCATAAATAAAATGGCTAAAATTGCACCTGCCAGAGCGCCTTTCTTTCTCTGCTGTCTGTCCCCTTTCTTAATGTCCATGAACTTTGTGCCTCCTTTCTCCAAATCTTCCATTTCCGCAAGCAGATCCTGCATTTGCAAGGCGTTCAATTCTACGTTTTCCGACAGGAGCCGGTGACAGAATTTTGCATTTGCTTCTATATTTTTCTGTCTTCTGTCCAGTACGATCAGATGTCTGCGCAGACAATCCTCCAGTGTGAAATTACCCGACAGCAGCCGGCGGATCTCTTCCAGAGGGATATCCAGCTTCCGGAGCAGCTTGATCTGGCGCAGGGTCTCTATATCCTGTTCGGAATAGTCTCTGTACCCGTTGCTCAGGTTGCGGGAGGGATTCAGCAGACCCTCCTGTTCATAAAAGCGGATATTTTTCTTGGTAATGCCTATGGCCTGTTCAGCTTCGTTGATCTTCATGTTAATTCATACGCCTTTCTCACTATCGACTGTCGGCCGCCTTGGGCAGGAAGCCAAATCAGGTTAGTACGTCGCTGCTTACAATGCAAGATTACACCCTCCATAAGGTGGAAGGTCAAGAATTATTTTCTAAAGTCTTAAAATATTTGCCATATCCTTTGGAAGAGGGGCAGTAAATTCCATTTTTTGTCCTGTGAGGGGATGGGGAAAGGTAGTTTTGTATGAATGAAGCGCCTGCCTGGATATATATTCCATGTCGGGATTGTACAGATAATCGCCTACCAAAGGATATCCCAGATGCTTCATATGGATCCGGATCTGATGAGTGCGCCCTGTCTCCAGGATGAGAGAGACCAGACTGTGCCCGTTTGCCTCTTTCAGTACCCTGTAATGGGTAACGGCAGATTCACCATGGAGAGAATCTACAGTGCGCTCAATGATGGAGCCGGGTTTGCGGGAAAGAGGTGCGTCGATGGTTCCGGCAGAGGGATGCACCTGCCCTCTGACAATGGCAAGATATTCGCGCCGGATGCCATGGGTTCCCTTTTCTGATACCATAGAGGATAAAATTCCTGCACTGACCATGTGCTTTGCGATAATAGTGAGGCCAGAGGTGTCACGGTCCAGACGGTTGACGCAGCGGAACACAAAAGGGATATCCTGCTGTGCAAAATAGTATGCCAGGGCATTCCCAAGAGTATTGTGCCTGTTGTTTGCAGAGGGATGAACGGGCATTCCCGGAGGCTTGTTGACAATCATAAGGTCATTGTCCTCATATATGATATCAAGGGGCAGCTCCACAGGGACAATGTGCTGTGAGGATGCCTCTTCCAAGATCCGGATCCGTAAAGAAGCGCCTTCTGTGAGCCGATGGTTCATAAAGACAGGCAGGCCGTCCAACAGTACGTTTTCGGGTTGTTTTTTTAATGCAATTATGCTCTGGCCGGAGTACCCTTTGGATTTCAGGAACTGCTTTACGGCCAGGCCATGTTCCGGGCGGCCTATCTGATAAGTTAAAATTCGTTCCATGGAATGTTCCCTTCCGCATGGCTGTGCCTCCGTCAGGCTGCGGAAGCTGTGAACCATGTCCGCGTGGCAGTTATTCGGAAACCTTTACTACTAATGTGCCGTCCACAAACGCAATGGAACCCTGGGCCGGATATACGGGCATTTGGAGGATTGCTTCGTCCTGGCTGTTGACTTGGGTGAGATTTATATTCAGGTTCAGGACATAGGCAAGGAAAGCGTGGTCCGTGCCCGGATATGTCATTACCGTCCGGCCCATGCCATAAACCTCAATCTCTTCGAATGGCCCCATATCCGACAGACAGGGACTGCTCTCAAAGTTCCCGGCAAAAGCCACCGGCGTTACTCCGGGAATATAATCTTCCATGGTTTCGATGCGGTAAACGATCCGGGTCATTATGGACTGCGCTGCATTTTCCTGCAGTTCCCCTTTGAGATATACCTGGTTGGAGAATACGATGTTGGACCAGGACAAGACCAGGACTGCTGCAGGCACGATCATCCAAAGCAAATTTTTGTCTTTCCTGTTTGTAGGGAGCGGACTTTTTCCAAACACCCCGCTTCCGGAATCAGGGAAAAAATCTTCCGTTAATTTTACCGCTAAGATATAGACAAAATAGAATGCGTAGATCATCAGCGGATGCTCCATCCCTTTAGAAGCAAAGCAGACGAAATTGATCCCGAAAGGGAATAATACAATAATCAGCAGCTGGGCCGTTTTCTGCCAAAGGTTTGTCTTACCGACCAAGTTTATCTTTATCAGTGAAAATAAAATCATCAAAAATACGGCAATGTTGCAGAGACGGACCAACTGTTCCCAAAGAAGGCCCATTGTGATGCCCCGGAATGAATTCGTGATAAAAGTATCGGGATATATAAAATGATGCAGGACATTTCGGTATGTGGATGCAAGGATAGATCCCATTCCCACCTCGGAATAATCTCCTATGGATGCCATGCCATTATAGGAATCCGCGGTCCATATGCCGAAAACTGCCTGGATGGTCCGCCAGGCGGCATAGTATACGATCCCGGCGGCCAGAAAAGAGAGCAGGTATCTGACGGCCCTTGTAAAGGTGCTTTTGAAAGTCGGCATCTCCGGCATTTTGGTGAGAAAGTGGATCAAAACCAATGCAATGGAAACACAGATATAGGATTGGTAAATGCCCAGGGAAATGCTCAGAGACAGGCTGCCCAGAATCAGGGACGCCGGCTTCCCCTTTTTGATCAGCCATACGCCGAACACGGAGAAAAACAGGGCTAACACATAGAAATCCAAATAGGATATGAAGGTTGCGTTTAGTGCCAATATGGTTATATTGCACGACATAACCGCGGCAATGAGGGCGACGGAGAAATTGTGTTTTACCTCAAGGAAATCAGCCACAAAATATACGGACAGGCCTATCCAGAGAAGGGATAAAACGGAAATCAGGAAAGGGGCGGTTATTGCGCCGCGCAAAAGAACAAGAAAAGGCTGGACAAACCTGCCAAGCGCTATTTCCCATCCCCCGTCGTTCTGGTAGACCATATACAGGGAATCCCCGGCGTGCATGGAATGGAAGAAACGGTATCCGTTTGCCAGGATATAAAATAAAAAGGTGAAAACAATCGAAACAGTAAACAATTGTTTTTTAGAATTTCTCATCTTCCAATTCCTCCAAAGTCATTTTCAAACACGCTCTAATACCGTCAAAAATTTATTAACATCTTATCATTTTTCACAATATTTGTCAAAAACGGGCAGGCGATATCTGCAAAAGTATGATAGACTATGTATAGGGATATCGTAAACAGTATATGTTACCCGACAGGGTTTTATAAGTATATGAAAGAAAGGGATGATTTGAATGCCGGAGCAGGGGAAAACAAAGTGTGAAGGGCAGGAACAGGATATTGAAGCGCTGGTAGCGCTTTTGGATGGTTACACGGAAGCGGGAGACAGCCGTATTAAAGTGGATGTGGTGGAGGGAGAGGGTGAAGTGATAACCCGGCAGTACCACCACGGCCGCTGCGACGTGGGCAGTCCATGGGCGTGCGGCGCGGCCTTTGATGTCCTGGAGTGAGGAAACATTTGTATGGGGCAGAGAAAACGGAAGGCAGGGGAAGAATTGGACGGTAAACTGAAAGCAAGAATGGTCAAAAGTTTGAAAATTGCATTGGCGGCGTTGGCCGCCATAGCCGTTGCCGGGGAGCTGGGACTGAAGTACTCTGCCACCGCAGGGATTATCACTGTCCTCAGCATACAGAATACCAAGCGGGAAACCATGAAAAGCGCCCGCAACAGGGCGCTGGCGTTCTTATGTGCGCTGGCTCTTTCCGCCGGCAGCTTCTTTGCCCTGGATTATACATTGTGGGCCTTTGCCGTCTACTTATTGCTGTTTGCCTTTCTTTGCTTCTGCATGGGATGGGGCGAAGCGATTGCCATGGATTCGGTGCTGGTTACCCATTTCCTGGCAGAGGGCAGCATGGGATATCATCTGCTGTTAAATGAAACACTGTTATTCTGTATCGGCACCGTGTTTGGGATCCTTGTGAACCTGCACCTTCATGCAAAGGAGGACGAGTTTGACCGTCTGGCCCAGGATGTGGATACCAGGATAAAGGGGATACTGCACCGTATGGTGACATGGCTCCTAAAGGAGGACAAGAGCGGATACACGCCGGAATGCTTCGACGGCCTGCAGGAGTCCCTGAAGGAAGCGAAACTGTGCGCCGCGGCCAATTATGGGAATGTCCTGTTTCGCTCGGATACAAGGGAGCTTGACTATATCAGAATGAGGGAGCAGCAAAGCATGGTTCTGAGGGAAGTCTATCTTAATATCAAAAGGCTTGAATATCTCCCTGAACAGGCAGGGCAGGTGGCAGGACTTCTGGAAAGGATCCAAGGGAGTTACCATAAGGATAATACAGTGGAGGAATTATTGGGGGAGCTGGAACAGCTGATGGGGCAGATGAGGGAACAGCAGCTGCCCCGGACCAGGGAAGAATTTGAGGCCCGGGCAATCCTTTTTTATATTTTAAAACAATTGCAAAATATGCTGGAGCTGAAGAGGCAGTATGTATTGAGCCACTGAAAAAATGCGGGAACTGTAAAAGTTCCCGTAACTTTTTTGTAAAACGGGAGTCTATTACTATGTAAACACCGAAACATGCCGAGAAAACCATTTTTGGCGTGAAGGGGTTTGATGGGCCGGCCTGTACAGACAGAGATTAGATTCAATTATGCCGTTTGCGCGGCGGAATGCGAGGAAAAATGAAATTTGCGGCTGCTTACGAACAGTGCAAGGACTCCGTCTACGGATATCTCGTATATATGACGAGGGATGCGTTGCTGGCAGAAGACTTGAGCCAGGAGGTATTTTTACGGATGTACCTGCATTTGGACAAATTCAGGGGGGAAGCCAGCGTGCGCACCTGGGGATTGCGTATTGCCAGAAACGTATTCTTGAGCTATGCCAAAAAGAAGCAGCCGGTCCTTTTGGAGGAGCAGGAATGGGAGCAGCTGCCGGATGATTCCCAAAACCGACCGGAGGAAGAAGCCCTGAAAAAAGAGAAGGCGGAAGGGATTCGACGGTGCCTTATGTGCCTCAGTGAGCAGGAGAGGACGATTTTGCTGCTCAGGGATTTTCAGGAGCTTTCTTACGAGGAGATCGGAGGGATCATGGGTTATACGCCGGAAGTGGTGAAAAGCCGTATCTACAGGGCACGCCGGAAATTTCGCAGGATCTACGAAAGCAAGGGGTAAAGATTTCTTGTTACCCTCACGCATATGGCGCCGGACACGGAGTGAACAGTAACAGGTAAATATATTATCCTGAAGTCACCGTAAATACAGAGAATGAGGAACCGCCGATATTGGGCAAGCCAGAGTGGAAAGGATGTATCAGACATGGAAGCGCAAGAGAAAATAGAGATCCCTGAGATCACTTACCAGGGCGATGACAAAAAGCTGAAAGAGAGAATTTTCAAGTTTAAGGCAGGAAGCTTTCGCATTGCAATATTTACCATTGTTGGTTTTGTTATGGGAGCCTATAGCCATATTTATGTAAGCATTGGGTTTTTCCCTGTGAAGCTGATACTGGCTATCCCGTACAAAGTCAGTGAGGCCATCTATGTTTCCGTCATAGGCACTGACGGGGTGCCATGGCAGGAGGGGGAATATCTCTTTTCTACGGTATTTTTCCCCCATAGCCATATTGCTACTTTTTTGGCGGAAATCTGTACCGCCATATTGATAAGCGGGGCAGTTTATGGGGCCCTGGCGTATTTTACGGGAGATAAGCGTGTCTTCACCATGCAGAGATTTGTAAAGTTCGGGGCCCTGTGGTGTGGGGCCATACTGCTTACCATAGGGGGGGCTTACCTGGTCAATGCCAAGGCAGTGTATGACAATGAACATCTGAGGGGCGAACCGCATTTTACAGTATATGATTCCCGGGGAAACGGACGGGGCGTGGGAGGCGGAGAGACGGGGCAAAGGATGAAAGAGTATTTCTACAGTGAGTTGGCAGAGGCGGATATTTACCGGGATTACGAAGAGGAATTGCCGCTGGGCATTGTATTTAATGACGTGCGCTGCTGCGTTTGCCGGGTAAATTACGAGAAAATGTATCTTGTCACAGAGCAGGGGAAACTATATCATATCTCTGAGGAATTCGCGCAGATCATCCGGCAGTATGAGGAGGAAGGGGTGATTCTGCCGGGATTGCCCCAGAGCGAATCCGCGGCAGAAATCATTGGACGGGGAGAGGCCTTACCCGGTGGCTGCCGGATTCCTGCCGGGAGACAGGGGGGAACATTCTTTGGGGAAAACATAACCCGCCACGGGCAAAAGGTTTTGGCACTTGGGAGAACAGGAGGGACAGCAGGATGAAAAATTGGTTGGAAAAAATAGACTGGGATAAGCTGCGCATCCGGAACAGAAGGGATTGGGCCATATTCTGGATATTTGCGGCGTTGATCTGCTATGCCGTGGGTTCGCGATTTGGTTTCCGAAACGAGAGATGGCTGCTCCAGTTTGCCAATCCCTACATGACGGACCTGAACCAGCCTCACAGCTGGGGGGAGGCTATAGGGTTCTGCTTCCTGCTTGCGGCGGTAATGGAAACGGTGCTAATGCTTTGTAAAAAGTCTGTGAAGGCAAAAATATTGGTGCTCATTGGGGCGCTGCTTGCCCCCATGCTCATAGTGGCAGGCTATAAGGCCCATACGGATCTGATTGTATCTCCTTTTTGGAAGGAAGAGCCTGTTTCGGTATCAATTCATCTTTATGGAGGTGAGGACGGTACAGAGAAGCGCAGTATAGACCAAAGAGACCTGACGCCGGAGCAGATCCGGGAACTGATGGAGCTTTGCCGGACAATGACAGCTGTGTCAGATGAGGGGCGGCAGGAAGAGCTTCTGCAGTGGTACCGGGAGGCTTCGGATCAACATATGATATACCAGGATAGTATTTGGCTGCATTTTGAAGAAAGCTACGGCCATGGATATTCCTTCCTCATCCGTATTTACGATGGGCAAATCTACCTTTTAAGGGGGTTTGGGAGTACGGGGTGGCTCATTACTTTTTTTGAGGATAACGGGATCATTCAGTGGCTGGAAGGACTGTAAACTAACAGGCGCATGAAAACGCCTCCCGGGATAAGCGGTTTTTGTACTTGACAAAAGGAGTGTTTCTGCACTACAATCACATACATACAGATTGACGGTGAAGAGGGTTAGTACATGCCGGAAGCATTACAGAGAGGGAGCGTTAAGGGTGGAAGCTCCCATGCGGAATGTGTGGAACCTGCCTCGGAGTCCTGTGCGAACCCCATAGGGAGAAGCACGGCGTAGGTCGGCGTTAACGGCGTAAGAGACGGATGCATGGAGCATCAATCAGGGTGGTACCGCCGAGCTTTCGGTCCCTTTATGGGAGCGGGGTTCGGTGTTTTTTATTGGCTTCCGGCTCCCTCAGGATGAGAAATCTGTGTGGGGGCGACACGGATTTTCAGGCAGGTGTTCCAAAAACGCTCTGAAGCAGAACGCTATGAACATACAATGGTTTCGGATACGGTTATATAACGGTTCTGCCGGTTGCTCTAGCCCGGCGATTAAAACCGGAGTAAGCGGCCCGCAGTGTGTGGCCAAGCCGTGACGAAACAGGTAGATGGCCTTGGATGGCGGAATGGAGGAAAAATGGCAGACAAGAAAATGGTGGAGGCGATCACTTCCATGGAAGTGGATTTCGCACAATGGTACACGGATGTGGTGAAAAAGGCGGAGCTCATCGACTATACCTCCGTAAAGGGATGTATGGTGATCAAACCCGCAGGCTATGCGATCTGGGAACTGATCCAGAGACAGCTGGACGGCATGTTCAAGGAGACAGGCGTGGAAAATGTATATCTTCCCATGTTTATCCCGGAATCCCTGCTCCAGAAGGAAAAGGACCATGTGGAAGGCTTTGCCCCCGAGGTGGCCTGGGTGACACACGGCGGCCTGCAGCCTTTGCAGGAAAGGCTTTGCGTGCGCCCTACTTCGGAGACGCTTTTCTGTGATTTCTATAAAAACGATATTCATTCCTACAGGGATTTGCCTAAGGTATATAATCAATGGTGCTCCGTAGTCCGCTGGGAAAAGGAGACCAGGCCTTTCCTGCGCTCCAGGGAATTTTTGTGGCAGGAAGGGCACACCGCCCATGCCACCGCGGAAGGGGCGGAGGAGAGAACCATACAGATGCTGAATGTGTATGCGGATTTCTGTGAACAGGTATTGGCTATTCCGGTGATCAAGGGCCAGAAGACTGACAAGGAAAAATTTGCCGGCGCGGTGGCCACTTACACCATTGAAGCATTGATGCATGACGGGAAAGCGCTGCAGTCCGGAACCAGCCATAATTTCGGGGACGGTTTTGCGAAAGCCTTCGGCATCCAGTTTGCCGACAAGGACAATACTCTAAAATATGTCCATCAGACTTCATGGGGCATGGCTACCCGCCTGATCGGTGCGATCATCATGGTACATGGAGATAACGAAGGCCTGGTGCTGCCTCCCAGGGTGGCTCCCGTCCAGGTATGTATTGTGCCTATCCAGCAAAAGAAGGAAGGGGTTCTCGACAAGGCATATGAGCTTCGCAGCCGCCTGGCAGGCAGTTTCCGCGTGAAGGTGGACGATACGGACAAATCCCCCGGATTTAAATTTGCGGAGGCGGAAATGAGGGGTTACCCCATCCGTGTGGAAATTGGCCCCAAGGATATGGAGGCAGGGAAATGCATCCTTTGCCGCCGGGATACCAGGGAGAAATTGGAGGTGTCCCTGGATGAGCTGGAAACGAAAGTGGGAGAGCTTTTGGACACCATCCAGAAGGAGATGCTGGAAAGAGCAAGGGCACACAGGGAAGAGCATACCTACACTGCGGCTGATATGCCGGAATTTGAGCAGATCTTTCGTGAAAAATCCGGTTTTGTAAAAGCTATGTGGTGCGGCTGCCAGGAATGTGAGGATAAGATTAAGGAAAACATGAGCGTGACCAGCCGATGTATGCCTTTTGAGCAGGAGCAGATTGCAGATACCTGCGTATGTTGTGGCAAACCTGCGAAAAAGATGGTATACTGGGGAAGAGCATATTAAAATGGACAGCAGTGCCAGGAAAGAGGTCAGGTTATGATTAACGAAACATTTCCCATACAGGTGGAGGATTCTCTGCCTGACACAAAATTAGTGACATATATCCAGGACTCCTATCAGGAAGTGGGTATTTCTTCCAGGCCTTTGGTGCTGATCTGCCCCGGGGGCGCTTATGCGTACACCTCCAATCGGGAAGCCGAGGCCTTTGCCATGCAGTTCCTTGCCATGGGCTGCCACGCTGCGGTGCTGCGCTATTCCTGTGCGCCCGCTTGCTATCCTACATCACTTTTGGAGCTGGCATACAGTATGGCTTTGATCAAAGAAAAGTCCGAGGAATGGCATATTGACAAGATTTTGGTGTTGGGTTGTTCTGCAGGTGGGCATTTGGCGGCTTCCCTGGGAGTATTCTGGCAGGAAAAGTTTCTGGCAGACAAGCTGAGAAAAGATAACAGGTGTTTTCGGCCTGACGGCATGATTCTCTGTTATCCTGTTATCACTATGGGAGAATTTGCCCACAGGGGATCTGTGGAAAATCTGTTGAAGGATATGGCTGAGGATCCTGCATGGATCGCCAAGCTGTCCCTGGAAAACCAGGTGACGGAGCAGGCGCCGCCCGCCTTTATCTGGCATACTTACACGGACGGCTCCGTGCCGGTAGAAAATTCACTGATGTTTGTCAGCGCATTGCGCCGTGCCGGAGTGAACACCGAGTTCCATATGTATCCCGCAGGCGGCCACGGATTGGGACTTGCCAACCGCCTTACACAGACTGCGGGAGGAGATGCGCTTCAGGAGGAATGTACCAGTTGGATACCTTTGGTGCGCACATGGATCGAGAAACAGTTTATTGAATCGGAGAAGAAGGAAACCGTTGACTCTCTCAGCTGAGTGGCCAAGATACAGCTGCCCGGGGAAAACCCGCGTTAACCTGCAGAGAACGGATCGGTTCTTGTTTTGAGGAGAAACCGGATGGATTATATCGTATTGGATTTGGAATGGAATCAAAGTAATACCGGTCTGGAGGAGGAAATTGCCGTACTTCCTTTTGAGATCATTGAGATCGGAGCGATCCATCTGGATGCCGCCGGTATGATGGTGGGTGAATTCAGCCAGCTGATAAAACCACGGGTCTATACGGAGATGCACCTGATCACCAGCAGGCTGATCCATTTGCAGATGCAGGAGCTGGAGAGGGGGAAACCTTTTACGGAAGTGACAGAACGTTTCCTGCGCTGGTGTGGGGAGGATTATATTTTTTGTTCCTGGGGCGACCAGGATCTGAAAGAATTACAACGGAATATGAAATTCTACCATATGGCGCCATTGTCGGACGGGCCTATTGCATTTCTGGACATACAGAAACTGTTCAGCATTGCCTATGAAGACGGCAAGTCCCGGAAGGCATTGGAGTATGCGGTGGATTTCCTGGGTATGGAGAAAGATATTCCTTTTCACAGGGCCTTCAGCGATGCCTATTACACGGCCAAGATTCTTGAAAGGATTATATCGGCGTTCCCGAAGGTATTGAAAAAAATATCTTATGATGTATTTCATCCGCCGGCAAGCCGGGAGAAAGAGGTCAAGGTTCAGTTTGATACTTATATGAAATATATTTCCCGGGAATTTGACAGTAAGAGTGATGCGATGGCAGACCGCGAGGTGATTTCCAGCAGGTGCTATCTATGCCATAAAAACCTGCGGAAAAAGATTCGTTGGTTTACTTCCAATAACAGGCATTATTATTGCCTTGCCTGCTGCGATAAGCATGGATATATGAAAGGCAAGATCCGGCTGCGCAGGTCGGAGGAGGGTAAAATATATGTGGTCAAGACCACCAGGCTTATCACGGAACAGGAAGCGGCTGCGCTGACGGAGCGGCGCGCCCATGCCAGAGAGCTGAGAAAACGCCACAACCACTAAGGACAGGGACTACGGTTAGAAATCGTAGTCCCTGAATCTGTTTGCACGTTTTGCCTTTTTGCGGCGTCTGCGGTTTTCCTTTTTCCAGACACGCCGCCCATGCCCGGCAAAAGCAAAATTCTTTAAGAGGAGCCTGACCAGGAAAGCCACAAACCCGGCGGCGCCGATTGCGATTAAGATTCCCAGCACTTTTACGATATTGATAAAGATAAAAGAGGAATCCTTTTTCTCCTGTATTTCCTCTTCGGGAGTATAAAACAGGTAAGAAGCATCTTCTTGATCTTTCGCTAAATTTAAGGAGACGGAGCCGATGTAGACATCATGGTAGGTATAAGTGATAACCGCCGCCTGGTTTTCGTTCTGCGTATCATAAGAGATTGCGGAATCCAGCTCATGGAAGCTGGTGGTCTTGGGCAGGATGACGTAATCATTCTTATTCAGGGACAGAATGGGTTGGGAGTTCCCGAAAATATCGTTGCCGCTGTAGAACAGTCCCGTGTTGTCAATGTTATACTTTGTTTCTGCCTGGGATACATTCACTTTGTCAAAATTGTTAAATCCATAATTAAAAAGGGCAATGGTATCTTCATATTGGTAGGGGGATTCGTCCCGCATGACCACGCAGATCAGCTTCATGCCGTCCTTTTCCGCACAGGACACCAGGCAGCTCCTGGAGGCTTCCGTGTAGCCGGTTTTACAGCCAACCAGATATTCGTAAGCATATTTGCCGCCCGGGATGATCTGCATCAGGTTTACTTCCAATTTGCCTTTTGGGAGTTTGTCCGTAACGGGAAACTCCATACGTCTGGTGAGGGTGATCTTACAAAGCATTTCATTGGAAAAGAAGGCTCTGCCAATCATGGCAAGGTCGTAGGCGGTGGTATAATGGTCCTCGTCCGGCAAGCCGTTAGGATTGACAAAATGGGAATTGAGGCAGCCAAGCTCAGTGGCGCGTTCATTCATCATTCCGGCAAATACGGACCAGTCCGTTGTGTCGGTGATATGTTCCGCCACGGCAAACGAGACTTCATTGGCGGAACGGATGAGAATGGCGTTCAGGCATTGTTCCATAGTCAATTCCTGCCCTACATCCATGGCAATGTGGCTGCTGTCCCTGGGAGTGTCGAAGACAGCGTCATGGGAAAAGGAAACGATCTCGTCCATGGAGCACAGTTCGGAGGCAATCAAAGTGGTAAGGATCTTGGTTGTGCTGGCAGGGTACTCCTGAGTATGGATATTCTTTGCATAAAGGATTGCACCCGTCTCCAGTTCCATCAAAATGGCAGATTCGGCACCTACCACCGGCCCCGTGGGCCAGTTTGCCACCTGGTTGGACTGGATTTCCATGGCCCGGTTGGCCTCCAGCGCAAGCTCCGCCTTGGAAGCGGCAGAAACTGCCAACGCCGATTCCAGGAACAGCGCAATCCCACAGGCTGCGGCAGTGAACAGGGAAATGAATCTATGAATGGAAGTATGAATAGAAGGTCTTTTTTTCTGCATGTGTATATCCTCATAAAACGGTAATCTTGGGAATTCCAATGGATTAAGTATAGTATCAATTTTTCTACAAAAAAATATGTTCATGTGAAATATTATAACACAAAGCACGCAGGAATTGTAAAATGTTTGAAACGCTTTCCATAAATCAACGGGAAGAGGGCCGATTTTGTGACGCACGTCTGTCAGAAAGCAATTTTCAAACATGCTCCAGTGTACTGACACATTTACATTTCGCCGAATGACTTGCCTGGATTTCCATCTGCAGCGTTGGCTTCACTCAACAATGCCACCGCATCGCCTCGTTCATCCTGCAAGGCAGATTTTCCACGGCGTAGTGTTGGCTACGTTTAGGAAATCTAACGCTGCAGATGGAAATTCAGGCAAGATATTTTGCGAAATGTAATACGGTCAGCACACTAGTACAACAAATCATTCAACTTTCGGGCGAAAATATTCCCGGTTCCGTGCGAATACAAAATTTCTGATATTTGATATAATTTTTGAATAGAAAATAAGTATATGGCATCCCATTGATAGCAGGAGGTATAACAGATGACTAAAATATCATTGCGCATTGCTGATTTGCGCAAAAGGAAGAAAGTGACACAGCAGGAACTGGCGGATAGCATAGGAGTATCGTTTCAAGCTATAAGTAAGTGGGAAACCGGGGTTAATATGCCGGATATTACCATTCTTCCATTGCTGGCAGATTATTTTAAAGTATCAACAGATCAGTTGTTAGGCTTATTGCCGCTGGATGGTGAAACATATATTCCTGAAAAGACAGCCACAAAGGATTTTTGGAACCGGAAACTGGAATATCTTTTACGGACACGAAAGAATTGCTGGAATGATGACTACGCCCAGTTTCTTGTTTCACAGGTCTGGAAGATTGACAAGCCGATCTCTGTATTAGACTGCGGCTGTGGATATGGTTTCTTAGGGTTGCTGTTGCTTCCATACCTGCCCCAGGGAAGCACCTATACAGGGATTGATTTTGCAGAAAATCTGATTAAAAAGGGCAGAACCCTTTTTGAAAACCACAAATTAGAAGCAGAATTTCTCTGTGAAAATGTTTTCGAATATTCTGCCGAAAACCAGTATGATTTCGTAGTATGCCAGGCAGTTCTCAGACATTCGGATAATCCGGCAGCTTTTATCCAGAAGATGGTTCGTTTTGCAAAACCGGGCGGATATATTGTATGTATTGATGCAAACAGAGAATTTGAATGTTGCGGCCTTTATATTGACGGTATGGATTATCAGGAATTATGCAGGCATGAAGGACTGGAAAAAAAGTGGCACACGGAACTTGCAATGCAGGGGAGGGACTATGCAGTTGCAATCAGGACTGCACATATTATGCAGAAGCTGGGACTTGTTGACGTTGACGTAAGAATGAACGATAGGGTAGAGTTTGTTACTACGCAATCTGCAAATTATGAGGAAACCAAAAGTGATTTTATCACATATAACGATTGGGCATCGGGCATTAGCGGAGAAGAAAAAGAGAAGCTGATCCACCATTTGCTGACTCATGGCTTATCCCGAAAAGAAGCCGAAGATTATTGCGGCCGAAATATTGAAATTGCGGATTTCTTTGCAGACAACCCTACTGTCGGATACACGTTTGTAAAGGGAAAAATGATTACTTATGGAAAAAAGGCCGTAAAAAAAGCGAATACTTTTGCTTGATATGAATGGCTTGCTAAAAAATAGCTGATTAGAAGTTTTTGAAGTGGAATAGGGTTTATAGAGACAAATGTTAAATTGAGATTTAAGTAATTTGGGCCCAAATGTAGTCGGTAGAACGAATAAATCTAAAACGCTGTTATGGAAATTATCAAACAGCGTGCATGAAGATGTCGGCTGGAACCGTGCAATTGACCTGTTTTGCATTACGGAAGGCGTAAAGTATATTATTGTTCCAGGATAGTGTTCCACTGTACAAAAATCATTTTTCAAGCATAAAAATAAAATGCGTTATTTATTTGTATCATTTTCATAAATGGTGTTAGTAATTATTTAAATAGGTAATTTTATAAGAAAAATTAAAGGATGATTTGATAATTAAACAGGCAATATTGTAAGCAGTACTCATAGGATACCTTCTTCCTGCATAATCCTGCCTTGTACGAAACAGAAAAGACATTGGCTTTATTTCCCATAACAGCCATTGACAATCCACCTGAGATAAAGTACATTGTATGAGAGGAATATGCCGCTTTTGCAGGTCCTACTGCTATAGTTTTTATGGCTATAATATAGTAAGGAAAGGAATTTTCCGGGCGGCAGAATGTGAGAGGAAACATGAGGTTACGCAATATTACAGGCTCTCGTGAAGCCATTGCAGAAAGTCCGTATGTGGTGCAGGAAGCACTGCAGCCGGAATGCCCCGGTACATGGAGTAAAATGTTCGGAAACGAAAATCCCATTCATATAGAAATCGGAATGGGAAAGGGCAAATTTATACATACTATGGCCAGGGAGCATCCTGGGATCAATTATGTTGGAATTGAAAAATACTCCAGCGTCCTTCTCAGGGCGCTCCAGAAAATGGAGAAGGAGGAATTGCCGAACCTGAAATTCCTGCGCATGGATGCGGAGGATATTGTTAAGGTGTTCGGCCCGGGAGAAGTGGACCGGATCTACCTTAATTTTTCCGATCCGTGGCCTAAGGACAGACATGCTAAGAGAAGGCTCCCGTCCCGCCAGTTTTTGGAGCGGTATGGACAAATCTTAAAGCAGGATGGGCAGTTGGAGTTTAAGACGGACAACAGGGAGCTGTTTGACTTTGCCGTGGAGGAGCTGGAGCCTGCGGGTTGGACAGCACAGGTCATCACCTACGACCTTCATCACGACGAAGACTTAATGCAGGGGAATGTTATGACGGAATACGAAGAGAAGTTTTCTGCCCTGGGCAATCCCATCTACAAATATGTCATATCAGCAGGAAATCAAGCGCGATCGAAGAGAGCATTTGATTTCACCTGATATGACAACGAAGGAATCGATCTGCGAAGCAGATTGAAAGCGCGCAGCGCGACAGACGCGAAGCGTCAGGATTCGAGAGTCTGGGGGGGAAGCAGGAAATCAAGCGCGATCGAAGAGAGCATTTGATTTCACCTGATATGACAACGAAGGAATCCATCTGCTTCGCAGATCGAGAGCGCGTTTATTATTATATGCAGGTACCGTCGGCCGGTACAGGAAAGGAGATACAATATGGAATACAAATTTACAACAAACAATTTTGAGGAAGAGGTATTACAGTCATCTACACCGGTACTGGTGGATTTCTTTGCGGAATGGTGTAATCCCTGTAAGATGATGGCCCCCGTTGTGGAAAAACTGGCGGAGGAGCTTGAGGGAAAGGTAAAAGTGGGAAAATGCAACATTGACGAAAATATGCAGATTGCACAGAGATACAGGGTGGCAAGCATTCCTACTTTTATGGTCTTTAAGGATGGGAAACCTCTTTCCACCCAGGTGGGCGCCATGTCGGCGGCAGAATTAAGAAAATTTGCAGAACAGGCGTTGGATTGACATGAATAAGAAAGTATTGGTTGACGAAGGAAAAAAGACATTAGCCTGTATCGTAGGAGCCTTTTTATATG
Organism: uncultured Lachnospiraceae bacterium; assembly: GCA_947643615.1. GTDB lineage: Bacteria > Bacillota > Clostridia > Lachnospirales > Lachnospiraceae > Acetatifactor. The sequence continues at coordinate 22,291 of CANRWO010000037.1, forward strand.
CAGCGGGAATTAACCTTTTTGTAGTGCCTTCTGAGCTATATACCGGAGGCGTCATGGGTATCTGTCAGGTGATCCGTACTTTGCTGGCGGATCTGCTTCATTTGGAGTTTAGTGCCTTTGACATTGCCGGTGTGATATATTACTTGATCAATATACCTATATTTATTGTGGCATTTACCAAGATCGGACGGAAATTTCTGGCAAAGACAGTGATTTCCGTCACTGCCATGACGCTGTTCCTCTCTCTCATTCCTGTCACGCTGGTGGTGGAGGATGTGATGGCAGCTTGTGTGGTAGGCGGTATCATTTCGGGCGCGGGTTCAGGCATTCTTCTGCGTATGGGATCCTCCGGAGGCGGAATGGATGTAGTAGGTGTGCTGCTGACAAGATGGAAGCAGGACTTCAGCGTAGGCAGGATAGGGTTGCTGGTCAACCTGGCGCTCTATGGCACCTGTATGTTCCTCTTTGATATGGAAATCGTGGTATATTCCGTAATTTATGCCGCAGTGTATTCCGTAGCTATGGATAGAGTGCACACTCAGAACATCAACGTGGAGGTACATGTGATTACCAAGGCGGATACCACTGCCCTGGAAAAGGAAGTATTTCAGGAATTGGGCAGAGGTGTCACTAAATGGTCTACTTTGGGGGCGTACACTTATGACCGTTCCCATATCCTGTACATTATGTTGTCCAAATATGAAGTTGGGCGGCTGAAGAACATTGTCCATAAATACGATCCCAATGCCTTTATCGTGGTCAATGAAGGGGTCAGTGTCATCGGGCATTATTTGAAAAAACTGTAACATAAAGTCATGGAACATAACAAAGCCTCCGGTGGAGCGGCCGCTCCCCGGGAGGCTTTGTTATTGTCAATAGTTAGCGTGCTGTACCGTTTATATTTCGTCAAATGATTTGCTTAAATTTCCATCTGCTGGGTTGGCCTCACTCAACGGTGCCACTGCATGGCCTCGTTCAGCCGCTTTGCATGCTGAAAATTCATTCTGCGTCATTTGGCTGAAAATGAATGGCGCAGTACAATGGCGTTAAAATACGGCATTGTACTGCGGAGCACGGAAACCCAAGTGGATTCTTAATATTTCTTTCGGGAGGTCTGGACAGGCTCGCTGGTCAGATCCACACCCAGTTTTTTGAAAATCTTGACATCCACCTCCGAGAGCATGACGGAGGTATGTACCTGGCATCCCTTTAAATGTGGCAGCTGCTCCATTGCAAGCCTGGCATTGTCATCGCTGCATGCGGCCAGGGAAAGGGCAATCAACACCTCATCAGTATGCAGCCGGGGGTTTTTCCCGCCCAGGTATCGGACCTTTAAGTCCTGGATCGGCGCAATGGCTTCCGGCTTGATCAGCTTTACATCATGGTCAATACCGGCAAGATGCTTCAGTGCGTTCAGCAGCAGGGCAGCGGAAGCGCCGAGGAAATCGGAAGTTTTGGAGGTGATGATCTGTTGGTCCGAAAGCTCTATGGCAGCGGTGGGGACACCCAGCTTCTCCGCGCGCTGTTTGCACGCCAACGTTACTTTTCTGTCATCCGCAGAAATTTTTTCCTGTTTCATCAACAGTTCAATCTTATACAACTCGTTTCCGGGGGTGTCATCCTGCACCATTTTATTCAGCGCAGCATAATAGCGGCGGATGATCTCCATACGGGATGCCTCGCAGCAGGCTTCGTCGTCTATAATACACTTTCCCGCCATGTTCACGCCCATATCGGTAGGGGATTTGTACGGGTTTTCTCCATAGATCCCTTCAAAAATCGCATTTAATACAGGGAAAATTTCAATATCCCGGTTATAATTCACCGCAGTAACACCGTAGGCCTCCAAATGGAAAGGATCGATCATATTGACATCATTGAGGTCCGCGGTGGCGGCTTCGTATGCCAGATTGATAGGGTGCTTTAAAGGAATATTCCAAATAGGAAATGTTTCGAATTTTGCATAACCGGCTTTGATACCGCACAAATTATCATGGTAAAGCTGTGAGAGGCAGGTTGCCATTTTACCGCTCCCGGGTCCCGGTGCAGTAATCACTACCAGCGGCCTGGAGGTTTTGATATAGTCATTTTTCCCGAAACCGTCACTGCTGACGATCAGGGGGATATTGGAAGGATAGTCTTCGATGGTGTAGTGTAGATAAACTTTGATATTTTTCTTTTCCAGCTTGGCCTTAAACTGGTTTGCGCTGTTTTGGCCGGAGTAGTGCGTGATCACCACACTGCCCACATAAAGGCCTTTTTGCTGGAATTCGTCCCTCAGGCGCAGCACATCCACATCATAGGTGATGCCCAGGTCGCCCCTGACTTTATTTTTCTCGATATCCGCGGCATTGATGACTATTACGATCTCTGCATAGTCCGAAAGCTGCATCAGCATCCGAAGTTTGGAATCGGGTGCAAAACCGGGCAGCACACGGGAAGCGTGATAATCGTCAAAAAGTTTGCCGCCGAATTCCAGATAGAGCTTGTCCCCAAACTGGCTGATTCGTTCCTTGATGTGTTCCGATTGCATTTTAAGATATTTTTCGTTATCAAAACCTGTTTTCATGAGTCCCTCATTTCTATCAGTTGAAGAGAAAGTTTTCCAAAAAAATACTTTTCTATTCTACCACAGATCATTTCATATTGGAATGGGTAAAAGTTTAGAAATCTTTAAGAGTTGACATGTTTTTTTCACACTTATGCTATTGATTTATCGAATCATTCTATCTATAATAGAATAGGTTTAGTAACAATAAAATGACAGTTCACAGAATGATACATCCTGTTCCCGGGGCAGTGCGTCAGAGCTTGTCTGAAAATTTTTTCTGACAGCTGTGCGTCATAACACACTTTAGAGCATGTTTGAAAAAGGTTCCCGGGAAAAGGGTCTTAGCGGGCGGGTCATAGATGAAGAATAGAAACGGAGTTACTATGGACAATCAAATGAACCAATTCGATAACGGCGGGGGTTATAATAATGGCGGCCGTGGGCCGGGCGGCAATGGCGGTGGAGGCGGTGGGAACCAACCGCCCCGTAAACCGAATATTACCATGCTGGTGCTGGCAGCGCTCAGCACGGTGCTGATTGCGTTTATGCTTTGGAATATGGTGTTCGGAGGAACCGCTGCAGGGCAGATGGTCAGCTACACGGAGTTCCTGCAGTATATCAGCGAGGGTAAAGTAGAGGCCGTAGAGGTACAGAGTACAGGGCAGATCCTTTTTACCCTGAAAAAAGGAGAGAATGCTCCAGGTGGGAACGTGGAGGGATATCTGTTCTACCCTGCCGGCGCCTCTAAAACTTACACGACTATCTTGATGGAGGACCTGGATACCCTGACCGCAAGGCTGGAGGAACGGGGAGATATTGAAGGGAGCCGTGTGCTCAGCGACAATTCAGGTCGCCTGCTGGATATTTTTCTGTATGTAGTCCTGCCTGTGATCCTGATGTGGGTCCTGCTTGGAGTGGTGTTCCGCAAGATGGGCGGCAGCGGCGGCCCCATGGGTGTGGGTAAGAGCAATGCAAAAGTATATGTGCAAAAAGAAACAGGCGTTACTTTTAAGGATGTGGCAGGGGAAGACGAGGCAAAGGAATCTTTGGTGGAGGTAGTGGATTTCCTGCACAATCCGGGAAAGTATTCCAAGATCGGCGCCCGGCTCCCCAAGGGAGCTTTGCTGGTAGGCCCTCCCGGTACCGGAAAAACGCTGCTGGCCAAAGCCGTGGCAGGGGAGGCGCATGTGCCCTTCTTTTCTCTGACGGGTTCTGATTTTATTGAGCTTTATGTGGGTGTGGGTGCAAGCCGTGTCCGTGACCTCTTTAAGGAAGCGAACAAAAACGCCCCCTGTATTATTTTTATTGACGAAATTGATGCCATCGGACGCAGCCGTGACTCCAAGTACGGCGGAGGGAACGAGGAGCGGGAGCAGACGCTGAACCAGCTGTTGTCTGAGATGGACGGTTTTGACAGTTCCAAGGGAATCCTGATCTTAGGCGCAACCAACCGCCCTGAGATTTTGGATAAGGCATTATTGCGTCCCGGCCGTTTTGACAGGCGGATCATTGTGGATAAGCCTGACCTGAAAGGACGTGTGGAAATCCTGAAGGTGCATTCCAAGGATGTAAAAATGGATGAGACGGTGGATTTGGATGCCATTGCCCTTGCCACCAGCGGCGCTGTGGGGTCTGACCTTGCCAATATGATAAACGAAGCCGCCATCAACGCGGTGAAGGAGGGCAGGGAGTATGTCTGCCAGAAGGATCTGTTTGACGCGGTGGAGGTAGTCCTGGTAGGTAAGGAGAAGAAGGACCGTATCATGAGTAAGGAGGAGAGGAAGATTGTCTCCTATCATGAAGTGGGGCATGCTTTGATCAGCGCTTTGCAGAAAAACTCTGAGCCGGTCCAGAAGATTACCATTGTGCCCCGTACCATGGGCGCTTTGGGTTATGTTATGCATGTGCCTGAGGAGGAAAAGTATCTGAATACGGAAGCGGAGCTCCGGGATATGCTTGTAAGCCTTGTGGGCGGCCGTGCTGCAGAGGAGATTGTGTTTGAGACGGTGACCACAGGGGCAGCCAACGATATTGAGAAAGCCACCGATATTGCCCGTAACATGGTGACACGTTACGGAATGAGTAAGAAATTTGGCCTAATGGGCCTGGCTACTATAGAGAGCCAGTATCTGGAGGGAAGGACGGCCTTGAACTGCAGTGATTCCACTGCGGCGGAGATTGATGCCGAGGTTGTGGAAATCCTGAAGAAGAGTTATGAGAAAGCATTGGCGCTGTTGGGCGAAAACAGGGAGCTGATGGATAAGCTGGCAGAGTTCCTGATCGAGAAGGAAACCATCACAGGTAAAGAGTTTATGCAGATATTCCGCAGGGAAAAAGGTTTGCCTGACCCGAAGGAGGAAAAGAAAGACGAAAACAAGGACGAAAATAATGCCAATAACCAGGGCAACAATTCGGAGCGGTTTCCCAAACCTGTAAATGTACCGGAACCCATAACTTTTTCTCAAAATGATACACCGTCGGGTTCGGAGAACCAATGGGATCAGACGAATCAGACTGGTTTACAGGATCAGCCTGGCCAGAGCGAACCGCCGGCCCAAACCGGTTCACAGGATCAGCCTGGCCAGACCGCACCGCCGGCCCAAACCGGCTCACAGGATCAGCTTGCCCAGAGCGCACCGCCGGCCCAAACCGGTTCACAGGATCAGCCTAATCAGTCTTCGCAGCCGGCTCAAACCGAACCGCCGGCCCAAACCGGCCCATCGGATCAAACTGCCCGTTCCGGCCAGCCGGTTTCTCAGGCGCAGCCGCCGGAAGGATCTGTAGGAAGGTTTTCCCACCGCAGGCTGGATGAGTAGCAGGTGCTCTTAATACATTAAGAGCAGATTTTCATAATGAAGAAATAAATACACGACACCTATCCTGTGGATTATAGGTTACAGGATAGGTGTTTTGGCGTTTTGGCAGGCAATTTTCTTGTCAGCCATGCCATGGCATGTTACTATAATGATTGTAATGGTATATCAGGAGGTGTAAATGGGATGGAAAAGAGTGTGGAAACGGAGTTTTCGAAAGGTTTATTACAATATTTAAACGACAGTCCTACCGCCTTCCACGCGGTGGAAAATGCGGCGGAGATCCTCAGGGAAAACGGTTTTCAGGAATTGAGGGAAACAGATGAGTGGTCCCTGGAGAAAGGAGGCAGATACTTTATTGTCAAAAATCGGTCGTGTATGATAGCTTTCACGGTAGGGGACGGAACTCCTGCAGAGAAAGGGTTTCGGATCATAGGTGCACACACGGATTCCCCAAGCCTCAAGGTCAAACCTGGAGCCTGTACCGTGACACCCGACGGCTATGTAAAGGTCAATGTGGAGGTTTATGGCGGAGCTATTTTAAGTACCTGGTTTGACAGGCCTCTTGCCCTTGCGGGAAGGGTGATGGTGAGGGAAGGAAACGCGCTGAAGGACAAGCTGGTCAGGATACACAAACCTGTCCTGATGCTCCCCAACCTTTGCATCCATTTTCACAGGGAAGTGAATGACAATTGTTCTTATAATAAGCAGACGGAGATGCTTCCTCTGTTATCCATGAAAGAAGAGGGCATGGAGGGGGACGATTATCTGCTGTGCCTGATAGAAGAAGAGACGGGAATAAACAAAGCCGATATTTTGGAACATGAATTGTTCTTATATGAATATCAGGAAGGGATTTTAACGGGGAAAAGGAGTGAGTTCATTTCCGCTTCCCGAATTGATGACTTGGCTATGGTATATGATGGCCTTTGTGCATTGACGGAGTCGAAGGATATAGGGCATCCCTATAAAATTCTTGCTGCTTTTGACAATGAGGAGGTGGGAAGCGCTTCGGCCCAGGGCGCAAACTCGGGTCTTCTGTTACACATATTGTACCGGATCTGCAAGAATCTGGGCCTGACGGAGGATGCATTTTTCCGGGCAGTGGCAAGCTCAATTTTTGTTTCTGCCGATACTGCCCATGCGGTTCATCCGAACTACGGCGATAAGCATGACCCGGAGTGCCGGCCCATATTGGGCGGCGGCCCGGTGATCAAGTACTCGGCGTCCCAGCGATACAGTACTACAGCGTTTAGCGCGGCTTGCTTTATGGAGGCGTGCGACAGAGCGGGGGTTCCCTGGCAGAAGTTTGTAAACAGGAATGATATTGCAGGGGGATCCACCATAGGCCCGGCCATATCCAGCCTGACGACGATTCCCACGGTGGATGTGGGGATACCGATCCTGGCCATGCATTCTGTCCGGGAATTTGGGGCCGTGGCGGATAATGTATATACGGCTGCGGCATTCCGGTCGTATTATGAGGAGGAAGGATGAAGGATTACGGGTAAAGAGTGATGTTTTATTCCCGCGAGCAACGAGACAAGTGGCTGCTTGCAGACATTTAGCGACTGCCGCGAGGGTCAAATACCCTGCTGCTCTGCAGCGCTGCAAGTTTGATATCCCGTTGCTTGCAGCGGGGTATTTGATTTCGGATTGCCGGAAAGAGATTTAATATATATTGATGAAAACAGCCGCATATTTGATTTTTGCTGTGGGGTCTGAACTTATGCGGGGAAGGTATGGGGATAAAGATGGTATGTAAAAATTGCGGAAGTCCGGTCTACGAAGGCGACAGATTTTGCTCCAAATGCGGGACACGGGTGACGGAAGACAAAGAAACGAAGGCCGAAACTTTGGAGACGGAGCCGATGGCGCCAAAAACCAGTGAGCCGGTGTCAGAACCGGAGGCTGCAGAACAGAAACCGGAGAAGGCGGAAGCGTCGGAACCGGAGGCTGCAGAGCAGAAACCGGAGAAGGCGGAAGTGTGGGAACCGGAGGCTGCAGAACAGAAACCGGAGAAGTCGGAAGCGTCGGAACCGGAGGCTGCAGAGCAGAAACCGGAGAAGGCGGAAGTGTCGGAACCGGAGGCTGCAGAGCAGAAGCCGGAGAAAGCGGAAGCGTGGGAACCGGAGGCTGCAGAGCAGAAGCCGGAGAAGGCGGAAGCGTTGAAACCAGAAACGCCTGGGTCAGCCTCCGCAAATGTGAAGAGGGGATTGGAGATTCCTCTGTGCATCCCGGAAGAGGAGCCTTCGAAAGCCCCCCGCTTGTTTGCAAAGCTGCTTGGGCACAGGGACAATGCATCCAAGCCGGGTAAGCCTGTGAAATGGGTATCCAAAGCCATTTTGGCCATTTTTGTGGTGGCAGTGGCAGTTCTGGCGGCAAACGGTGCGAAGCTTGCAAACTCCTACCACAGAAATTTTTCCACTCCGGAAGAGTATTACCGTTGGGTAGAGAGGAAGACCATACGGAAAAGTGCCGGTATCCTTGCGGAACATTATGAAAATCGTTTATTGGAGTATTTGCATAGATATGACAGCCATACCAGCAGTGAATTCCGTTTGGAACTGGGGGATGCCGGCAGGGCGATGATGGAGCGGGCAGGCATGGAACCGTGGTTTTGGGAGAGTGCTCTCACATGGGATTCCACCTGTAAAGACAGTGTGCTGCAAAACTTCCTGGAGTTGGAAATGGGTGGGCAGAAACTGCTTACTCTAGATGCCATCATTGATATAAGGGATGAAGCGGTGTATCTGAGCTTTCCCGGACTTACGAAGACTTATCTCGCTGTGGACACGGGAGAAAGACGATTTGTGGAAGGATTTGAATCCGTTTTTGGCATGGAGCCTGCAGAATATATCGGGACATTGGAGCTGTTGGAAGCGTTTTACAATCAATGTCCGGACAAGAAGCAGGTGGAGGCTCTGGCAAATAGATATCTGGAGCTGCTGTTGAACAACATTGATGATGTGAGAATACGCACAGGGAAGACAGTGAGGGTTGGGAGCGTTGCACAGACATGTACGACTTTGGAGATCTATTTGGACAAAAATGATATTCAGGATATTTTGTCGGAGTTCCTGGGAGAACTGCAGGAGGATCCCGAAATAGAGGATCTTTTGATTCAGCTTTATAATATGGCGGATGAACTGGGCCTGGATTTGGGCAGTTACCGTGATGCCGATAAATTTTACGAAGCGTTTCAGGACAGAATTGAAGTGTTCCTGGATGACATGGATTATTATATTACCTATCATAACGAGCTGGACATGACGGTATATGTGGATGATAAGGGACAGATTATTGGCAGATCCCTGGAATTTCCCAACAGCTGGGAGGAGGTCTCCATTTCCTATATGCACCCTCGCCGTGGAAGTAGATTTGGCTATAGGGGGAGCATTACTGCGGACGGAGTGGAATGGTCCCTGTCGGGTTCCGGCAAATATTCCTGGAATAAAATTGACGGCAGTTTTACAACCAAATATGACGGAAGCGGAATCATAGATATTGAAGTCCAGGACTTCAATACCAAGTCCCTGAAGGAAGGGTATTTGAATGGCAGTTTTACTGTGTCGGCATCCTCCGATCTGATCCGCTCTGTGGATCTTGAGTTCATCAGATCCTATTTATCGGACACAAAGCTGGTGTTTGATATTTCCACGAAGAAGTCATCTCAGAAATGCAGCATAGAGTTGATAGAGGGAAAGGAATCCTGGGGAACTCTGACGTTTTCTGCCAAATCCGGTGCAGGAAAGAAAATATCGGTGCCCTCCACAAAAAAGGCGATTTTTGTGGATAACAGCCAGGCTTTGGAAGATTGGTGGAATACTCTTGAATGGGATGGCCTCATAAAGAAGATGGATAAGGCAGGAGCGCCTTCCGAAGCATTGGATGCTGTGGAGCAACTCAAAGAGATGGATATGGATGAGATTATGGAGGAGCTGGAAGAACTGATGAGTTTTTTTGTGATATGACTTGTCGGATAGGCAGCCGGCTGATTTGAGAGTGCAGGGATGAATGGAAACAATGGAAATTGTGGATGTCCGAAAGAAATATAGAAGAAATGTAGTGCTGGACGGCGTGTCCCTGTCGGTAGGGGAAGGCAGCTGCGTAGGTATCCTGGGCGGCAATGGCAGCGGAAAATCCACGTTGCTTTCTATTTTAGCGGGAGTACGGCACGGGGATGGGGGGAAATTCCTATGGCAGCAGGAGGATCTGTTTTCCAACACCAAACTCCGGGCAAGCCTGGTAGGGTATGTACCACAGGGCATCCCCTTGCTGGAAGAATTAACGGCATGGGATAATCTGCGGCTTTGGTATGAAAAGCCTGTGCTGGAGAGAGAACTGGAGGATGGGGCGCTTGCCATACTGGGAGTGAAGGAATTTTTGAAAACCCCGGTGTATAAAATGTCCGGCGGAATGAAAAAGAGACTGTCCGTAGGCTGTGCCGTAAATGGGAACCCCCGTATCCTATTGTTGGACGAACCTACGGCAGCCCTGGATTTGATTTGCAGGGAGAGGATATACAGTTATTTGAGGGAGTTTAAGGCGCAGGGAGGAAGGATACTCCTTGCCACTCATGATGTACAGGAATTGGAACTGTGTGACAGTTGGTACATATTGAAAAAAGGGGCATTGATTCCTTACCGGTATGACGGAAATGTACGCCATTTGGTGGGAAGGCTATAGGGACGCGGATTTAACGTTGTTAGAATGGGATGGCATTTAAAGAAAGCATGGCCGGAGATGTTTAGAATGTATGTTGTGGCACAATTTAAGCGTGCCAGTAAGCTTTTTCCAGCCGCCCTGGCTGGGACGGTAATTTTAATGCTCTGTCTGGGTGCGCTGGCTTTCGGTTTTCTTCAGGCGGATGCAGGGCAGGACAGAAAACAGATGGTGAAGATTGGTATGGTAGGTAATATGGAGGATTCCTATCTGGGTTTCGGGATCCGCGCGCTGCAAAGTCTCGACTCATCTCGTTTTGCCATAGAATTCCGCCAGGAGGATTCCGAGGAAACCGCAAGGCGTGCACTGAAACGCGGGGAAATATCTGCCTATGTGCTGATTCCCAATGGATTTATGGAGAGCTGGGTGAGGGGGGATAACGTGCCTGTCACTTATGTGACTTCGCCGGATGCCACGGGAATCGGCAGCATGGTCATGGAGGAACTGGTGGAAGTGATATCTGTCCTGGTCACAGAATCACAGCATGCCATATACAGTGCCCAGAGGATATGGAGCAGTGAGGGAAGGCAGGATTGGTACGGGGAAGCTGAAGAACGTTTTTATCTGCGGGTTTTGGATTTGGTTCTGGGAAGGAAAGGGATTTACAGGCTGGAACTTACCGGCGTGTCGAATGGCCTTTCCATAACGGAATATTATGCCTGTGGGGCAGCGATTCTGTTTTTACTGTTTTTTGGGGTGGCGGCATCTCCCTGCCTAGCCTCCTGTGACGTGGCAGTGTACAGGCTGCTGCGAGTAAAGGGATTGTCAGCCTGGAAGCAGTTTTTAGCGGAATATATTTCCTATACCGTGCTGCTGTGGGGATGCTATTTGGTGATGGCTCTGTTCCTGTCCCATACCTTCGGCAGGATCTTCTGTATGCTGCCTGTGGTAATGCTGGTTGCCGCGATGCAGCTATGTGTCTGCGAGTGGATCCCTGGCCCGGTGGTTGGGGCACCGGTGCAGTTCCTGGGGGCGGCGGGACTGGGATATCTGTCCGGCTGTTTTTACCCCGTCACTTTTTTCCCGGAAAAGGTACAAATGGCCGTGCCGTTTCTGCCCGCAGGGGCAGCCATGCGATACGCCGGAAATCTGGCCACAGGCCGATGTGTCTGGTGGGAGCTGGCTATTATGGGGGTATATGGCACAGGCAGCTTTTTTCTGGCGGTTCTGCGCAGGAAACACAGGCTTGCCGGATAACGGATGTTATTTGTGGAGGTATGCGGACTATAATGAAAAAAGTGCGAAGATTGCTGTTGTTTTACTTTATATACAGTAAGCGTCCGCTGAAAAAAGTAAGCTTTTGGCTTTTTATGTGTGCCGTGCCGCTGTTGGCTCTGGGGATGAGGAACCTGTCTGCCGGGGACAGTGGAATGCTGCATATTCTCCTTTGCATGGAGGATCCCCAGGATGATCTGGCCGGACAGGTGGTTGACCGGCTTTTGTCAAAACAAAGTGTGATACACTATACTTTGATCCAACAGCCGGAGGAAGCCTGTGCAATTGTTTCGGCCGGAAAGGCGGATGCCGCATGGATTTTTCCCAAGGACCTGCAGGAGCAACTGGATCGGTTTGTCAGCGGAGGACATTGGGAGGAAGGAGTAGTCCGGGTTGTGGAAAGGGAGGATAATGTGGCGTTGCGGCTTGCCAGGGAGAAGCTGTTTGGGGCTCTGTATCCGCATGTTTCCTATTCCCTGTACCGGGATTTTATTCTGAAAGATGTGGGACCGGAGACAGAAGAAGAGAAATTACTTTCCTGTTATGAGGAAATGGCAGTGGAAGGAAATTTGTTCCGGCTTGGTTATGAGGACAGGGAAAATGAGGATCCGGAAACAGGGCGGCGGAATTTCCTTGTGGCACCTCTTCGCGGAATGCTTTCTCTGTTGGTGCTGCTCTGTGTATTGACGGCCACTATGTATTTTTTGCAGGATCAGGAAAAAGGGGCGCTGGATGCCATACCCCTTCACAGGAGAACAGCCTATTTGTATCTATATCAAATTACCGTGACCGGGGCCATAGCTGTGGCAGCGCTGTCAGCCTTGCGTTTTTCAGGGGTTTTGACGAAATGGGGCCGGGAGGCGGTATGGATGGCAGTATACATAGCCATGTGCATGGGGTTTTGCAGTATCTTAAGGAGATTGCTGGGGAACTTCCGCAGGCTGGCGGCTGTGGCACCAGTTATATTGTTGGCATCCCTTGTTCTGTGCCCCGTCATATTTACCATGGGGGAACTGAATATTTTTCAATATCTCCTTCCACCCTTTTATTATCTGAATGGGATATATAACGATCGTTATTTTTGCGGAGTGGTGCTGTATTGCCTGGCAGTATTTGGAATAGATTATGCATGGGACAGAAACATTTTCCTTTCCTGTTCATAGTATAAGATAAACGGCCGGCAATTGTTTTCAAGTCCTATTTTACCTTTGTGCCGCAGGTATCTGTGCCTGCTGCGGGATAACCGGCTTTGGAACAGTTGCTGCCCATCAGGTAAAGGAGTACTTTCAGCTTATGGCAATCGGTTATTTACGGATCCAGGCCCGGACGGCCCATGATGCGGTGCCACTGCAGGGAGTGCAGGTTACTGTCCTGGACGACCAGGGGCGCAGTGTCTATAATTTGGTTACGGATGAGAGCGGAGAGACGCAGACGGTTCCCCTGGAAACGGTGAGCAAAGATTTTTCGTTACAATCTTCCTATACAGGCACTCCGTATGTGGGTTATGATGTGTTTGCACAGGCATCGGGTTTTAATTCGGTATATATTTCGGGGGTACCTGTGCTGGAGGGGGAAACCGCTATCCAGCCTCTTGACCTTGTGCCAATGCAGGATATGCAGCGCAGTCCCACGGTGACGGAAATCATGATTGATAAGCCTGCCGTGGCAATGCAGCAGGCCCGTTACCAGGAAGGGCCTGAGGAGGAACCGCGCATATTGAGGCAGGTGGCAATTCCCAATCCAATCACAGTGCATTTGGGCAGTCCCGCTTCCTCTGCTTCCAATATACAGGTATCCTTCCCCGATTATGTAAAAAATGTGGCAAGCAGCGAGATTTACCCTACATGGCCGGAAGCCTCATTGAGGGCAAATATATATGCAATTATCACGTTTGCGCTGAACAGAGTTTTCACGGAGTGGTATAGAAGTCAGGGATATAGCTTCGACATTACCAACAGTACTGCTTATGACCAGGCTTATGTATATGGCCGGACCATATACGAATCCATCAGCCGGATCGTGGATGAGATCTTCAATGAGTATGTCCGCAGACAAGGGCAGAACGCACCCTATTTTACTTCTTTTTGTAACGGAACCACAGCAACCTGCGGGGGAATGTCCCAATGGGGGACGGTTACGTTGGCAAATCAGGGACTTACGCCATTGCAGATCCTGCGCTCATATTATCCTGATGATATAGAGATTGCGGAAACCAATATTGTCACCGGTTCTTTATCTTCCTATCCCGGCACGGCGCTCAGAGTGGGCAGCAGGGGGCTGGATGTGCAGACGGTACAGACGTACCTGAACAGGATCCGCAGGAACTATCCCGCAATTCCTGCGATCACGGATGAGGCAGGCGTATTCGGAAGCAGTACCCAGGCGGCGGTGGCGAAATTCCAGAGTATTTTTAATCTGGCATCTGACGGTATTGTGGGGAAGGCAACCTGGTATAAGATTTCCAAGCTGTATGCTGCTGTGACTAGGCTGGCAGAACTGGACAGTGAGGGAACGACCCTCGGGATAGGCACGGTTCCGCCCGGCACTGTGCTGAGGCAGGGGGCCAGGGGACAGGATGTGATCACACTTCAGTATCTTTTGAACGTGGCGGCAGAGTATTATCCTTATATTCCAAGCATTTCCCAGGACGGTATCTTTGGCAGCGGGACCAGGCAGGCGGTGATTGCTTTCCAGAATCTGATGGGCCTCAGTGCAGATGGCATAGTGGGGACAAATACATGGAGGGCGCTTTATGATGTATATCTGGGGGCCCAGGAAAATGTACCTTCCCCAGGCCCGGGGAACGATGTGATAGAGTATGTGGTTCGATCAGGAGACACTCTTTGGCTCCTTGCCCAGAGATACGGTACTACGGTGGATGCCATCAAGAACCTGAACGGCCTGACCAGCAATATGCTGAATATTGGGCAGGTATTGAAGATCCCTGCGGCTACAGGCGGCGCTTATTTTGAATATGCCGTGCGGTCAGGTGACACATTGTGGCTGCTTTCCCGGAGATTTGGCACCACAGTGGATACCATTAAGAACCTGAACGGTTTGACCAGCGACCGGCTGGATGTGGGGCAGATATTGCTGATACCCCGGAACTGATGTAAAACAGAAAATAAAACGAATTAGAAAAGCGTTTGCCGGATTGATCCGACAAACGCTTTTTGCTGGATTACAAATAATCTTAACTATATATTCGGCGTTTGATTGCTGCCAACTATATTTATAAGCACAACCTGT
>CANRWO010000038.1 GCA_947643615.1 uncultured Lachnospiraceae bacterium
GAAAAGAAGCAGCGACCGGAATCGCTGCCACTCTGGTGTACCACAACGCTCAATTATTTGATCTTCTCACAGCTCTGATTTCCTACGGTACAGGAAGTCTTACAAGCCGATTGGCAAGACGTCTGGCACTCGCCGCATCCGCCCTTTTTCATGGACTCTTTCAGGTCTCTGGTGGTCAAAGTCTTAATATGTTTCATTATAATATAGCCTCCTTCATGGATTTTCTGTCCTCAGACTATTCAAAGCAATGACATTATAGCATACTATAAGCTGTTTGTAAAAGACTTTTTTCATCAATCCCCAAAATCCCCAAAATTGCATTCCCCAAAGTCAGTCCGTTTCCTTTGCCACCACCACAAACCGCCCGTCTTCCACATGATAAGCACAGGTGGACAGAGTCAGGAATTTATCGCCATACCGGGCCTCCACGCCGGTATCATACAGGGACAGCTCCTTGATATTGTCATAAAAGTAGTGGAATTCCTCCGGGGTGTCCGCCTGGAAAAAATTATAGTACTTGAACACCTGGTCCGTGACATAGAATACCTGGCTCTGGAAAACTGCTATTACTTCATAATCATGCCGGCCCTCTTCCGTATACAGCTTCATATATTTATGTTCTCTGTAATAATCCTCTGACCGGTATTCCTCCAGCTCCCCGAACATACTGCCGTCCTTCATGTTATGCCCATGGATCAGGATGTTGGTGGTGAAGTCCCCGTCCTGAACCGAGCTGTCTTCATCCAAGATCAGGCTGCCTCTTTTGTCCTCCTCCCCTTCAAAGTTCCGGTAGAGGTAATATTCATCCTCTCCCTCCCGCTGGAGGACAGGATAATCTATGGCAGTCCCCTCCACTTGCAGCCATCCCTTAATGTCGGGATATTCCCGGAAGACTGTCCCATAAGGGTTCTCCCTTTCGGGAACCTCCAAAGCGGCAAGGGTTTCCCCTGAGATAACATCCGCCACAACACTGCCCGGCAATTCCTTCAGGACTGCCTGTCCCTCCAGCCGCAGCGCCTCAAGCGCCTTCTCGGTCTCCGCAGCCGTCCTGTGATAATCCACCAAAAGAATACCTGTGACCACAGCGCATACGGCTGCTCCGGCAGCCAGCAGGGCAACGGTGCGTCTGCGCCGCGCCTCCGCCAGGGCATGTCCCCGGAGGGGCATGGGTGGTTCCGGTGGTTCCGGTTGTCCCGGCTGTCCCAGCTGCCCGTCTGACTGTTCCAACAGCTCATCTGACTGTCCCGGCTGTTCCAACAGCTCGTTTGGTTGTCCCGGCTGCCCGTTCAACTGTTCCGGCTGCCCGGCTGACTGTCCCGGCTGCTGCCCTGAAGACAGCTTTGTCCTTCTTTTTTGATGGTTCTTTTCTTTGTTGTTATATGTTTTCATTTCCGTATCTCCCAAAATGTCTCCCTGCCAGGGTATGTTTAAGAATGCTTTCTGTCCGATGTGCGGCACAATGTGGGGGATATCTGCGCAGGCCCAAAATTCACGGCTCTTCTGGGGCAAGTCCGGGCCTGGCCCGCAGCATTGCCTCGGAAATCCCCAGCACCGCAAATATCAGCGGCGTGGACGTCGTCTGCTGGAAACTGACGGCCCCATGCAGGCAATACCCTGCTATGGCCAAAATTCCCCAGTATGCTTCTTTGCACCGCCTGCGCGCTCTCCACAGCCTCACAAAACCTGTGATAAAGATTCCGGCGTAGCAGGCCAGTCCCATCCCGCCCTGGTTGACCAGCATATTCAGCCACTCGTTATGGGCATTGGCATAGACTGCCGTTTCCCACTGCCCGGTAGGGTGGATGATATCGTTTACGGCAAAGACGGAATATACCGCATGATAAAAGCAGTCAGGACCTGCGCCGAACACTTTCCGGTACAGCGGGCTCTGCATAAAATATTCCAGGCTCATGCGCCACAGCGCGCCTCTGTCATTTCCCCAGCCGTCCATGATCCGCAGAAGGCTTTTTTCTCCCAATGCCATCCATATGCGATCCGACACCTGGCACAGGATAAAGACGGCCATGGCTGCGGCCGCCAAAATACCCCCGGCCAACCCTGCCGCCTTTTTTAACTTCCCGCTTTCCAAATAATCCGTTTTTCCCCTTTTTTCCCGGAAAGCCAAAACCAGTACAGCAATGCCGGACAGGGCAAAAAGCGCCGCCCACCCCTTCCAGAACAAAACCCTCCTCAGGGAGCCGTCTTCCACCAGGACCAACCCCCTCAGCCGGATTCCCTGCACGCCCAGCAGGGCCGCAGCGGGGCAGCAAAGGGTTATGGAGCAAAACCGCAACAGCTTTTTGCGGCTTCCCAGGGCATCCGGGAGCAACACCGCCATCATTGCCAACGGTATCAGGTATCCGCTCTCGCTGCCCTGTGTCAATATCGTCAAAAAGACAAGCAGGCTGCCCGCTAACCCCGCCGCCTTTTTGTATTTCTCACCCACATACCCCAAATAGAAACAAGCCGAAGCCGCCACACTGAGGTACCCGCAGTACCAATTCTGATTTCCGATGGTTGAAAGCAGATGTTCCGCATCCCAGCTCCCAGGCTCCATTCCCCGCAGGGTTCCAAGGGGATCATATACGTACCTGTTCATTACCGCCACGGACATCACGATCCATACGCACAGAAAACAGTACCATATCACCTTTTCCACAGGAATCATTTCCGTCCCGGAGCATGTTTGAAAATTGTTTCCTGGCGGATGGGTGTCACCGTTTGCGGGAGCTGAAACCGTCTTACAGATGATGGGCCGAATAAAGAACCCGCAGCGGGACAAGGCAAAATAGGCCCAGACAAACAAAAATTGGCTGAAAAACCCCATATGCCACCCGGAAAATCCCCAAAGGGCTGTGGGACGATTCATGCTGAATCCAAAAGAAAGCAAAGATGCTGCCAGATAACCCAGCATCATCATATCGGTCCATGAAAGCCTCCCGGCGGCCCCTTCCCCTCCTCCGCTGATGCGCCACAAGAACTGCAGGGCAGAAAGGAGCACGCAGAACATGACCGTGACGTTGCGGAAGAACTGGTATTTTACATCGCCGATCATATAAAAGCCGTCCCGCATATATAATGGAAGCAGGACAAACAGCAGTATACAATAGACTTCCGCTGCCGTCTTCAAGTATTCTTCCGTTTTCTTCCTCATTTGTTTCCCCTTTGACCGGCATTGTCCCGCCCACTGCAAAAGCGGAGGTCAATACCGCCTCCGCTTTCGCTGCCATTCCGGTTACTTCTTTAACATATTTTACTTATTTTCTTTTTTTCTCAAAGCAAAAGCGGCTGCGGAACATGCTGCGCCTGCCATAGCAAAAGGCATCACAGGAACCGTCGTGTCTCCGGTTTTGGGCACGGAATCTTTTACGCCCTGGGCGGCTGCAGGTTCATCTGCGCTGTCGTCGTCTTCATTATCGTTATTGTCAGTTTCGTTACCGTTATTATCGGTATTGTTCCCATTATTATCGTCCGTGTTGCCGGTATCGTCTCCGCCATCGCCTGCATTGTCAGGCGCCGGCCCTTCCACAAATGCAAAAATACTGAAGGATGACACGCTGAACGTAATGGTTCCATCGCCATTGGCCGTATAATTTACAACTTCGTAGTCCTCGCTCACACCATCCGCATAGTGCCGGATATGCATATCTTCCACATTGAATCCTGCAGGTGCAGACAACGTGATCTGAACGGGGCACAGCAGATTGTGGCTGTCTGCCACACCGAACAGAGAGATATCCACCTGCAGATTTTTACCGTCTACGGCAGCACTCTCCCCCTCTCCGGGATATTTTACGGACAACCGCACATTTACATTTTCTCCCTCTGCGTTCAAGGCGGCTCCGGATGCCTTTACAACGGGAATCTCACCTACCTCGGAGACTGCATCCGTAGTAACCCCGACTTCTCCCATCATCATCTCAAACTGCCGGAACTGGCCGGCAATTTGGGGGTCAATCTCGATCAGCCTCTGTATCGTTTCCACGCCCATGGCATCGGAAATGGCACGCAATACCTCCGGCAGGGACATCGTCTCAGGATATACAACCGCAGTCCCGTCTTCCCACCCTATGCCTAAGCTAGTGCCCCGGCCGGACAGGTTGTTAAAAAACTCATTGATAAAGCGATATGCCCTTTGGGTCTCACCGGAATTACCGGACGCAGTGGCCACGGTGGAAAAAAGATTACCTACAGGCGCTACGACCAATGCGCAGGCCAGTAACAATGCTGACAAAATACGTTTTTTCATGAAAAATTATTCCTCCTGTGTTCTTAAATTGTTTTGTCATACGTGAATTTTACCCCCCCCCCCGTATATTTTTGTCAATATTTTTGTCAATATTTTTTCTGAATATCAACAATTCTTTCGGACATCGGTGGGAAGCCTAAAACCTCAACTCAGCATACCCCCAAGCATACCCCCGGCCGCACAGAGTACCAGGGTGGTAACGGCGGAATCCCCCAGATGCCCCGCAGGTTCACCCAGGGCCATGGATATCCCTGCCAATACGAGAAAGTAAGCGCTTCCCATCAAAAGCCCCCAGAGAAACTTTCTGTTTTTCAGCCTTTTCCCGGCTATGAATCCGGCAAAAAACGTAGCCGCCACATAAATGGCAATGATGACAATCGATACAATGCTCTCCGTCAACCCCACTTTATAAAGCAGAAAAGCCAGCAGCGCCAATAAAACACCTGTCAATATGTAAGAAAAAAGCAAAGTCTTTAACAGAAACAAAACTGGTATGTTTCCCTGATTCGTTGTCTGTTCCATCCGCAACCTCCTTGTAAATCTATAAATTTTCTATAAAATAATATGCAGCCGCGTCCATAAACTTGACAATAAGAACCGGATACGGTATATTTAACTGCAAATACATGAAAAAAGGAGTGGATTTTTTTGGATGCCCCAGGTGTCATACAACTTATTTTGATTGCTGTTCTAGTTTTTCTTTCCGGTTTTTTCTCTTCAGCCGAAACGGCTTTTTCTACCGTCAACCGCGTGCGGATGCGCTCTCTCGAGGAGGAAGGCAGCAAAAGCGCCGCCAGGGTCAATAAGATATTGGAAAATTACAGCAAAATGCTCAGCAGCATTTTGATTGGTAACAATATTGTAAACCTTACGGCTTCTTCCCTTGCCACTACTCTGGCAATGCGGGTCAATTTGGCCACAGGTATTGCAACCGGTGTCCTGACCATTATAGTCCTGCTTTGCGGCGAGATCGTTCCCAAGACATGGGCCATGCTTTCATCAGAAAAAATTTCCCTAGCTTACAGCGGAATAATCTACGGATTGATGCAGATTATGACCCCCGTTATCTATATTGTGGATAAAATGGCAAACGGCATTCTGCGCCTGCTGCACATCGACCCCAACAAAAAGATTACCACCATGACCGAGGCGGAGCTGCGGACATATGTGGAAGTCAGCCATGAGGACGGGGTCATTGAGTCTGAAGAGCGCGAGATGATCTACAATGTGTTTGATTTCTCTGACGCCCAGGCGAAAGACATCATGATCCCTAGGATCAATATGGTAACAGTCGATATTAATGACAGCTACAGCCAGATCATGTCCGTGTTCCGTGAGTCCATGTATACACGTCTTCCCGTTTACCAGGATGACAACGATAATATCATAGGCCTCATCAACATCAAAGACTTCATATTATGTGAGGACGAAGAACATTTTCATGTAAAGGATATCCTCAGGGATGCCCATTATACATATGAATTTAAAAAGGTTGCCGACCTGCTGTATGAGCTGCGTGAGACCACCACCAATGTGACCTTCGTCTTAAATGAGTACGGCGCTACCGTAGGAATGATCACGCTGGAAGATCTGCTGGAGGAAATCGTAGGGGAGATCCGTGACGAGTATGACGAAGATGAGGAAGAGCTGATCCAGGAACTGGACGAACACTCTTATCTCGTGGAAGGAAGTATGAAGCTTGACGATATCAATGACGAACTTGGCACAGAGCTTGACAGTGAGGACTACGATTCCATCGGCGGCCTCATCATAGAATGCCTGGACCGCCTTCCCGAAGATAATGAGGAAGTCACTTTGGAAAATGGTATCCACTTAAAAGTACAGGGAATCGAACAGAACCGTATCGTAAAAGTGCTGATGACCCTGCCTGAGCCTTCCGAAGACGAGTCGGAGAAAGAAGGGTCCGGTGAAAAAGAACCCTCTGAAGAATAACACCTGATTTCATTGGCACATCCGCATAGTTCAGTCCGTGCCTCTTATACCCCACCGGCGTCACTGCCGATGGGGTTTTTTCAGCCAAAAAAAACTCCTGCCGGAGCGTGTTTGGCAGTTCATTCTTCCGCTGTTATGTACGAATATGGCCCGGATCACAGGCCGGAGAGCCTCTATCCGAACCTCCCCAAAATATAGTCTTTGGTGAGCCGTTCCCTGGGTCTTGTAAACAGGGCACGGGTGTCCCCGAATTCCACCACTTCGCCGGTCAGGAAAAATGCCGTGTAGTCCGACACCCTGGCCGCCTGCTGCATATTATGGGTCACCACCACCACCGTATACCGCTTCTTCAGGTTCCTCATCAGCTCCTCCACCTTTAACGTGGAAACAGGGTCCAGGGCTGAAGTAGGCTCATCCATCAGAAGCACTTCCGGCTCCACCGCCAGTGCCCTGGCGATACACAGGCGCTGCTGCTGCCCGCCGGACAGTCCCAGGGCCGGCCTTCCCAGCCGGTCCTTCACCTCATCCCAAATTGCCGCGCCCCCCAATGCTCCTTCCACGATCCCGTCAAGCTCCTGCCTGGACCTGATCCCATGGATCCTGGGGCCATAGGCCACATTGTCATAAATGCTCATGGGGAAAGGCGTGGGCTGTTGGAATACCATGCCCACCTTTTTCCGCAGCAACGTGATATCCACCCTTCTGTCATAAATATCTTCTCCGTCTAAAAGGATCCTGCCTTCGACCCTGGCGCCCTTCACCAAGTCATTCATACGGTTTATGCACTTTAATAAGGTGGACTTCCCGCAGCCGCTGGGTCCGATCAAGGCTGTAACGGCATGGTCCCGGATCTCCATATCCACATTTCTCAGCGCATGGTTTCTCCCGTAAAAAAGGTTCAGGCTCTTTACCGAGATTTTGCTGTTTTCCATTTCATACCATACCTTTTCCGCCCATACAAACTACTTCTCTTATATTTTCCCGGGGCAATTTTCATCAGCAGGTTTATCAGCATCACCAGGGCAATCAGCACGCACCCCACGCCAAAGGCAATGTCATATTTACCGTTCTGCATCTGCAGGTACAGTTCTATGGTCAGTGTCCCCCCGGATTCCAACGCTTTACCGCCTAACTCCCGCAGGTCGTTTGCCGGGCCGTTCCCCAGCCTGGGCAGAAGCCTTCCGCTTCCCGCAGTGAAAAGGAGCGCGGCGGATTCCCCCAGGATCCTTCCCACAGACAGGATCAGGCCGGTCACTATCCCCGGCCTGGCAGACGGAAGCAGTATCGTGCGGATCATATGCCATTTGGTAGCTCCCATTCCCAGCGCCCCGTTCCGGTAACTCTCCGGCACCGCCCGCAAAGCCTCCTGGGTATTGCGGATCATCAGCGGGAGCACCATCAGGGACAGGGTCAGCGCGCCTCCCAGCAGGGAATAACCCAAATGCAGCGTCTCCCCGAAAAACACCATGCCAAACAGGCCATAGATAACGGAAGGGATGCCGGACAAGGTCTCCGTAGTAAATTCAATGAGCCTTACCAGCTTCCCCGGCCTGGCATATTCGTTAAGGTAAATAGCTGCCCCCACACCTGCCGGAGCGGCAAACAGAAGCGTCAGGACAACCATATAGAGGGTGTTTACCAGGTTGCCGGCAATCCCCGCCGTCTGCCGAAGCGTACTGGTAACGGAGGTCAGGAAACTCCAGCTCAATACCGGAACCCCCCTGGCAAAGACATAGCCAATGATTCCCAAAAGCAGCGTTACCGCAACGGACGCCGCACCGTAGATTACCGCCGACAGAAATATCTCTGCCGGGCGCCTGCGCTTTTGATATAAGGTCTCACTCAATCTCCCACCGTTCCCTTCTTCAAAATACGGCTCAATATACTGTTGACCGCCATCACAAAAACAAACAACACCAACCCTATGGTAAATAGCATCTGCCTGTGCACTCCCTGGGAATATCCCATCTCACTGACAATAGCCGTTGTCAAAAAGCGCACCGAATGAAACGGCAGGGGTATATTGACACTGTTTCCCGACACCAGGGTAATTGCCATGGTCTCACCAACGGCTCTTCCCACCCCCAGGACTACTGCTGTGGCCACACCGGATCTGGCCGCCGGCAGGACCACCCTGAAAATGGTCTGCAGCCTGGACGCCCCCAGTGCCAGGGACGCCTCCTTGATGGCAGGATGCACTGCCCTGATGGCTGTCTCGCTGATATGGATCACCGTAGGCAGAATCATAATGGCAAGCACCAACGCTGCGGAAAGCAGGTTTGCTCCGCCTGTAAACCGGTGTGTCCGTGACCCTGCAAACACGCTTCTCTCCAGCTTATACATCAGGGGATTCAGCAGATATATCCCCAAAAGCCCATATACCACGGAGGGAATCCCTGCCAGCAGCTCCACCGCCGTCCTTACCACAGCCGCGGCTTTCCCCCCGGACAACTCCGCCAGGAAGACCGCAGTCAATATCCCTATGGGCACCCCCAGGAATACTGCCACCCCCGTGCCTAGCACGGAAGTCAATATTATGTACAGAATACCGTATTCCGGTTCCTCCGCCGTAGGCTTCCACACGCCGCTGAAAAAGATTTCCTTTATCCCCACACTGAAAACAGCCGGCAGGCCTTTCACCAACATATACAGCATCACTGCCGCGGCCGCAAATACCGCCACAAACCCGCAAAAGGTAAATATGGCCTGTGCCGCCCCCTCTGCTGCCCCTTTCCCTTTTCTCTCAACGATCAGCACTCTTTATACTCCCTTTTACACAACCGCCTATATTTTCTTTAACGGACTCTGACAAACCCCAGTGCTTCCGCAATGGCCTGCCCCTCCTCGCTGTATAGGAAAGCAAACCAGTTCTGCACCATTTCCTCCTGCCCGTTGATCTCGCCTCTGGTTACCATGATTAAGGGCCTGCTCAAGGGATAGCTGCCGTCTCTGATGTTTTCCGCAGAAGGTTCCACTCCCTCCAGGGAAAGCATCCTTACGGAGCCGTCCACCACATCCAGGGACACATAACCGATGGCGCCGGGAGTGGAAGCTACCCTTGCCATTACGGCGCCGGTACTGTCCAGCTCATTGGCATAATCACACCGCCCCGCCAATCCCAAAACACTTTCGAAAGTGTCCCTGGTGCCGCTCCCCGCCTCGCGCCCTATCACCACGACCGGAACATCTCTCCCTCCAAGCTCCGACCAGTTGGCCACGGCTCCGGTGTAGATATCGGCCAGCTGGCGGTAAGACAGTCCGGTTACCTCATTGTCCGGGTCCACGCACACTGCGATCCCGTCTACGGCCACCAGGTTCTCCACCACACCTTCCGCCTTCTCTTCCGCCTTTAAGCTTCTGGAAGAATTTCCGATATCGGCACCTCCGGAAATCACCGCCTCAACCCCGGCACTGGATCCCACAAATTCTGCGGTTACGGTACTGCCGGGATATTTTTCCATAAAGCGCTCCGCCCACGCATTGGAGAGTTTATCCATGGATGTGGAACCCGAAAGCAAAAGGGAATCCTTATCCCCATTGTGATTTTTCCCCCCATCTGTACATGCGCTGATCAATACGGCTATGCAAATGCCGGCAAACAATCTCACAAGATATGTAAATTCTTTCCGCAAATCAATACGCCTTTCACATAGTCTTTACATACTATGCAAAAGGCGTTGTTAATGTTACAATTCTGACTCGTCCCAATGCGGAATATCCCTTCCGGCCAATTACCGCTCACTTACAAAATAACACTTGCTATTATGCTCCGTTCCCTCCGATTGTCTCCAGAATGCCATCCGCAATGGCACGTGCAATCTCGTCAAACCTCTCGTCAAACAGTTGGTTATCCGCATCTGTATTGATAAATCCTACTTCCACCAGCGCTGCGGGCATCTGGGTCCTGTTCAGCACCACCAGGTCCGTCTGCTCGTTCACTCCCTGATCTTCATAACCCACACTGGCCAGCTGCCGGTTAATATTGCGCGCAAGCCGCGCCGCTTCCCCATACCTGCTATATACCAGTGTTTCTATACCTGTGTATTGGTTGGGATAAGGACTGGAATTGCGGTGGATGGAGACAAAATAATCAGCGCCTGAGGCATTCCCCTCCATTGCCTTCTGGTATGGGGGTTCATAGATATCGGCAGTTCTGGTATAATAAACATCTACGCCATTTTGCTCCAGAATGCGTCCTACTGCCAATGCCAGTGCCAACACATCATCCTTCTCCTGCCGTCCGTTATAAACGGCTCCCGGATTGCTGCCTCCGTGTCCTGCGTCTATTACCACTAATGCCATAAAAATATCCTCCGATATCTTTATATAAGCTATGCAGAATATACGCATTGTGTTCACGGTCCTATCCACGAAGGGCTGTTACGTACTTAACGCCGGTAATTACCTGCTTTCATCTACCACTGCACCTTTGATATCCTCTGCTATCAGCTTCATTTTATCCAGAAGATTCTGCACTTCCTGTTTCACATCATTCTGTATTTTATCAAGGGTAAGCATCTCTTCCGTGGGCATTTCCTCAAGCAGCTCCTCCTGCTCTTCGCGGTGCTCCTTCTGCTCTTCGATAAACTCTTCCTTTTCCTCTTTCTCTTCCTTGATCTCCTCTGCCTGTTCTTCTCTCTTCTCGGTCTCCTCGTCGATATGATCTTTGCTCTCATCGCGTATCATACCGATGATTTCGTCCCTGGCCGCATCCATAACATCTTCAGCCTGTTCCTGGGCATCCAACATGGCATGGTGCTTGAGCCTCTCTTTCCGGGTTTCGGCGACCACAGCATTTTCCTGCTTGATCTGGTTTTCATTGTCATTCAGCTCTGCGTCACGGATGCGCTGTTCCTTTTCCAGGTTCTGTTTCTCAACCGCATAATCTTCTTCACTGATCTCCCCTGCGGCAAAAGCTTTCTCAAGATCCTCACAGCGGGTATCAACTGCCGCTTTTTCCTGCCCCAGGCGCTTCCGGTCCTCCACCAGTTCTTTCACATTCTGGCGCCTGTTTTCCATATCATCGTCAATGGCCACGTCGCCTGCAAAAACATCTCCCACAATCTTCAGAGCCTGTTTCTGCGCTTCCTTTTTCTTCTGGTCAATGCGATCCTGCAGGGAACCTTGCTGATGGTTCAAATCCCCCGCGAATAAAGTCTTCCGGTTTTCCTGTTTCTTTCCTGCTCCCTCCGTGGACAGGCTGTTTTCAGGCTGGCCGCCTACAAACAGGGTAATATTCTGATCTACCTTCATATCTTACCTCCTTGTAATTTCCCGGCAAACACAGTTTTACTGTACTTCCCGCATATATCCCACAGCGCTTTAAGGCCGCTGTCAGTTTCCCTACTCCAGTACATCGTTCGCTAATTCGCCGGACTTTATTATGGCTGATAACGGCCGAAAATACAGTGTTTTGTATCAGGAATGAATGATTTGATGTGCCTGTGTATAATAATATATCGGCATGCGGCAGAAAAAATTTTATCGGTTATGGTACATTTTTAAGAGGGTTGGTTACATAATGGGGGGCATTCGCTCCCCACGCTTAATCTCGATTGCTTTCGCAATCGCTCAAGCGCGGGCCGTTCGCCAGAGCTCAAGCTCTTTTTTTCGCTCTCTCCCCCAATGCATGGTTGCATTGGGGGAGTCACGTGCTTCGCACTATATTTCAAGCCAGAAGCAGTCCCGGCTGTGAGCAAGCTCCCCGCCGGGACTGTTTCTGGCTTGAAATGCAGAGCTCATGGCTAGCGTGCAAATTGTGAGTTGTATAGATTTGCGTAGAAGCCTTTTTTGTTTAGCAGTGTTTCGTGGTTGCCTTGTTCGATGATATTTCCGTCTTTCATGACCAGGATGATATCTGCTTCCCGGATGGTGGAGAGTCTGTGGGCCACGATGAAGCTGGTGCGTCCTTCCATCATTCTGGCAAAAGCTTTCTGTATGCGGATTTCCGTCCTGGTATCAATAGAGGAGGTTGCTTCGTCCAAAATCAGCATCGGTGGCAGGCAGAGCATGACCCTGGCAATGCAGAGGAGCTGTTTCTGTCCCTGGGAAAGGCTGCCTCCATCCTCGGTGATCACCGTGTCATATCCCTTGGGGAGCCTTTTGATAAAGCTGTGGGCATGGGATGCCTTTGCGGCTTCAATGACTTCCTGGTCAGTTGCGCCGGGTTTGCCCATTTTAATATTGTCCTTGATAGTGCCCGCCCTCAGCCAGGTTTCCTGGAGCACCATTCCGTAACTGGTACGGAGGCTTCCTCTGGTGATTTTACTGATATCCGTACCGTCCACGCGTATGCAGCCTCTGTCCACGTCATAAAAGCGCATCAGCAGATTGATCACAGTAGTCTTGCCGCAGCCGGTAGGGCCCACGATCGCCACTCTCTGGCCGGGTTTTACATTCAGGTTAAAATTCTCAATCAACTTTTTGTCCGGGGTATAACTGAAATATACATTCTCCAGTTTCACATTCCCCCCTGCATTGGACAGCACTCTCGCATCCGGGCTGTCAGGGACCTGGGGTTCCTCATCGATCAGCTCAAAGATACGCGCCGCACAGGCAAGGGCATTCTGCAGCTCTGTGATAACACCTGATATTTCATTGAATGGCTTGGTATATTGATTGGCATAGCTTAAGAAGCAAGAGAGACGCCCTATCCTGATGCCACCATTTATAGCTAACAATGCCCCGAAAATGCCGACGCCTGCGTATACCAAGCTATTGACAAATCGGGTAGCCGGATTAGTGATGGAGGAGAAAAAGATGGCTTTCAGGGAACATTTCTGTAATCTGCCGTTGATCTCGCCAAACTGCTTTTTTACCGCCTCCTCACGGGAGAATGTCTTGACGATCTTCTGATTGCCTACCATCTCCTCAATCAGGGAAGTCTGTTCGCCCCTGGTCTCGGACTGTTCTTTAAACATAGTATAGGTCTTTGTGGCAATGAACCTCGCTACCAGAAAAGAGACAGGTGTTATGCACACAACAACGAGGGTAATGGGAATACTGGTGTAAAGCATAAATCCCAATGTCCCGAAAATAGTCAGCACACCTGTAAAAAATTGTGTGAACCCCATCAGCAGGCCATCCGCAAAGGTATCCACATCCGCGATCACCCTGCTGACAATGTCGCCGTAGGCATGGGCATCCAAGTATTTAAGAGGCAGCTGTTCCAGCTTATGGAAAGCATCCTCACGGATATCCTTCACCACATGGTAGGTAATGTGGTTGTTACAAGTATTCATCACCCACTGGGAAACGGCTGTCACGGCAACGGCAATTCCGATTGTTTTCATAATACCAAACACACCGTCAAAGTCCACTGCCCCCTTCCCCAGCAGCAGATCCACCGCATCTCCGGTAAGAATGGGAATATAAAGTGTCAGTATCACTGTCACGGCTGCCAGAATCAGCGACAACCCCACCAGCAGCCAATATCTGCGAATATAATTCATTACCTGTTTCAAGGTTTTCATCTGGCCTGATTTCATTTTTTTCCTCATTTCTGCACATGTTTTTAGCGCATTAAATAAAAGTTTTCAATCTGATACCCACAGAGGGTTTCCGCTGTCAAATATTTCCTGTGGGACCGAAGCAGGCATGTCAACACATTTACCCCTCCGCCTTCCTCTCATCAGGATATTGGGAATAATATATTTCCTGATAAACGCCACAGGCTGCCAGCAGCTCGTCGTGGGTTCCGATGCCAGCCATCTCGCCGTCGTCCAACACAATGATCTTGTCCGCATGGCGGATGGTGGATGCCCTTTGGGAAACGATAAAGGTGGTGGTATTGCCCTCCAGAGAACGGAGAGCCTCCCTCAATTTTGCGTCGGTTGCGTAATCCAGTGCAGAGGCGCTGTCGTCTAATATCAATATCTCCGGCTTCCTCACCAGCGCCCTGGCAATGGTAAGCCTCTGTCTCTGTCCGCCGGAAAGGTTTTTACCGCTTTGGGCCACCTTCGCATCCAATTTTCCGTCCTTGCCTTCCACCACTTCCCTGGCCTGGGCAGTGTCAATCGCCTGCCACATCTCTTCCTCTGTGGCATCAGGCTTTCCCCACTGCAGATTGCTCCGGATAGTGCCCTTAAAAAGGACTGCCTTCTGGGGCACTACCCCGATACGGTTCCGCAGGGTATCTTCCGGCAGCGAGCGGATATCCTTTCCTTCCAGCCGGATGGCTCCCCCCGTCACCGGATAGAATCCGGGGATCAGATTTACCAAAGAAGACTTTCCGGAACCTGTGCCCCCGATCACACCTATGGTCTCACCCCTGTTCACTGTAAAACTCATATCCTGCAGCGTCTCCGCCCCCGCTCCCGCATAGGTCAGGGACACATGGTCAAACTCCAGGAACGGCACACCTTTTTCAGAACCGGCAGACGCGGCGCTGCCCGGGATCCCTTCCAATCCCGCTGCCTGCTCTTCGTTTCGGATCTCAAATACTCCGGCCACACGGTCGGCGCTGGCAAGGGCTTTGGTAATCGTAATGATGAGGTTTGCCAGTTTCACCAGTTCCACCAGGATCTGGGACATATAGTTGATAATCGCGATGACCTCACCCTGTGTCAGAGTACCCACATTTACCTGAATAGCCCCGGTATATATCAATGCAATAATGGCGCCATTAACAATAACATATGTTACCGGGTTCATGACGGCACTGATCTTACCTGCAAATGTCTGGCTGTCGGCAAGGGCGGCCGTATACTCCCTGAATTTTCTCTCTTCCTCTTCTTCCTTGTGGAACGCACGGATCACGCGGACGCCTGTGAGGTTCTCACGGGTCACTCCAAGCACTTTGTCCAGTCCGCCCTGCACTTTCTTATACAAAGGCATTGTCCACATCATAATGCCAAATACCACAATGGCCAGCAGCGGAATCGCTACCACAAAGATCAGCGCGCTCTTCACATCAATGGTAAACGCCATGATCATGGCCCCAAACACGATAATGGGCGAACGGAGGAACAGCCTCAGCACCATATTGACACCGGACTGCACCTGATTGATATCGCTGGTCATCCGGGTGATCATGGTGGATGTCCCTGCCCTGTCTATATTGGT
Source organism: uncultured Lachnospiraceae bacterium (assembly GCA_947643615.1). Taxonomy (GTDB): domain Bacteria; phylum Bacillota; class Clostridia; order Lachnospirales; family Lachnospiraceae; genus Acetatifactor. The sequence goes on from CANRWO010000038.1 coordinate 15,266, forward strand.
AAAGTCCAACCCCTGTATATGGTCAAACAATGCCTGCCGCAGGCGGGTGGAAAAACCAACCGCCGCCTTTGCCGCGAAAAACTGAGCCGTTATGGAAGATACCAACCCCACAATGGCAAGCGCCAACAGGCAAAATCCCATTTTAGTCACATATCCCATATCGGTGTTGGCAATACCGATGTCTATAATATTTGCCATGACCAAAGGGACCAGCAGCTCGAAAAAAGCTTCCAACAGCTTAAATAACGGAGCTAAAACCGATTCCTTCTTATATTCTTTTAAATATCTCATCAGCCTTTTCATGCTAATCCTCCATGATTCCGCTTCGCGGAATCTTAAATTGGTACTTCTCCACGAATCTGCAGACTGCGATGCGGTAGCCTTTGGGCATCTCATATTCTTCCCAGTCCAGGATATGCTCCCCAGGCTCCGTTCTTTGCAGCAATTCTTTGCCGGAACCGCCTGCAGGGATCTTTTCCTTCGACAGGAAGTCGCCCCCAAGGTTCTTCCCCACAACGCCTGCCAATCCTTCCCCCGTCAGCTTGCCATAGGCTTCTTTCCTGACCCACAAACGGAAAAATAATTGGTGGCGGACGGCCTCCTCACAATCCTCAAGCCACTGATATTCTGCAGCTGAAAAAAAGCGCTTCGCCAACTGCAGCTCTCTGCCCTCCTGCATTTCCTGGATATCCACGCCAATTTCCCGTCCCGATACCCCGCAAAACACATAGCGGCCGGAATGGGACAGGTTAAACCGAAAAGGGTAATTGCCAAAATGCGGCTTGCCGTTTTCTCCATATTGATAGCAGGGTTCTGCCACACTCCTGCGTCCCAATTCCTCCACCAGTCCTTCCACGGAAAAATGCTGTATGGCAATCTGCCGTTCCTGCATGAGATACGCTTGGCTTCCCCCCAGCCGTTCCCCCCGGTCTCCCGTAAAACGGACATCCCTGCCATCTGTCTGGCTTTCTGCAAGGCGGAGGTTTGCACAGTCCGCCAACGCCTTCTGTATCAACAGTCCGGCGCCTATGCTGGAGGCCAGCGCCCTGCTGTTTTTGATGCGGAGCGCTTTTTCCCGGCGTTCCGCATCTATCCGGCCAAAGGCTTCCCTGAGAAGCGCATCACTGCCACTCCCCCCCAGCATTTGTCCTATGTCCAGCAGATAGCGTTTGTCCTGCATCCCGAACTCCAATCCATCCTTCCAATTCCATTCCGCAGTGTAAGTCCAAAGCTCCTCCTCATAAGCAGCTTTGTCTAGCTCCCATTTGCACGCTCTAACGGGCACTCAAATCAGGATTAGGAAATCAGAGCTCAATTTCACTGCCCGTTCTCCCCATTATCCTCCGCAACGTCCACCTTCAGGCACAGCTCTTCCAGCTGTTTCCCGTCCACGGCGCCAGGTGCATCCGACATCAGGCAGGATGCGTCCTTCACCTTTGGGAAAGCGATGACCTCGCGGATGTTATCTGCTTTCACCAGCAACATGACAAAACGGTCAAAGCCGATGGCCAGTCCTGCGTGAGGTGGTACGCCGTACTTGAAAGCATCCAGCAGGAAGCCGAACTGCTCATGCGCCTTCTCATCCGTAAATCCCAGGGCACGGAACATCCTCTCCTGCACATCCGCCTGGAAGATCCTCACACTGCCGCCGCCCAACTCCACACCGTTGAGAACGATATCGTAAGCCTTTGCCCGAACCTTCCCGGGATCGCTCTCCAAAAGCGGCAGATCCTCTTCCATGGGCATGGTAAAGGGATGGTGCATAGCTACATATCTCTCCTCCTCGTCGCTCCACTCAAACTGAGGGAACTCCGTCACCCAGAGGAAATGAAACTTGTCATTATCAATCATATCCAGCTGCTTTGCCACCTCGATCCGCAAGGCCCCCAGCACGGACCACACGGTCTTTAACCGGTCAGCGGCAAACAGAAGCAAATCTCCCGGTTCACCGCCCATGGCAGTGACCAGCGCCTTCAGCTCCTCCTCCGACAGAAACTTTGCGAAAGAAGATTTGTAAGTACCGTCCGGCATCACGGACAGATAGGCCAGTCCTTTTGCCCCGTAACCCCTGGCAAACTCCACCAGGGCGTCGATTTTCTTCCTGGGCATTTCGGCCTGCCCTTTTACGTTGATGCCCCTGACGCTGCCTCCTGACTCCAGGGCGCCGGTAAATACGCCGAAGCCACAGCCTTTCACTGTCCCGGAGACATCCACCAGCTCCATGCCAAAGCGCGTGTCCGGCTTGTCGGAGCCGAAACGGTTCATAGCCTCATCCCAGGTCATACGCTTCAGGGGAAGCTCTACCTCCAATCCGATCGCCTCTTTACATACTTTTGCCACCATCCTCTCGGTAGCGTCAATCACGTCATCCACATCTACAAAGGACATCTCCAAGTCAATCTGGGTAAACTCCGGCTGCCTGTCAGCACGGAGGTCTTCGTCACGGAAACATTTTGCGATCTGGAAATACCGGTCATAGCCGGAGCACATTAAGAGCTGCTTGAAAATCTGGGGCGACTGGGGCAGCGCATAAAAATTTCCCGGATGTACGCGGCTGGGCACCAGATAGTCCCTGGCTCCCTCCGGCGTGGATTTGTTCAAAATAGGCGTCTCGATCTCCAGAAAGCCTTCCTCACTTAAAAAGCCGCGCACGGTGGTGGCAATCTTGCTGCGAAGCATCAGATTCTTCTGGATATCAGGCCTTCTCAGATCCAGATAGCGGTATTTCAGGCGCAGTTCTTCCTTCGTCCTGGAATCTGCTTCAATAGGGAATGGCGGTGTCTCCGCTTCCGCAAGGACACGTAGGGATTCCGCGCGGACTTCAATCTCACCGGTGGCCAGATTCTCGTTTACCGCTCCTTCCCTCTTCGTCACTTTCCCTGTCACTGCGGCCACAAATTCACTCCGGAGCTTCTCCGCTTTTGCAAAATGCTCTGCGCCGCAGTCGCTTTCCTCGAATATCACCTGCAATATACCGGAACGGTCCCTGAGATCCACAAAAATAATACCGCCCTTATTCCTCTGCTTCTGCACCCATCCCATAACGGTGACGGTCTGCCCCACATTTGCCGCGGACAACTCCCCACAGCGATGTGTCCGCTTCAAGCCGCTCATTGACTCTGCCATATTTTCTGTCTCCTTCTGCTTAATCAGTCTAATGCCCTGTTTGGTTCCCGGCCCTCACCTAAAACGGACAGGGACCGGATCTGCTATCTGTCTCAGCCTTTTAATCCTTCTCTGTAAAATTCTTCAAATTCCCCATATCCCTGTGCCGCCAGCTGTTCCTTTTGGAACTTTTTATTCTTGTTCATCCGGGCCACAAGCACCTGGGCGCCGCTTTTCCGCTTTTCCTGGGCCTTGGCTATGATCTCGCAGAGCCGCTCGCCGCCCACTCCCTTTTCGATCAGGTACGCCACTTTCTCAGGCTGTGCAGGCACTTTGAACCCGTTCTCCAAAAGCAGCATGATGATCCTCTCAAACCCGATGGAAAAACCGCAGGCCGGAATGTCATTGCCGGTAAACCGCCCTACCATTTTATCATAACGTCCCCCGCCGCCACAGCTTCCGCCATACTCCGGGATCGATACCTCAAAAATGGTGCCTGTGTAATAGGACATCCCCCTGACCAGGGTAGCGTCAAATACCATCTTAAAATCGGATGCTTTCGTGGCGCTGACGCTGTCTATGATCTCCTGCAGGCCCTCCGCCACGGAAGGCTCCAATACATCCCCCAGCCTCTCCGCCAGATAAGCCACACCGTTATCCGCCTCTTCCAACCCGCGGTACAACTCCAGGTATTTGTCCACGGCCTCCCCCGGAAATCCATTCTCCAAAAGCTCCGCTTCCACGCCCTCCTTACCGATCTTGTCCATCTTATCCAGGATGATAAACACACTGTCATAGGATTCCTCGGCAAAACCACTGTACGCAGCCATTGCCTTTAAGATCTGCCTGTCGTTGATACGGATCTCAAAGCCTTTGAAGCCCAGTTTTCCCAAGGTAGTAGTGGTCGCCAGGATCAGCTCAATTTCCGCAAGATTGGAAGGCTCCCCCAATATATCGATATCACATTGCATAAACTGCCGGAAACGCCCTCTCTGGGGACGCTCCGCACGCCATACATTCCCTATCTGCAGCGCCTTAAAGGGAGCAGGCAGGTTCGCCGCATTGTTGCAGTAATAGCGCACCAGAGGCACTGTGAGGTCATAACGCATTCCGGCATCCACCACGTCCTCTTCCTTAACGGCCTCTGCCACATTGAGCTTTTCGCCCCTCTTTAAGATCTTAAAGACCAGCTTCTCATTGTCGCCGCCCTGCTTATTTGTCAGATTGGCTATGTTCTCCATACATGGAGTATCTATAGAAGTAAAACCGAATTTGCCGTAGGTATCCTTGATCACGCCGATCACATAATCACGGATCTGCATCTCCTCCGGCAAGATATCTTTCATGCCCGTCACAGGCTTCTTGCTCAGCGCCATTTCCTCTCCTCACCGCCCGGTGCGGCTTACCTTTCTTTTTTTCTCAATATATGATACTTTTTTTTCTTTTCTCTGTCAATGTTTCCCATGGAATATTTGACCTGTATATCCCATGGTCCAATTTACCCCTGGGGCGCAGGGACAATTGCTTTTCATACCCAGCCGGAAAAGCGCGGCTTGCATTGCCCCCTGCATCCCCGGGGCATTACAGCTTAAGTACCATTTCCCCCGGAGCGTATGCAAAACCGAATTTTTCATAAAGGGGACGCCCCTGTTCTGTGGCTTCCAGCCCAACCTCCCTGATCCCCTGCTCCGCGGCCCGGGCCGTCAGCAGTTCCAGCATCTTCCATGCTATGCCCTTCCGGCGGTAAGCCGGGTCCGTATACATATTCATCACATATGCCTTCCGGCCGCTTGGGTTATGGTATGTGGGCATTACCTGATAGAAGCTGATCCCTCCCGTGCCGATTATCCGGTACGCGTCATACGCCAGATAAGCCACATGCCTGCCGCTGTCCAGGCTCTCCCTGTAATATTCCAGGGACTCTTCCCTGACTTCCTGCAAATCCGCATCCTTCCCTAGTCCGTTGGCCGCCCGCAGAGTCTCCAGCCTGCTTTCCACCAATACCTGAAGGTCCTCCACAGTGGCCCTCCTGTAAAACCAGCAGCCGGTCTGTGCAAACAAGACAGGCGTGATTTCCCTGTATGTCAGGTTCTCCGGCAGGATATCAAAGGCTCTCACCTCTTCCATCTCACTCTTGGGAAGCGCCTCCAGCCGGCTGATTTCAGCGGTAAACACCATCCCGCCGGTCCCTCTCGCCACGTCCTCTTCCGTTCCATAGTCACACAGCGGCTTTATCTCAAATTCCACGGCCCCGGATTCCTCATACAGTTCCCTCCTGGCTGCCTCCAGCGGCGTCTCTCCCTCTTCGATATGCCCGCCCTGGGTCTCCCAGGTGGTGCGCTCCCTGTGCCGGCTCAACAGGATCTTTCCCCGGTACCTGGAGAGAACCACCACATACCGGTAACGCTCCAGCTCACCCAGCTTATATATTTTGCATTCCATCGCGTCATCCTCCGTTTTCTCTAATACAGGAATCCCCTATGTCCCCGCTTCCGTCGAAAAAGCCGTGGAACAGCTGTCTTTTCCGTTCTGTCATCTCATCGATTCTCTCAATATACTGGGCCACATCCTTCACGTTCTCACACCGCTCGATCCGCCCGTCCGGGTATACCCTTTTGCTGATCGATCCTGCCCCAAGCGCGATGATAGACTGCTTTTCCTCCATGATCAAAATGTTGTACAGTCCATATCTGTCTTCTCTTGCATATCCCACGTTCTCGAAATTGCCCGACATATTTTTCTGGCGGTACAGATAATAGGGTTCCAACCCCAGCTTTCTTGCGCCCTCCGCCGCTATTTTCATGGTTTCGTCCGTATTGCGCAGGGTGGACACGCCGTTCTCCTGTATCCACTGGTTCAGCTTCGACGCCCGCTTAATTGCAAGGGAATGCACCGTCAGGCTGTCCGGGGCAAGCTCCACCACCCTGTCTATGGTTTGCTGCACATCCGCCTCTACCTCCCCGGGCAGGCCCAGGATCAGATCCATATTGATATTGTCAAACCCTACCCTTCGCGCCAGCGCGTAAGCTTCCTCCACCTGCTTTACGGAAGCCCTCCTGCCGATCATATCCAGCGTTTCCTGCTTCATTGTCTGGGGATTAACGGAAATCCTGGTAACCCCGTGCCTGTGGAGCACCCGGAGCTTCTCCTCCGTAATGCTGTCGGCGCGTCCCGCCTCCACCGTAAATTCTTTCACCTGCTGCAGGTCAAACAGGCCCTCCAGCTTTGTGAGCAGCCTGTCCAGTTGCCCCGGTTCCAGCGTGGTAGGAGTCCCGCCGCCGATATACACGCTGTCCAGGATCTTGTGCCTGCAGCCTTCCGCCACATACTCCATTTCTTTCACCAGGCAGTCCACGTAGGCATCCACCTGTTTCCGGTAACCGCCGATAGGATAGGAGGTAAAAGAGCAATAGAGGCAAGTGGTGGGGCAGAAAGGGATCCCTATGTATAGGCTGTAACCGTCCCGGTAATGGATGCCTGCCAGAAGCTTCCTCTCCCGCCGGGCGATATCCACGGCAAGTTCCGCTTTTTCCGCGCTGGTATAGTATTCCTTGGAATAGTGCTCCAAAATCTCCTGGCGGCTCTTTCCCTCCCCCAAAAGGCTATATGCAATTTTGGTAGGGCGGATACCGATGAGGTTGCCCCAGGGAAGCTCTTTTCCGTTTTCCTTTCTCAGGACCTCATAGAGGAAACGTTTAAAATCCCCTTTGGAGCCGTCTCCCTCCGGCTTTTCCCAGCGGTAAACCCTGCCGTCCACAGTAAGCTCCGCGGCATCCCCCTCCACATTGAGGCAGATCCGTACCTTGCCTTCCAGCTCCCTCCTTTTATCCTCCCTGCTTTCCGGCAGAAGGACGGCCACCTGTTCCTCCGGATAAAAGGACTTAACCAGGGCCTGGATATCGTATTCATAGTTTTCTTTATTGATCTTTATCGCAAACATCCTATTCTCCCGTAAAAACAAAAACGGCAAAGGCGACAGCCTGCCCGGGCCGCTGCCGCCTCAAATGATCCGCAATTTCTATTATCATACGCAAAATGGATTACATTTCATCTCATGTCCGATGGTAGTGCTGTCCCCATGGCCCGGGTACACCTTCGTATCCTCCGGGAGCACAAACAGCTTCTCCTTGATGGACCTCACCAAAGTGCCCATACTTCCTGTGGGGAAATCCGTCCTGCCAACAGATTCCGCAAACAGCGTGTCCCCTGCGGCCAGCATACCCGCCTCCTGAAAATAATAGCAGCACCCTCCGGCAGTATGACCGGGTGTGGCAATGGCCTTACAGGTCATCCCTGCCAGCGTGATCTCCTGCCCGTCCTTCACATACACATCCGCATAGGTGGAGCATGCCCTGCCCGCCTGCTCCGACACATTCATGCCGGCATCTTTCAGCAGCGCTCTCTCGTCCTCATGGGCGTAAGCCTTCACAGGCTCCAGGCCGTCCGCCTCCGCAGCCGCATTCACAGCGTCCCTCAGGGCATCCAGTCCCCAGATATGGTCAAAATGCCCATGCGTCAACAGAATACCTGCCACGCGGAAACCGTTTTTCAGCAGAGAACTGTATATCTTCTGCCCCTGGTCTGCAGGATCCACCACGATCGCCTCATGTTCGCCGTCCCGGTATAAAAAATAACAATTGGTCTGGCAGGCGCCCAACACCATCCTGCCGATCTTAATCTCACCCATATCCGTTCCCTCTCTTATTCTTTTCACGGGCATTCCGTTCACACTTTCCGTCATGCCGACGCGGTCTGCACAGACAATTAATAAGAAGAATGCCCGCTCTTGGCATTCTTCAGTGTGTAATTTAGAAATGCTTATTCAGCGTACTTTGCTGGCTTAGAATTTCTTTACACACTTAGCCTGTGGTCCTCTCAATATCTATCACACTCTCGATCCCCCTGATCTTCTCGATCACACGGTTCAGCTCCTCCCTGCTGACAATCTCAAAAGTAGTCTGGAGAGTTGCCGTCCCCTGCCTGCTGATCCGGGTGTTCATGGAAAGGATATCGATATTCCTCTCTGTCAGGGCCTTTGAGATATCCACCAACAGGCCGTTCCGGTTGTTGGCAAATATCTTGATCTCCGCCACATACTTTTCGCCCCCGTTCCCGGGCGCCTGCCATTCCGCATCGATCAGCCTCACACGCTCCATCTCCGGCAGGTTCATCATATTGACGCAGTCCGTGCGATGGATGGAGACACCCCTGCCCCTGGTGATAAACCCTACGATCTCGTCGCCGGGCACGGGGGAGCAACATTTGGAAAGCCTCACGGAAAGATCTTCAATTCCCTTTACCACAATGCCGCTCTTTGTCTTCATGGCAATGGGCCTGCCGGAATTGGCATTCCCCATCTCCACAATATTTCTCAAAACCTCTTCATTGGTCAGCGCCTTCTTATGTTCCCTGTCGTACAGTTCCTGCATCTTGTTTACCACCTGGCCCTCTTTCAGGGCGCCGTGGCCGATTGCCGCCAGGACCGCATCCCAGTCCCGGAAACCATACTTACGCATGACCGCTTCCATATACTCCTGTTTTAGCAGGTCGGAAAGATTGATATTTTTCGATTTGCAATAGGTGGAAAGCAGTTCTTTCCCCTTTATGATATTGTCTTCCTTCAGTTCGTTCTTGAACCACTGGTTAATCTTATTCTTGGCCTGTGTGCTCTTTACCACATTCAGCCAGTCACGGCTGGGGCCTTTGGAGTTCTGGGAGGTTATGATCTCAATCCGGTCGCCGTTCTTGATCTCATAATCAATGGTCACCAGTTTGCCGTTGACCCTGGCTCCCACCATCTTATTCCCCACTGCGGAATGGATGTTATAGGCAAAATCAATGGGGGTGGAACCCGCAGGCAGATTTTTCACATCTCCGGTAGGGGTAAAACAGTACACACTGTCCGAAAACAGGTCCAGATCGTTCTTCAGCAGGTTCATGAACTCCTTGTTGTCGGACATGTCCCGCTGCCACTCCAGGATCTGGCGCAGCCACACCAGCTTCTCTTCCTCCCGGCCTTCCACCTTCTTGCCGTCGGAGGCTTCCTTATATTTCCAGTGGGCGGCTATACCGTACTCCGCCGCCTTATGCATCTCAAAGGTACGGATCTGAATCTCAAAGGGCTGCCCTGTGCTGCCGATCAGCGTTGTATGGAGGGATTGGTAACGGTTCGCCTTGGGCATGGCGATATAATCCTTAAAGCGGCCGGGGATCGGCTTATACATCTCGTGGATCACCCCCAGCGCCGCATAGCAGTCCTTTACCGTATCCACAATGATACGAACCGCGAACAGGTCATATATCTGGTCCAGAGTCTTATTCTGATTCACCATTTTCTTGTAAATACTGAAAAAGTGCTTGATGCGCCCGTCTATCCTGGCCTTAATCCCAGCGTTGGCAATGTGCTCGCTGACCTCGTCCACAATACCCTGGATATATTTCTCGCGGACGCTCTTGCGGACCGCTATCTTTTCCACAAGGTCATAATACGCCTCCGGCTCCAGATACTTTAACGCCAAATCGTCCAACTCCGTTTTCAGCCTGCTGATGCCCAGCCTCTGGGCAATGGGACAGTAGATCTCAAGGGTTTCCTTGGCAATGCGCTGCTGGCTCTCCGGGCTCTTGTATTTCAGGGTGCGCATATTGTGGAGGCGGTCTGCAAGCTTGACCATAATGACCCGGATATCCTTTGCCATGGCAAGAAACATCTTCCGCAGATTCTCCGCCTGCATCTCCAGCTTTTCATCGGACTGGCTGATGGTGGAGGATAAAGGGATCCTCTCCAGCTTGGTGACGCCGTCCACCAGAAGCGCCACATCCTCCCCGAACTCATGCTTCAGGTCTGCGTCCGTCATCACCGTGTCTTCCACCACATCATGAAGCAGTCCCGCTATGATGGTTTCTTTATCCAGCTCCAGCTCCGCCAGGATAATCGCCACATTCAGGGGATGTATGATATAAGGCTCCCCCGACTTGCGGGTCTGGTTCTTATGGGCCTCCCCGGCTACATGATAAGCCTTTTCAATCATGGAGACATCATCGCTGGGGTGATATTTATGCACATGGTTAATAAGCTCCTGATACAGCAGCCCCGGGTCAACAAAATCATGATATGCACTTATCTTGCCATCATCGATGACTACTTCATTTTTTTCCTCTGCCATAGGTTATCTGTCGCCTCTTACTGTCCGGTCACCGTCCAGCCATGGGTGCCTCTCTTTTGTCAACTCTTATGCAAACCTGCCTTCTTATTTTCCCGAGTAGCAGATTGCAGACTCCAGACGGTACTTTTTAAGCCTTTCCCGTCCCTTCAACCCTGCCAGCTCTATCAAGACTACAATGCCTACCACCTCACCGCCAAGGTTCTCGATCATTTTGATCATTGCTTCCGTAGTCCCGCCTGTAGCAATCAAGTCATCCACGATCAAAACCTTCTGCCCCGGTTTGATGCTGTCCTTATGCATTTCAATCGTGGCGCTGCCATATTCCAGGTCATAAGAAACTGACACGGTTTCCCGGGGCAGCTTTCCCGCCTTACGGATCAGCACAAAAGGTTTCTTATTATTATAGGCAATCGGTGTCCCGAATATGAACCCTCTGGATTCAGGGCCCACCACCACGTCATACTCCAAATCCTTCACCTTCTCCTGCATGGTGTCAACGGCAAGATGCAGGCCTTCCGCATCCTGCAGCACGCTGGTCACATCCCGGAAAATAATGCCCGGTTCAGGGAAATCAGGGATACTGACTACATATTCTTCCAGCTTCTTCATATTGGTTTACCTCGCTTTTGTAATGGTTTTAATAAGTATAACATCATTCTTTGCTGTGTGCCACGAAATATTTTATGATATCGCTTCGGGTAACTATACCTATAAATACATTTCTGTCATCAATAACAGGGACGAAATTCTGTTTCATTGCCTGTTCGATCAAGGTCTCCATTGCCGTGTCGATCCGTGCCGGCTGTACCTTTCCTCCCTGGAGGATATCCCGGACCGCCATATGCTCCACGTTCTTCAGCGTCATATCCCTCAGGTTCTCGTTCCGCTCCAGGATATTCCAGAGGAAATCACCCTCGCTGCTGACACCCACATACCGATCCTCCGCATCAATCACCGGGACAGCCGTATAGCCGCTTCTGCGGAGCTTCTCCAATCCCTGCCGCAATGTCATATCATCCCTTAAATAGGTTACCTCTGCCTTCGGCAGTAAAAACAATGCAATATTCACAAGCCTACTCCTTTGTTGCCATGCCCTCCGACCCGGTATCTGCCTTGGCCGCCTCTTTTATGCTCCCCGTACCCAACCAGGTCTCCTTCTCTTTTGCCGTTTCATCCATGGAACCAGTGGTCTCCTCTTTTTCGTCCCCGGCTTTCCCCTCGTCCACTATCTCTACAAAAGTGCTGTCCACCGCATTCAGATCCGCAAAATAATTTCGTATCTTTCCGGCAAAGTAAACGGTGGTGATGCAGTCTGTAATCCCGCTGAAAATCAATCCCACCCCCAACAGCCGGAACAGGATCATGGCCACCGCCATGGGATTAAAAATCAGGATCAGTCCAAAAGCAATATTGATAATAGCCAGCACCAGCATAAAGACCCAGTTGCCGTACTCCATTCTCCTTAAGTCGATCACGTCCTGCAGCTTGCTCAGTCCGCTGACCAGCACCAATATCCCCAAAAGCCAGGGCACCAGGGAAATAATGAAATCCACCTTATACAACACCACGATCCCCAGCAAAATCCCCAGAAGCCCGTGCAGGAAATCATTATGGTAATAATTCTGGTGCGCATCCCTGAGCAGATAGCTGATCATGGAGACCGCGCCTGCAATGATCAGCACCACGCCGATCAGGAAACCCAATAATTTCTCCATGGTCTCCGGTATCACCAGCGCCACAATGCCCAACAGGATGTAAAGCACCCCCATGAGCAGAGTGTCCCATTTTAATTGCTTCAGCAGCTTCATCACGCATTCCTCCTATCTTCCGGTTCCTCCCCGTTCCCATGAAAAACCGGTGCCTTTCCAAGTCCGCCGAAAATCGCATGAAAAATCACAAAAGGACCCTTTTACACAAAAAGAGTCCTTACTTTCTCATCAACCTATTTTTTGCCGCAGCATTTCTTATACTTTTTGCCGCTTCCGCAAGGACAGAGATCGTTGGGATATACCTTATCCCCTTTCACGATGGTGGTAGAGGACTTCTGTTCCTTATAAAGGGCTTTCCTGGTATCCTCATCAAAAATGTCGTTCCACTCCTCCAGATTATACAGCCAGTCGGCTTCCGCCGCCACCATGCCCTTATACAGCAGCGCCTTGTCAAAACCAAGGTTCACCTGGGTATTCTCGTCCATCTCTTCGATAGGGTTCTTCTCTTTCAGGCAATCGTTGATGCCGTCCAGGAAACCCGTCATAGTCATAACCGTGACTCCGTACTTATCGGCCAGCTCCTTCACGGTTCCCGTCACTACCTCGTCGGGATTCTTTAACAGCTGGGCATAAATATCTTTCTCCTGCTGGAAATATGCCGCCCACATCTTCTGCAGCCGATCCTGGGATTCGTTCTCATTGTATGCGACTGACCGCCACTCTTCCAATAATGCCATATCTACCGTACCATCCTTATGTTCATAATCCTTACTGATCCACATCTGTCCGGAACCGGGCAGCGCCGAGCAAAAACATACGGCAAACACCGGTTTCTAAAAGGCATTTCCCCGTAGATTTGCCTGGTTCCATGTAAACAGGCTGCTTTCGGTAATCCACTTTAGTATATAACAGATTTCACAAACAGGCAATCCTTTTTTTCTTTTCAAAAATGCTTTTCAAAAATTTTCAAAAAATTTTTGGGTTTTCTGTATAAAGTCTGATTTCCGGGCCAGACTATGTAATGTCAAGGAACCCCCTCCTTTGATACTACAAAAGATAAAAATAATACTTATCCTCCCCTTTAACGAAGCCCTCAGGACTGCGGAGACCGCGGTTTTGGGGGTTTCTGATTTTCCTGGACTCTCAGTGACTGCCAACATTGCTATCCCTTCCAATGACAATTGAATCACCACATATTGCCTGTCTTATCCTTTTGCGGCATTGCATTTTGCCTCGATCATATCATTCAGAATCCTTTTCCTTATTGCGCCGCTTTCTTCAAATTCCTCATCTTCAAGCCTCAGGTACATCTCCACCCAAAGCTTTTCTTTATTTTGGACCATACAATACCGGAGCATCGTCTCCAGCTCCAGGTATACTACCTCACGTGAAATGTCGCACTGAAACAACTCGCCAAAAAGCTGATCCGGCGCATTATCATTGCTCATACACATTTTCAAAAGCTTCACCGTAAGAAGATTTGCCCCAACAGAATATTCAAGCTGTTCCAACTCTCTCATTTGGTTTTCTGAAATGCATTTCCTGATATCGACAGGTTTCGATATCAATGTGGGAATAATGGATAAATAGCTGCTCTCTTTTGCATCAAGTATCATTTTACTTACAACGCTACTGATATACTTTTCCAATATTTCTTTGTAAATTATTGTATCGCTTTGAATTTTGTTTATATATATCGCTTCTATCATTTCATCGACCAGCATAAAATCGGGAACCTGCTTCCAAAATTCCCCTTTGTATTTTGATCCTGCCAAAGCTGCTATTATAAAATTTTCCCTAAATGCATACTTTTTTCTTCGTGTTGCTTCCCTTATGACTTTGATCAGTCCATTGGCTGTTTTGCCATTGTCCACAAAGCATCTCGCAGGCACCATTTGAACTCCCGCTACGAACAGAAATAATTCAAAAAATCTATCGCTCAATTTATCTAATTGTTCAAACGGAACCTTACTATTATCCATTAGCTTGTCAAATGCATCATTCCTATGTGTACAAGAATATTTAATTTTTATATCCGTTTCCTTATAGCATAATGCACTCAATTCCTCTTTTAAAAAGGATTCTATGTCTCGTCTCCGCTCCCTCATTGTTTTCTCAAACTCTTCTTCCGTAGCCAATTTCTTTTGTCTGGCATAATGCATCAGCAAACGCTCATACAATTTAGCCAACTCTTTCTCTTCTTTGCCTATCAGTTCATATAGCATTTGATATGTTGCCCAGGCAGGCTTTATCAAAAAGCCACAAAACTCTGACAAAAAATCTAGACGCATATCTGTCAAATCATCCTTGATTTCCATCAAGGCAGCCTCATCCATATCCCTCTCCACTAATGTCAGCTCTACAGATTCCGTCAACTTTATCATCTTATTGCCGCTATAAGATCTCCAGTACCCGGGGGTCAGAAATTCACACATGATTCCTGCTCCACTGCGAAGGCCTAAACGTTTTTCCCAGTCTCCTAAATAATCTTTGTTTGCTGAAAACAGACACTGTAGGAATAGATTTTTCCTAAGCTCGGCACTTTCTGTTTTATCTGCCGAAAACAGCAATCCCTGCAACACCTGTTCTGGCAGAAATCCATCGATTTCCCCTTTTTCCAAAGCTGATCTAATTTCGCATATCGCCTCTTTTCGTACTGCATCAGACTGCATTCCGTTTCCCGCTATATCAATTTCCAGCGCTAATTTCTGTTCTTCCGTAAGCCTCCTCATTACACCCGTAATTTCATGAGCCAAATCATTCTTCTCATTTTCATCCAGTTTCAGAAATAGTTTAGCTGCTTTTATTCCTTTTACTGCCTCGTCCCCACAATTCTCCTGGACATGGCGTACCATTTTATCCTTTTGCGCCCCGGTAATCATGGAAAACTTACTATAGTTTGCACATTCACCCAGATCCATTGCCCTGGCGGCAAGTGCAATATACTTGCTTTGAGGTTTACCACGGAAAATATTTTCTATCAGAATATCTGCTGCCAGCCACGAGCCGAACAGACACAGATTCTCAGACGTATAATCTTCCTTCACGATATTATCCTTCCCGTTCATCCGTTCGCAAAGTAAACCTATATCCGTTTCCAGGGTTTTTCTTTCCAGTTCTATATAACCCAGTGCAAAGAGCAGGACGTTCCTCCAATAGGATTTATAAGCAATACTTTCTATGTTATGTATGGCTTCCTCATCACGCCTTCCTTTTACCAGATAGGTTCCTGCAAAATATTCCTGCATGGAACGTATGGTAAAACTATATCTCCCTTCCCGGTTCTCATTTAAGAAACAGATTCTCTGTGTGATCGTCAGGAAAAACTCCTTTTCCTTGTCAGCATTTTCTGTCTCATAATACTCGTCCCTGTTTTTCACCACATAGCTTCTAATCTCTTTTTCCAGTTCTTCTTTGCTTATTTCTGCGGAAGCGTTTTCTTCCATTTCCGATTCGCTCTGTAAACGATATCCAACCATATAATGGATTTCTTCCAACCATTCGGTATTATCATTCAAGGTAGCGACGATCCCCTTTTGTTTTTCCCTTTTTATTATGGTGTCATAATATTGCCGAAATAAGGAATATCTTTCATGGGGCGGCTTCCCTCCGCTTTTTACCAATATGGCAACAATCGTAACCTGAAGCGGCGTCTTCATCAGTCTGCCTGTTGTTTCATCTTCCAGAGCTTCATTCATGATGCGGATATATTCTTCCCTCCGCTCCGTCTGTTCTTCCATGACGTCGAACAACTTATTAATGTACGTTCTGCTGTCATCCTTAGATAACTCTGCGACCTCCATATGCACATACTTTTCCTCATCAAAGTCATTGTTGTACCCCTGTTCCCTGGTGGTTCCTATGACCATGCAGTCGCATTGGGCCTCCCGTAATTCCATTGTGATAAACTGATGAATCTGTCTTAATACCTCCTGCCTGTTCGAAGACTCCGGCACTTCATCCAATCCGTCAAAGAAAAATATCCATGCCTGTTCTCTAAGCATTCTGCGGAGAATATTTACTGACAGCCTGCTTCCCTCAAATTTCTCTATCCGTTCCCCCATGTACTGTATGACGGAATGATTCTCTTGACTCCTCTTTCGGTTGATCCACGCGGCATATTCACGCAATGTCACTTTAAACGGGATTCGGACTCTGTCAATTCTATAGCCATATCCCTTTTCAAACTCTTTTATAAATTTGTCCATCTCCCGGCTTTGATACTGCATTGCCTGCAGATAATATGCTCTGTATATCTGGGCAATAAACTGGCTGATTGTACTTTTTCCTTTTCCGGGGCCTCCAATCAGGACGAAATTTTCATTCCGGTTCAGTTCATCGATACCGCCCATCCCCCTGTAACCTAATATCTTATTTCCCAAAGCAAATACCATCCTGGCAAACTTCACCGTCTTCCTCTTTTTCCTGACGGTCACATTAATATCCACACATACTCGCTCAATAGGCATTTTCTTCTCTGCTACGGAACCGGCCTGCTCTAAACGGGGATACATTTCCTCCTCAAACTCGCAATAAAGAAATCTCTTTAAAATATCCAGATAGTCCAATTGAAATTCTCCCATCATTTTCATAAGCAGATCGCCTGGCAGAATAGTACCGGCGTAGCTTGTGGCAACATCCCGGTTATTGTCCAACATGGCGCATATTTCATCATATCCCTTTACATAAAAATGCGGGATAATATCATTTTTTGCATTGACATATGCCTCAATCCTGTCTTTTACGCCCGTATCCTTTTCCGGTGTTAAAACAACATTGGTATAAAAAAGATAATTATCCGGTATATAGTCTGCCTCTTTCTCCCGAAAGCGCTGCAATTCTCCATCGATTTCTTTTACAAGCCATTTGTAGTCATCTTTTTTGGTCGTGACATACTTGTACTTTACCTGACCAATTGTCCTTCCCTCAAATACAACTCCTGAGCTGTCCTTTACAGCGCCTTCAAAGGCAAACTCTCTCTGCCCATCCGGCCCCAAACCATATTGCTCACACCGCACTCCAAATATCCTCTCGTTTAAGCTCCTTACCATAAGCTCAAAAGATTCTGCCTCCATTTTACTAAAATCGTACCTCATATCCCATTCTCCTCTGTAATATCACATATTCTCTTTCGATAAAAGCCTCCTCACCCTTATGGCACCGCAAAAGCATTCTGTGCTTCTTTGCGTAAAACCGAGAATAGTTGGCAAAATAGAATAGTGGTCTTTCTTATTGCCAAATATCCCATTCTTATAATCATTGATTATATAATATGAATATTATATCATCCATCCTTCTTCTTTTCCATACTAAAATAACTATATTATGCAACACAATATAGTTATCTTTAACCCAAACAGCTTTCGTATTGTAAAATCAGTAAGATAATGTTATCATGTGGGAATAAACAGTATAGTAAGACAGCCAAACCGACACAGGCACAAAATCAATTGTGCATAAAGAGGAAGATTTCCACGCCTTCCTGCGCAGCACAGAAATGAGGATTATCATGAACAAAAACATTCACCAAACCGACAAAGACATAAAAAAGAAAAAGACCACTTCCAAGCAGGTCGTGGCCATGGCAGGCGTCATCCTGCTGGTACTGCTCTACGTCATCACATTGGTGGTCTCGGTCACGGACAGTTCCTCCTCAGGCAGCCTGATGTGGATGTGCCTCTTCGCCACGGTAGCCATTCCCATTCTCATCTGGGTCTACATATGGATGTACGGAAGACTGACCGGCAGGAAGACCATAAGCGACCCGCCTTACGGCACGGAAGAGGAATGACCCCATGCCATGCAATACATGTCTTTTCCGTTTCTAATGATATTTCGTCCCAATAGTATTTCGCAACAGTGATGTCTTGTAAAAGGCGGCAGTTCTGCCATCGGAAATACTTTCCATGCAAAAACATATGTTCTGTGTGCTATGATAATACTGTCATCCCGTATGTAGCACAACGGCACAATATGCCCTGCAAATGGAAAGGAGAATTGATTTTGGAAAATATTCTGTGCGCCAACATACCGGTACAGATGATTTCCTGCACGGACACCAACGGGAAGGTCACTCCCCTGCGCTTCCGTTTTCGTGATAAAAACGGGGAGCTTGTGAGTGTTTCCATCGATAAAGTGTTATCGGACGACCAGGACAGGAACAAGGTGGGCATAAACTTTTCCTGTACTGCCAGGATTTACGGGGTCCAGAAGACCTTCAGCCTGCGGTACAGCTATTTTGCCCACGAATGGCGCCTGTGCCGCCTGTATTTCTGACCCCCACAGGTTTCCGCCTGCGCCCCAGAACCTGCTGCTGTGCGTGGGTTTCCGCCTGTACCCCAGAGTCTGCCGCTGTACGCGGGTTTCCGCCTGTACCCCAGAGTCTGCCGCTGTACGCGGGTTTCCGGTCTTTTCCATCCCCCCGGTGCGAAACGCCGGAAGAAAACCAGTCCCCAACTCCGTAAACAGGGCGGAGTGCCTCAAATTGCATTATAGCAGCTTCTCCAACTCTGCCTCCGCCTGTTCCTTCGATTGAAAACATATCCCATAGAACCCTAGTTCCTGCGCCGCCTCCACGTTCCGCGGCACATCATCCAGGAAAACGCACTCCTCTGCCTTTAACCCGAACCTGGACAGCAGAAGCCTGTATATCTTTTCGTCCGGCTTGATGAGCTTATCCTGGTACGACAGGATTCCACCATCCATATAAGGCAGGAAATCCAGCGCCTCCCTGCAGTCCTCATACGCTTTGTCCGAAAAATTGGACAAGTAATAAACCCCGTACCCCTTTGCCTTCAGCTCCTTGATCCAGGGGATGGCATACGCCCGCTTCGTAACCATGCCGGTGACATTGTCATAGGCGGCATGCAGCTCCCTCTCAATCTCAGGATCCAGCTTGATAAATTCGGCCATCAGCCTCTCCGTATCCCACTCCCCCCTGTCTAATTCATTCCAGAAGGGACTCAGGACGGAAGCTCTGGCGATCCGTTGAATCATGTCATCCTCAAACCCTTTATCCTGCAAAAACTCTCTCCAGCGGAAATCCGTCAGCACATTGCCGATATCAAAAACAATATTACGAACCATCTTTTCCTCCAATCTGCCTATGGGCTGCGCCCCACACCAGGCCTGCTGCCACTCCCCAAACATGCTGAAATCCATTTCCCGGATGCCCCGTGTGAAAACATCCTACTGGCTCAGCCGCCCCAAGGGACCATCAGGTCCAGCAGCTTCCGCGCTGCTGCGGACAGCGTGCTTTTCCTGCTCTGAACTACGCAAAAGCTCCTCTTCGGTATCATTGTATTGAATCTCAGTTCAAAAAGCAATCCCGATTCTAGGTACTCTGCCGCAAAGTCCCG
The DNA here is from genome assembly GCA_947643615.1 of uncultured Lachnospiraceae bacterium. Taxonomy (GTDB): domain Bacteria; phylum Bacillota; class Clostridia; order Lachnospirales; family Lachnospiraceae; genus Acetatifactor. The sequence continues at coordinate 34,601 of CANRWO010000038.1, forward strand.
AACCACACATCCCACTCCCAGGTTCCGCAGTGCAAACTGCACGATCATGCCGCTTGTGGCAAGTTCAAATTCCGGCTGCAGGGCAATCCCCTTCTGTGCCAGATATTCGTCCATGTAGCTCCGGGTGCTGGTATTCTTTTCCAGAAAGATCATGGGAAGCCCCTCCAAGGCCTTCAGGTCCAGCATTTTATTTTTATAAGAGGTAAACCGCCTGCCCGCCACGAAAACATCCTCAATCTCCCTGACCTCTGTGGCCAGAATATCCTCCGGCTGCACAAAGGGCCTGCTGACTACCCCGAAATCTATCTTCCCGGACCGCAGGAGCCGTAACGTCTCCGGCGTAGGGGCATTGGTCACTACAACCTTGATATGGGGATACTGCTCATGAAATGCTTCCAGGTAAGGGAGCAGGTAAAACTGCAATGTCATATCGCTGGCTCCGATGTGTACCTCCCCCAGTTCCAGGTTCTGCATCTGCCGGAGTTTTTCCACTCCAAGCATGATCTGCTCATAACCTTTTTCCACATAAGCAAACAAAAGCTGCCCCTCGGCGGTCAGCCGGACTCCTTTAGCCGCCCGCTGGAACAACGGTACGCCAAGGCTTTTTTCCAGCTGTTTCAGCGACTGGCTAACGGCAGGCTGGGAAATTGCCAGCTCATTTGCGGCCTTTGTCACGCTGCCCAGCCTTGCGGTATGGTAAAACACCTTAAAATACTCCAGATTTTCTGTCATTTCTTTGCTCCCGGGAAAGGAATTGCCGGCCATCCCACGACATAAAAACCCCACTGTTCAAAACAGGAGGTGAAAGCGCATGGCCCTGCGGAAATCCACTGCTCAAAACAGGGCGTGAAAACGCATGGCCCTGCGGTAATCCACTGCTCAAAACAGGGCGTGAAAGCGCATGGCCCTGTGGTAATCCACTGCTCAAAACAGGGCGTGAAAGCGCATGGCCCTGTGGTAATCCAC
>CANRWO010000039.1 GCA_947643615.1 uncultured Lachnospiraceae bacterium
ATTATTATAAGGCGGCAAATCTTATTCCAAGAGCAAAGTGGCTGCAATAAATTCCAATTTGAAGAATTGATAGGTAGGTACAAATTTAATAATCATGTGGGAACACTTTTCCGAAAAGGGAGAAATATTACAGGCATTTCAAACACCTTCTAATAGGTCAATGAAAACGCCTTGCCTTTTTCAGTTCCAGATGCGATAATAGCTGGGTAACTGTTTTACAGAAATTCCGGGCATAACGCCTGATAGGGAGATTGCCTGAAAAACGAGGAAAAGAAATACGGAGGTATGGATGTTGTGAATAAGTTAAAAAGATTGAAAGGCAGCCTTATGCTGCTTTTGGCGGCGCTTTTCTGGGGAACCACATTTGCCGCCCAGTCCTCTGCAGCGGACAATATCCCCACATTTACATTCACTGCCGCCCGGTCTTTTGTGGGTGCGGCATTTCTGGGACTGCTGATCCTGGCGGGGCAATGGAAAAAGGGGCGGAAACCTACAGACAACATGGAATCTGGCAGCAGGGCAGAAAACGGTGAAACCGTGTGCGCCAGCCAAGAAGAGAAAAACGTGGCATCGTGCACAGGCAGGGAAGAGAAAACAGAGGCATTGTGCGCAGGAAGGGAAGAAAAAAACGTGGCGTCCTGCATTGGCAGGGAAGAGAAAACAGAGGTATCGTGCACAGGCAGGAAAGAGAAAACCGTGGCGGTATGTGCAGGCGGAGCCGGTACGAAGAAAAAAGGCGCCGTGTTTGGCGGGAGCATCTGCGGCATTGTGCTTTTTGCGGCCATGAATTTCCAGCAGGGCGGTATTGCTGCATACCCGGAGGGTGCGGCAGCTTCCGGGCGTTCCGGCTTCCTTACTGCTACCTATGTGGTGATGGTTGCGGTCTTTGCCCGTTTCCTGGGCAGAAAGCTGCAGAAAAGCGTGTATGCCGCCGTGGCGGTATGCCTTGTGGGAATGTATTTGCTGTGTATGTCCGGAGGAGTCGGAAGTATTTATTTCGGGGATGTGCTGGGACTGATCTGTGCCATGTTCTTTACGGCGCATATAATGGTGGTAGATCATTTCTCTTATTGTGAGAGTGTTAAACTCTCCTGTATGCAGTTTGTGGTCAGCGGAATCCTTTCCACAGTGGCAATGCTCCTGTTTGAACAGCCGAACTTACATATGCTGGTTCTGGCGGCGGGGCCGATCCTTTATGCGGGCATCCTCTCCAGCGGAATCGCCTACACGCTGCAGATGGAGGGCCAGAAGTATGCGGAGCCGTCGGTGGCGGCTGTTATTATGAGCCTGGAGTCTGTCTTTGCCGTTCTGGGCGGGTGGCTTTTGCTGGACGAGAAGCTTTCGGGCCGGGAGCTGTTGGGCTGCGGCCTGGTGTTCGCGGCGGTGATCCTGGCGCAGCTACCCCAGATAAAGCGGAATCCCTCCGGATCTGGTGTCGTATCTTAATTCTGTTTCGGCGGGTTAGAGCGGAAACAGTATTCATAAAAGCTTTTTGCTTTAACCGGCACATAAACACAGTATTCTTGGCATTACATAACCATGCAAGTTTCATTATTTTCGTGTGTTATCAGGGAACCGTGGGGGTTTACCATTGCGGAAGACGAGCAAATCCAGAAGAGCGTTTACAGTATCTTATCCGGACCGTCTGCAGGAATTACGTTTCTATGAGGATATGGGGCATAAGGCATGTTAAACTAAAGTTGCATTTTGATAACAGAGATGATACACTTTAAAAAATACTTTAATAAAGTATAGGTGGTTGACATGGATAAGAAGAAAATAACCAATATGGAAGTAAAGAAGAAAAACAGGAATGAGGTTTTTCGCTATATTTGCAGACAGGGAACGGTATCAAATCCCGATATCTCATATAACATGAAGATCAGCCTGCCCACGGCAACACAGATTACAAAGGAGCTGATGGCGGAAGGGTTGTTGGAGGAAAAAGGGGAATTGCAGTCAACCGGAGGGAGAAGGGCGAAAGCCCTGTCGGCAGTTGTCAATGCCAGGCTGGCGGTGGGACTGGATATTACGAAAAACCACATTTCACTGGTGCTTACCAATATTGTGGGGGAAATCTTAAACTATGAGCGCATCCATCAGCCATATGTTTCCGGAGAGGCTTACTATCGGGAAATAAGTGAAAGGCTGGAGCATTTTCTGGATAAAGATGGCGTTGACAGGCATAAGGTCTTGGGGGTGGGAATCTCTTTTCCGGGAATTATAAATCTGGATAAGGGGCAGATTACTTATTCTCATATATTGGGCGTAGAGGCTGTGCCCCTTGATTCTGTAAGCGCCTTTTTTCCCTATCCTTGCTTTTTCCTTAATGATGCCAATGCAGGTGCGTATGCGGAGGGGTTCCATGGAGACGAGACAGAGCGATTTTTCTATCTTTCATTAAGCAATACTGTAGGCGGGGCAATTTTCGGCGGAAACGAGCTGGTACAGGGGAATAATTTCCGGTGTGGTGAAGTCGGGCATATGACAGTCGTTATGGACGGGGAAAGCTGCTATTGCGGGAAAAGGGGATGCCTGGACGCCTACTGTGCTGCATGGCATTTATCCGATGCGGCGGATGGAAAACTGGAACAGTTTTTCAGCATGTTGGACCAGGGCGATGCAGAGGCGGCAAAGATATGGGATTCTTATACGGATTACCTGGCTATTGCAGTGAACAATATTTACATGGTTCTGGATTGTGACATTGTTTTGGGAGGGTACGTAGGAAGCTGCATGGGTACACATCTTCAGGAAATATGGGATAAAGTCGCCGGAAGGAATACATTTGGGGAAAAAGATTCCTTTGTGAAAGCCTGCAATTATAAGGTGGCTGCGGCAGCATTGGGGGCGGCATTGAAAGTGATAGAGACGTTTGTCAGCCAGATATAAAATTAAGATGGAACAGTGCCAAAAAGAGGTTTCAGAAATGAGGCTTCTTTTTTTGTGTGCACTTTTAATGAAAAGAGAAATGGGGGTTTGGAAAAAGTGACGAAAGTGGGGAATTTATCGAAAATTTCTTGACAAAATAAGTGCCTGGAACTAGAATAAAATACATAATAAAACTATTTAATAAAGTAATAATTAAAGTAATGTATAAAAAGAAAATAATTTTTTGATGAGTTGGATTGATGTAGTGGAATATCAATAATAAATTCAAAAAAAGTAGATGGAGGAAACAATCATGGAAGGAAAAATGAAAGTAGCGGTAATGCTGGGAATCGGCAAGATGGGATTTGAAGAAAGAGAGATCCCGAAAGCAAAAGACAATGAGGTGCTTGTCAAATTGGAGTATGTGGGAATCTGCGGCAGCGACCTGCATTACTACGAGACAGGGGCGATCGGCGACTATGTGGTAAAACCGCCTTTTGTGCTTGGCCATGAGCCGGGCGGAACCGTTGTGGAAGTGGGGAAGGATGTGAAGCACCTGAAAGTTGGAGACAGGGTTGCATTGGAGCCGGGTAAGACCTGCGGCCATTGTGAGTTCTGTAAAACAGGGAATTATAACCTCTGCCCGGACGTGGTCTTTTTCGCAACGCCTCCGGTAGACGGGGTATTTCAGGAATATGTGGCTCACGAGGCAGACCTTTGCTTTAAGCTGCCGGATCATGTAAGCACCATGGAGGGCGCATTGATTGAGCCTCTGGCAGTGGGATTCCATGCAGCAATGCAGGGAGGCGCAAGGGCAGGACAGACCGCGGTTGTCATGGGGGCAGGCTGTATCGGTCTGGTGACGATGATGGCGTTAAAGGCAATGGGCGTTTCAAAGGTATATGTGGTGGATATCATGGAAAAGCGTCTTCAGAAAGCGCTGGAGCTGGGGGCAGACGGCATCATCAACGGAGCGCAGGCAGATGTAGTGGAAGAGGTAAGGAAACTGACGGAAGGCAGAGGATGTGACCTGGCAATAGAGACAGCAGGCACACAGGTGACCACGGTGCAGACCATACATATGGCGAAGAAGGGCGCTACGATCGTGCTGGTAGGTTACAGCAAGAGCGGGGAAATGACGCTGCCCATGAGCCTTGCCCTGGATAAGGAGCTGACCTTCAAGACTGTATTCCGTTACCGCCATATCTATCCCATGGCAATAGAGGCTGTTGCGGCAGGCAAGGTAAACCTGAAAGGCATCGTGACGGATGTCTTCGGACTTGACGAGGCACAGAAAGCCATGGACTACAGCGTGAACAATAAAGCCGATATTGTGAAAGCAGTGATACGCATTGCGGAGTAGACAGTGCAGATAAACAGCACCGGACAAAACAATGAAAAAATAGGAGAAATGCGGATGCGCCTGCTTCCCGGTGGTGTTCCGGCTGACAAACAATAAAGGGCGTTCTGCCTCTATATTTGCGCTGCTTACAGGGGCCAGCATGTTTTGTATGTACTTAGCCTATAACAAAATCGTGCAGGAGATTCAGGAAAGAAAAGTGAGTGGAAAAAATGTAGATGTAGTTGCATCGGGAGAATGAAGTACAGGCAAAAGAGGCACTCTGGTGTCTTTTTTGCATTTAAAGTGTATAAGAGGTTGACAGAGTACTGCCTACGGGAGGAAAATAGAGAGGAGTGAAACAGGCCCATCCGGCCCCTTGTCTGCTGTGCGGGACATACGGGGTGGTGAAGGGGCAGGAGTACGGAAAATACAGGGCAGGAAGGAAGACATATGAAAAAAGCAAAAGTGATCATTGACAAAGATTTTATCGTCAGTCCCATCGACCGCCGGGTGTACGGTTCTTTTATCGAGCACTTGGGGAGAGCCGTATACGAGGGCATTTATCAGCCGGAGAGTCCCTTTGCGGACCGGCAGGGATTTCGGAAGGACACCATGGAGTTGGTGAAGGAGCTGCAGGTACCCATTGTCCGTTATCCCGGCGGAAACTTTGTCTCGGGGTTTTGTTGGGAGGATAGCGTGGGGCCGAAAGAGAAACGCCCTGCCAGGGTGGATCTGGCATGGCAGGTGGTGGAGAGCAACCAGTTTGGCCTGAACGAGTTCTGCGACTGGTCGAGGATGGCGGGCAGTGATGTGATGATGGCGGTGAACCTGGGCACAAGGGGAGTGGCGGAGGCATTGAACCTGCTGGAGTACTGTAATTTTAAGGGGGGCACCAAATTCAGTGATCTGAGAAGGGCCCACGGTTACGAGCAGCCTCACAATATCCGCACCTGGTGCCTGGGCAATGAGATGGACGGCCCCTGGCAGACAGGGCATAAGACAGCGGTGGAATATGCACGTATCGCCACGGAGACGGCCAGAGCCATGCGGTGTATGGATCCGGATGTTGAGCTGGTGGCCTGCGGAAGCTCCAGTTCCCATATGCCCACTTTCGGAACCTGGGAGACTACGGTTCTGGAAGAGGGGTATGACGCGGTCGATTACATATCCATGCACCAATATTACGGCAACCGGGAGGATGACTCCGCCAGCTTCCTTGCCAACAGCGTGGATCTGGACGAGTTCATCACTAATGTGGCGGCACAGTGTGACTATGTGAAGGGCAAGCTGCACCGTAAGAAGAATATCAATATCTCCCTGGACGAGTGGAATGTCTGGTACCATTCCAACGAGCAGGACAAAAAGCTGGAAAAGTGGGTGCAGAAGCCTCATCAGCTGGAGGACGTCTATAACTTTGAGGATGCGCTTCTGGTAGGAAGCATGCTGATCACCATCCTGCGTCATGCGGACAGGGTGAAGATGGCCTGTATGGCGCAGCTGGTCAATGTGATCGCCCCCATCATGACCTCTGACACAGGGGCATGGCGGCAGACCATATTTTACCCTTATCTCCACGCCTCCACTTTCGGGAAAGGCACGGTGCTGAATACTCTGGTACAGTCTCCGCTTTTTGAGACGAAAAAATACGGGGAGGTTCCCAGCTTGGACTGCGTGGCGGTGGACAATGCGGAGAGTGAGGAACTTGTGGTGTTCGCGGTGAACAAGGATCTCCAGGAGGACACGGAGATCACAATGGACTTAAGGCAGTATGCGGGTTATGCCGTGAAGGAACACATCACCCTGCATCATGAAGATTTAAAAGCGGTGAACACGGAGGCAAATCCCGGCGAAGTAACGCCTAAGGCCGACGGTATATCCAAAGTGGAGGGAGGCATCCTGACCGCAATGCTTAAGAGCAGGAGCTGGAATGTGATCCGTCTTGGAAAAGTGTGAAAAAGGATAAAACTGAGTTTTGCTTTGATGAATTGAGCGCTGTCGAAACGAAAAGCCAAAAGCCTGTTGCACGCGCCGGCTCCGGGGTGAGAAAAGCAAAGCTGGAGACAGCGGAGGTGGGGAAAAATGTACTTACCTGAGAAGATCAGCAAATTACTTGTGGATGAACCGCACAGAACAGACGATACCGGCATGTCCGGAGCTTCTGTCCTGCTCTATGGGGACAAGGTTCTGAAAGTGCAGGAGGAAAGTGAAGAAGCGGAGAATGAGTATAATATGCTGTTGTACTTACAGGGGAAGCTGCCTGTGCCGGCGGTGTATGCCCGGGAGACGGCAGACGGGATGTCTTACCTGTTGATGGAAAGATGCCAGGGCCGGATGGCCTGCGCCCCGGAATATATGACGGCTCCGCTGCTACAGTGCCGGCTCCTTGCCGAGGGACTGAAAAAAATGTGGAGTGTGGACATTTCCCGTTGTCCCTGTGACTGGAGGCTGTCCCATAAGCTTCGGCAGGCGGAGTATAATGTAGAGAAGGGCCTGGTGGATCTTGAGAATGTGGAACCGGATACCTTTGGGGACGGCGGTTTCAAAGACCCTTCCCATCTGCTGCAATGGCTGTATGGCCATATGCCCCAGGAGGAGCCGGTTCTGTCCCACGGCGACTACTGCCTTCCCAACCTGTTCGGCGCAGGGAATGAGGTTACAGGATACATAGATTTGGGCAGGGCGGGGATTGCTGACAAGTGGTGCGATATCGCCCTCTGTTACCGGAGCCTGTCTCACAATTACAGCGGGAAGTATCACGGGAAAGTGTATTCGGATTATGACGATCTGCTTCTGTTTCGGGAGCTGGGACTGGAACCGGACTGGGAGAAGATACGGTATTACATTCTGCTGGATGAACTGTTCTGAAAACAGGCGTTTCTGCCTTTTTGCCGGGGCAGAACTCCAGGGATCCCCGCAAATTTCAGCAAAGAGAGTAAATCTGTGAAGTTCCGCACAGATGGCCTTGCCGCATGCCGTTACCACAGGCTCAGCTGTTCCGCTGCCTGCTTCTGCTCAAAGGTATGCAGATATTTAAAAATCCGGTTGTTGTCATGGAGGATACCGTTTTCGCTGCATTTTTGGTGGAATAGTTCCATTAATTGGTTATTTCGGGGACTGGATACCTCATACCGGTTACCGTATGCCCGTATGTACTTTTCCTTTAAGCCGGGAAACTGCCTGTCCAGCTGCCGGTAAAAATATTCCCGGTTCCCCTCCCTAAGGGTCAGGCCCATGCCGAAGCAGATGATGCCGTAGGTTTTTGCCTCGATACACATGTCCAGAATCCCGGAAATATTTTCTTCCGTATCGTTGAGGAAGGGCAAGATGGGACAAAGCCATACGACTGTGGGGATCCCTGCGTCACGCAGTTTTTTCAGGGTTTCAAAGCGTTCCCTGGTGGTGCTCACGTTGGGTTCCAGCTTTTTACAAAGCGCTTCGTCCCGGGTGGTAAGGGTCATCTGCACCACACATTTTGCCTGGCGGTTGATTTCCTGCAGCAGATCCAAATCCCTCAAGACTCTGGCGGATTTGGTGATTAGGGTAAAACCGAAGCCGTAATCGCGGACCAGGGACAGTGCCTTTCTGACATGCTCCAGCTCTGTCTCCAGGGGAATATACGGATCAGTCATGGAACCAGTGCCGATCATGCATTTCTTCCGCTTACGCCGGAGGGCGCTCTCCAGAAGCTGGAGGGCGTTTCCCTTGACTTCGATGTCCTCAAAATCATGTTCCATGTGATAGCATTTGCTTCTGGAGTCACAATAAATGCAGCCGTGGGAGCAGCCGCGGTACAGGTTCATGCCGTTTTGGGGGGAAAGGATCCCTTTTGCGTTGACATAGTGCATATTCATTCTCCTGCTGGAGCGTATTTTTCAAACACTCTCTAAGGCTGAGGCTTCGCAATTCGTCCAATTTTCTGCCAATATAAGCTTTTCGATATCTCCATGGAATTTCAGAACCATGGCAGAGCTGCCGGGTGCAAGTTCAGTTTCCGGCATCTGAGCGTGGACAAAGTGTGACACTTATACAGCGTCTTACCTGCCTTTTTCCCGCAAATGTTCCGAGGGAAAGCCGGTGTCACATACAGCTTTGATCATAAAAGTCCAGGATCCGCTGCATCAGATCAGTATCAAATTCGTAACACTTCTCTTTATCAAGATTCTTTTCCATAAATTCCGCCTTCAGTTCGGCACTGTATTCACCGCCGTTTGCCTCCACGAAAGACTTGTAGTCTTCGTTCAATTGTTCTTTATATTGCTGTGCCGCCAGGGAATAGTACACACTATCATGTCCCCTGTCTTCATACTCAATGAAACAAAAGCGGGGATTGCCGTTGTATTCATCATAGAATTTGTCATACCCGTTTTCAGGAAGGACCGTCTCATCATCTTTGCTGTGGAGTACCATGGCATTTGCTTCGGAAGCCGCAAAGCCTCCTGTTACACTGTAAGTGGCATACTTTCCGAATTTCAGCCATTCATACAGGGAAAAATAAGGCATAAACATCTTAATGACAGGGCCTGCCAAAGCTTCTCCCTGCTGTTCGAATAAATCGGCGGAACGGTCAAATCCGGCCACAAGCACCGCCGCCCGCACATCCTTATGGCAATTCAGCACGTTGCCCACACAATAGCCGCCCCAGCTGTGGCCGAATAATACTATGGGCAGTCCCTGATATTCCTCCGATTGCTTGACGTAGCGCAGGGCATAATCGAGGTCGATGACGCCCTGGGGCAGTCCGCCTACCGAATCGCCTTCGCTTTTATCGTTTCCGGTGGCATCATAGGCAAAGACAAGGTAACCGTTGGAAGCAAAGTAATCGGCAATATCCATGTATGTATTGTGCCCGCCGCCTCCAAAGCCATGGGCAATCACCAGTACCCCTTTCACCTGCTGGCCATCTTTGGAATATCGGTAACCCGCCAGGAGCTGTCCGTCATTGGACGGAAAAGTGCATTCCGTAACGTTCAAACCGTCAAAGTCATTTAACGAATATGCCATCCATTCCTCCGTTTCAAACCTGCTGCCAAAATTGTCGTTATAGATCAGGATGGTCTGGGCAGGCATCAAGACAAGAAAAAAAATTGCAACAATGCTGATGACTACAAAAAGCGCAATTTTTTTTTTACTTTTGTGCCCATTCTTTTTTCCTTTTTCCATTTAGGTTCTTCCTTTCCTATTTGCAGGAAACTGCAATTATCCGCATATGTAATGATCTGTTCTGTTACAGTGATTATTATATAATAGGTGACTTTTGGATGCAAGAACGTTCCCGCACAAATAGCCATGTGCTTGTAAAATGGGGAGGTTTATGGTAGTATGGAGATGCGAAAACAGAAGGGAAAGCAGGTGGGAAGATTGACGGTGACGACACAGATAGACGTGCATGACTTCTCCTGCACAGACGCAGCAGATATGTACTATGGGACACTGGCGGACAGGGTCAGATTTTTCAAAGAGAGCAAGAAGTGAACGTTTTAAAGCAAACGCTTAGAGAAACAGAAATTATAAATTCATTATAAAAGATTTGTAATTATTGTGCTTACAGAATCAAGAGCATAAATAAAGACCGCAACCGGGAATCTGAAAGCAGGTTCCCGCCCTTTTTGTCTTGAAATACCCTTATGGCGACACGTTTCATTTGCGCAATTGGACTGAAACGGGACAGGCAGGCGCATTTGCGGACTGTTGAAAAAGGTACTGGGGTAAGCTGCTATATGCTATTGCATTACATGGCAGAAACACAGGGCAAGGCGGGGGCAGGGAAGTAAAAGATAAGAGGCATCAAAGGTAAGAAACATAAAACAAAAGAGGCATAAAACGCATAAAACGCGAGGTTCAAATGGAAAAATGGTATGTGGCGGCTAAAAAGGCCGATTTTGAAAAGTGGGCGGAGGAGTTCGGGATCAGTCCGGTAGTGGCCAGGGTCCTGCGAAACCGTGGCCTGACGGAGAGCGGTGATATCCGCAGGTTTTTGTACGGCACGCTGGAGGACTGCTACTCCCCCTGGCTGCTGAAGGATATGGACAAAGCGGTGGAAGTGCTGCTTCAGGCGGTGGAAGGGCAGACGGCAATCCGTGTCATCGGGGATTATGACGTGGACGGGATCTGCTCTTCCTACATATTGACCAGGGGCCTGCAGCTTCTGGGGGCAAAGGTGGATACGGCCATTCCACACCGCATCCATGACGGATACGGATTGAACGAACATTTGATCGAGGAGGCAAAGAGGGACCATGTGGGCATGATCCTTACCTGTGACAACGGCATTGCCGCAGCGCCCCAGGTTGAATTGGCCAATTCCTACGGCATACAGGTCGTTGTCACAGACCATCATGAGGTCCCTTTTGTAAAAGGCATGGACGGGCAGGGTGTGGAAAGACGCAGGGAGCAGCTTCCCCCGGCGCTGGCCGTGGTGGATCCCAAGAGGGAAGAGTGCACCTACCCTTTTCCTGACATCTGCGGCGGGGTGGTGGCGTATAAGCTGATGCAGGCGGTGGCGGAGCGGCTGGAGAACCGTGAGCAGAGGGAAGCTGTGGCGGAGCGGCTGGAGAACCGTGGGCAGAGGGAAGTTGTGGCGGAGCAGCTGGAGAACCGTGAGCAGAGGGAGGCTGTAACGGAGGGAGCTAAGAGCCGGGACCAATCCCTGAAAAGGAAGGCAGATTACCGGAAACTGAGGGAAGCCATGGACGAACTGCTGGAGTTTGCGGCATTGGCTACCGTCTGCGATGTGATGGAACTAAGGGACGAGAACCGCATTATCGTAAAAGAGGGCCTGAAACGCCTGCAAAACACCGGAAACCGGGGAATCAGGGCGCTGATGGAGGTAAACGGCATAGAACCGTCAAAGCTCTCCGCCTATCACCTGGGATTTGTGCTGGGGCCCTGCCTTAATGCCACAGGGCGCCTTGACACCGCAAAGCGGGCGTTGGAGCTTTTGCAGAGCAGTACCAGGGTGGAAGCCATGAGTGCGGCAAGAGAATTAAAAGAGCTGAACGACAGCCGGAAGAACCTGACATTACAGGGTGTGGAGCAGGCGGAACGCCGCATCAGGGAGTGCCATATGGAACGGGATAAGGTGATGCTGGTTTATCTGCCGGATGTCCACGAGAGCCTGGCGGGGATCATCGCAGGCCGGATCCGGGAGAAGTACAACCACCCCGTTTTTCTGCTGACAAGAGGTGAGGAGGGCGTAAAGGGTTCCGGCCGTTCCATTGAAGGGTATCACATGTATGAAGCCATGACGGCCGCAAAGCAGTACTTTACCAAATTCGGGGGGCATAAGCTGGCAGCGGGTTTTTCCATGAAAGAGGAAGACATAGAGGCTCTTCGGAGTACTTTAAACGAACAGGCTGCGCTGACAGAGGAAGACTTTATTCCCAAAGTACATATTGATGTGCCAATGCCCCTTGTCTATGCAGATGAGAAGCTTGCAGGGGAACTGGAGTTATTGGAACCTTTTGGGGTGGGGAACCCGAAACCTCTCTTTGCCCAGAAGGAGCTGTTGTTCCGGGCAGGGCATAAAATGGGAGCAAACAAGACCTGTGCCCGTTTCCGGGTGGAAACCCCGGAAGGGCAGGTCAGGCAGCTTGTGTTTTTCGGGGATCTGGAGAAATTCGGAGCCTTCCTGGAGGAGAAGTTTGGCCCAGGCAGCCGGGAGGCGCTCTATGCGGGCAGGGGCAGCTTTGCCGTCTCCGTGGCGTACCGGCTGGGGTTAAACACTTATAGGGGGAAGACAGAGCTGCAGTACGTGATGCAGCATTATTGCTGAATCGGTACTTATTGTTTATCAAACATGGGAAGCTGCCGATGTATGGGCCTCGTATTCCGCATACCGTCCCTTGGTGTCACGTTTCACTGTATACAGGGCCTCGTCCGCATGGGCCAGAAGCTCTGCCATGTCGTTTTCTCCATGATTTGTCAGTGCGAAGCCGCAGGAGGCGCTGATGACCTTTGACTCCGTGTGGGAAAGCATGACGGCGCTTTTCCGGAGCGTTTCGTAAAACAGGTTCAGACAATCAATGATCTCGGCTCTGTCCCTGCAGCCGTAGATCAACATACAGAATTCGTCCCCTGAACGCCTGGCGGACAGGAAATGCTCCTTCGGCATGGAACCCATGACGTCGGCGAAGGCCTGCAGATACCGGTCCCCTGCATCATGCCCGTAGCTGTCATTGATGGATTTGAAATGATCCAGATCCAGCATGGCTATGGCGGCTGTCTTTTGCTTATCTGTTTCCGCCAGTTTTTTCCCGGCAGTTTCCTTAAAATACTCATATTTGAGTAATCCGGTGAGAGGATCGTGTGTGTTCTCGTACTGCATCTGCTTTTTCAGCAGAATATCTCTGGTCACGTCGGTTATGACACCCAGATATCCGTCGGCGGATTCCGACAGATAGATGCGCAGATACTTGTCACTGCCTACCTGATAGATCTCTTCTTCCCCTTTTATGGGATCCTGTGTGATGGAACGGATATATTGGTCAAAGAGCTGTGAATCATGGTAGAGCTGGGCAGCTTTTTTGTCAGGTAACCCCAGAAGGCTGCTTAATCCCGATGTGACAAATACATGGTTAATGTTCCGCTCGTACTCGAATGCAGCCAGGGGGATACCGCTGATCTCTATGATGGAGGAGATGCGGTCGGATAGATTCACAATGCTTTTTACCATGGTGTTGATGCCGCCGCTCAGCTCCTCGAATTCACGGTTGCCGCCGACGGTTACCATGGTGTCCAGGTTGCCGTTGGTGATTGAGTCCAGATTTCCTAGAATATCGTGGATACCGTCTATTACTTTTCTGCGGACGAGATAATTCAGGAGGAAAATTACCACTGCTTCAATGAACAACAGATAAAGGAAGGCGGCAAGGACGTTTCCCAAAAGCTTCCGGAAGAGGATGCTCCTGGGCAGGGCGGCGCACAACAGGACATCCTCATATTTTCTGCTGACAACATACATGATCTTCCCGTCCGGCCCTTTTCTGTATGCACCGTCCGCACAGTCCATGAGAAGTCCCAGCCGGTAGCAGTCGTCGGTGAATTCCCTGTCCAGTCCGTCGGAATGCCCCAGGAGCGCCCCGTTGGAGGTGTCTACTACGAAAAGTTCCTCACCTATGTCGGTGGGGAATTTGGAGAAAATATAACCGTAGGTATTCCGGGATTGTGCATCCAGCTGCCTGGTGGGTGTGAAGCCTACCTGCACCACTCCCACTTGTTCTTTCCTGGAAACGCCTATATACTGCATGATCTTGCTTTCTGCCGCATTGGGTTGCGCCTCCTGGATCAGAAAGGCTTCTTCACGGCCCAGAAGGTCAAGGAAAGGACTGGTCTGTTCATGGGCAGCCATGTCAAAGCCTACGTACTGTGAGACGGAGCCGGCCACAATTATTCCATTTTCATCGATAACATGGAGTTCGTCTACATTCAGCAGATCTGCCAGATACTGCATTTCCCCAACATCCAGGGAAATTTCCTTTTGCCCATCCAGCACGTATGCGGCGGCCTTTGCCCTGGTCAGGTAGTCTTCGTCCAGGCTGTCCTGCAGCAGGGCCAGCTCCTCCTGGTTGTTTTCCAGGGTGTGTATCACCTGATCTATCTTGGCGTTAAACGAGTAAAACTGCTGGGATTCCAGCAAATGAAGATTAAACAGGAAATTGATGAAGAGGATTACGAAGATAGCGGCGGTAATGATGAAAAAGGTATATTTAATAAATATTTTCTGCATGGAAATGTCTCCTCCTGATGAAAGGATATTTGCTCTATTTACAGCAGTTTCTTCTATAATTATATCATTTGGCCAAGAGGAGCAGTTTTCTTTTTTTTCACATAAAGTCCTAAAATTTCGCAAAGAGCATGATATGGAACATGCCGTTTTCGCAAAAGCAGCTGAAATTTCCGCCTATTTTATCTGAGAAAGCCGTCACACTCTGCATTCCAAGGCCGTGCCCCTTTCTCTTCCGGCTTTTCGGGAGGCCGGTGAGAGAGTCAAACAGCACTTCCTGCGTGTACTCGTTTTCCATACGGACCAGCAGATGGTCCTGCCCACAGTGGAGCTTCACATTTACATATTTTTGATTGGCATTTAGATCCTTGACACAGTTCAGGGCATTTTCCAAAAGGTTGGCGATGACGGAGGCAAACTCATAGCCGTTCACCGGCAGTTCCCTTGGCACAATGATATCATAACGGACATCGATGGAGAGGGCGGCACCTTTTTTCATCATTTCAGAGAGAATGGAGTTGACGATGAGGTTGTCACAATACTTGGATACCTTATTGTCATCCGCCACCTCATTGATGTACGCCGTGATCTTTGCAATCTCCCCGTACTCTCCCTGAGCCAGGAGGGAGTCTATCAAATTGGAATAGTGCCTCATGTCATGGCGCAGTATTTTCAGGTTCCGCTCGGACTGCTCCACCAGATAATATTGGCTTTCCAATCCTTTGATATACGATTCAAACAGAACGTTTTTCAAATAAATATTAGAATTCTCCGATTCGCTTTGCACATAGCGCAGTACGGTTACATAGGACACGAACATGGTCACCATAATGAGTATGACGCCCGGGATATTATCCGGATTATCATAAAGGGTGTTGGGGAAGAAAGCTAAAAAGGAAAAACCGGAATAGAAAAATACAGGTACCAGGCACAGGCCCCAGGTGCCCTTGGGCGATTTCCGCTCATATGCTTTCAGACAGAAATCCCGTATTTTCACATACAGGACCAGCAGGATCGCAAGGTGTATGAGAAATCCGCCCACCAGGGCCAGCGCCATGCTGCCCGTACAGATATGGAGGACAGTGGCGCATATGTTTCCGGCAATGACATAGTTGGACGCGCTGAGCGTCATGAACAGGATCCTGTTATCCCTTGCGCGGGAAATCAGAAGGCCGGTGGACTGTGTCACGAAGATTTGCAGGAGCGTAACGGTGACGTAGCATAAATTGCTGTCGGGATACAAATTCAGCTTGATCAGATCTGACAGAATCAGGAGCATGCTTGCCGCAGCGCAGATCAACAGGGTCTTTTTGCGGGAGTAGCGGTGTGTCACAAAGGAATAAATAAACAGCATCAGGAAGATATGGCTGATGGCATATGATATGTTTTTAAAATAATCCATAGTTTTGTCCTATCTGTATTGTTCCGAGACGAATAAAAGATATTTCTTTTTTACTCCGGCGGCTCTTGTTTTACTGATGGGAAGCACTTTTCCGCTCTCCATGACGACACGGTTGGGCATCAGTTTTTCTACATATTTTAAGTGGATCACAAAGGACTTGTGGATCTGGAGAAAACTTTTGTCTTCCAGAAGTTTCCCTATTTCTTCATCAAAAGATTTCCGAAGGAAGATGCTTCGGATGCTGCTTCCGTCTGTCAGATGGATTTCCAGCGCCCGGGCGGCATTTTCTACATATTCTATTTTGGAATACGGCGGCGATACCAGGCCTTCCCTCGTCTTGACCAGGTAGACAGGCCCCTTTTTCGTCTCCATGTGGGAGAGGGCATAGTCCACTGCTTCAAAAAAGTCAGGTTCCCTCACCGGCTTCAGAAGGTATCTTGCGGCGTGCACCTGATAGGCGTCCAGCGCGAAGTCATCGGAGGAGGTGATGCAGATGACAACACTATCGCTGCCCGTCTTCCTGAGCTGGGTGGCAATATCAATGCCTGTCTTGTGGGACATGACCATATCCAACAGATAAATATCCGCCAGCTCTTTTTGTTGTATGCGGTTGTATAGTTTGGAGGAATCGGAGTATTTTTCTATATTAAAATCAATTTCGGGTAAACATTCTGCGTATTTCTGTAGGAGCTTTTCTATGTGTAAAAGATCTTCCATATTGTCGTCGCAGATTACTATTTTCATATCGCCGTAGGCCTTCCTATGTGTTTTCTGTCTGGTTTTGCCCATTGAGGATATTGTATCACATTTTCATTACTGTTTCATTTTTATTTTGTGTTAATATGTATTTAATATTTTTCTTAGAAATTAAACACAGTTTGGACACATTTACCAGTTATAGTGTTTTACAGATAGTTGATGAACTCACTATCTCCCCCCTCATAAGAAATTGCGAAAGGCCCCGGTGTAAACCGGGGTTTTTCGTCGCTGTATCCAGTTCATTCCCTGTTCATATTTATTTTATTTTTTCCTTAGAAATTGAACACAGTTTGGACACATTTACAGGTTATTATGTATTACAGATAGTTGATGAACTCACTATCTCCCCCCTCATAAGAAGAATTAGTGAAAAGGCCCCGGTTTACACCGGGGTCTTTTCGCGAGCCGTTGTTTGCTTTCCCGCAGGGTGAAAATAAACTGCGCCCATGCTATTTTAACCTGTAGATCCCCGAACGCATCCCCTGTGACCGATTCCGGACAGTTTTGCATGCCGCTTATTCATGTGGGCGTTGGCAGGCGCAAAAAAGGGGTGGTAGAAATCGGTGAATTGGAGTAAAATAAAATAGAATGCCAAAAATCTGTGGAGACAGCAAACAGGAAATGATTAGGAGAATGGGAATGAGATTATCGCAGCTATTGGAGAAACTGGACTATGAGTGTGTGCAGGGGAGTGTGGACAGGGAGATCACGGCGGTGGTCAATGATTCCCGCAAGCCATGCCCTCCCGGATGCCTGTTTCTCTGTATAGAGGGCGCGAAGGATGACGGCCATGAAAAGGCAGCCTGGGTTGCACGGCAGGGGGCGGGGGCGCTGATCACCTCCAAACCCGTGGAGGGCGTGGAGGACTGTGACGTGACGGTGATCCGTGTGGAAAACACCCGCTATGCCATGGCCTTTATTGCCGCAGCCTGGTACGGGTACCCGGCAGAGAAGCTGAAGGTGATCGGCATCACCGGCACAAAGGGCAAGACTACCACCACTTATCTGGTGAAATCCATTTTGGAGCATGCAGGCTTTAAGGTGGGGTTGGTAGGGACCATTGAGGCGATCATAGGGGAGGAGCATCTGGCAGCGGTGAATACCACGCCGGAATCTCTTTTGCTGCAGGAGGATTTTGCCAGGATGGTGGATGCAGGGTTGGATACGGTTGTGATGGAGGTATCCTCCCAGGCGCTGAAGCTGCACCGCACCCAGGGTTTTACCTTTGATTACGGTATTTTTACCAATCTGGAGCCGGATCATATCGGCCCCAATGAACATGCAAGCTTTGAGGAATATGCGGCCTGTAAGGGACTGCTGTTCCGGCAGTGCCGGGTGGGCATTGTAAACGGCGATGATGAGCATATGGAGCAGGTGACAGAGGGACATTCCTGTACGCTGGAGACTTACGGCATGGGCGAAAAATGTATGCTTCGTGCCGAAAAACCGGAACTGGTGCACATCCCCGGCAGGCTGGGGGTGGATTTCCATGTGGCCGGGCTGATGGATTTCGACGCGGAGATCCCCATGCCGGGCAAGTTCAGCGTTTACAACGCCCTGTGTGCCATTGCCATCTGCCGCCATTTCGGCGTGAAGGAGCAAACCATCCGGCAGGCTTTGCTGGAGGCGCAGGTCAAGGGGCGGATCGAGAAGGTGAAGGTTTCCGACAAGTTTACCGTGTTGATCGACTATGCCCACAACGCAATGGCTCTGGAAAGCCTTCTTGCCACCCTGAAGGAGTACCGGCCAAACCGCCTGGTGTGTATGTTTGGCTGCGGGGGAAACCGCTCCAAGCTCCGCCGTTACGAAATGGGGGAGGTCAGCGGGCGGCTTGCGGATCTCAGCATCATTACTTCAGATAACCCCAGGGATGAGGATCCCCAGGCTATTATTGAAGACATCAAGACAGGTATGGCCAGGACTGCAGGGGAATACGTGGAAATCTGTGACCGCAGGGAAGCCATCGCTTATGCCATATCCCATGGCCGGGAAGGGGATATCATTGTCCTTGCGGGCAAGGGGCATGAGGATTACCAGGAGATCAAAGGGAAGAAGTATCCCATGGATGAGCGCGTCATGGTACGGGAACTGCTGGATGGCGGCCTGGAGCACATCTGAGGAAAGAATAAAGTACGGAGGAAGGCCGTGGCAGAGCTGTACGCGGATGTCATAGTGGACATCTCACATGAAAAACTGGATAAAAGCTTTCAGTACCGCGTGCCGGAGAAACTTCGGGCAGTGCTGGACACAGGGATGTGCGTCACCATTCCTTTTGGGAGCGGCAATAAGCTGATCAGGGGATATGTCATCGGCATAAGCGAGGCCTGTAAGTTTGACCCTGCCAGGACGAAAGATATCCGTGGTGTCTGCGAAAACGGCGTAGGGGTGGAGGACAAAATGATTGCCCTTGCCGCCTGGTTAAGGCGTAACTATGGCTGCACCATGATCCAGGCATTAAAGACGGTGCTCCCTGCGAAACAATCCGTGAAAAAGCTGGAGCGTAAAACGATCCGACGGCTGATGTCCAGGGAGGAGATCATTTCCCTGCTGGGGGAGAGCGAGAGAAAGAGGCAGAATGCCAAGGCCAGGCTGCTGCGGGAATTGGCGGAGCA
Source organism: uncultured Lachnospiraceae bacterium (assembly GCA_947643615.1). Lineage (GTDB taxonomy): Bacteria > Bacillota > Clostridia > Lachnospirales > Lachnospiraceae > Acetatifactor. The sequence goes on from CANRWO010000039.1 coordinate 18,708, forward strand.
GGAGTCCATTCCAAGGGAATGGGTGACAGGGAAGCTGGGAGTTTCCTCACAGACCATAAACAGCCTGGAAAAAGCCGGGGCGATCCGCGTGGTGTCCGCCTCGGAATTCCGAAATCCGGTGAAGCTGGAGAGGGCGGATGAGAACCGAAATATCTTAAGCGGCAGGCAGACGGAAATTGCCGGGGAGGTCATGAAAGACTTTGACGGCGGGCGGCCCGGCACTTATCTGATCCATGGGATCACCGGCAGCGGTAAGACGGAAGTCTATATGGTTTTGATTGAAGAAATGCTTGCAAGGGGCAGGCAGGCCATAGTCCTGATCCCCGAGATTGCCCTCACTTACCAGACGCTGCTTCGTTTTTACCGGCGTTTTGGGGATCGTGTCAGCGTCATGAATTCGACACTCTCCCAGGGAGAGAAATATGACCAGTGCGAGAGGGCAAAAAAGGGGGACATTGATATCATCATCGGCCCCCGGTCAGCGCTTTTCACCCCTTTCCCCAACCTGGGCATTATTGTCATGGACGAGGAACATGAGGGAAGCTATAAAAGTGAAACCACACCGAAATACCATACAAGGGAGACTGCCATGGAGGTGGCAAGGCTCCACGGCGCCAGCGTGGTGCTGGGATCCGCCACCCCGTCCCTGGAGGCTTACTACAGGGCCCAAACGGGGAAATATAAGTTGTTTACCATGAAGGAGCGCCTTACGGGAGGGCAGCTCCCCAAAGTGTACACCGTGGATTTGAGGCAGGAGCTGAAGGAAGGGAACCGCTCTATTTTCAGCAGAAAGCTGCAGGAGCTTTTGGCCGACCGGCTGCAGAAGGGCCAGCAGAGTATTCTGTTTTTGAACAGGAGGGGGTATGCGGGATTTATTTCCTGCAGAGCCTGCGGGCAGGTGGTGAAATGCCCCCACTGTGACGTGTCGCTGTCGGAGCACAGGAACGGCATGATGATCTGCCACTATTGCGGTTACAGCGAGCCGCGGCCCATGCTTTGCCCCAAGTGCGGCTCCAAGTATATCAGCGGGTTCCGGGCGGGGACACAGCAGATTGAAGAAAAGCTGCAGGAGATGTTTCCCGGTGTCCGCACGCTGCGCATGGATGCGGATACTACCAGGGCAAAGGACAGCTACGGGCAGATTTTGGCCGCTTTTTCCAACCAGGAGGCGGATGTGCTCATCGGCACGCAGATGATTGTGAAAGGCCATGATTTTCCCAAGGTGACGCTGGTGGGTGTGCTGGCTGCGGATCTGTCCCTGAGTATGGGAGATTACCGGGCAGGCGAGAAGACTTTCCAGCTGCTGACCCAGGCGGTGGGCCGGGCCGGCCGGGGGCAGCTGCCGGGGGAGGCGGTGGTCCAGACTTACCAACCCGATCATTATGCGGTCACTTATGCGGCGGGGCAGGATTATGAGGGATTTTATAATGAGGAGATCCTCTACCGGGAGATGATGGGATATCCCCCCGCATCCCATATGCTGGCGGTGCAGGTTTTTTCCCCGGAGGAAGGACGGGGAAGATGTCTTGCGGAGCAGCTGGCAGCCCTTTCCGGGATCAGGGCAAAGGCGGGGGACGTGGGCAAATCCGCAAAGAAACAGGTTGAAATGCAGGCGGACTGTGCGGAGAAGATGGTCCTGATCGGCCCGGCCCCCGCATCTATCGGGAGAATTAATGATATTTTTAGATTTGTTTTCTATGTGAAATGTGCAAAATATGATAAACTGATACATATAAAAGATGTATTAGAACAAAAAATACAGATGATGCAGCCGATGAACGAGCTGGTACAGTTTGATTTTGACCCCATGAATACCATGTAGGGGGCTGCTGAGAAAGGGTAGGTTTAATATGGCGATTCGCAACATTCGTGAGATGGGTGACGAGGTACTTACTAAAAAGTGCAGGGAAGTGACGGAGATGACTCCCCGCGTCAAAGAGCTGATAGAGGATATGCTGGAAACTATGTACGAGGCTAACGGCGTGGGGCTTGCGGCCCCCCAGGTGGGGATCCTGAAACGCATCGTGGTCATCGACACCACCGGCGAAGATCCCCATATCCTGATTAATCCCAGGATTGTGGAGACCAGCGGGGAACAGACGGGTAACGAAGGCTGCCTGAGTGTGCCGGGGAAATGCGCGGTGGTGACCCGGCCCAACTATGTCAAGGCGGTGGCCCTGGACGTCAATATGAAGGAATTCGAGCTGGAGGGGACGGAGCTTTTGGCCCGTGCCATCTGCCATGAAGTGGACCATCTGGAGGGGCGCCTCTATGTGGAGAAAGCGGAGGGGCCGCTGAAGGACGTTAATTATGACGAGGAAGAATAACGGTTCCGGAGCGTGCTTGAAAATTGCGTTGTGACAGATGACGGCAATGGATTTTCAAACACGTCCTATGGGACGGGAAAAGAGGGCAGCATATGAAAATAGTTTTTATGGGAACGCCGGACTTTGCTGCCGGTGCATTGGAAAGCCTGATCAAGGCGGGACATGAGATTACCGCCGTAGTGACCCAGCCGGATAAGCCGAAAGGAAGGAGCAGGGAGCTGATTCCCCCGCCGGTGAAGCAGTGTGCCCTGAGGCATCAGATTCCTGTGATGCAGCCCAGGCGGATCAAAACGCCGGAGGCTGTGGCACAGTTAAAGCAATATCCTGCGGACATCTATATTGTGGCGGCGTTCGGGCAGATTCTGTCCCAGGAGATCTTGGATATCCCGAAGTACCGGTGCCTGAATATCCATGCCTCCCTTTTGCCGAAATACAGGGGGACTTCACCCATCCAGCACGTGATTATTGACGGGGAGGAGAAGACGGGCATTACCATTATGCAGATGGATGCGGGGATTGACACAGGGGACATGCTTTATAAAAAGGAGATCCCCATTGAAGATACGGACAATTACGAGACACTCCATGACAAGCTTATGGTGTTGGGAGGGGAGGCGATCCTGGAGGCCCTTGCCCTTTTGGAGCAGGGAAGGCTTACCCCCGAGAAGCAGGATGATGCTTTGAGCTGTTACGCGCCCATGATCCATAAGGACATGGGAAGGATGGATTTCTCCAGGGGGGCATGGGAGCTTGACCGGCTGATCCGGGGATTGACGCCGTGGCCGGGCACCTTTACAAGCTACCGCGGCAGGCAGCTGAAAATCTGGAAGGCGGAGGCCGTGGCCGGGGACCCTTCCGCCGCGCCCGGGGAGATCCTGAGGGTAGACAGGGATTCCGTCACTGTGGCTGCGGGAGATGGGGCTTTGAAAATATATGAACTGCAGCTGGAAGGGAAAAAGCGGATGTCCGCCCATGATTTCCTGCTGGGCGTAAAGCTGCAGCCGGGGGAAGTGCTGGAGAGTGTTTGAAAATTGCTTTCTGACAGATGGCGGGAATGCTTTTTCCAACACTAAGAGAGCAGGAATCATCAGGTAAGAGCCGGGACGGGAATATCATTTGCCGGAAATCGGCTTTTGGGAGACGGCATGACTGGGATCGCCGGAACAGGGCGGAACCGGGGCCGGGAAAGGAGAACATCTATGGGATATCCTTATTATGGGTTCTATTGGGACCCCACTTACATTTTGGTCATTATAGGAATCATACTCTGCCTGGGCGCCAGCGCCCTGGTCAACAGTACCATGAATAAGTACAGCAGAGTGCGCAATATGAGTGGAATGACGGGGGCGGATGCGGCCCGCCGCATCCTGAACAACGAAGGCTTATACCATGTGCAGATAGAATGCCTGCAATCTGACAAAGGAGACCATTATGATCCCCGTACCAAAACGGTACGCCTGTCCATGCAAAATTACGGAGGGGAGTCCGTTACGGCAGTGAGCGTGGCTGCCCATGAATGCGGGCATGCCATCCAGCATGCCAACGGATATGCCCCCCTGAATATCAGGAGCGCAATGGTACCGGTGGTGAACATTGCCGGGACATTAGGCATGCCTATTATCCTGATCGGGGTATTTTTAAGCTGGAACCAAACGCTGATCCAGATCGGGATCTGGGCCTTTGCCCTTGCGGTGCTGTTCCAGCTGGTGACGCTGCCGGTGGAGTTCAACGCGTCTGCCCGGGCGGTGGCGAAGGTACGGCAGTACGGGTTGTTGACTTCCCAGGAGAATACAGGATGCAAAAAGGTCCTTACGGCGGCAGCGCTGACGTATGTGGCAGCGGCGGCCTCTTCCATTTTGCAGCTGTTGAGGCTGGTTATGCTGTTTGGCGGCGGGCGCAGGCGGGACGATTAGAAGTGGAGGTTGAAGGTGGCAGATCATATCAGAGAGATCGTTCTGGATACGCTTATGAGCTTAGAAAAAAGCGGCGATTATTCCAACCGCCTGATCCGCGGGGTATTGGATAAGTATGACTATTTGGACGGCAGGGATAAGTCCTTTATCAAACGCGTGACGGAAGGGGTCATTGAACGCCGGCCGGAGCTGGACTATTACCTGGACCATGTCTCCAGCCTCCCTGTCCGGAAGATGAAACCCCTTATCCGTAGCCTTCTCCGTATGGGCGCTTATCAGATCCTGTATATGGATGCTGTACCGGACAGGGCGGTGTGCAATGAGGCGGTGAACCTTGCCGGTAAGAGAGGGTTTGGCAGCCTGAAGGGATTTGTGAACGGTGTGCTCAGGGCCCTTTCCAAGGGGAAAGGCAATCTTCCCCTGCCGGACGGGGAAAAGGAGCCTGTAAGGTTTCTGTCCGTGAAGTATTCCATGCCGGACTGGATCGTGGAACTCTGGCTTGCCGGGTATGGCAGGGAAGCGGCGGAAAGGATTTTGGCGGGGCTGATGCGGATACACCCGGTATCGCTGCGTTTTTCCTCCGTTTTGCCCGGGGAGGAACGGGAAGGATGGGTGAAACGGCTGCGGGAGGCCGGGGTGGGGATTCAGGAGAACCCCTATCTGCCCTATGTCTTTTTTGCTGAGCGGACGGATAACATCGGAATGCTTCCCGGCTATGGGGAAGGGGCGTTTATGGTCCAGGATGCCAGCTCTGCGCTGGCGGTGGAAGCGGCCCGGATCAAGGATACGGATTTCGTCATGGATATCTGCGCTGCGCCCGGAGGGAAGAGTATCCTTGCCGCGGAGAAGGCATCCGGGGTGTTGTCCAGGGATATTTCCCCTGCCAAAACGGATGTTTTGGAAGAAAACATCCGGCGCATGAAGGCCTCAAACATACAGGTACAGGTTTATGATGCCACGTCCTTTGACGGGGAATATGAGGAGAAAGCGGATGTGGTATTCATGGATGTGCCCTGCTCCGGCCTGGGCGTCATCGGTAAAAAGCGGGATATCAAATACCGTGTGACCCGGCAGGAAACGGAGGAGCTTGCAGCGCTCCAGCGGCGGATCGTGGACAACAGCTGGCGGTATGTAAAGCCGGGGGGAATCCTGCTTTACAGCACCTGTACGATCCATACCGGGGAAAATGAGGCCATGGTAAAGTATATCTCCGAGAACCTCCCTTTTGAACCTGTCTCTCTGGAGGGCACATTGCCCACGGCACTTTGGGAGCAGAAGAAGAGGCTGGAGGAAGAACTGCGGCAGGCAGGGGCATGGGGGGATAAATCCCACCAACCCCAAGTCCCGCTGCAATTAACGGAAGCACAACAGGCATCATGCATTCAGCTCCTGCCGGGATATATGGAATGCGACGGTTTCTTTTTCGCCAAGTTCAGGCGCCGGGAGGATTCCTGAGGTTATGCATCATGCCCCGAATAAAACGATAGAAAGACCGGCGCCGGGCATCCGGCGTGGGAACGGATGAAAACAGAGTGGCAGACAATCATACAGCGACAGGAAAAAAAGACATAAAATCAATGTCCCTGGCGGAATTGCAGGACGACCTGGGGCAGAGGGGTGAGAAGCCTTTCCGTGGGAAACAGATCTATCAGTGGATGCATGTGAAGCTTGCAAGAGATTTTGGGGAGATGACGAATCTCTCTAAGGTATTGCGGGAAAACTGTGAATCGTGGTATACTTATACGTCGCTGAAAACATTGCGGGTCCAGGAATCCCGGATAGACGGCACGAAAAAGTTTCTGTTTGAGCTCTCCGACGGCAATGTGGTGGAGAGTGTCTGGATGAAGTACCGGCATGGAAACAGCGTATGTATCTCCTCCCAGGTGGGGTGCCGTATGGGATGCCGGTTTTGCGCCTCCACCCTGGACGGTTGGGAGCGGAACCTCCTGCCTTCTGAAATGCTGGACCAGATATACGCCATAACGCGGCATACCGGGGAGAGGGTGTCTAATGTGGTGGTCATGGGGACGGGAGAACCCCTGGACAATTACGACAACCTGCTGCGTTTTATCCGTCTGCTGACGGACGGGAACGGACTGCATATCAGCCAGCGCAATGTGACCGTCTCTACCTGCGGTATTGTGCCCATGATGAGAAGGCTTGCGGAGGAGCATCTGCAAATCACCCTGGCGCTGTCCCTCCATGCACCTACGGATGAGAAACGAAGGGAACTGATGCCCATTGCGAAGCGCTATTCCATTGCAGAACTGATGGAGGCCTGCAAATATTATTTTGAACAGACCGGCAGGAGGATCACCTTTGAGTATAGCCTGGTGGGCGGCGTCAACGACACGCAGGAAGATGCGGAACAGCTTACGGCGCTGGCAAAACCCCTGAACTGCCATATCAACCTGATCCCGGTGAACCCCATCAGGGAGCGGGATTATGTGCAGTCCGATGCCGGAAAGGTACGTGCATTTCAAAATAAACTTGAAAAAAACAAAATTAATGGTACTATAAGAAGGGAAATGGGCAGGGATATCGACGGCGCCTGTGGGCAACTGCGGCGCAGGCATATCGGTTCACTGCCGGATTCGGAGGGAGTCGGACGTGCTTAAGACGTTTTCCATAACCAATATCGGTAGAAAGAGAAAAGTGAACCAGGACTTTGTCTATACTTCAGAGCAGCCTGTGGGCAAGCTGCCCAATGTTTTCATTGTGGCTGACGGCATGGGCGGGCATAAGGCCGGGGATTATGCTTCCAAGGTCACGGTGGAGACAATTGTGGCAGAAATCCTGAAATCCGAAGAGGCAGAGGCTGCCGTTGTTTTAGAGCAGGCCATTAAGACTGCCAACACGCTGATCCGTAAGTGTGCGGAGGAATATCCCGAAATGGAAGGCATGGGGACTACTGTGGTAGCGGCTACCTGTGACGGGGACGTCCTGCGGGTTGCCAATGTGGGCGACAGCAGGCTTTATATTGCAAATAACAAGGAAATCAGGCAGATCACCAGGGATCATTCGCTGGTGGAAGAGATGGTGCGCATGGGAGGTATCGCCCGGGAGGAAGCGCGCAACCATCCGGATAAAAATATCATTACCCGAGCCGTGGGAGCGGATGATGCCGTAAAACCGGATTTTTTTACGGTAAGGCTGAATCGCGGCGATATTGTCCTGATGTGTACGGACGGCCTGACCAATATGCTGGAGGATGAGGAGATCCGTATGATCCTGGAGGAATCCAGGGATATGGTGGAAAAGGCGGAAGAGTTGGTAAAGGCTGCCAACGAGAAAGGCGGTAAGGACAACATCAGTGTTATTTTGATAGATCCGTTGTCTGCATAGCGTGACAGCCGGCTATGCCAGATGCGTTTAACATAGAATGGAGAAGATGTATGATCAAGATTGGAATGATGATAGGCGAGCGGTATGAGATCCTGGAAAAGATCGGAACCGGCGGCATGTCAGATGTATATAAAGCGAAGGACCACAAGCTGAACCGTTTTGTGGCGGTCAAAGTCCTGAAACAGGAGTTCAGTGAAAATGCCAACTTTGTGTCCAAATTCCGTATCGAGGCACAGGCTGCGGCAGGCTTGATGCATTCGAATATTGTAAATGTCTATGATGTGGGGGAAGAGAACAGCATCTATTATATTGTCATGGAGCTGGTAGAAGGCATTACATTAAAGAAATATATCGAGAAAAAGGCAAGGCTTTCCTACAAGGAGGCGGTGAGCATTGCCATCCAGGTGAGCATGGGAATTGAAGCGGCCCATAATAACCACATTATCCACAGGGACATTAAGCCTCAGAATATCATGATTTCCAAGGACGGGAAGGTAAAGGTGACGGACTTTGGCATTGCAAAGGCAGCCACCAGCAATACCATCACTTCCAATGTCATGGGATCGGTACATTATACATCGCCGGAACAGGCAAGGGGCGGTTACAGTGACGAGAAGAGCGACATTTATTCCCTGGGCATCACCATGTTTGAAATGCTCACCGGGAGGGTGCCCTTTAACGGGGAAACTACGGTGGCAATAGCCATAAAGCATATACAGGAGGAGATGCCCTCACCGGCGGAATATGTGCCGGAAATCCCCGGCAGCGTGGAGAGCATCGTCTTAAAATGCTGCCAGAAATCGCCGGACCGCCGTTACCAGAGTATGCAGGAGCTGCTTGCCGACCTGAAGCAGTCCCTGCTCAACCCGGACGAGGATTTTGTGACCCAGAACGACCCGGATATGGACGGCGGGACCCGCATGATCACCGAGAACGATATGGCCCAGATCAAGCGGAGGGTTGTGTACCAGGATCCCCCGGAGGAGGCCATGAGGCTTCTGTCGGATACGGAGGCCATGTATGAGGGGGAGGAGCTGGAAGAAGAGGAAGAGGACGAATATGATTATAACCCCCGTGTGGAAAGAGTGACTACGGTGCTGGCCATCCTTGCCGGTATTGTGATCTGCGTCATTATTATCATTCTTGCCGTGAAGGTTTTCGGCGGAAACGGGGAAGAAAAGGATCACAGCAGTCCCATCATTACCTCCGAAGAATCTTCCACACAAAGTTCCGCCGTAGAATATGTTAAAATGCCGGATGTCAAGGGCATGAATGTGGAAGACGCGAGGAATACCCTGACAAACCTGGGAATCCGGGCGGAGGTGAAATACGAGGAATCCGACACCATAGATGTGGGTGTGGTGATCAGCGCCAACGTTGAGAACGGGGATGACGTGGCAGTGGGCAGCACGGTTGTGCTAACTGCAAGCGCAGGCCCTTCCGGGGTGGAGGTTCCCGATGTAGTGGAAAGCACCTTCGAGGAGGGGCAGAACAGTCTCACATCCCTGGGGTTTGCCGTGACGAAGATGGAAGCATATTCCGATACCATAGAGGAGGGAGTGATCGTCTCCCAGTCCCCTGTGGCAGGCACGAAAGCGCCCCAGGGCAGCAATATCACGGTGACGGTCAGCCTCGGCAAGGAGGAGGTCAAGCTGCAGGTGCCGAACCTGATCGGGAAGTCGGAAGAGGACGGCACCTTTGAGGCCGTGGAAGCCGGGTTGGAGATCGGCAGCATATCCTATGTGTTTAACTCCGAGTACCCGGAAGGGCAGATCTGTTACCAAAGCTTCTCCTACGGTTCCTATGTGGATCCGGGGACGGTTTTGGATATCAAAGTAAGCAAGGGGCCGGAGACCCACACGTATAAATGTAACACCAGCATTGAGGCTCCTACTAAGGAGGAAGCGCCGGACTATGTGGCAGGGACTCCTGTGGTGGTGACCCTGATTACGGATGAGAACCAGGTGCTGGTGGAGACCACTACGGCTGCTTTCCCTGTGGCCACAAATGTTTCAGGTATTAAGTGTTCTGCAGGGACGGTGACGCTGGTTTATACGGTGACGGGGGAACCTACCATCAATCCGGAAACGGGGGAGACGATTCCCGGGCAGCAGGAGGAGAAAGTAGTGCACAGAAGAGTGGAATTTACGGTGGAATAGCAGATGCGCGGAAAGATCATCAGGGGAATAGCAGGTTTCTATTATGTCCATGTATTCGGAGAAGACGGGGACGGCCCGGAAGCGGGGATATATGAGTGTAAGGCCAAGGGGATTTTCCGGAAGGACGGCAGGAAGCCTCTGGTAGGCGACAATGTGGAGATGGATGTATTGGACGGGGAACAGCGCCTGGGAAACATCAGGGAGCTGCTTCCCAGGCACAGTGAGCTGGTCCGCCCCGCCGTGGCGAACATCGACCAGGCGGTGGTGATATTTGCCATTGCCAGTCCCAGTCCTAACTTTAACCTGCTGGACCGTTTCCTGATTATGATGCAGCAGCAGGGGATCCCCAGTATTATCTGTTTCAACAAGCAGGACCTGGACAGGGAGGGGGAAGGGCAGCTGTACCGGGAAATTTATGAGGGGTGCGGCTTTCAGGCCATCTCCGTCAGCGTCCGTGAACAGCAGGGGATCGAAGAGCTGAAAGAGCTTCTGCAGGGTAAGACCACTGCGGTGGCGGGACCCAGCGGCGTGGGGAAATCCTCTATCGTCAACTGCCTGCAGTCCAATATTACCATGGAAACAGGCCAGGTCAGCAGGAAGATCGAGAGGGGAAAACATACCACCAGGCATACGGAGCTGATTGCAGCCGGAGGGGACACCTATATACTGGATACCCCCGGATTCAGTTCCCTGGGATTGTTCGGGTTGGAAAAAGAGCAATTGGGGAGGTATTTCCCCGAATTTGCGGAGTATGAAAAATACTGCCGTTTCGGGGGATGCGCCCATATTAACGAGCCTGTCTGCGGCATCAAGGATGCGGTGGCAGAGGGCAGGATCAGCCAAATGCGGTACGGCAATTACTGCCTGCTGTATGAGGAGCTGAAAAATAAAAAAAGATTTTGAGCCATAAGGGGCCAAATCGGGTATATTCGACCGATTTGGCCCTTTTGTGCAATGTATACCCTAAAAAATGCAAACCGTGCCAAAGTTATTCGATTTTCGACTATAAAGTAATATGATTCATATAGTGTATTTTATCCTAAGGAATCGAGGTATATAGTCGTGTTAAAAACAATTAAGGGCAGGCTGACAGCCAGTGTGACTGGCATCGTGGTGGCGAGTATCCTGCTGACTACGGCGGGAATCGTGGCCGTTGCGGGCAGGAGGATGATCCAGGAACAGAAGGAGGCGCTGCAGCTGAATGCGGACAAATACGCAGAGGAAATCAATACCTGGATCGAAAACGAGAAGATGCTGGCGTCGGGAACTGCATCCAGCGTCCAGGCAGGAGGAAACACGGACACGGAATTTGCCCAGGCGGTAGTGGATATCCATGCGGCAGGCAGGACGGAACTCCTGAATCTGTACTGCGGGACGAAGGACGGCAGGTTCATCCAGTCCAACAGGGAGGCGGCCATTCCGCCCGGCTATGATCCGGTGGAGCGCGGATGGTATCAGCAGGCGGCAGAAAAAGGCGATGTGATCGTGACGGACCCGTACTGGGACGTGGTGACGGGACAGATGTGTACTACCATCGCGGCGCCGGTATACATAGAAGGTGAGCTTGCGGGCGTCATCGGCCTGGACGTGACATTGGGCACGGTGACGGATCTCACGGGAAGCATCAGCTATGCCCCGGGGGTGTACGGTTTTCTGGCGGACAGCAGCGGACAATATGTGGCCCATGAGAATAAGGACTTTGAACCCACCGAAAATACGGCGGTGGCAGTGTCGGATATCATGCCCGGACTGCAGGGAATCATGGAAGGGACGGAGAACCGTGTGGTAAAGCTTGCGGATTATGACGGCAGTGAATGCTATTTTGCGGCGGCGGAGATCCTTGGCAGCGCCTGGAAACTGGGAGTGGTAGTGCCTGCGGCGAATGTGTGGAGTTCCCTTACGGCGATGATTATGGTAGCGGCAGCCATTGCCCTTGTGATCATCGTTTTTGTGGTATTATTCATGGCCGGCCTGATCGGAAGGATGCTTGCGCCCATTCAGGTGCTGAAGCAGTTTGCCTCAGGGGATTTCTCTGAAAACACGGTCAGTCCAAAAGGAATCCCGGAACAGTATAAAAACGAGACAGAACAGATCCGTACCGCTACAGTGGAGGTAAAGCAGCAGATCCGGGAAATCATCCTGAACACCAAGCAGGAGGCGGAAAAGATCGGAAACATTGCGGAGGAAACGTCTGTGAAAATGACGGTATTGGACCGGAATATCTCAGACATTACGGAGCTGGCGGGGCGTGTTAAGGGACAGACTTCACAGGCAAGGGAGCTGGCGGAAAATATCAAGAACAACGGCCAGGAGCTCGGCGGAGCCATAGAGAATGTGGCCAGGAAGGCGGAAGAAGCAGCCCGGCAGTCCGGAGGTATTATGGAACGGGCAGGCAGACAGCGTGAGGTCTCCGGGAAGTCGGCCGATGAAGCCGTGAAGCTTTACCAGAGGACAAGGGGGGACTTGGAGAGGGCAATCACGGACAGCGGCCGGGTGAGGGAAATCGATACTTTGACGGAGGAAATCCTTGCCATCAGCTCACAGACCAATCTTTTGGCGCTGAACGCCTCCATAGAGGCGGCACGGGCCGGGGAAGTGGGGCAGGGTTTTGCTGTGGTGGCCGAGGAGATACGGCAGCTGGCGGACAATTCAAAGCAGGCGGTGGATAAGATCCGCAATGTGACGGAGAGCGTGGTGGGGAACGTGGAATTCCTGTCAGAGTGCTCCGATAAGCTTCTGAAGTTTATGAATGAAAAGGTGATGGATGACTATAGGGGCATGACCGAGCTTGCGGAAGTCTATCAGAAGGATGCGGAATTTTACAATGCTATCTCCGGCGAACTGGGTGTTTCATCCCAGGAAATGAGCTCCAGTATGAGCGGGATCAACGAATCCATTGCGTCGATCACTGAGCTGGTGCGCAGTATTGCGGATTATATGGAGGACATGGAACGCTCCGCAGAGGCGTCCAACGGAAATTCCGAGGCGGTGGTAGGGCAGATGGAAGAGCTGTCCCGGCTGAGCGGTGTCCTGAACCGGACAGTTGCGTCTTTTAAAGTGTGAAGATTCGTACATCAGTGAAATGATTTTCCAAACTGGTGCGCCGGTACAGCGTTGCCTGATATCAAGGGGATTGGGCAATGCTGTAACAGGTACATGAGATGGGGGGAGGCTTTGGTTTATGTTAGGAGGTTCTGTACATATAGCGCTCATTCGGTTTATAATCAGTCTTACAGGAACTGTCATTTTGTTTTCCATGATGAGCCGGCCCAGGTTCAATGCAAAGAAGACGGTGATCTGCTATGGCATTTTTGAAACGGTCCTGATTGCGGCGGCATGCGTCTGGTATGTGATAGACTGGGAAAGCTGTGTGAGGATAGTGGCATTTGTAATGTATATCAGCTTTGGGGTATTTGCCATATATATGAGCGCTGATCCCATCGGACTGTCCCTGTACAAGCTGGCTCTGAACTTTTATCTGTTGGCAGTATTCATGGTGGGGGGACTTGAAATTTCTATCCTGTTTTTTAACAGGAATGTATGGGCGGATATTATCATCCGCATATTGCTCCTGCTGGTAATGGCGCTGTTCCTTGACCGGAAGGTGAAGGATACCGTCAGGGGATTCAGTTATTATGTGGAGAATGAGCTGGACGGTTTCAGCGCCGCCATTATGACGATCAGCATTTTGTTCGGGATCGGGTTTATTTTTAATCCGAATCTCGGGGAGCATACCCCATACCGCCTGTTCCAGATATTTGTGAACTTTTTCCTGACGGGGGCCTTGCAGATGATTGCGTTTCGGCTCTATCTCCATATCGGCAGGGAGAAGGAGTACCAGAAGGAAAACCAGCTGATGAAGATGAACCAGAGGCTGCTGGAAAGACAGATGGAGCTTTTGGAGGAATCGGTGGAGGACGGCAAAAGGATCCGTCATGACTTGCGGCACCATAACGCTGTGATAGCAGAATTTGCCCGCCAAGGGCAGACAGAGGAGCTCCTGCAGTATCTAAGGGAACAGAGGGAAGCGATGGAGGAGGGCGCCCCAAAGAACATATGCGCCAACACTGCAGTCAGTAATATTCTCTCGGCGTATAGCAGAAAGGCGGAGAGGGAGCAGATCAGGGTTACCATGGATGTGGAATTGGGGAGGAATCTGAAAATCACCAACACCGACCTGGTGACGATTTTGGCAAATGCTTATGAAAATGCCATATATGGTTGCATGGATGTTAAGAAGGAATCGCCTGAGAGGGAATGCCTGATCCACTTGATGATTAAGAGAAAAAACTGCAAATTGGTCATATATTGCAGCAATACCTGTAAAACGGAAATAGAAATCAAAAACGGCCAGCCGAAGCCGGAAGCCACGGGAGGCATCGGGGTGCTGAGCATTATCAAGACAGCGAAGCAGTATGGAGGCGAGTATGATTTCAAAAATGACAACGGTGTATTTATATTCCGGCTGGTCATGAATGTACCCGCGTCATAATCCCCATAATATATATGAATTAGTGCGAGATGGAAGCGAAAGAGGTGCGGACGATGTATTTGATAGCGCTCTGTGATGACGAGAAAACAGACTTGGACAAGACGGAACAAATGCTGTATGATTATGGTAAGGCACACGGGGGATTGGAGCTTGGGGTGGAGCGGTTTGAGAGTGCGGGACAGCTCCTTGACAAAGTCAGGGAGAAAGGTTATGTGCCGGATCTGATCTTTATGGATATTTATATGCCTGACAAGCTGGGGATAGATGCCGCAAGGGAATTGCGCGATATGGGGGTCAATGGGAAGATTGTATTTCTGACCACCTCCAGGGAGCATGCATTGGATGCCTTTTCTGTGGATGCGGCGCAGTACCTTGTTAAACCGGTGGCGAAGGAGGCGCTTTTTTCCATTCTCCGCCGCTTTTTGGAGGACGCGGAGGAAGAGCGCAGGAAGTACCTGATTTTGCGCATCGACGGCAAAACCAGGCGTGTGGCCCTGAGCAGCATTGTGTATTGTGAAGCCAACGGAAAAACACAGCATATCCATATGGTGGACAGCGCCCAATATGTGCTGCGGATCACTATGACAGAGCTGTACGAGATGATATCGCGCTATAAGGAATTTGTGAGGGTCGGAGTGGCTTATATTGTGAATATGGAGCATGTGGAAAGCTTTAATGCGCAGGAGCTTCAGATGGATATCGGCAAGAAGATATATTTGCCAAGGGGATCTTTCCAGACTTTAAGGGACAGGTATTTTGATTACTACTGTGGGGAAGAATGAATGCTCTAGAGTTACAGAGGTGACTTTTGTGATAAAAAAATTAAAATACGGCAATACAAATACATTCTTTATTCAAGAAACGGGTGATGGCTTGCTTATTGATACTGACTTTGCCGGGACATTACATGCATTTTATAAAGCAATTAAAGAAAATGATATCAGGATTAGCGATATTTCTTATTTTTTGGCTACACACTATCATCCTGACCATATTGGTTTAGTAAGTGAATTGATGAAGCAAGGAATAAAACTTTTGTTAATAGATACACAGAAACCATATATTCATTATGCAGATGAGATTTTCAGAAGAGATAAGCGGTTAGATTATGAACCTATCAATATTCATAATGCAATCATTATCAGCAGTAAAAACAGTCGGGAATTTCTTGAAAATATGGGCATTGAGGGAGAAATTGTATCTACCCCAAGTCATAGTGAGGATAGCATATCTGTGATTTTGGATAATGGAACTTGTTTTGTTGGAGATTTAGAACCTATAGAATATCTTGAGGCTTATATTCACAATGTTGAATTGAAAAAAGATTGGCAACTTGTTATGAGTTATAATCCTAGAATCATTTACTACGCTCACGCAAACGAAAAAATATTGTAATGGAAAAGTTTTCTATAAATAATTGGGATAAAGAAATTGTTATAATAACTAAGTTTCTTAATCTTATAAATCAGTGAGATTTTGACGTTTTTATCTTATTTTCAAGATTA